>CAVPNC010000005.1:0-101532 GCA_963706695.1 uncultured Chloroflexia bacterium | reverse complement strand
GATCGCCGTCGCGTGGCTGGCCCACCGAGCCCGGGTTGAGGATGGAGCGACGCGCATCGAGCGTGAGCGTGTCGCCGTCACTGGCCGGCAGCGCTTCCACTCGGCCCAGGTCGTCGCGGAAGGTCAGCTGGTGGTGGGTGTGCCCAACCAGGCAGTAGGGTGTTTCGAAGGCGGCCAGGTTGATGCGCGCGGCGGGGACCGAGAAGAGGTACTCCCAGAGGGGATCACGAGGGCTTCCATGGACGAGAGTGAAGTCGCCCTCCACGCGCGTCTCGGGCTGCTGTGCCAGCCAGTCCAGGTTCGCGCGCTTCATGGTCTGGGCGGTCCACTCGACGGCGGCTCGGGCCAGGTCGTTGAAGGTGCCCGTGGGGATGCGCCCGAGCACGGCGGCATCGTGATTGCCCTGCACGGCCACGGCGCCGACGTCGCGCAGCCGCTCCACGACCTCATCCGGATGCGGGCCGTAGCCGACGATGTCGCCGAGGACCCAAAGCTGATCGTGGGCACCTACGGCCTGCAGGGCCGCTTCGAGGGCAGGGCCGTTGGCATGGATGTCTGAGAGGACCGCGACGAGCATCGGCGCGAGGGTAACAGGGCCCGGCGGCCGGCGAGGCCCGCACGCGGCACGAGCCGCACCGGACAGCTCAGCGCTTGCGCTTGCGGCGCACGTGTGCCGGACGGGGGTAGGCGATCGGTGTCGGCCGCTCCTTGGCCACGATCACCAGCCGGTGATCCTGGAGGGCGGTCGCCGTCACGGTCAGGACTCGTGGCCGACCGCCACCGGCCGCGCGGATGATGGATCCGGCACGCTGCAGCTCCGTGCGCAGGCCTCCGCCCTCTTCCTCGCGCCTCCAGGCCACGATCGTGCCGCCCACCCGCGCCAGGGGCAGGCTCAGCTCCAGGACCTCTGCGAGGGACCCCACCGCTCGCGTGGTCACGATGTCCCACGCTTCGCGGCCGTCCTCCTCCTCGGCCACGTCTTCGGCGCGCTCGCCCACGGCCTCGATCCGCGGCGCCGGAAGGTCTCGCTCCGGGTCGTCGGCGAGGACCGCGGACACGGCCGCTCCGGCCACGCCCAGGAAGCGGGCCTTCTTCTGCACCGAGTCGAGCAGGTCCACCCGCGCCAAGGGCAGGGCCGCCGCGAGCGGTAGCCCGGGATAGCCACCCCCGCTGCCGATGTCGAGCAGGCGCATGCCCGGCCGCACCAGCTCCAGCAGGTAGGGCACGGCACTGAGTGCGTCACAGGTGTGGCGACGCGCGGTCATCTCGGGGTCGCGGATGGCGGTCAGGTTGATGGCCGTGTTCCAGTCTCGCAGCAGCCGCGCGTGGGCCTCGTAGCTCCGACGCGCTCCCGGCGAGGCGGCCGCGGTCTCGAGCAGCCCCAGCTCCGACAGGCCTTCCTCCAGAGCGGCCTCGAAGACCTCGCCCATGGGCTCCAGGATGAAGGGATCGGTGGGCAGCTCCCGTCGCGCATCGGTCGCAGGTTCGGTCACGGCTGTGAGTCCCCCTCGGAGCTGTCGGGTGCGCCGTCACCGTCGCGGGCAGTCGCGGCCCAGACCAAGAAGATGCGCCGGAAGCGACCCTCCTCATGGCCGGTTCGCGGTCGTCGTCGCGAACACGTGACCCGGGCCAAAGCCGCTCCCGGCGCTGGAACGTTCCTCGCACCCGTTGGCGTTTCAGTCTTCCGACACCCGGACGGTCGTCGCGTACGGATCTCTCCGTACATCGTCACGGGCGGCGTTACCGTACTCCGCCACTGCACGACACCACGTAGGGCACCGCGTGGTGCAGGAAGGGCAGTGTCCGCAGGCAGGACAGAGCGTCAACCGGGTTATCCACGATTCGCGGTGCGTCCGGACACCACTGTGGATAACCGCACCCTGATGGTGGATAAGCTCAGCGAGGACCGCCGCCTTCAGCCGTCCGGGCTGCTGCGACCTGCTGCGCGCCGGGCGGCCCATGCCACGTCGAACGACGTCCATGACCTCATCCGTCACGGCCCCTGCGTCTCCGCTCTCGAGGGCAGAGGTCACGCAGCCCTGGACGTGGTCCTCCATCAGCAGCATGGTCACCGAATCGACCGCCGCTCGCAGTGCCGCGGTCTGCTGCAGCACGTCCACGCAATCCTCGTCGCGCTCGATCATGCGCGCCACGCCGCGGACCTGGCCCTCCATGCGCGCGAGCCGGCGGAGCACCTGCTCACGCGATCCGCCATAGGGTCGCGGTGCGGTCGCCGCGGCACGCCTGCGCTTGCTGCTGCTCGAGCTCTCGCCCACCGTTCCTCCTGCTCCCGTCGGGATACTGGGTGGGAGTATAGACCTCGACCAGCGGCTACGGCGCCGCCGGCTTCTCGGCGAAGAGCTCCAGCACGCCCCAGGTGGTGATGGCCATGGCCACGATGGCGAGCCACAGCCCAGGTGCATCCAAGGGCGTCAGGCTGTACCTGGCTTCGCCGCCGACGAGCTCGATGACCGCGATGGTCAGGCCGCCGATGGCCACCGCCAGCAAGCCCAGGTACACCACCGGCCGGTCGAGCGCGACCTCGCGCGTCTCGGTCGTGAAGGGCAGCAGGATCAGGGCCAGCATCAGCACGGCCGCGATGAACATGGCCACGCCCGCGCCGGAGAAGCCCCAGTCGGTGCTGACCGGCAGGACGATCCCACCGGCCTTCTGCCAGCTCAGGGGCATGGAGATGATGGCGAGCGTGGCCCCGAACGCGATGAGCGACCGGCCCCGCCCCAGACCGCGCCTCACGCCCCGCCGTAGACCTCCGGCTTCAGGACCCCGATGTAGGGCAGGTTGCGGTAGATCTCGTCGTAGTCGAGGCCGTAGCCGATGACGAAGCGGTCGGGGATCTCGAAGCCGCGATAGTCAAGGTCGATCTCCACCAGACGCCGGGCGGGCTTGTCGAGGAGGGTGCAGATGCCCAGGCTGGCCGGCTGCTTGCCGCCCAGGTACTGGGTCAGGTAGTTGAGGGTGAGGCCAGTGTCGATGATGTCCTCGACGATGAGCACGTCCTTGCCCTCGATGGAGGAGGAGAGGTCCTTGAGGATGCGCACGCGCCCGGTGGACTCCGTGCCGCTGCCGTAGGAGCTGACCTCCATGAGGTCGATGCGCACCGGGATGGTCATGGCCCGCATGAGGTCGGCCATGAACGGCAGCGCCCCCTTGAGCACGCTCACGAGCGTGACCTGACGGTCGGCGTAGTCAGCCGAGATGGCCGCGCCCAGCTCGGCCACCTTGGCCTGTAGCCTGGCCTCGTCGATGAGGACCTCGGCCACGTCCTGCTCCAATGCTGATGCGGGCATGCGCTCCGCTCCTTACTTCAGTGGCGATCAGTGGTGGATGACGGCTTCAGCGGTCAATGATTGCGCGGCCTCGTCGGCGCCCCACCCGGGACGCCGCTCACGACCAGCTTCTTGGCCGGCGGTTGGCCCTCGATGCCGATGAGCGAGTCGGCCGCGTCGAGGCGACCGTACTTGAGCATCAGGGCCTTGAAGTCGCGTGCGTAGAACAGCTTGATCCTGATCATGGGGTAGAGCTCACGCAGATGCCGCAGCTTGCGGTTCTTCTTGCGCACGAGGCTCTGCTTGAGCGTGGTCAGCTCCACGTACAGGTCCAGCTCCGAGAGGTAGAAGTCCGGCGCGAACGACTCGACCACCATACCCTCCACGTTCCAGCGGATGGGGAAGGTGCGAGGCTCGTACTCCCAGAGCGACCTTGTAGTAATCGAGGATGCGGGCCAGCTCAGCCTCGCTGGCGTGGGCGAAACGCGGGGACTCGGTCAACGCGCCTCACCTTCGAAGCGGGCGATGAGCTGATGGATATCGCCGTGGAAGTCGTCGAGCAGGTCGTGGACATCGAGCACGTCATCAGCGCTGACGGGCGGTCCATCCGGGGCCGCGTCGGGGTCCGACGCGTCGACGCGCACGAGCTCCCCACCTTCCAGGGTGGCTCGATCGCCGTCGATCTGGATGGTCACGATGGCCACGGCTTGCGAGCCGCAGTGATCACACGACAGGTCGACGAAGAAGAGCTCCTCTCGCTGGGCGATGAGGCGGATGTGTCCCTGCCCGTAGGCCTGCCCGCAGGCCGCGCAGCCGAAGGAAGCCAGCTCGCTCGTCAACCAGCTCTCTGCGTCCATGCTGCAAGTCTATCGGCAGTGTCATGCAGGGTGGTTGCGGCGGCGTTCCATTCAGGTCGCGGCGCCTGCCTGGGAGCTGGATGGGCGGCCCGGCCTTGCCTCTTCGTGGTACAACGGTGCGACCCAAGCACAGAGGAGGGACTGAGAATGGGAAATCGCACCAACCGGGCGCTCGTCGTCTCGGCCGCAGCGGTGCTGGCGCTGACGGTGGTCGCGCCTGCCGTGGCCCAGGATGAGGAGCCGGACATGCTGGCCCGCATCCAGGAGGCGGGCGTCATCCGCATGTCAACGGACCCGGCCTATCCGCCGCAGTCCGAGCTCGTCGACGGCCAGATCGTGGGCTTCGACGTCGATGTCGGGCGTGAGATCGCTACCCGCCTGGGCGTGGACCTCGCCCTGGAGACACCGGACTGGGCCTTGATCACGGCCGGCTCGTGGGGAGACCGCTGGGACTTCAGCGTGGGCTCCATGACCATCACCTCGGCGCGCCAGGAGGCGCTCGACTTCACCCAGCCCTACTACTTCACGCCGGCCCAGATGGCCGCGCACGCGGATGCCGGTGTGGCCACGCTCGACGACCTCGCCGGCAAGACCGTCTGCATGGGTGAGGCCACGACCTACCTCGAGTGGATGAACGGCACCCTCGACTTCGGCACCGAGTCCCCCGATACGGTCCCGCCCGAGGGCGCGACGGCCGTCACCCGCACCACCGACCGCGATTGCGCGCAGGAGTGGGGTCTTGGCCGCATGGACTACGAGGGCTGGCTCTCGTCATCGACGACGGTGGCGGCGGCCATCGCCGACGGGCTGCCGATCGTGGCTGTGGGCGAGCCCGTCTTCTACGAGCCCCTCGCGGCGGCCTTCGACATCACCGTCGAGGACAACGACTCGCTGGTGGAGGCCGTGGACGCCATCATCGGTGAGATGCACGAGGACGGCACGCTCAGCGAGCTGAGCATGACCTGGTTCGGCGAGGACCTGACCAAGCGCGTGGACGAGTAGCCTCCGCTCCACATCGACCCTGGGCGGGGGCGCTTGGGCGCCCCTGCCGCAACCAGCCAGTCTGTTGCCTGTGACCCGCGCGGGCCACCCCAGCGGGCATCCCGAGGGTCCCCCCGCATGACGACCGCCAGCGACCCCATCGTCACCGCCATCGCCGAAGCCGATTCGCGGCGCCGGATGCGGTTCCGCACCGCGTTCGCCCTGACCTGGATCGTGATGGTCGGCGGCTTCATCGTGTGGCTCTTCACGATCGACCGCTTCGATCCCGACTTCATCCTCGAGCAGGGGCCCTACATCCTCTGGGGCGCGCCGCTCACGATCATGATCTCGCTGACCTCGATCGTGCTGGCCGTAGGCTTCGCTCTCATCGGCGCCATGGGGCGCATCTCGAGGAACGCGATCATCTACGCGATCGCCAGCCTCTACGTGTCCGCGGTGCGCGGCACACCCCTGATCTTCCAGATCCTCTTCATCTACCTGGCCCTGCCGCAGCTGGTGCCCGAGGCTGCCCGCATCCCGGGGGTGGTCCTGGGCATCTTCGCCCTGGCCTTCAACTACGGCGCCTACATGACCGAGATCTTCCGCGCCGGCATCCAGGCCGTGCCCGGAGGCCAGCGCGAGGCGGCCGCGGCCCTCGGTCTGAGCGAGCGCCGCATCATGGCCCGGGTCGTGCTGCCGCAGGCCATACGCATCGTCACGCCGGCCATCGGCAACGAGTTCATCGCCATGATCAAGGACTCGGCCCTGCTGGCCTTCATCGGTGTGCAGGAGACGCTGTGGCGGGCCAAGACCATCGGCACCGCCAACTTCCGCACGCTCGAGACGCTGCTCCTGGCGGCCGCGGTCTACTGGGTCCTGACGATGGTCTTCTCCTACTTCCAGGAGCGGCTGGAGAAGCGCATGGCGCGAGGTGACCGATGAGCGTTCCCCTTGGCGACGTCGTCCTCGAGGCGACCGACATCGAGAAGTACTTCGGCGATCACCACGTGCTCCGCGGCGTGAGCCTGACGGTGCGCAAGCACGAGACGGTCATGCTCATCGGGCGCTCCGGCTCCGGCAAGACCACCTTCCTGCGCTGCCTCAACTTCCTGGAGGAGCCGACCGTGGGCACGGTGGCCATGGGCAGCCTGGTCATCGAAGCGGATCCCCTGCAGAAGCTCGGTCGCGCCCGGCGCGGCGACATCCGCCAGCTGCGCCAGCAGACGGGCATGGTCTTCCAGGACTTCAACCTCTTCCCGCACATGAACGTGCTGGAGAACCTCATCGAGGCGCCCATCCACGTGAAGGGTGTGGGCAAGGACGAGGCCGTGGCCACGGCCGAGCGCTACCTCGAGAAGGTCCAGCTGCTGGACAAGCGCGACGAGTACCCGGCCCGCATGTCCGGCGGCCAGAAGCAACGTGCCGCCATCGCCCGGGCCCTGTGCATGGAGCCGGAGGTGCTGCTCTTCGACGAGCCCACCAGCGCCCTGGACCCCGAGCTCATCGGCGAGGTCATCGTGGTCATGGAGCAGCTGGCGCACGAGGGTTCGACGATGATCGTGGTCAGCCACGAGATGGCCTTCGCGCGTGAAGCCGCGGACCGCGTGCTCTACCTCGAAGGCGGCGTGGTCGTGGAGGAGGGCCCGCCGGAGCAGGTCCTCGATGATCCGCAGCAGGAAGCCACCAAGCAGTTCCTGCGCCGCTTCCTCAGCGAGGGGGCCAAGGCTCCCACTGCCACCGAGCCGACGCCGCCCTCACCGCTGGATAGCCGACCGCATCCCCGGCAACATGCACGGCCACGGGGGTGGCGGCTAGACGGGCCTAGATCTCGCCCAGGTAGGAGCGGCGAACGTCCTCGTTGGCGGCGAGGGCCGCGGCGTCGTCGGCCATGATGATCTGGCCCGACTGCAGCACGTAGCCGCGAGCGGCGACGGTCAGGGCCGTGGCCGCGTTCTGCTCCACGAGCAGGATGGCCGTGCCTTCGCTATGGATGCGGACGATGGTCTCGAAGATGTACTCCACGAGGTTGGGAGCGAGTCCCATCGAGGGCTCATCGAGGAGCAGGATGCGCGGCTTGGTCATGAGGGCCCGGCCCATGGCCAGCATCTGCTGCTCACCGCCGGAGAGCGTGCCCGCGACCTGCGCTACGGCGCTCCTTGAGCCGCGGGAACATCTCGAAGGCATTCTCCACGCCCTCGGCCACGAGCGCCTTGTCATCGATGATGTAGGCGCCCATGTGGAGGTTCTCCTCCACCGTCAGCTGGGCGAAGATGGATGTAGGCACCCATGTGAGGTTCTCCTCCACCGTCAGCTGGGCGAAGATCGCCGGCCCTCAGGGACCTGCACCACGCCACGCGTGACCATGTCGTGCGGGGCCACGTGGGTCACATCCTCGCCGTCGAAGTGGACGCTGCCCTGCTTGGCACGAGCAGGCCGCTGATGGTGTTGAGGGTGGTGGTCTTGCCGGCGCCATTGGCACCGATGAGCGTGACGATCTCGTCACTGTCGACCGTCATCGAGACGCCACGCAGAGCATGGATCTTGCCGTAGTACGTGTTGAGGTCGTGGATCTCGAGCAGGGCCATGGTCAGTCCTTCTTGGCCGCATCGGTCGCGGCGGCCTCGGTCTCCGCCTCGTCGTCGACGGGAGCCACCGGCGGAGGTGTGGGTGCGTGAGCTCCGGTCCGAGCCGCGGCAGCAGCCTGGTCGCCGGGGTCCGTGTCGGGCTCGTATTCGCCGAAGGCCTCTTCGGAGGCGGCCTTGCCCAGGTAGGCCTCGATGACGCGCTTGTCAGCCTGGATCTCTGCCGCGGTGCCCTCGGCGATGCGCTCACCGTAGTCGAGCACGGTGATGCGCTCGCTGATGCCCATGACCACGCGCATCTCGTGCTCGATGAGCAGGATGGTGATGCCCAGGTCATCGCGCAGCCGGCGGATGAGGCCGGTCATCTCGTGGGTCTCCGCGGGGTTCATGCCCGCGGTCGGCTCGTCGAGCAGCAGCAGCCGTGGACTGGTACCCAGGGCTCTGGCGATCTCCAGCCGGCGCTGGTCACCGTAGGGCATGTTGCTCGCAAGGATGTCGTCGGCGCCCTTGAGGCCCACGTACTCCAACAGTCGGCTCGATTCCTCGAGCGCCTCCTGCTCCTCGGTGCGCTGCGAGCGCGTACGCAGGACGGCTGCGGCCCAGCTGGACTCCAGGTGTTGGTGCTGGCCCACGAGCACGTTCTCGGCTGCGGTCATGCCGCCGAAGAGCCGGATGTTCTGATAGGTCCGCGACAGGCCCAGTCGAGCGATCTTGTCCGGTCGCAGGTCGTGGATCTCCGTGCCGTCGAGGGTGATCGTGCCCTCGTCGATCTGGTAGAAGCCGGCGATACAGTTGAAGAACGTCGTCTTGCCGGCGCCATTGGGGCCGATGACGCTGACGATCGCGCCTTCTTCGAGATCGAAGGTCAGGTCGTTGACGGCGGTCAGGCCGCCGAATCGCTTGGTCGCAGCGCGGGTCTCGAGCAGTGCCATGGCCTATGCCCCCTCCCTCGCGCCCGCGGCCGTGGTGCCAGAGTCCGGCGGTGGCGAGCCGGAGCCCTTCTCCATGCCCTGATCGTCCTCGTGGGCCGCCCGCTCCTGTCGGCTGGCACGCGAGGGCATGAGGCCCTCTGGTCGCCACTGCATGACGAGGATGAGAGCGATGCCGTAGAACAGGAACCGGTACTCGGCGAACTCGCGGAACAGCTCAGGCAGGCCGATGATGACGATGGCCCCGAGGATGACGCCGGGGATGCTGCCCATGCCGCCGATGGTGATGATGGTCACGATGAGGATGGACACGTTGAGGTTGATCGAGCTCGAGATGATGGAGCCGTAGAGGGCCACGAAGATGGCACCGCCGAGGCCGGCGAAGGCCGCACCCAGCATGTACGCCAGCGACTTGGTCTGGACCAGGTTGATGCCCAGGGCCTCCGCCACGTCCTCATCCTCGCGGATGGCCATCCAGGCGCGCCCGAGTCGGGAGTCGCGCAGGCGGATGGCGATGAACGAGATGACGAGGATGCAGAGCAACGATATGTAGTAGATCTGGTTGGGTCCGGCCAACCAGTGGTCGGGCGGGATGTCGATGCCCAGCGAGTCCAGCGGCTTGGGCACGTTGAGGATGCCGCGAGGACCGCCGATGTATTCCTTGAGCAGGTCCGATCTCGCGAGGATGGCGATGATCTCGCCGAAACCGAGGGTGGCGATGGCCAGGTAGTCGCCACGGATGTTGAGGATGGGCAGGCCCAGCAGGATGCCGAAGCCCATGGCGACGAGCATGGCGAACGGGATGGCAAAGAAGAAGTTCCACTGGGCGATGCCCAGCTCGCCGGTGCTCGTGAGCAAGGCGGTGGTATAGGCGCCGACCGCGAAGAAGGCCACGAAACCCAGGTCGAGCAGGCCGGCCATGCCCAGCGTGATGTTGAGGCCCAGGCCCATCAAGGCATACAGCGCGATGAGCGCGATGACCGCCGGGATGAAGCCGGTGAAGCCGAGCGGCAGAAGCAGCACGATGATGAGCAGCACCGCGCCGACCGGGATCGTCAGCAGCGGGGACCGCCGCGTCTCCTGGGGGAGCGCACGCCAGCGCCTGCCCGGCCGGAAGACGACCCAGATGGCGTAGATCAGGATGACCGAGATGGCCACGATGATCGCGCCTGGCATCCGGAGGCCGCTCGACGAGAAGAGCTCGCGGGCGGCGCCGGAGCTGAACTCCTGCTGCAGCATCGGCGAGCGGATGACGCTCCCGAACATGCTCATGACGATGACCGCACCGATGACCGCCACGATGAGGTTGCGAACGTGCCGCGGCAGCAGCGTCAGCAGGCCACCGATGGTGCCCACGCTCATGGCCACGACTGCCGGGAACCAGAAGCTGGTGGGGAAGGCCTCGCCCTGCCACATCGCCCTGGTGTTCTCGAGATCGAGGAACTCGGCGCCGGAGATGAGGTTGTAGAGGTCGGGCGATGCGTTGGGGAAGAAGTCACGCAGGTCCAGCATCGGTCCGACGATGAGCAGGATCGACAGTGCCGCGCCCGACATCAGACCGGTCAGAGCGGCTCCGATGACGGCGTTGAGCGGGCCCTTCGGGGCCCGCCGCGCACCGACGTAGCCGGCGAAGGCGAAGGTCACGAGGAGCATGGTCTGCCCGAGGGTGATGACATCCTCGATCATGTCGCGTTCGTGGAAGGTGTTGACCAGGCCCACGAGCGTCAGGTACAGCGCCGCGAAGGCGAAGAGCAGGCCGGCGATGACGACCTGCTTCCAGGCTCTTCTGTCGGTGTTCAGGCTCCAGTCGATGCCCTCGCTGATGGTCACGTCGTTCTCTGTGTTCGCGGGCGCATCCGTCTGGGCGGTCATGCTCGCGACCTCGAGAGTCGCTCGCCCATGATCCCCTGCGGTCTGAACATCAAGACCATCACGAGGATGGTGAAGGCGATCACGTCCTTGAGCTGGCCAGACGAGGGCACACCCAGGCCGTCGATGACCAGCAGACTGCCGATGGACTCGGCCTCACCCAGGACGAAGCCGCCGACCATCGCGCCGGGGATGTTTCCGATGCCGCCGAGGACAGCTGCGGTGAAGGCCTTGATGCCCGGGATGAAGCCGGTGAAGAAGTTCAACTGGCCCCAGTAGAGGCCATAGAGCACGCCGGCCGCGCCGGCCATCGCTGCGCCGACCGCGAACGTGGTGACGATGGCCCGGTTCACATCGATGCCCATCAGTGCCGCGGTCTGCCTGTCTTCGGAGACAGCCCGGATGGCCGTGCCGATCTTGGAGCGCATCACGAAGATGTAGAGCACGGCCATCATGGCCAGCGCCGATCCGATGACGATGACCTGGATCCAGGTCAGGCCCAGAGCGCTGAGGATGGGGATACCGACCTCTTCGTCGAGGACGTCGATGGTGGGGTAGCGGAAGATGCCGGGTCCCACCAGGCCGCGGACGGTGTACTGCAGGAAGTAGGACGCGCCGATGGCAGAGATGAGCAGCACGAGCCGTGGCGAGTTTCGGAGTGGACGGTAGGCCACTCGCTCGACGGCCAGGGACACGAGGGTGGAGACGGTCGCGGCCAGCAGCACCATCAGCAGGATCGAGAAGAGCGATCCCAGGGGACCGGCGTTGAGGATGCCCATGTCATCGAGCACCTCGGCCGTGAAGTAGCCGGTGAAGATGCCGATCATGAAGATCTCGCCGTGGGCGAAGTTGATCATCTTCATGATGCCGTAGACCATCGTGTAGCCAAGGGCCACGAGAGCGTAGATGCCGCCCTGTACCGCGCCGCTCACGATGAGATCCACCCACGTGTCGAGCGTGAACTTGCCCGACGCGATGGTCAGGAACGAGCCCACCACCACGATGAGCACGAGGATGATGCGGAAGGCCCACAGGAAGGCGCTGACGGCCGCCTCGAATGCGGTCTCGGTACGGCTCGGTTTGCGGCGCGGTCTCAGGGTCGTCTGCATGGGCGGTGGATCCGGTGCGGCTCGCGTGCGGGATGGATGGATATGGTCGAGCCGGGCGCTAGGACGCCCGGCTCGACCATGGTCGTCGGCCAGTCAGACCTGTGCCGTGCAGATGCCTACTCGGCGGGGTTCCAGACGACCGCGGGCGGCCACACGCCATCCTCGATCTGCTCGGTGCCGACCTGGTAGACCACGATCAGCGGTGCGCTGCAGTCGCCCAGCTCGTCGCAGGTCAGGGTACCGGTGGCACCCGGGTGATCCGTCGTCGCGAAGATGGCTGAGCGAAGCTCGCCGAGGTCGATGGACAGGGAGCCGTCGTCGTTCTCGACGGCGACCTGCTCGACCGCGTTCAGCATGATGTTGGTGGCGTCGAAGGTGTGGGCATGGAAGGCCTGCAGGGTGGAGTCAAGGCCGCTGATCTCGAGGTACTTCTCGACCATTTGATCGTAGGTATCACCCAGGTCCTGCGGCGGGCTGGAGATGTACATGCCCTCGACGTTGGGGCCGGCAGCGTCAACGAAGTCGAGCGAGAAGAGGCCGTCGGAGCCCATGAGGGCGACGTCTTCGAGCCCGGCCACGTTACCGGCCTGGTCGGCGATGAAGCCACCCTCGTCGGTGAAGATCGGGAAGTAGATGATCTCAGGCTCGCTCTGAGCCACGTTGGTCAGGACCGGGGTCATGTCGGTCTGGCCGTCCGAGACGGCCTCGGCCAGGGTGATCTCGCCACCCAGCTCTTCGAAGAACCCGGTGAAGTCGGAGACGAGCCCTTCGGCGTAGGCCGATCCGTCGTGGATCGTCGCGGCCTTGGTCAGGCCCAGCTCGTTGTAGATGAAATCAGCCACCAGCTGACCCTGGAACGCGTCGGGGAACGCGGTCCGCAGGAAGCCGTCGAACTCGGGACCACGTCCCTCCTGGGTGAAGATGTTGCGGGTGGCCGAACCGGAGATGGCCGTCAGGCCTGACTCGGTGATGGTCTGGATGCCGCCGACCGTGGCATCGGAGCAGGACGAACCGATGATGCCGACGACGGTCGGGTCGCTGGTGAGCGCGAGCGCCGCCTGGGCGCCACCCTCGACGGTGCAGAGCTCGTCCTGCACGTTCAGCTCGATCTCATGGCCCAGGAGCTCGCCGCCGCGATCGTCGACCGCGACCTCGATGCCGTAGACCATGTCCTCGCCCAGCACCGCGTTGGCGCCGGAGAGCACCTGGTACACGCCGAGCGTGATGGGCTCACCCTCGGGGATGGTGATGACCTTGTCCTGCGCCATCGCCGGCGCGGCGACAGCGGTGGCGAGCAGGCCGGTCGCGGCCGCCACGCCGAGGCTCTTTCGCATCATGGTTCGTGGGTCTCCTTCTGCGGGTTTCCGGAGCGGCAGCGCGCACTACGCCGCCGCACGACGACGTCCGCGGTGCCGTGGCCTCGAAGCTGGCATCCAAGCGTCTCCGGGTCGGTGCACATGTGGCACTCGCTCCCGGTCCCCCCGATTGCCCCCTCAGGCACGCGTTACCGACGGCCGAGGCCGCTCAAGCGTTGCGACATTCTAGACTGCCTCGCGCGCAGCGCAAGGTCACCGTGCGGCGCCATCTCGGTTACGAGTCCGTGCGTGGAGCGTGCACCAGCCACGGGACGGGCCGCACGGAGCGGTGCCTGCGCGCACCACCCGTCCGACCCGAGGGGCGGCTGAATCGGAACGACCGAGGCGCGTTCGGCCCCGGTCGTCCACGGATGTCCTTGGTGGCCGGCCCGTGCCGGCCGCTGGCTTACTCCGCCGGTTCCTCGGCTGCCGGCGAATCAGCCGGGGCCTCGGTGGCGTCCCCGCCGTCGTCACAGGCGACGACAGCGAGCGCGAACACCACGGCGGCGAACAACGCTGCGATCTTCTTCATGGTCTGGGTTCCTCCTGGGGCTGGTGGTGGGCCGGCGCGAGCGCCGGTGGATGGTCTGTCCGCACGACATCGGCTCCCACGGCACTGGCAACGTCGTCGCTTCGGACCTGTTCGGCACACCCACGCAATAGGGACACGCTCACGGCAAGCACGCCTTGCAGTATCATAGGGCGCAGGCGTTTCGAATGCAAGACGCCTTGAGCGCCCCGGGCGTGTGACGACAGCGACCCTCCGCGGTCCCTGGACCACCCGGTGCGGCGCGCTCGAGGACGGGCGGCCACCATCACGGTGAGACGACCGCTTCCACGCGAGACGACCAAGTCGTGATCAGACAGACCGCAGAAGCCCGTGGGGCCCGGCCGTCACCAGGAGATCGACACATCAGCAACGACCGGACACGATCACAGCGACCGCGCGCCGGGCGCCGCCCGCGAGCGCGACCTTTGCCCCGAGTGTCCACCCACGCGCAACGGCCATCGGCCGCTCGCACCACACAGGAGTCCTGCGTGAGCAAGAACGTCGCCGTCTTCGTTGACGTCGCGAACATCTTCTATGCGGCCAAGGCCGCCGGGATCGACATCGACTATGTCACCCTCCTCAAGTCGGCCACGGCCAACCGCGACTTCGTGCGCGCGTACGCCTACACCGGCCTCGATCCCGAAAACGAGAACCAGCGCCAGTTCCACGCCTTCCTGGCACGCTCCGGCTACAAGGTCGTGAGCAAGGACATCCGCAAGTACGGCGACGGCCGCGTCAAGGCCAACCTCGACATCGAGCTCGTCGTGGACATGATGCGCATGGCTGAGAAGCTGGACATCGCCATCGTCGTCTCCGGCGACGGCGACTTCGCTCCGGCCATCACCGCCGTCCAGCAGAAGGGCGTGCGCGTGGAGGTCATCAGCTTCCGCGGCAACACCAGCAGCGACCTCATCGACGTCGCTGACGTGTTCATCGACATCACCAACGTGGCCAAGGTCGAGAAGGGCGCCCGCAGCGGCCGCCGCATCGCCTCGGAGGGCGATCTCTCCATGACCGAGGTCCCGGACAAGGAATCCGGCGTCAAGCCCCGCCGCCGCCGTCGCAGCGATGCGGACGACAAGACCGAGCAGAGGCACGCGTTCGGCGCGCACCCCGCGTCGTCGTACCGGCCGCAAGACGGAGGCCGAGGAGCCGGAGAACGTGGAGACGGCCGGCCGCCGTGACCGAGGCGGCCGCAGCCGCCGCGCTCGTGGCCCTGCCCGGCGAGAAGCTCTCGCGCGGTGCTGACGACCGTCGAGGCCCCCGCCGAGCCGGAGGAGGCCGTCGCCGCCGAGTCCACCGATGAAGCCGCCGGCGAGGAAGGCACGGGCCGCCGCCGCCGCCGCCGCCGTGGTGGTCGTGGTCGAGGCCGTGGTGGCCGTGGCGCGGAGTCGGGAGACGAGCAGACCAGCGAGGACCAGCCCGAGCGACGACGCCCTCGCCGCATCGGCGCAGCCGGATGAGGTCCCGACCCTGCCGCAGCATTCCGGCTTCGGCTCCGTCTGGGACAGCCAGATCGGTGTCCCCGCTGACACGGCCTCCGTCCGCCTCGGCCGGGTCAGCTCCCGGAGGACGAGGAGTTCGAGGACGAGCCGGAGGTGCCTGAGTACCTCCTCTCCGAGAAGAAGCAGGGCCGCGGTCGTGGAGGTCGTGGTGGCCGTACCGGCCGCAGCGGCCGCAGCGGTGGGTACCGGTCGGCGATCGACCGTGAGCGCTACGGCAGCGGCGGCTCCAGCTACGCTCGTGGCTCCGGCCGCGGCAGGAGCCGCTCGGCCAGCACGCCACGCGCCTCGGCCCAGTCGATGGAGCCCATCGAGCAGACGCCCGGTGGCGATCCCTGGAGCGAGGTCCCGCCGGAGGTCCAGGAGCTGCTGACGGGCTGAGGTGGCCCGGCGCGAGACCACAGTCGCCAAGGCCGAGGCTCCCGCCGAGGAGAAGCCCAAGAAGACCACGCGCAAGCGCACGACCACCAAGAAGGCCGCTCCGGCCGAGGCGGCAGCGCCTGCCGAGAGGCCTCGGCCGCGGACGCCGAGGAGAAGCCCAAGAAGACCACGCGCAAGCGCACGACCACCAAGAAGGCCGCTCCGGCCGAGGAGGCGCGCGCCGAGGCCTCGCCGCGGCCGAGGAGAAGCCCAAGAAGACCACGCGCAAGCGCACGACCGAAGCCACCAAGCCAAGGCCGAGCGCCCGCCGAGGAGGCAGCGGCCGAGGCTCCGCGCCGAGGAGAAGCCCAAGAAGACCACGCGCAAGCGCACGACCACCAAGAAGGCCGCGCCGGCCAGGCGAGGCGCCCGCCGAGGAGGCCTAGCCTCCGACCATGGACCGTGCCGCCGAGCCCTCCGTGCCCGGCGGCACCTTCCTGACCCACGGTCACACCGCGGCGCTCTCGGCCATCGGGCGCGCCGTGGTCAGCGAGCACCCGCCCCACGCCCTGCTGCTGGTAGGTCCACGCGGCGTGGGCAAGACCACCCTCGCCCTCGATCTCGCGGCCGGGCTCCTGTGCCTGGCCGACGAGCCCGCGCGCCCGTCCCTGCCGTGATTGCTCGGCCTGCCGCAAGGTCGCCGCCGACAACCACGCCGACCTCCATCTCGTGGAGCCGGAGGGTGCCGGCGAGCAGATCCGCATCGGCCAGGTGCAGCGGCTTGCCTCCGAGCTGGCCCTGACGGCCATGGAGGGCCGCTTCCGCATCGCGGTCATCACGGCCGCGCAGCGTCTCAACCTCGACGCCCAGAACGCCCTGCTCAAGACGCTGGAGGAGCCGGGGCCGGCCACCTGCCTCGTCCTCTGTGCCGACGACGCCGCTCCGCTCCTGCCGACCGTGCTCTCACGCTCGGCCCGCTTGCGCCTCGCGCCCACGCCCATCGCCGCGCTCACCGCGCTGCTCATCGACGGTGGCCATGCCCAGCCGGCACAGGCCCGCGCGCTGGCCATCGCCGCCGGTGGACGGGCGGGTCTGGCCATCCGCCTCGCGAGCCGACCCGAGGCCCTGATCGCGCGCGCCCGCATCAGCCGCACCCTGCTGGAGCTCCTGCCGGCCGACCGGCGCACGCGCCTGGGCGCCGCCGCCGACCTCATCAGCGACGGTGCTGCCGTCGATGCCGCCCTGCGCGGCGAGGTGGCGCCGACGGCCAAGAAGCTGCAGCCGGTCGAACGCCGCCGCGCGGTCACGCTCGTCATCGACGTCTGGCGTGACCTCGGGCGTGACCTGGCCGTGGCCGCCCAGGGAGACGGCCGCGCCGTGCGCGACCTCGACCAGCTCGAGGAGCTGCAGGAGCTTGGGCGGCGGGTCGATCGCCACGGCCTTGCGTCGCTTCCTCGACCGCCTCGACCGTCTCACCCTCGCCATCGAGGGCTATGCCAGCCCGGAGCTCACGCTCGACACGCTGCTCCTGACCTGGCCGCGCCCGTCGGTCACCACCAGGGACGCTGCATGAGCTCCGAGCGCAAGCGGCTGGTGGCGACCGTGCGCGGCCAGCGTCCAGGGCGTCGGCTTCCGCTGGTTCGTCCAGCGCGAGGCGGCTCGACTCGGCCTCGAGGGCTGGGTCGCCAACCAGCCCGACCGCTCCGTCGAGGTCGTGGCCGAGGGTCCCGACGGGCAGCTCGACCAGCTCGTGCTGCAGCTGTGGGAGGGCCCGCTCGGCGCGTCGGTCGGCGGTGTCTACGTGCGCTACGAGCCGGCCCGCGGCAACCTCGTCGGCTTCACCATCCGCAGCGCGGGCCACGCGGGCGACTGACCGGCGCGACCCCGGCCTTGGTGGCTCGCGAGTACGGCTCGCGAGTGCCGGAGTCGTTCCTGTTACCTTTGGGCACCCGCAGATGCCTGCAGGAGATCAGATGCCGCTCACGACCCAGGAGAAGCGCTCCCAGCTGGAGACGGTGCCGCTCTTCGGCGGTCGCAGCATCGAGGTCCTCGACCGGCTGGCCGACGTCACGACTCGAGTTCGCCTTCGGCGCTGTCGTGGTCAGCGGTGGCGCCCGCATCGTGGCCGGCTCCGATGAGCTCACCCGCTCTGGGCCGTGCTCGGCCATGTCCTCGGCTAAGGTGGCGGGCATGGACTTCCGTATCGCCCGTCCCGCTCGCGACCGCTACGGTTTCGACGAGAGCCTCTTCGCCAGCGACGGGGACGCCATCGTCTTCGACCCCGCTCGTGCCCTCTCCCTCGCGGAGCGCTTCGTGGAGGAGGACGCTGACCGTGCGCGCGTGGCCTCGGAGATCGCCGCCATCGGTCTCATCCACGAGCTGGGTCACCGTGCGGTCTCGGTCGAGCGCCGCGGTGATCCGGCCGGTGGCGGTCCCATGGCCCGGGGTCTCGCCGCGCTCGACGCTCGAGTCGGGGAGGTGGGTGTCGACCGCGGCCTGCTGACCTACGAGGCGACCTTCCCGGCGCTGCCCGTGTACCAGGACGAGGTGCCCGTCGAAGACTGGCTGGTGCGGGCCAAGGGTGAGGTGCCCGGACGCGAGGCCGCGCTCGAGGAGCTGGCGCTCACCAGCATCGCAGCCCGCAACCCGGCCGCCGCCGCCTATCGCGAGCTGACCTCCGACCCGGCGCTCTCGCAGCCGGCCCAGAAGCAGCTGCTCGAGGGCGTGGCCGGCGCTGGCCTCGAACCCGACGACCCGGACCTCGACCGCAAGGCCCCGGCTCGCACGCTGTGGCAGCGGCTCCTCGAGCCCATCGAGGCGGCGCCGCAGTCGCTGGGGGCACAGCTCCGCTGGATCCGCATCCACTGGGCCGGCTGGCTCGACGACGCCGA
This sequence comes from uncultured Chloroflexia bacterium, assembly GCA_963706695.1. Lineage (GTDB taxonomy): Bacteria > Chloroflexota > Limnocylindria > Limnocylindrales > CSP1-4 > JAFMJV01. The sequence goes on along the minus strand of CAVPNC010000005.1, from coordinate 83,260 downwards.
CCTGCTGCATATCGACCGCCAGCTGGGCGTGCTCGACGAGATCGACCGCATCGCCTGGCTGCGCGCGCAGGGTGCCGGCGGCAGCGGCGGGCAGGCCGATGCCGCTGCGCTCTCCGGCTTCGGCGGCTTCGACGAGGAACCGGAGGCCTTCAGCCAGGATCGCGACTGGATGGCGGAGCTCGGTGCTCGTGGCCAAGTCCACCTACGTCTGGCTCTCGCAGCTCTCGCGCGACTACGGCCGAGAGATCACCCGGCTCGACCAGATCCCCGACGAGGAGCTCGACGAGCTGCGCGCCCGTGGCTTCAGCGGCCTCTGGCTCATCGGCCTGTGGGAGCGCAGCCGGGCCTCGCAGAAGATCAAGCAGTGGCGTGGCAACCCTGACGCCATGGCCTCGGCCTACTCGGTCGCCGACTACCGCATCGCCGCTGAGCTTGGCGGCGACGAGGCTTGGGCCAGCCTGCGCGAGCGCGCGGCCGCCCGCGGCATCCGCCTCGCTGCCGACATGGTGCCCAACCACATGGGCATCGACTCCAAGTGGGTCGTGGAGCGGCCAGACCTCTTCGTGTCCTCACCCTATCCGCCCTTCGAGGCCTACTCCTTCACCGGCGGCGACCTCTCCTCCGACGACCGCGTGGTCATCCAGCTCGAGGATCACTACTGGGACTCATCCGATGCGGCCGTGGTCTTCAAGCGTATCGACAAGGCCACCGGCGAAGAGCGCTACATCTACCACGGCAACGACGGCACGAGCTTCCCCTGGAACGACACGGCCCAGCTCGACTACGTCAAGGCCGAGGTGCGTGAGGCGGTCATCGAGCAGATCCTCGAGGTCGCACGCCGCTTCAGCGTCATCCGCTTCGATGCGGCCATGGTCCTGGCCCGCCGGCACATCCAGCGCCTGTGGTACCCGCAGCCGGGGCACGAGGCCGGTATCCCCTCGCGCTCGGCGGCGGCCATTCCCGCGGACGAGCTGCGCCGCCTGATGCCTCAGGAGTTCTGGCGTGAGGTCGTGGACCGGGTGGCGCAGGAGGTGCCCGACACGCTCCTGCTGGCGGAGGCCTTCTGGCTCATGGAGGGCTACTTCGTGCGCACCCTCGGGATGCACCGCGTCTACAACAGCGCCTTCATGCACATGCTTCGTGACGAGAAGAACGCCGAGTACCAGCAGGTCATCCGCGAGACCGTCTCGTTCGACGCGCGCATCCTCGGGCGCTACGTCAACTTCATGAACAACCCCGACGAGCGCTCTGCCATCGACCAATTCGGTAGCCATGATAAGTACTTTGGCGTGGCCACGCTGCTGGCCACGCTGCCGGGACTGCCCATGTTCGGTCACGGCCAGTTCGAGGGCTACAGCGAGCAGTACGGCATGGAGTTCCGGCGCGCGCAGCGGGACGAGACGGCCCGACCAGGGCCTGCTCGAGCGGCACCGTCGCCAGATCAGCCCGCTGCTGCACGAGCGCTGGCGCTTCTCCGGTGCCGGCGGCTTCCGCCAGCTGACGGCGCTCGAGGGCGGTGGCGCCACGTACCTGACGTCTTCGCCTACGCCAACGACGCCGGCAGCGGCCCGCGCGGGGCCATCGGAGAAGCGCTCGCTCGTCGTCTTCCTCAACCGCTACCCGCGTGCGCACGTGCGCATCCCGGGTGTGGCCGAGGCGCTGGGCCTGGGCTTCGACCCCGACGGCTTCGTCATCCTCTCCGACCATCGCACCGGGCTCGACGTACCTGCGCCAGATCCGCGACCTCCGCGCGAACGGGCTCGAGCTGGAGCTCGACGGCTACGGCTGCCACGTGTTCCTGGCCTTCGAGGAGGTCTCGGACGCCGGCGGCGCCGGCTGGGCCGAGCTGGCCCATCGCCAGGGCCTGGCCGGCATGCCCGACGCCCACGTGGCCTTGCGCCGGATGCGTGACGAGCCCGTGCGCGAGGCGGTCAGGGCCGTCTTCGGACGCGCGTGGCGCAGGAAGCATTCCTGCCCGATACCGGCGCCGACGGTCCCACGCGCGCAGGAGCAGATGCCGCACGCACCGCCTTGGCCGCCGCCTTCGAGCGGGTCGAGTCAGTGACCGGTACCGACGAGGATACCGTTAGCATCGCTTTGGACACGTCGAAGCTGGCAGCATCGGTGCGCGCTGTGCGACCACGTCTGCTCGCTCAGGCCCTTGCCGGCTGGGCCATCTTCGATGCCATCGGCACGATCGCCTGCGAGGGCCGACCCGAACGGACCGTCGAGGCCTTCGATGCCTGGGATGGCGCCGAGGCCGTGGGTGACCTCGCCCGCAAGTCCGGTACCGGTGACGCCCAGGCCTGGCGAGCGGCCGAGCTTGCGCGGGCCTTGCTGGCCGTGCCGCCCGGGGACCTGCTCAAGGCCGCCGACGCCGATGGCCTGCCCCAGGGCCTGGCTGGACCTGCCCGCGGTGCGCGCCGCGACCGGCTGGAACGAGTGGGAAGGACGAGACCTATCTCTCGGCCGAGGCGTGGGACGAGTTCGTGGACGCCATCGCCGAGCGCGAGCTGCTGCTCGGGCTGACCGGGGCCAGCAACGCCGCCGCCGAGCTGCGCCGCCGCGCCGCGGAGACCGGCTATCGGCTGACCAGGGCGGACGACACCAGGGCACGATGAGCGGCGATCGCCTGGGCGATCTCGTCGCTGACATCACCACCTGTCGCCGCTGCCCACGCCTCGTCGCGTGGCGTGAGGACGTCGCCCGCACCAAGGTTGCGCGGTACCGCGATTCGGTCTATTGGGGCCGCCCGGTGCCTGGGTTCGGGGACCCCCGGGCGCGGCTGCTGGTGCTGGGTCTGGCGCCGGCCGCTCATGGTGCTAATCGCAGCGGTCGCGTGTTCACCGGCGACAGCCCGGGCGGCTCCGGTGAGATCCTCTACGAGGCGCTCTATCGAGCGGGCTACTCGACCCGTCCCCGCTCCCTGGGTCCCGCGGACGACCTTCGACTGCGCGACTGCTACATCGCGGCCGTGAACCGCTGTGCACCGCCAGCCAACAAGCCCACGGTCGAGGAGCGCGACGCCTGCACGCCCTTCCTCGTACGCGAGCTGCGCCTGCTCACGCGCCTGCGGGTGGTGCTCGTCCTGGGAGGCTACGCCTGGGATGCCATCGTGCGCGTGCTCGCGGGCGACGGCCACCGGATCAGGCCCAAGCCCAGGTTCGGGCACGGCGCGCAGGCGCAGGTGGGCCCCTACACGCTCGTGGGCTGCTATCACCCCAGCCAGCAGAACACCTTCACGGGCCGCCTTACGACGGCCATGCTCGATGAGGTCCTCGCAGAGGCCGGGAGGGCTGCCCGGCGCGGCTGAGCTGGAGCGCCGTTCTGGGGCTGACTTTTGGGTAGCCGTGCGGTATAACTTCAGGCTGACCGGTAACGAGGAGGGTGAGGATCCCCTGGGGGGTCGGTCGTCTCAGCTCGAGGAGAGCACGTTGACGATTCCCCGCAGCTATGCCGCCGCGCTCGGCACCGCACTCCTGACCGTTGCGCTTGCCGCGCCGGCGCTCGCCCAGGATCCACAGATCGAGGTACTTGCCGAGGGCTTGAACAACCCTCGCGGCGTGAAGGTCGCCGCCGACGGTGTCTACGTGGTCGAGGCCGGCGTCGGCGGTGACGACCTGCCTCGGTGAAGGCGAAGGGGCCCCGCTGCTTCGGGCCCACCGGCGCCGTCGCTGCGGGTCTCGCCGATGGCCTCGAGCGGATCATCGAGGGCCTGCCGTCGACTGCCGCCGGTCCCGAGGCTGGCGGGGTCTCCGACTTGGCCATCGGCGCCGATGGTTCGCTCTACCTGATCATGAACCTGGGCGCGACCCGGCCTCGCGCGCCGAGCTGCCTGAGGACCTCGCCTACCAGTGGATGGCTGCATGCAGGTAGGTCCTGACGGCTCGGTCGAGCCTGTGGCGGATGTCGCTGCCTTCGAGAGCGCCAACGACCCCGACGCCGAGCTGGGCGGCGCGGTCGACTCCAATCCCTACGGGATCGTGGCCACCGAGGGCGGCATCGCGGTGGCCGACGCGGGCGCCAACGACGTGCTGCTCGTGGGCGACGACGGCAGCGTCACGCTGCTCGGCGTGCTCGGTCCTACGGTCCACGAGTTCTCAGGCGCAGACCTCGCGGCCATGGGGCCGCCGCCGGAAGGCGAGGGTGAGCTTCCGCCCACGGATGGCGAGGCGCCGCCGGCTGACGCCATGGTGCCCGATCCCTGTGCGAGGCCGTGCCCACGTCGCTGACCGTCGGCCCCGACGGTGCGCTCTACGTCGGCGAGCTGACCGGTGGTCCGTTCCCGGTCGGCGGCGCATCGGTGTGGCGTCTGGCTGATGGCGAACAGACCCAGTACGCCACCGGCTTCACCAACATCATGGGCCTGGGCTTCGCCCCTGACGGCACGCTCTACGTGGCCGAGATGGTCCACGACGGCCTCATGACGGTGTTCGCTGGCGGCGACACCCCACCCATCGGTGCGGTCATGAGCGTTCCTCCGGGCGGCGGTGAGCCCGACGATGCTCGCCACCGGCGAGCAGCTGATGGCCCTTGGTGGCCTGGCCGTCGATGAAGACGGCGCCGTGTACGTGTCCACGGGCACCATCATGGGTCCCGGTGGCGGCGCGCTGGTGAAGATCACCCCGTAGTCAGGACCGGCCTCGAGCCGGCAGCACATGCATCTTGCGACGGCTCGTCCTCACCGGACGGGCCGTCGTTCTCGTATCGCCGCGGCTACCGTGCGAGGTGGCGGAAGTTGGGCCAGAGCGAGAGGTCGATGTCCGGGGCGAAGGTGAGCAGCTCTCGGACGTCGCCCTCGAGCGACTCGACCAGGTCGGGCGGCTCATCGAGCGCGGCAGGGGAGGGCCGCCTGGTCGAGACGTTGTAGGCCTTGCCCAGGACCTCGGGCGGCGGAACCCAGGCCGGGAGCTCCAGGAACTCGAGCGTGCGCTGGTACTCGCCGGCAGGGTCCTGGAGGCACTGCTCGAACTGCAGGATGAGCATCCGCTCCAGCCCGAAGGCTTCCACGTACGGTCGCAGCGCGAAGCCGTAGAACGAACGCGCGTAGGCATCCTTGCGGCCGGCCCACAGGTTGAGCCGCTTGCCGCGGCGTTCCTTGTGCTTCTGCCACTGGCCCACACCCGAGCGGTAGCGCTCGACCGGGTCGCGTAGCAGCACCAGCAGCTTGGCCTCCGGCGCGAGCGTCTTCATGGGTTCGACGACGCCCGGCACGTTCATGTAGCGCGGCGTCCACTCGCCCACGAGCTTGCCCTCGGGGCGAGGGAAGTAGCGGTAGTAGGTCTCGCGGTCCGCGTCGAAGAGCGGTCGCCAGCCGAACCGGCTCAGCTGGTGCGTCTCCTTGAGCTGCCAGCCCACGACCTGGGGGTGCTTGACGATGAGCTTCCACCAACGGGTGGTGCCGGCCTTCTGCACGCCGATCCCGATGTAGTCGGGCGGGCCCGTCGTCCAGCCATCCTTCAGCGGTGGCGGTGGGGCGCCGGCCCCGCTGCGGGCCCGGCCGGTGGCGTTGGGCGCGTCGCTGGGCGGCTTGGGTCGGATGAGGCGTCGGACGCGTCGCTTGATGTTCATCGGACCCGAGTGTGCCACGACCGGTGCCGGGCGCGCGCCGATGCCTAGACTGGATCGCGAATGCACCGGATCCACTCGGTCGTTGGGTTGCTGCGTCGCAACCCCGACTTCTCACGCCTCTACCTGGCCCTGCTCATCGCCTTCGCGGCGGACTGGTTCGCCACGGTCGCGCTCATCGACCTGGTCCTCGAGACGACCGACTCGACCGCGGCAGCCTCGGTCATCCTGGTCCTGCAGATGGCCCCCTTCCTCGTGGCCACGCCCATCGCGGGCATGCTGGCGGACCGCTTCGACCGGCGCCTCATGCTCGCCGGCGCCAACCTCGCGCGCGGCTTCATCTGCATCGGGCTGCTCTTCGCGGTCGATGCCGACACCGTCTGGATCGCCTTCGCCGTGGTGGCCCTGCTGGCCTTCGGAGCGGCCTTCTTCGAGCCCACCGTCAGCGCCTCCCTGCCCAACCTCGTGGATCGAGAGGACCTGCCGACGGCCAATGCCCTCATCGGCTCGGCCTGGGGCACGATGGTGGCCTTTGGCGCAGCCCTCGGCGGGCTGGTGGCGGCCACGGTCGGCCGCGAGCTCACCTTTCTCATGTATCCGGTCCTCTTCTTCGTCTCGGCTGCGTTGGTGTGGTCGGTCCGGCGCTCCATGCGGGAGGAGCACGCCGGCGCACCAGAGGACGCTCCCCGCGGCCTCAGCGGCCTGGTCTCCACCGTGACCGTGACGATCGCGCTCGCCCGCCGGGACCACGCCGTGGCCTCCCTGCTGCTGACCAAGCCGACCTTCGGCGTGGCCACGGGCATCGTGCACATGCTGGCGATCACCAGTGATGACATCTGGGGCGCAGGCCAGCTTGGCGTGGGCCTCCTCTTCGCGGCGCGCGGCCTGGGTGCGCTCGTGGGTCCCTTCCTGGCCCGTACCTTCGCCGTGGACGACATGAGCCGGCTGCTGCGCGGCATCAGCCTGGCCTTCGTGGTCTACCTCGTGGGCTACGCGCTGCTGCCGCTCTCACCGGTCATCTGGGCTGCGGCCGTGTTCGTCTTCGTGGGGCATGTCGGTGGCGGCGCCCAGTGGACGCTGTCGTCGTTCGGCCTCCAGCGCACCACGCCCGATCGTGTGCGTGGCCGGGTCTTCGCGGTCGACTTCGGGCTGGCCCTGGCCATCTCCTCGGTCTCGACCCTGACCGCGGGCTGGCTGGCCGGCACCATCGGCCCGCTGCCCACGCTCTACGTGATGCTGGGCGCCATGGCCGTCACCGTCGTCGTCTGGTTCTGGTGGACCGGGCCGGTTCGTCGGGGCGAGACCGCTGCGGGCCTGATCGCTGACGAGGAGCCCCCACACGCCGCACCTGAGCCGCCCTTCTAGGCAGCCACGCCCGCGGCGCTCTCTGCAACATCATCAACATCGTGTAGAGTATCTGGTGATGCCTGATTATCTACATCACGTTGAGCACAACGCCCCGAGCGGAGCCGGAGCCGTGAGCGACGTCGGACGCCTGGGCCAGCTGATGCACCAGCTGCGCAGCGTCCTCGGTCCGTCGGCCGAGGACCTCGTCGACATCGACCTCCCGCGCCACCAGCTGCGGGCCCTGTTCGTGGTGGCGAAGACCGGCCCGGTCTCGGTCGGACGACTCGCGGAGGCGACCGGCGCGAGCCTTGCCAGCACCTCCTCGCTGGCGGATCGACTCGTGCGCTCGGGCCACCTCGAGCGTCGAGCGGACCCAGGCGATCGGCGCCGTGTCCTGCTCGTGGCCACGCCTGCCGGCGCGGGCGTCACCGAACAGCTGGAGAACCGCTTCCACGAGCGCTTCGAGCGCCTGATCGCGACCATGACCCCGGAGGGGCGCACCGCCCTGGAGGCCGGGCTGGCAGACATGCTCGATGCGGCCGGCGAGCTCGGCCTGCGCCCGGCATCCGGTTCCCTTCACCACCACGGAGGTAGCGCATGAGCGCCCAGTCGCCATCGGCTGCCATGGTCGAGGTCAAGGACCTCGCCCGCAGCTTCGGCGAGATCGAAGCCGTCAAGGGCGTCTCGTTCGAGATCCGCGAGGGCGAGATCTTCGGCTTCCTCGGCCCCAACGGCGCCGGCAAGTCCACCACCATCAACATGCTCTGCACGCTCCTGCGCCCCACCGCCGGCTCGGCCAGGCTCAACGGCTTCGACGTGGAGCAGGACCGCAGCGACGTGCGCCGCTCGATCGGCCTGGTCTTCCAGCAGCCCACGCTCGACGAGTACCTCACTGCCGAGCAGAACCTGCGCTTCCACGCCTACGCCTACGCCATCCCCAAGGACCTGCGCGACCAGCGCATGCGTGAGCTGCTCGAGATGGTCGAACTGTGGGATCGTCGCAAGTCGCCCGTGCGCACCTACTCGGGCGGCATGAAGCGGCGGCTCGAGATCGCCCGTGGGCTGCTTCACCATCCACGCGTGCTCTTCCTTGACGAGCCCACCCTGGGTCTGGATCCACAGACGCGGCGCAGCATCTGGAACTACCTGCTCGATCTGCGCCAGCGCGAGAACCTGACCATCTTCCTCACCACGCACTACATGGATGAGGCGGAGAACGCCGATCGCATCGCGGTCATCGACCACGGCGAGATCCAGGCGCTGGACACGCCCACCGGGCTCAAGGCCATGGTCGGCGGCGACCTCGTGACCGTCGGCGCCGAGGACCCCGACGCTGCTGCCGCCGAGATCGGGGAACGCTTCGGGTTGGAGGTCATCAGGGACCACGACACGCTCACCTTCCACGTCGATGGCGGCGAGGCCTTCCTGCCCGAGTTCGTGCGCGGCTTCAGCCAGCCCATCACCTCCATCGGGCTGCGCAAGCCCACGCTCGACGACGTCTTCCTCGAGGTCACCGGCCACGAGATCCGTGACGAGGAGGTCAGCGAGCACGCCCAGATGATCCAGAACATGGGTCGGGGGCCCCGACACTGATGATGCACTCAGAGACCCTGCGCGGCACATGGGTCGTCGCCTACCGCGAGGTCCTGCGCTACATCACCGAGCGCTCCCGTATCGTCAGCTCGCTGGCCATGCCCTTGCTCCTGCTCATCGTCTTCGGCGCGGGCTTCACCAACGTCATCGGCGGCATGGCTCCGGGCATCGACTACCTCCAGTTCATGTACCCGGGCATCATCGCCATCACCGTGCTCACGACGTCGTTGTTCGCGGGCATCTCGGTCGTGTGGGACCGCGAGTACGGCTTCCTGCGAGAGATCCTGGTGGCACCCATCTCCCGCACGGGCATCGTGCTGGGCAAGGCCATCGGGGCCACCTTCCAGGCGTCCATCCAGGTGGCCCTGATGCTGGTCCTGGCGCCCCTGCTGGGCGTGGAGCTGAACCTTCGGATCATCCTGGGGCTGATCCCCATGATCATCATCCTGTCCCTGGGACTGGCCGGGCTGGGCATCTTCCTGGCCTCCTTCATGCGCTCGCAACAGGGCTTCCAGACGATGATGCAGATCATCATCTTCCCGCTCATCTTCCTCGCTGGTGTGTTCTTTCCGGTCAACAACGTGCCGGTCTGGATGGAGGTCATCAGCAAGGTCAACCCGCTCACGTACGGCGTCGATGCCGTACGCCAGGTCTTCCTTGGGCCCGAGGCCAGCGCCCTGGGGCTGGGTGTGACCGTCGGCGGTCACACCTTTACCATGGCCCAGGACGTGCTCGTCGTAGCCGCCATGAGCGCCATCGCCCTGAGCGCGGCCATCTGGGCGTTCAATCGCCAGGAGTAGGCCGCTCGGACAGCAGGAGGGTCGGCCGACGTGAGCACAGTCGTACCCCGGCCGCCTGCGGTCGAGGAGAGGCCAGGGCCGCCGCTCGACTGCGATTCGCCCGCGTCGCGCCGGTGGGCGCTGGTGTTGTGGCTGCTGGCCCTGCTCTGGCTGACCATGCTGGCGCTGCCGCCCCTGGCCGACATCGGTCCAGCAGGTCGATGACGGCGTGACCGCATGGGTCGTGTCCATCGAGCAGGACCTGCTGGTGTCAGCGGCCACGCTCCTGCGAACGGTCGGCGGCACGGTCGCCAGCGGCATCGTGGTGGTGCTGGTATCGGTGGTGCTCGCCTGGCAACGGCGAGGCCCAGGATTGGCGGTCTGGCTCGGGGCGGTCGGCCTGGCAGAGGCTCTGAACGTGCTCATCAAGAACGCCTACGAACGGTCCCGCCCGCCGGTGGGCCTGCTGGAGGAGGGTTCGTTCTCCTTCGCCTCCGGGCACTCGTTGACCGCTGCCGTCCTGGCCATCACGCTCGTGCTCGTCTTCGTGCCTGCCGGTCCAAGGCGCCACGTCTGGCTGGTGGTGGCCGTCGGCTACGCCCTCGGCATGGCCGCCAGCCGCGTCTACCTCCGCGCCCACTGGCTGAGCGATACGCTGGCCGGGGTGACCATCGGCGCGGCCTGCGCGGTCAGTGTGGCGCTGCTGGCCAGCTGGTGGTACGAGCGGCGAGAGCCGACCTGAGGCCCTCCGAACCGGCCTGCCCTCGCCCGCAACATGAACGACGGCCGACCCCGGATGGGCCGGCCGCCGTCGCAGGATGACGAGGCTAGGCGGCGATATCGCGCCGCTTGAAGAGGTAGATGCTGGCCACGACCGGCACGATCGCCAGCACCGCCAGCAGTGCAGCCGAGCCCCAGTCCACGCCGCTACCCATGGGGTCGGTGGCGATGAACTGGTGCCAGGGTGAGAGCCAGGCGAGGTCGCCGAGCAGCTCGGAGCTGGCCATCGGCAGGAAGCTGGACCAGGCGTACATCACCACGCCCACCAGCATGGCCACCAGGATGGCCATCACGCCGCGGCCGCTGATGATCGAGACGACCATGGCGATGCCACCGACGAAGATGGAGAGCAGGGTCACCATCAAGTGGATGGACAGGACGTCGGCGAGGCTGACGTCGATGCCGGCCACGAGGATGCCCACGTAGGTGCCCAGGGCCATGAGCCCCGAGGCGATGAGCACGTGGACGACCATGGCCAGGGCCTTGTCGACGGCGATGCGGGTCCGCCGGGTAGGCGTGGACATCACCAGGCCGATCGTGCCCTGCTCCATCTCCCCGCCGAACGCGCGGGCGGCAGAGGAGGCGGCCACGAACATGAGCACGAAGGGCACCATGATCGAGTACATCTCGCCGGTGTACCAGCCGGAGGGCGTGGCCATGTCGACACCCCCGGCGATGGCGAAGATCTCCTCCGGCATCTGCGTCAGCATCTCCGCGAGGACGTCCTCGAGCGCGAGATACATCGGGCCCATGAGCAGGTTCATGGCGCCCATGGCCACGCCCGCGATGACGGTCAGGAGCATGCGATCAGCGATGGCCTTGGTCAGCGTGTTGGTGAGGGCGAAGCGCTGCCAACCGCGTACGCCCGTGATGGTGGCAGAGGTCATCGGACTATCCCTTCAGGTCCCGGCGGTCGAGGGTGTAGGCCCCCACGCCGAAGAAGACGGCTGCGATGGCCACGGCGATGGCCAGCAGCACCGGGTCGAGCCCCTTGTAGAGCGCCTCGGCCCCGGAGTAGAGGTACCAGGGCGTGAGTCGCGCGAGGTCGGCGAGCTCTTCCACCACCGGCAGCATCGTGGTCAGGAAGTAGGACAGCAGGGCCAGGCCGGCGGCGACGCCGATGCCCAGGGCCGACGAACCGCGCCAGGCACTGACCCCCAGCGAGACGGCGCCGAAGAGCAGGACCATGCCCACCAGCTGGATGGCGGATGAGAGCTGGTCTTGCTCGGAGATGTCGAGGCCGAAGGCGGTCGCGGAGACCTCGATGCCCAGCCACATGCCAGCCGTGATGACGATCACGCCGATGGCCGCGACGACGGTCTTGGCGACCAGGATCGAACGGCGGCGCAGCGGGCTCGAGAGCAGGATGGGCAGCGTCCTGGCCTCTTCCTCTCCGACGGCCGCGCTGGCGCCCAGGCCGATGGCGTAGGCCAGCAGCACCAACGGTCCCATCAGCGAGTACATGCCCGCGAGGGCCATGCCGGCCGCGGTGCCGTTCTGCGCTCCGTAGATGTTGGCGAGCGCCTCGGGGAAGTCGTCGAGCATGGTCACGTAGGCCTCGCCGGACGTGCTCATGATGGCCACGTACATGGCCCCCAGCAGCCACAGCGCCACCACCGCGATGGTGGTCCACATCAGCCAGTCGCGAATGGCCTTGGTGAAGACGCTCCCGAGAAGACGGTTACGCAACATCGGGGCCACCGTTCGTGTAGTAGGTCAGGAAGATCTGCTCCAGGTCGGCCTCGCGGCTGTTGAGGTTGACCACGTTGTGGTCGAGCGCCACACGCAGCAGGGCGTTGACCGAGCCCTCGAACGAAACGACCACGCTGTTGCCGCGTGTCTCGGCCGAGTGGACGCCGGCGATATCCTCGAAGTCGGAGGCTGCCACCGGCTCGTCGAACTCGAGATCGATGCGGCGGATGGCCTTGCGCTTGAGCGTGTCCAGCGGCTCCACGACCACGAGGTGGCCGTGGCGCAGGATGCCGACGCGGTCGGCCACGCGCTCGACCTCGGCCAGGCTGTGGCTCGACAGGAAGACGGTCCGGCCGTCCTCGCGGACCTCGCGGATCATCGCCTGCAGCTCCTGCTGCATGAGCGGATCGAGACCCGTGCTGGGCTCGTCGAGGATGACCAGCTCTGCCTTGCCCATGAAGCCCTGGATGAGTCCGACCTTCTGCTTGTTGCCGGTCGAGAGGTCGCCCACCTTGCGCGTGAGGTCGACCTCCAGGCGCTCGGCCAGCTCGTTGACGTAGTCGGTGTCGACGCCGCCGCGCAGGTTGGCCAGGTAGGTCAGGTTCTCGGCGCCGGTCAGCTTGGGATAGAGCGAGTACTCCGAGGGCACGTAGGCCACGCGACTGCGCACCTCCACCGCGTGCGTGGCCACGTCAAGGCCGAGCACGCTGGCCGACCCCGCGGTCGGGAACAGGAAGTGCAGCAGGCTGCGGATGGTCGTGGTCTTGCCCGCGCCGTTGGGTCCCAGGAACCCGAAGACCTCACCGCGCTGGACTTCAAGGTCCAGCTCGACAAGCGCCTTCACGTTGCCGTAGTGCTTGGTCAGCCCCTCGGTCCTGATGGGGGCTGCGCCGTCGGTCGTGGTCATGTGTCCTCTTTCCTGGCCATGCGTCGCTGCTCCCAGCGATCGCGCAACTTGGGGATCTCCTCACTCCAGAACTCGGAGAAGTCGATGAGCTCGTCGAGGCCGTCGGTGCGGGTCACGCTGCCGGCGGCCCTGATACGTCTGGCCTCGTCGGCCAGGCGGTCGAACCCGGCCAGCTTCGTCGTCGCCGCCTGCACCCACCAGCCTTCGCGCAGCCGGTAGTAGGTCTTGCGATCGCCGACCCGGTGGCGTTCCTCGATGGCGCCGAGCTGGATGAGCATGCGCGCGCCGGAGCTGACCGAGGCACGGCTCATGCCGATGCCGCTGGCGATCTCGCTGGCCGCCTGCTCGGCTGGATCACACGTCGTGAGGTAGCCGAAGACCTGGCCGGTCGCGCGCTGGGCACCGATCGATGAGAACCACACGCCCATCGACTCGACGATCGAGGCCGCGTCCCTCGGTGGGTTGCTGTCAGACATTACTGAACGTTCTGTTCATACCGTCATTAGTGTAACGTACGGCCGGCCCGCGCCAAGGGCCATTGGTCCTGACCGGGCTGCTCGTGGTCACAGCTTCGGTTCGTGGACGCTGGTCACCCGCACCGCGTGGCGACGAGTCTGCCGAACGTCGCCTCCTGCGACGGCTGTCGATCGCGCAGCGAGCGGCGCTCGTAGACCATCACTCGGCCACCCACGACCTCGGGTTGCCACGCAGCAGGCCGTAGACGATGAAGGCGCCATACAGCACGATCGCGACGCCGGTCCATACGCCGGCGGCCTGACGCACCATCTGGAGCCCCGCCAGATCACCAAGGATCCGCAGCGCCACCGAGAAGTGCAGGATGACCAGCGGAACGTAGGCGAAGGACGTGAAGGCGATCGGCCGCTCGACGACCGCGGGGAAGATGATCGGCGCGTGGCCGAAGACCATCGAGAAGACGAAACCCAGCAGCACCGCGTGCAGGTAGGCGTCATAGCTGAAGCCCGCGAAGGCCGGCATCGAGCTGAGCACGATGGCACCGGCCACGCCCAGCCAGGCATAGCCCGACAGCAGGCACGCGGCCACGTACTGCGGCAGGCCCGAGCGACGGATGGTGACGGTGGCGATGTCGTAGCGCAGCAGCCACACGGCGAGGGCGATCAGGCCCACGCCCGAGAGGCGCAAGCCCAGCCTCTCGTCGAGCGTCATCAGCAAGAGGGCGCCGATGTAGGCCGCCACCGCTACGCCGAACGCCGCCGGAGCGAACCGGCCGTGGGCGCGCAGCCTGGCCAGCTCCAGCCGCTCGCCCACGACCGTCAGCACGAGGAAGGCCATCCACCACGGTGTGAGGAAGGGGATGGGGCGGCCAGCCAGCCAGGCCAGGTCGGCCAGCAGCAGGAAGCCCGCGCCCAGCACCATCGTGAGCACGTCAAGGGTCGGGGCCCGGCGCAGGAAGGCGAGGTTGACGACCAGCAGCACGGCTGCCCCTGCCGCCAGGAGCGCGATCGCCGGCACCGTCGCCCCGTTCACGAGCAACGCCACGAGGCCGGCTCCGCCGAGCACGGGCGCGGCATCGGCGAAGGTCCAGGTCCGGCCCATGAGCGTCTTCATGGCCACCGCCCGCTCGAGCGCGATGAGCGTGCCGAAGACGCCCGCGATGAGGATCGGTCCGTGCAGCAGCACCCGCTCCGAAGCCAGGGAGGGCATCTCGATGCCCAGGCGTGCCAGGCCGGTGACGATGCCCATGGCCATGCCGGCCACGATGAGGGCAAACAACGGCAACTGGAGCAGTGTTCGTTTCATGCTGCAGACACTAGGCAGCGGAGGGGCCGGACCCTACGTTCGATGGGCCCGGCCTGAGGTGACCTCTGGCCCGACCAGGTAGATCAGTCGTCGAAGCCCAGGTGCACGATGGCCCGGCGCTTCCCGGTGCGAAGCATCTCGAGCGCGAGCGCATCCACGGGCACCAGGGGCTCCGGCATGGCGGAGACCGGCGCCCACACGATGCCGCCGCTGTGCTGGGGCTCCTGCACGGCCGGCTCGCCATCCCAGGCCGAGGCCGTGAAGAAGAAGTCGACGCGCTGGCCGCCGTTCCGCTCGTTCTGCCGGCGGTGGACGGTACACAGCGGCTCCAGGTCCACCTCGGCGATCTCGATCCCCAGCTCCTCCCGCGCCTCGCGCACCGCAGCCGCGGTCACCGACTCGTCACGCTCGACGTGGCCGGCCGCGCTGAAGGACCAGTGGCCATCCATGTAGCCGGTGTTCTGCCGTTGCTGCAGCAGGACCTGGTCGTCGCGAACGAGCGCGACGTATGCGGCGGGTACGAGTGAGAACCGGGACATGCCAACACCGTACACGGAGCAGGGAGTGGCGCGCCCGGCGGGATTCGAACCCACGGCCTTCTGCTCCGGAGGCAGACGCTCTATCCACTGAGCTACGGGCGCGCGAGTCCCAATTAGACCACAGGCCGCTGCATTCGCGGCCTGCCCTCTGGTGCGGGTATCGTCGTGGCATGACAACCATCATCTCGATCGTCGCGGCACTCGGCATCGGCCTGGTGGCCCTGGTCGCCCTGTTCATCGGCGGCATGCGCGCCAAGTGGCCGCCGGTCGTGGACACCGTCCGGCGCATCAACCTCCGCTACCTCAACCCCCAGCAGCTGAAGGATGCGGGGCAGCCCGGAGCCTACGCCGACCTGCTGCGACACACTGGCCGCACTTCTGGCGAGGTGCATGAGACGCCGCTGACCGTCCACCCCACCGACGACGGCTTCGTCATCGGGCTCGTCTACGGCGAGCGTACCCAGTGGCTCAAGAACGTCCTCGCGGCGGGTCGGGCCGACGTCGTGCGTGAGGGCGTGACCTACCCGGTCGACCGCCCGCAGGTGGTGCCCATCTCCGAGATGGACGCGTACCTCAGCCGGTCCGAGCAGCGCCTGTCTGCCCTGCTCGGTGTCACTCGGGCCCTTCGGCTCTACCATGCCGTACATGACTGAGCCGACCAGCGGAGCCACCCGCACCGAGACCGATTCGATGGGCGCCATCGAGGTGCCCGCAGACCGCTACTGGGGTGCCCAGACACAGCGGTCCCTGCACCACTTCGCCATCGGCGATCCCCAGGCCGAGCGCATGCCACGAGAGGTCGTGCACGCCATGGGCACGCTCAAGCTGGCCTGCGCCGGGGTCAACGACGAGGCTGGCCGGCTGCCAGCGGGCGTCGGGGCCCTCATCGCACAGGCCGCCAGTGAGGTCGCAGCGGGCGTGCTCGACGACCACTTCCCGCTCTACATCTGGCAGACCGGCTCTGGCACGCAGTCGAACATGAACACCAACGAGGTCATCGCCAACCGCGCCATCGAGCTGGCTGGTGGCGTGATGGGCAGCAAGGACCCGGTCCACCCCAACGACCACGTCAACAAGTCGCAGTCCTCCAACGACACCTTCCCCACGGCCATGCACATCGCGGCCGCCTCCGTCATCGTGGAGTCGCTGCTGCCCTCCGTGCGGCGCTTGCGTGATGAGCTGGCTGCCCGCGCCCTTGACTTCGAGGACATCGTCAAGATCGGTCGGACGCACCTGCAGGACGCGGTGCCCCTGACCCTGGGCCAGGAGTTCAGCGGCTACGTGGCCCAGCTCGATGCCGACCTCCAGCGGCTGGAGGCAGCGCTGCCGGGCCTCTACGAGCTGGCCATCGGCGGCACCGCCGTGGGCACCGGCCTCAACGCCCCTGACGGCTTCGACACGGCCGTGTCAGCTCGAATCGCGCAGCTCACGGGACTGCCCTTCGTCAGTGCCCCCAACAAGTTCGCAGCACTCGCGGCGCACGACGCGGTCGTCTTCGCCAGTGGCGCCCTGGCCACGCTGGCAGCCTCACTGACCAAGATCGCCAACGACCTGCGCTGGCTCGGAAGCGGCCCGCGCTCGGGCCTGGGTGAGCTGTCGCTGCCGGAGAACGAGCCCGGCTCGTCGATCATGCCCGGGCAAGGTGAACCCCACGCAGGCGGAGGCCATGACCATGGTGGCGGCGCAGGTCTATGGCAACGATGCCGCGGTCAAGTTCGCCGGCTCCCAGGGCAACTTCGAGCTCAACGTCTACAAGCCGGTGATGGCCGCCAACGTCATCCGCTCGGCGCGCCTCATGGCTGACGCCTGTGACACCTTCCGCGAGTTCGCGGTGGCCGGCGTCACGGCCAACCGGGAGCGCATCGCGGAGCTCGTGGCCCAGTCGCTGATGCTGGTCACGGCGCTCAATCCCACCATCGGCTACGACAAGGCGGCAGAGGTGGCCAAGAAGGCTCACAAGGATGGCACGACCCTGAAGGCTGCGGCGCTGGCGCTGGGCTACGTCAGCGAGGAGCAGTTCGACGAGATCGTCCGCCCGGAGCGGATGGTCTAGCGCCAGCCGAGGATGGCCGCCCGACCCTGTTGGTAGCTGTCCCACCGGGCGCGTTGGGCCTCGTCCGCATGTGCTGCGAGCACGTCTTGCAGATCCTCGAGGGGGAGGGGCGTGGTGCTCATCGGCGAAGGTCCCCAGAATCGAGGCGACCCCGCCGAAGCGGGGTCGCTTTAACTGTCCCGGCTGATCCGGAGCGAACTCCGGGTCTTCTGCCACGTCGCAAGGGCATCTATGACGCCGGCTTCACCGGCTACCCTAACCCAACCTACCCATGACCTTGCGTCTAGGCCAGTAGTGCTGTCGAGCAGCACAGCGGTGATACTAGCGTCACCGCCTCCAGGAACTCAAGCGATTATTCACCTTGCATAGATGAAGGTTCCGTAACATTTCGTCTGGCACGTAGGTTCTGGGTGGACCGGTGCGGTCATGAGACAGCCTCGATCGCGGCGGCCAGGTCGATCGCCCCCGTGAACAGCACCTCGCCCAGGATCACGCCCGCGACGCCGACATCGCGCAGCTGCCGCAGGCCCTCGATCGAGCTCACGCCGCCGGCGACGAGGACCTCCGCATCCAGCCCGTGCGCCAGGCGAGCCATCAGCTCGACGCCATCGTCCCCGACGTGCGAGAAGACGAACCGATGCACGCCCGCGTCGTGCAGCTCACCCACCAACGTGTCCAGCTCCGGTCGCGGACGATGCCGCCAGGGGTAGCCACGCAGGCTCTCGGGCCGGGCATCCATGCCCACCGCCAGCCAGTCACCGGCCACCTCCACGCTCTCAGCCAGGACCTCGCTGTCCTCGACCACGGCCCATAGGGGCATGACCACTCGCGTGGCGCCGGCCGCGAAGGCGATCCTGATCTGATCGGGCCCATCCACGCCACCGGCCAGCTGCAGGGGCTTGACCACGGCTTGGGCGATGGCGCCGATGGCTTCGAGGTTGGCCGGCGTGCCCTGCCCCGCGCCGTCGAGATCGACCAGGTGCACCGCCGGCGCGCCCTGGGCCACGAAGGCCTGGGCCACGGCTGCGGGGCGATCGGTGGGCGCGCCGCTGCCGGTGGCGGCGCCGGGCCACCACACCAGGCGGGAGCGGCCCTTCTGCAGGTCGATGCTGGGGAGGACGTACATCAGTCGTGGCCGTCCGACGGCAGCGTGGGTCCACCGCCCTCGCCCGCGAGCAAGCGGCGATGGAACGAAACCGGCAGGCTCCCCGAGTAGAGCAGCGCGTCGTGGTAGCGCTTGAGCGAATAGGCCGTCCCCAGCCGCTCCTGCTCATCGGCACGCAGCCGCAGCAGCATCACCTTGCCCAGCAGGTAGGAGAGGTTGTAGCCGGGCACGGTCGTGTAGCGATGGACCTCCGCCTTGGCCACCGGCCGCTCGAAGCCCGTGTGCTCGATGAGGAACTCCACGCCATCTTCGACGCTGATCTCGCCGCGGTGGAGGCGGATGTCGAGGATGATGCGGGCCGCGCGCCAGATGGCGTCGGTGGCGACGATGACGCGCCGCTCGGGGCTGTCCTCGAAGCCTTCCTCGATCATCATCTGCTCGCAGTACATGCCCCAGCCCTCGACGAACTCCGGGGCCTCGACCATCAGCCGTGCTGGCGTCGGCGTGGCCAGGGCTGCCGTCAGCTGCAGGTGGTGGCCGGGGTAGGCCTCGTGCACGCTGGTGTTGACCATCGAGGACCAGTTGTGCTCGAGCATGGCGCCCGGGTCATCGTCCACCGAAGGCGTCACCACGTACGTGCCCCGCGGCGGACGATCGAAGGCCGCCGGGTCGAAGTAGGCCGCCAGTGGCAGCAGGCTGCGCATGTGCCTGGGCGTGGGCACGACCTCCAGGATGTCGTCACGCGGCAGCGTGGCCAGGTCGCGCGCCTCGATGAAGTCGCGGGCGCGGAACATGGCGTCCTTGTAGCCGCTCAGGGCGGCTTCGAAGTCGGCCGGGCCGTCGGCCTTGACGCGGGCCACGACCTCGGCCTCGCTGAGCTGCGGGGTCGATCTCGCGGCCGGCCGCACGACGAGCCTCGTGCTGCGCCTCCAGCTGGTCCCAGCCGATGGCCAGGATGTCGTCGGTGGTGAGGTCGTCCAGAGCCCGCAGGCCCACCAGCTCGTCGAGCTCGTCGCGACCAAGGGCCACGCGCTCGCCGGCAGCGTCCAGCTGGGCCTCGACCCAGGTGGCGTAGTCGAGCAGGGCGCCCTCAGCCGCCTGAGCCGCACGCCGCAGGCGGAGCAGCTCGCGGCTGTCTTGTGCCCACACGCGGGCGGCACTCGCCACGATCTCCCGCAGGAGCCCGGGCAGCTCGGCCGCGGACAGGCCCTCCAGCTCCAGCCACAGGCGGACGGTGTCCGGGCCGAGACGGTCCCGCACCTGCTGCAGGGCCGCGGGGATGTCTTCGATGCGGCTGGTCAGGGACACCAGCCGCTGCTCCAGCGGCGCGAAGTCGCGGGCCACCAGCAGGAAGAGGGCCGAGCCGATGGCCTCGGTCGCGTCGGTCGTCCGCTCCCAGTTGCGCACGACCTCGTCTTCGAACAGGCGCAGGCGAGCGGCGTGGAGGGCCAGCTCACGCTCGAAGGCCACGTCCTCGCTCAGGCTCGTGGCGTCTACGGCCTCGAGGGCCCGGACGAAGTCGTGATCGGCGGCGATGTCGGCCAGCTTGGCCGCGCGCGAGAGGTCGGGCAGCCGGCCATCGTGCTGATGGATGCCGAACCGCGTGGCCTGACCCGGCCACGTCGCGATCCAGTCGTCGAAGCGTGCCTGGATGAGGGTCGTGACAAGGGCGTCAGCGGTGGCCTGCATGAAGTCTCCCCGGTGCTAGACGACGACGGCCGAGAGGCCGGCTGCGGTCAGCGCCTCGCGAGAGATCTCGAGCGCCCGGTCGATGTCAGTGCGCTCGATGCCGTAGTGGGTCAGGGCGCGCACGCGCCCACCGGGGTAGCCGATGTAGCTCAGCCCGCGGGCAGCGGTCTCGGCCATGAAGGCGTCGCGCGCCTCGAGCAGGTCCTGGCCGGGCCGCGGCCGCAGGCCGAAGACGATGTAGTTGGTGGTGATGGCTGCGGGGTCGAGCCCGACGATGCCGTCCATCCCGGCCAGCCCTTCAGCCAGGACGCGGGCGTTGGCGTGGTCCTCCGCGAGGCGCTCGACCATGCCGTCAGGTCCGTCTCCCAGGGCCACCAGCCCGGCCGCCGCCACGATGCCGGCCTGGCGCATGGCGCCGCCGACGAGCTTGCGGCCCCGGTGCGCTCGGTCGATGAAGTCCGCCTCGCCCACGACCATCGAGCCCACGGGGCAGCCGAGCCCCTTGGAGAGACAGAAGGTGGCGCTGTCGGCGTCGGCCAGCAGCGCCACCGCGGTCGTGTCCTGGGCCACGACCGCGTTCCACAGGCGGGCGCCATCGACGTGCAGCGGCACCTCCTGCTCGTGGGCGATGGCGGCCACCTGCGTGGTGTAGTCGGCGCTCAAGGGCCGGCCCATGGTCGGTGAGTGGGTGTTCTCGATGGTCACCAGCGCGGTCGGGGGCTGGTGGTGGTCGTCGGGGCGAAAGGCGGCCCTGAGCTCACCGAGGTCCCAGGTGCCGTCGGCTCCGGCGGTCATCGTTCGGACCGTGGCGCCGGTGACGACGGCGTAGCCACCGGCCTCCATCTGCACCAGGTGGGCGCCGGCGTCAGCGATGATCTCGCCGCCCCGCGACACGTGCGCCAGATGCGAGACGAGGTTGCCCATGGTGCCGCTCGCGACGAAGAGGGCGGCCTGCTTGCCCGTCAGCTCGGCAGCGCGCTCCTGCAGGGCGATGACGGTCGGGTCGTCGCCCAAGACATCGTCACCGACCTCGGCTGCGGCCATGGCCCTGCGCATGGCCGGGCTGGGCTTGGTGACGGTGTCGGAACGGAGATCGATGTGATCGGGCATGTCCAAGCGAGGATATCCCCGCGGCGCGCCCGACGTCTTCGGTCCGTCTCTGCTACATTTCCGTTCCGCGGGGGACCCGTAGTGTAGTGGCCTAACACGCCAGCCTGTCACGCTGGAGATCGCCGGTTCGAATCCGGTCGGGTCCGCCAGTCCCTACTTCCGACCTGTTGCGCCAGGCCGCTGTGCCCGCCGACACGGGAGACGACGAGCCAGATGACCCATCTTCCGGAACAGGCGCCACGCGCCGAGCGCAGGTCGAAGATCCTGGTGCTGCTGCTGGTCGGCGCGTTCGCCTTGAGCATGCTGGGCTTCGCCCTCGCGGTCATCGATGCCGACCCGGAGCGGACCGAGCCGCCGGCGCCCTCCCTGCCCGCCGTGATCGACCTCTTGCCCACGCCCTCGCCAGCGGCCGAGGCGTCCGAACGTCGGTTCCTGCTGGCCCTGGCCGAGACCTCGCCGGCGCCCTTGGCCGAGAGCACGCCCTCGCCCGATCCGGAGGCGTCACCGGGGCTCATCGAGAGCGTCACCGTGGAGGCCACCGAGTCACTCATGCCGGTCGTGCCCGTGACCGGGTTCTGGTCGAAGGATGACGGCCTCAAGCGCGGGACCATCCGCCGCGCGCTGACGCAGGGAGAGCTCAAGGGCTACCGCCGCGTGGTGGTCGAGCGCTCCCTCGTCGAGGGGCTGGAGGCCGAGCTCGGCATCGACATCCACGCGGATGTGCGCCCGCTTGACGCCGACCGCGTGACCAGGGCCGTGAGCAACGGCGCCCTCGGGCTCGTGGCCGCGACCAGCCTCGGTCCGTCCCTCCGCGCCCTCGACATCGACGGCCGCTCGCTTCACGGGAACGAGCGCATCAGCGACGCGAGCGACTGGCCCCTCAGCGTGACCATGGAGCTCGCACCCGCCGAGGCCTGGGACCAATCGCGCACGTGGGTGCTGGTGGCCGGCGGCGATTCCTTCACCGACCGCGGCGTGTACGAACGCGTCGTGCGTGAAGGCAAGGGTGTGGACTACCCCTTCGACGGCGGGACGGCGACGGTCACCGGGCATGGTTGCTGTGACCCGGTCTTCAACGACAACATCGTCCCGCGCTACCGGCTCACCGGCAACAAGGGCGCGGTGCGCAGGCTCTTCAAGGGCGCCGAGCTGGCCGTGGTCAACCACGAGCAGCCCGTGACCGAGGACTGGGCCCACCACCGGAGCGGCCTGCGCTTCAGCGGCAAACCCGACCTCACGCGCATCTTCACGCGGGCCGGTATCGACTTCGTCTCCCTGGCCAACAACCACATCGGTGACTACGGTGCCGGCGGCATCGCCGACTCGCGGCGCATCCTGCGCGAGCACGGGCTGGTCGTGGGTGGAGCGGGCAAGGACCTCGACCAGGCGCGCAAGCTGCAGCTGCTCGAGGCCAGGGGCACGTCGGTCGCCATCATCCCCTGCCTGGACATCGTGAAGGTCTACTGGGCGAGCGATGACAAGGCCGGGGCCACGCCCTGCGTCGACCAGTACATCAAGAAGGACATCCGCAAGGCCAGGCGTGCCGGTGCCGACGTCATCATCGTCTTCCCCCACTGGGGCGTGGAGTACACACGCCAGCCACTCGAGTCGATGCGCAGGCACGCCGCGCGCTGGGTCGAGGCCGGCGCGGACCTCGTGCTCGGCGCCCACAGCCACGTGGCCGGCTCGATCGAGGAGATCGACGGTGCGCCGGTGCTCTACTCGCTGGGCAACCTCATCTTCGACCAGCATTGGTCCACCAACACCATGGAGTCAGCCCTGCTCGAGGCCACCTTCCACGGGGATCGCCTCATCGAGCTCCGTCTGCGGCCCTACATCATCCACGACACCTCACAACCCAACTTCCTCGATCCCGCCAAGGGTGAGGGCCGCAAGCTGCTGCTGGAGATGAAGCAGGCCTCCTCGGCCTGGCTCGACTGGTAGGTCACGCGATCGTCACGAAGCGGTCCCGGAGTGTACGCCGCGTCACGCTCTCGTCACCGACGACTCCCTAGGCTGCGAGCGCATGGAAGCACTCGTGGTGGCGTTCGGCGCCGGTCTGGCCTCAGCCGCCAGCCCCTGTCTCCTCCCGCTCTACCCGGCGTTCCTGGCGTACCTCACCGGTGCGACCGGTGCCGACCCAGCGAGCGGTGGCGCCCGTCGCGTGTCGGGCTTCCTGGGCCTGGCCGTGCTGCTGGGGCTGTTGACCTCGATGATGCTCATCGGGTTCGTCGTGTTCCTCGTGGCGGTACCCATGGGCCGCATCCTGGGCTTCGCCATCCCCTTCATCGACCTCCTGCTCATCGCTCTCGGCCTGATGCTGCTGGCGGGGATCAACCCCTTCATGCGTGTCCGCTCGATCCGCGTCCCGGGCGCCCGCGGGCCGCTGTCGCAGGCCTACGTCTACGGCATGTTCCTGGGCCCGATCGCGCTGCCGTGTGCCGGCCCCTTCCTGGTGGCCCTGCTGGTGGTCTCGGTCGGCGCGGCCGAGTCGGTCGGGGCCCTGGCCACCTTCTTCGTCTTCGGTCTCGGTTTCGGCCTGCCCCTGGTGCTGCTGTCGGTGCTCGCTCGCGCGCGGCAGGACACGGTGGTGCGCTTCCTGGCCCGACACCACCGCAAGATCGAGATCATCTCCGGCGTGCTGCTCATCGGTGCCGGCATCTGGGATCTGTGGATCAACTGGGAGTCGATCCTGCTCACCTTCGGCTACTAGCCGGTCAGGCCAGTCCGGCCTCTCTGCGCGCTGGGCCAAAGCGAGAGGTCGAGCCCCGGCACCAGCTCGGCCAGCTGGGCCATGTCGGCCGCGTAGCCTTCGATCAGCGAGGCCCGCAGGCCCGCCGACGGCTCGAACTTGGCCCGGGTCGTGGGGTTGACCTCGCTGCGGAAGGCATCGGGGTCCAGCTCGTGGGGGGCCAGGCCCAGGAACTCGTAGGTCCGGGCCAGCTCACGGGCGGGATCGGCCCGGCAGGCCTCGTACTGGCCGACCCACACCTGCTCGGCCGGGAACGCGGCCAGGACGCGCCGGAGCTGCGGCGCATAGATGCTGCGCTGGAAGGCGCCCTGGATGTCGCGGTCGCCCAGGGGCGCTCGGGAGGTCGCCAGCTGGTGCGTGAGCCCGGAGCGAAAGCGGTCGACCGGGTCGCGCAGGAGCACCAGCAGGCGCGCCTCGGGTGCGGCCCGGGCGATGAGCTCCGGGGTCCAGAAGTCGATGAGGTAGCCGGGTGTCCACTCGCCCGCCACCTTGCCCTCCGGTACCGGGAAGAAGCGCTGGTAGCGCCGGGCATCCTCATCGGTCGAAGGGCGTCTCCCACGAGCGGTCGAAGAAGTGCAGCTCCTTCGGCTGGCCGTCGGCGTTGACCACGTCCGGGTGCGCTTCGAGGAGGCGGTTCCACCACGAGGTCCCCGCCTTCTGGGCACCCACGCCCACGTAGTGCGGTGGGCCCACCTGCCAGCCGGCGGGGACGGGCGGCGGATCGGGTGGCCCCGGCTGGTGCGGTCCGCGCAGGCGATACCAGGCACGGGAGCCCCGGACGGCCAGTCGGCGAGCGCGGGCCTTGAGCGTCATCGGGGCGCCTTCCAGAGGCGGAGATCGAGGTCGGGCACCAGGGCCGTGAGCCGCTCGTTCTCCGGCGCATAGCGGCGGACCAGCTGGTCCTCCTGCCAGGCGCTGAGCGTGACCTTGGGACCGCGCGACTCGTTGACCCGCGCACCGACCTCCAGGCCCTCCGGGATGATCGGCTCCAGGCCGATGAACTGGTACGTGCGGCGCAGCTGGGCGGCTGGTTCAGCGACGCACCGCTCGTACTGGAGCACCAGCACCTGCTCGCGAGGAAAGACCCGCAGCAACCGCGTCAGCTGGTCGGCGTAGATGCCGCGATTGAAGGCGGCGTTGGCCGCGGCACGGGCGGTGGAGCCCACGCTGAAGCGGTTCTCGGCAAGCGTGCGCCCGGAGCGGAAGCGCTCGACGGGGTCGCGCAGCAGCACCAGCAGCCGGGCCTCCGGGGCTGCCCGCTGCAGCAGACGCGGCGTCCACACGTCGAGCATGTAGCCCGGGGTCCACTCGCCGCTGAGATGGCCGTCAGGCCTCGCGAAGAAGCGGTGGTAGCGGTCGATGTCCGGCTGACTCAGGGCACCATCCCACCGTCCGTCGAAGAAGTGGACCTCCTTGGGGGTCTGGGGCGGACGGCTGACCCGGGGATGGGCGCTGATGAGGCTGTCCCACCAGGTGGTACCGGAGCGCGCGGTGCCGACGCCGACGTAGTCGGGCGGTCCCGGTGTCCAGCCGTCGGGGGCGAGGGGGGGCTGGGGCAGGGGATCGCTCGTGGTCGGCATCACCCAGATGATAGGCACACAAAGAGAACGGCCCGCCCCCGGAGGGACGGGCCGTTCTCGGTAGCTCTCAGAGAGCGGCGTCTAGATGTTGGCGCCGATCGTGGAGAGGATCTCGGAGATCTCGCCACCGAGGAAGATGAGGGCGGCGATCGCGATGATGGCGATGAGCGCCAGGATCAGTGCGTACTCGGCCAGGCCCTGGCCATCCTCGTCGCGGCGAAGCAGGAAGTCGACCATCGAATGGTCCTCCTAAGGTTTCTGGCTCCCCGTCGAAGCGGTTCGCCGTGGATTGGATGAATGCGCTCGTCAGCCCGATATGGGCCTCCGTGCTCGGCGGACGTTACAGCCCCGCCGCCAACTGTGCACTGGGACGGCCGGCAGGCCAGGTGATACGTCCTCAGTGCCGGGAATGATGGATGAGGCGCTGAGGCGTTTCCATGGCACCTACGGGTGACACAGAGACCGGACTTTCGGTGGTGCTTTGGCACCAGTCCCAGTGGAGCTATGTGGTCTTGGTCCTTGTCTGGTGCAGTCGGGTCTGGT
Source organism: uncultured Chloroflexia bacterium (assembly GCA_963706695.1). Lineage (GTDB taxonomy): Bacteria > Chloroflexota > Limnocylindria > Limnocylindrales > CSP1-4 > JAFMJV01. The sequence continues at coordinate 57,444 of CAVPNC010000005.1, read as the reverse complement.
TCCCGTCTACGGCCTGGCGTCGATGTTCGAACCGATCAATGACATCAGGTCATTGATGGTGTCGCCAAGGAAGATGAGCGAGAGGATCGCCACGATGGCGATCAGGGCCAGGATCAGCGCGTACTCCGCGAGGCCCTGGCCTTCCTCTCCGTGGGCCGGCCGCTTGGCGGCCAGCCAGCGAATCACTTCGGTCAACGTATGTCGCCCTCCGTTCCGATCTGCTGGGAGTGGGTCATCCGACCCCGGCGCGAGAGCCAGATCGCTGCTCCGGACGCCGGCAGCCAACAGGAGAACGTGCGACGAGGGTGCCTGGGCTATCAGCCCGTCATAGGCAGATGAGCCAGCGTCAAGTGGGTCCGCCGGATGGCATTCGGCTGGACGGCTTCCCTGGACACGTGAGGCGGTGCGGGTGCCCCTTACTCTCCGATGACCGACCAGATGAAGCCCATGAAGATGAAGATCCCGGCGAAGAGCCCGATGAGGGCCGGGACGCCGATGGTGTTCACCTCAAGGTTCATGCTCGCCAGGAACCCCATGGCCAGGGCCCACGCGATGATGAGCACGAGGAAGAGGTACTTGGCGTTGACGGTCGTGATGGCCTCGACCCAGGCCGTTCGCCGTCGTTCCGGGACCAGCATGACGGTGACGAGGAACGCGACCATCACGGCACCGAGCAGCACGCCACCGATGAAACCGATGTACGAGCTGGCTTCCAGCTCCGTACGGAACGCTCCGTACAGCGCTGTGATCACCGCCCCCAACAGGAGGAAGGCGGCGAGGTAGCCGAGTGTGCGCAGGTTCGCCCAAGTCATGAGGACGGAATCCTAGCAAAACAACCAGCCGCGAGAACAATGTTTCCGCGGACCCCTGCGACCCGGGTCGTTCACGACCATGCAGGGTGGACTGCGAGACAGTACCCCGCCTGCGCCCCGGTTGGTAGCGAGAACGCCCGATTCGGGCCTACTTCGGTGCGCGGCGACAACGCTGGACAGCCCGAAGCAGCCACACGCTTGGTGCGGCCGCTCGGCCCAGGCAGGCGACGGCGGGAGGGCTAGGTCGAACTGATCAGGTCAGTGACGTAGTCGAACCCGTTGTTGATGATGTCCTCGAACAGGCTGCTCACGCTGGTGCCGAGGAAGATGAGCGACACGATGGCCACGATGGCGATGAGGCCCAGGATGAGGGCGTACTCGGCGAGGCCCTGGCCCCGCTGGTCATCGGTCGTCGTGGCCGGCGGCGCCAGGAGCGCGCGCAGCGACCGCACGGGTCGCGAGCGAGCGACCCTCTCGGTGGCCCTTGCCACCGCAGCTCGTAGCTTGTCCATCAGGTATCTCCGATGGCGGACCGCAGGATACGACGTGGTTCGTGCGCCTCGATCGCGACTCGGGCCATCGGAAGAACGATGATGGTTCGATAGCCATTCGCGGTCAGGCCACAGGGAGCTCGGGGTTCGCTCGGAACCGATCCCCTTCGGTCGTATTCGGCTGATCCAGGATGGGATGAATGCGCCGATCCGCAACCTGGGCCAGCGGGCCACGCGGGTTCAGCCCATGCAACGTACTCGCGACGGACCCTTCCGGATATGGCCCCAAAGAGCCACGTGGGGCGGTGCCTCGGGGCACCATCCGGCCCACTGCCTGCGGCAGGGCGGAAGGCTCGAGCGGGGTATCATCGCCGCCCACAGGAGGGACCGTGGTCAGCACCAACGAACAAGACGACTGGATCAACCCGCGCGACCCGGCCAAGGCGCTTGGCCCCGATGGCGAGCCGGCTCGCAGCCGCCGCGCGCCCTACTACGCAGACGTCCCCGACGAGCAGTGGGACGACTGGAAATGGCAGCTCTCGAACCGCGTCAACGACCTCGAGACGTTCGCGCAGATCCTGGAGCTGACCGACGACGAGCGCGCCGGCCTGGGCGCCCCGGACAAGTTCCGGGTCGACATCACGCCCTACTTCATCAGCCTCATCGACCCACGTGATCCGGCGGACCCCATCCGCCGCCAGGTCATGCCCCTGGGGCAGGAGCAGGAAGCGTTCACGGCCATGATGGAGGACTCCCTCGCGGAGGATCAGCACTCGCCGGTGCCAGGCCTGGTCCACCGCTACCCCGATCGCGTGCTGATGCTGGTGACCACCCAGTGCGCTTCGTACTGTCGCTACTGCACGCGCTCGCGCATCGTCGGCGACGCGACCCAGAACTTCAACACCCGGGACTTCGAGGCGCAGCTCGACTACCTGCGCCGCACGCCGCAGGTCCGCGACGTGCTGCTCAGCGGCGGCGACCCCCTGACCATGTCGCCCAAGCTGCTGGAGCGGGTCATGCGCGGCCTGCGCGAGATCCCGCACATCGAGATCGTGCGCATGGGCACGCGGGTGCCCGTGTTCATGCCTCAGCGTGTCGATGACGAGCTCTGCGCCATGCTCGAGAAGTACCACCCGGTGTGGATGAACCTCCACTTCAACCACCCGGCCGAGATCACGCCGGAGGTCTCACGCGCGGTCGACAAGCTCAGCCGCACGGGCATCCCCATCGGCAACCAGTCGGTCCTGCTGGCGGGCGTCAACGACTGCGTCCACATCCAGCGCGACCTGGTCCACCGGCTGGTGGAGAACCGGATCCGGCCCTACTACCTCTACCAGTGCGACCTGGTGGCCGGCTCCGGGCACTTCCGCACGCCCGTGGGCAAGGGCCTGGAGATCATCGAGGGCCTGCGCGGCCACACCAGCGGCTACGCCGTGCCCACCTACGTGGTGGACGCGCCCGGCGGGGGCGGCAAGATCCCGGTCATGCCGAACTACCTCATCAGCTACTCCGACCACAAGGTCGTGCTGCGCAACTACGAGGGCTACATCACCACCTACGAGGAGCCCACCTCGTACACGCCGCACGACCAGCGCTCGTGCAGCTTCTGTCGCAACCAGCGACCAGAGCCGGGTCAGGGCGGTGTGCACGCGCTCCTGCAGGGTGAGGCCATGTGGATCAAGCCGGCCGGCCACAACGAGATCCACGCACGTGGCAACACGGAGGCCCACCGCCTGCAGTCGCCGGAGAAGTGGGTGCCCTATGGTGTGGGCGCGATCGAGGGCCGGACGGCGCCGGCCGCGCTGCCCGCGGGCGAGGGAGGTGCCCCGTACGGTCCCGGAGAGGAGCCACGTCCGGCTGAGGGTGAGCCCACCGCTTCCGCCCACGGCGAGCTGCTCTAGGCGTGGGCTTTCTCAAGCGGCTCTTCGGCGGGGGCGATGAGGCGGGCAGCGGTGCTCCCGGCCAGCCTGCCGATGACGCCGAGTGGCGCCAGTCGGCCGAGGCCACCTTCGAGGCCCACGGTGACAAGCACCGCGTGACGGTGTGGGTGCGCCTCTACGACCCCGACTTCGAGACGACGCGTGAGCAGCAGAAGGTCTTCGCCCTCGAGAACGACCTGATGCGGGCGCTCGATGCGGCGGGCGCTGGTGAGCACGACACCAACTCCCTGGAGCAGGGCTACCTGGCCATGCGCCTGGTGGGCCAGGACGCGGACGCCATCGTGGCCACCATCCTGCCGCTCCTGACCGATGCTCCGGAGGGCAGCTATCTGGCCATCCGGCGGGGCCCCGCGGGCACCGGCGAGGACCGTCTCGAGATCGGCCTGGGCGCCGACGGATCTTGAGCGACCGGCTGCTCGCGATGCAGACTACGCCAGACCCCGGGCTTGCCCGATCCGCACCTCCAGCCCCCGACCGTGGCCGAGGTCGGCGATCCCTTCAGCGAGCTCCGCGTGGTGCACCTGCTGGCGCGCCTGCCGCGGGGGGTGGCCGTGCGCGTGCGCGACATCGTCGACCAGCTCGGCGCCGACTACCTCGACTGGTCGTTCCCACGCGAGGTGGTGGTGGCCACGGTGGTGCAGCTGCAGGCCAACTGGATGAGCGACTACCGCAACAGCGACGGCATCGTGCTCAGTGACGGACCCACCGGTCCGGAGCTGACCATCGAGGACAGCAGCCGGGTCGATCCCTGGATCGTGCGCCAGGCCGAGCGACTCAGCGCCGCCTGTGACGCACGACTGGCGGCCTTCGCCATCGAGGAAGGTGGCGCGGCCTAGCTACCCCTGGGGCCAGGCGCGGTAGACCTCGTCGATGACGCTGACCGAGACCTCGATGGGTGCGTGCCAGCGGTTGGTCAGGAAGGCCACCGCGAACCCGGCCTCCGGCTCCACGTAGAGGCGTCCGCCGCTGATGCCCCCGTGGGTGAAGGCGGCCGGCGATCCAGGCCAGTGAGGCTGCGGCTTGCGCCAGCCGAGGCCCTGCCGGACCTCGCGCTCGACGCCGTCCTCGGAGACGTGGGTCCAGCCCTCGGTGTGGTTGCGCGTCATCTCGTCGATCGCCGCGCTGCGAGAGCACGCGCGGGCCGGGTGCCTGCGGGTCGGCGGGCAGCAGGGCACGTCCCAGCCGCAGCAGGTCGCCGAGCGTGCCGAACATGCCCCCGCCGGGCATCTGGGCCCCGGCCAGGAAGCGCAGCAGCACCTCACGCACGACGCGATTGTCAGCCCCCACGCCGTGGACCGGGATCACCCGATCGCGCAGCGGGCGGGCGTCGAAGGTGGTGTCGGTCATGCCCAGCGGCTCGGTCAGGCGCAGGGCCAGCGTCTCATCGAGCGGGGCGCCGCTGAGCGTGGACATGACTTCCGCCAGGAGCATGAAGGCGACCGAGTTGTAGTGGTAGGCCGTGCCCGGCTCCGTCTCGCAGCGCGCCTCCTGCACGAAGGCCAGCGCCCGCCCATAGGTGGGACGCTCCTGGCGCATCGACTGGACCGGCATGTCCGGCAAGCCCGAGGTGTGGGTCAAGCACCTGCCACGCGGTGACCGCGCCGGCATCGGTGCCGGCCAGCGTCGACAGGTAGCGCTCCATGGGCGCGTGCAGGTCCACCCGTGCCTCGTCCACGTAGCGCATGAACGCGGTGGCCACGATGCCCTTGGTGAGGGAGGCCAGGAAGAAGACGCTGCGCAGGTCGATGGTGCCTTCGCCGCCGGGCACGAAGTCACAGCGGAAGCGCCCGCTCGCATCGATGACGCCGATGGCCGCGCAGGGCACCACCGCATCGGCGACCCAGCGCGCAGCGGTCTCGCGAGCGGGTCCAAGGTCGATGTCGAGCGGCTGGCTGGGCGCCTGTCGGGCGAGATCGGTCATCTGCGTCGATGATAGGCGTCGTGACCCGAGCCCAGTACATCGCTGCCATCAAGGCGCTCATCGCCGAAGGGGAGCGCATCGGCGAGCGACCCTCGATGCCCGCGCTGCGGACGTGGATCGCCGCCTCCGACGAGCTCCTGCGCAATGCCTGGGGCTCGATGGACCGCTACCACCTCTCGTGGCTGATGGTGGGTCGTCCGGCCGACGCCGTACGCGGACGGGCCATGACCGCGGATGAGACCGCCGACTACGTGCGCGAGGTGGCCACGGCCAAGACGGCTGCCCTGCGCATGAGCCTCAAGGCCGTCGAAGACGACGGCATGCCCTTCCTGGGAGAGACGCCGGCCTAGCCGCAGCCTCGACGCACGTGGCCCTCCGGCTGCCCGACGACAGCTGACCTCAGCCGGCGCGCGGCCTGGCGCCGAAGAGGGCGGCGCCGACGTAGAGCAGCAGGCCCGCCAGCTCGAGCCAGCCGAACTGCGGGCTCAACCACTCCAGGAAGGGCGTGCCCTGCACCCGCTCGAGGAACGTCCGCGAGGACGCTGGCAGCAGGGCCAGGGCCGTCAGCCAGGTGAAGACCAGTCCCAGCACCCACGCCAGACCGGCCAGGGCGGCAGCCACCAGGGGGTGGGCTCGGACCGACCACAGCACCTCGCCCATGAGCCAGCCACCGAGCACGGCCACGCCCAAGGCGCCCGGGAACTCGAGGACGCCTTTGAGGAAGGCCCAGGCCACGGCCGAGACGAACGCCACCAGGCCGGCCTCGGCGAGCGCGAGGGGCAGGCTCCGCGGTCGCAGCCGGTCCGGGCCGGCCGGTCGGCGGGGCGTGGCCGGACTCGCCGTATGCGAAGGGCTCGATGGTAATCGACGGTCGCCGGGCTCGGTCATGCCCACAACTCTAGCCGCGCGAGTCCGGCCGAGGTCGCTAGACTGTTGCTCGCCATGCCGCACCCAGCTACCGGACTGCCTCCCGCTGACGCCACCGCCGGTCGACCGCTCGTGGCTGCGCGCCTGCGCGATGCAGCGCGACTGCCGGCCACCTCGCTCGAGGCCGCCCTTCGCATCGACGCGACCCTGTCGGAACGCTACGACGAGCTCATGCTGCGCACGTTCCTGCGTGACTACCAGCAGCACATCGAGCAGCTGGCTCGGGCCATCGAGACCGGCGAGGATCGCTTCGTGGTCATCTGGGGCGAGTCGCTGGTGCCCATCTACCGTCGTCGGAACGTGCGCATGAACGACGTGGTCTCGCTCCTGCGTGGCCTCGAAGAGGCTGCCGTGGCCCTGGGCCCCGCCGCGGACGCGGACCTCATCCGCGAACCGATGGGCGCCTGGGTCGAGCGCATGCGCCACCACCGGCGCCTGCCCGGTGACCACGAGGGCAATGCTGCCGTCCGCTTCGTCTGGAAGGGCGCCGGCTTCGGCGACGACACGGTCGTCTGATGACCATCAAGTGGGTCAGCTCGGACCCGTTGGTGATGAACGGCGAGCCGTTCTGCTACGGCACGCGCCTGACCGTGCGCAACCTGCTGGAGATGCGCAGCAACGGGCTTTCGCCCGCCGAGATGCTGAGCCAGCATCCCGAGCTCAAGCGCGTGGGCATCGCCGAGGCCTTCCGCTTCGCCGTCGACCATCGCGATCGATACGAGGACTTCTTCGAGGCCGACGGCTCCCTGAAGGGTCCCGGCTTCGACCCGGAGATGGCCCGGACGCTGCCCCAACACCTGCGCTAGCGCAGAGGACGTGAGGCCCATGAGCAAGACCATCGGGATCCTCACCGCCGGCGGCGACAGCCCCGGGCTCAACGCCGCCATCCGCGGTGTGGGCAAGACCGCCATCGGCGCCTACGACATGCGGGTGGTCGGCTTCCGTGACGGCTTCCGTGGGCTGATGGAGAACCGCGGCATCGATCTCGACAAGTCCTCGCTCTCCGGCATCCTCACCATCGGTGGCACCATCCTCGGCACCAGCCGCGACAAGCCCCACCGCATGCTCGTCGGCGGCCAGACCCTGGACATGACCGAGGTCATCGTCGAGAACTACCAGAACCATCACCTTGACGCGCTCGTCTGCCTTGGCGGTGGCGGCACCCAGAAGAACGCCTTCCGCCTGTCGCGAAAGGGCCTCAACGTGGTGACCCTGCCCAAGACCATCGACAACGACGTCTACGGCACCGACATGACGTTCGGCTTCGACACGGCCCTGGGCATCGCCACCGAGGCCATCGACCGGCTGCACAGCACGGCCCACAGCCACCATCGCATCATCGTGGTCGAGGTCATGGGCCACAACGCCGGTTGGCTGGCGCTCGGTGCCGGCGTGGCCGGGGGCGCTGACGTCATCCTCATCCCGGAGATCCCCTACGACATCGACGCCGTCGCCGAGGCCATCCGCCAACGCCACCGCCGAGGTGCCTCGTTCAGCATCGTGGCCGTGTCCGAGGGCGCCGTGCCACGCGAGCGGGCCGATGCCCTGGAGGTGGCGGAGGCGGAGCTGGCGAAGGCCAAGAAGGCGAGGAAGTCGGGAGCAGGCAGCGACCAGGAGATCGCAGCCGCTCGCGCCCGCATCGATGCCATCCACGGACACCTCGGATCCGACACCCTGGCCCTCTCGGAGGAGCTGGAGCAGCGCACCAACCTTGAGTCGCGCGTGACCATCCTGGGTCACCTGCAGCGCGGCGGTACGCCCTCCGCGGCCGATCGGCTGCTAGCCACCCGCCTGGGTGCGGCCACCGTGGAGGTCATCAACGAGGGTCGGTTCGGGGTCATGGTGGCCGCACGTGGCGACGCGGCCGTGCCGGTGCCCCTCAAGGACATCGTGGGCAAGCGCAAGTCGGTGCCCCTCGATCATCCCTGGATCAAGACCGCTCGCAGCATCGGGACCGCGCTCGGCGACTGAGCACTCGAGTGCCCCGGCGGGTATGTGCAGGAGTGCGGTGTACGATGACAGGACCATGTCTGATCCCACCATCACCAACGACGCCGTTGGCCCGACCATCGTTCCCTCCGACGACGAGACGCCCGCGTTCGACCCGGTCCAGCGTTCCCGCGAGCTGGCCGTGCTGGACGCCCTGCGCTCCGTGGTCGACCCCGAGATCGGCATGAACGTGGTCGAGCTGGCGCTCATCAAGCAGGTCATCCTGGGCGAGGAGCTGACCGAGATCAAGATGATCCTGACCACGCCCTTCTGCCCCTACGCCGGCTCCATGATCCAGCAGGTCAAGGAAGCGGCTGAGGAGGCCGAAGGACACGAGGTCAAGGTCACCCTCCTGGCCGAGCGCTGGGACCCGCGCGACGCAGGCCTGACCTGGTAGCCCGACGCGAGGCCATCCGCCACAGCGTCGTCGCCACGGGCAAGGGCGACGACGGCACCACCGGGCTGCTGTTCGGTGGGCGGGTCGCCAAGGACGACGCGCGCACGGAGGCCTACGGCACGATCGATGAGGCCGTCGCCTGCCTGGGCCTGGCCCGTGCCGAGATCGGCGTGCTCAGCGCCAGCGGCGAGCTGCCGGACGCGCTCGTGGAGCTGGGTCCAACGCTGCTGCGCCTGCAGCGCGATCTGTTCGTCGCCGGCGCGGAGCTGGCCGCCAACCCTGACGCCTGGGACCGCCTCGTGGACGGGCAGACACGCGTCGACGAGCCCATGCTCCAGTTCGTGGAGGAGCTGCTGGCCAAGGCGGAAGGCAGCGTGGAGATGCCGCGCGAGTTCACCGTGCCAGGTGCCGATCGTCTGTCAGCCGCCCTCGAGCTGGCACGCGCTGTCGCTCGTCGCGCCGAGCGACGGGTGATCTCGCTCGAGCGGGAGGGACAGGTGCCGGGCGCCTGGCTGGTGCCCTGGCTGAATCGCCTCGCTGACCTGCTCTGGGTCTACGCTCGTCTGGTGGAGCAAGCCGGCCCGGGCGGCACGGTCACGGTCCGCACCTAGCCCGACCGCAGCCGATTCGCGACCGCTCGCTAGAATTGACGTTCGTGTCGGCCCGTTCGTGGGCCCCGTTGAAAGGACCACACCCTCGTGCAATCACGCGATAACGATCCCTACAGCCGGAGCCAGGCTCCGGCGGCCACGTCAGAGCGAGACAAGACCGTCCGGACGATGGGCGGCGTCATCGAGTCCAGTGCGCCACGTGAAGGCTTCCTGACCGGGAGCTTCGTGTGGATGTTCGTGGGCGTGCTGCTCTCGGCCATCTCGGCCGTGTTCGTGATGAACAGCCCGACCCTGCTCGAGACCGTCACCGACTACTGGCTCTTCCTGCTCATCGGCCAGTTCGGGCTGGTCCTGGGCATCACCTTCCTCATCAACCGCATCTCCTCCGTCGTGGCCCTGGGCCTGTTCTTCGCCTATGCCCTGCTCATGGGCCTGGTGATCGGCGTGATCGTCTTCAACTTCACCTACGACCCCACTGCTCCCGGCAACATCTCCGCGAGCGGTATGAGCGGCGTGGTCTCCGCGTTCCTCGGAGCAGCGGCCATCTTCGGCGGTGCGGCGCTCTACGGCTACGCCACCAAGCGTGACCTGACCAGCCTCGGCGGCATCCTCTTCATGGGCCTCATCGGGCTCATCGTGGTCATGGTCGTGCAGCTCTTCTTCTTCGCCGAGAGCAGCCTCATGAACCTGGCCATCGGCGTCGTCGGCGTGCTCATCTTCACGGGCCTGACGGCCTGGGACGTGCAGCGTCTGAAGAATGGCGCCATGCCCAACATCAACAAGGATTCGGCCACGGTCATGGGTGCGCTGATGCTGTACCTGGACTTCATCAACCTGTTCCTGTTCATGCTCCGCATCTTCGGCAGCAGCCGCTGATCGAGGGTGATCGACGGTCTCGACCGTCCGGACTCGCAGCACCAGAGGGCCTCGTCGGTGAACGGCGGGGCTCTCGTCGAATCGAAAGGGGAGGGCCGTGGCTGACACTCGCGTGGGCTTCTGTGGACTGGGCACGATGGGCTCAGGCATGGCCGCCAACGTCGCTCGGGCGGGATTCCCGCTGACGGTCTGGAACCGCACCCCGGGCCGAGCCGGGGCCGCTGTGGCGGCGGGTGCCGTGGAGGGCCTGAGCCCCGCGGCCGTGGCCAGCGCGAGCGAGGTCGTGGTGCTGTGTGTCTCCGACACGCCTGACGTGGAAGCCGTGCTCTTCGGCGAGGGCGGGCTGACCGCCGGGCTGGTCAGCGGCTCGCTCGTCATCGACTGCTCGACCATCGCGCCGGGCGCGACCCGCGCCTTCGCCGAGCGTCTGGCCGCGTCGGGTGTGGGCTACGTGGACGCCCCCGTCTCTGGCGGTTCGGAGGGAGCGCTCAAGGGCACGCTCACGATCATGGTCGGCGGCTCGGAGGTCGACGTCGAGCGTGCCCGGCCGGTGCTCGCGGCCATGGGTTCGACCATCACCCACATGGGTCCGGTCGGCTCGGGCCAGACGACCAAGGCCGTCAACCAGGTCATCCTCTCGGGCGTCTATCTGGGCGTCGCAGAGGGCATGGTCCTGGCCATGAAGTCGGGCCTCGATGCGAAGCTGGTGGCGGAAGCCCTCAGCGGCGGTGCGGCCGGCTCGTGGGTGCTGCAGAACCGCGCCGAGCGGATGATCGACGACGACTATCCCCTGGGCTTTCGCATCGCGCTCCATCTCAAGGACCTGACCATCGCGCTCGAGCAGGCTCGGAGCGTGGGTGCGGCCCTGCCCATCGCGGCCATGGCCTCGCAGATCGAAGCTGGCCTCGTGGCTCGCGGACACGGTGACGACGACAACTCGGCCCTGGCACGGGCGGTGCGCGAGTGGAGCGGGATGTGATCGACACGACGGTGGATCGCGCTGATGTCGCCATCATCGGCGCCGGCATCGTGGGTCTGGCCACGGCCCTGCGCCTGCTCGAGCAGCGGCCCGGGCTGCGCGTGGTGCTGCTCGAGAAGGAGTCCGTGGTCGCGTCGCACCAGACGGGCCACAACAGCGGCGTCCTGCACGCTGGCCTCTACTACCAGCCCGGCTCGCTCAAGGCGCGGCTGTGCCGTGAGGGCAAGGCGGACCTGGAGGCCTACTGCGAGGCCCACGACGTGCCGGTCGAGCACACGGGCAAGCTGGTCATCGCCCTCGACGAGTCGGAGCTGGGTCGCCTCGACGCGCTCAAGGAGCGGGCGACCGCCAACGAGGTCCCGGGCCTGGAGGAGGTCGGGCCCGAGCGCATCCGCGAGATCGAGCCGCACGCGGTGGGGCTGCGTGCGCTGTGGAGCCCGGGCACGGGCATCGTCGACTACCTGGCGGTGGCGCAGGCGTTCGCGCGAGATGTCACGGAGCGTGGCGCGACCATCGAGACCAGCCGGGCGGTCGAGTCGATCGAGCGACGTGGCGAGGACATGGTCATCGGGACCTCCCGCGGTGACCTCGTGGCCCGCCGCATCATCGCCTGCGCCGGGCTCCAGGCCGATCGTGTCGCGGCCATGACCGGCGATGACGAGGGGCGGCCACGCATCGTGCCCTTCCGAGGCGACTACTACACCCTCAAGCCCGAGGCCCAGCACCTGGTCAAGGGCCTCATCTACCCCGTGCCGGACCCGCAGTTCCCGTTCCTGGGGGTGCACCTCACCAAGCGCATCGACGGCGGCGTGCTGGCCGGTCCCAACGCGGTCCTGGCCACCGCGCGCGAGGGCTACGGCCGCTTCGACGTCTCCGTCCGTGACCTCCGGGACACCATCACCTACCCCGGGTTCCGCAAGCTGGCGCGCCAGTTCTGGAGGATGGGTGCCCTCGAGATGTGGCGTGACTGGTACAAGGGCGCATTCCTGGCCGACCTGCGCAAGTTCGTGCCTGCGCTCAGCGGCGACCATCTGGTCTTCGGGCCGTCCGGCATCCGTGCGCAGGCCCTCAGCGCGGATGGTTCGATGGTCGACGACTTCCAGCTCGGCGGCTCGGAGCGGGTGCTCCACGTCTTCAATGCGCCCTCGCCGGCGGCGACTTCGTCGCTGGCCATCGGCCGCGTGCTGGCGGGTGAGGCGGTGGGGCGTTTCGGCCTCTAGGCCCACATCGGGCCGTTCGTACCGATGCCTCGCGGCCCCCGTCCGTGTACGCTACGAGCGCCTGTCAACCATCGATGAGGTTGTGACATGACGTGGGATCCCCAGGGTTCCGGCGCGCCGCCCGATCCATATGCGCCCGGTGCCCAGCCGCCTCCGCCTGCTGGGCAGGTGCCGCCGCCCGGCTATCCGCCGCAGGGCCAGCAGCCGCCCCCGGGCTATGCCCCACCTCCGCCCGGCGATCCGTGGGGTCAGCCGCCACCACCACCGCCTCCAGGCCCCGGTGGCGCGTGGGGTCAGCCGCAGCCCATGTGGCAGCCTCCGCCGGCCTATCCCCTGGCGCCGGACGCCTACCCGGTCAACGTCTCATATGACCGCGAGGCGCCCATCAACCGCCTGTGGGGCATCCCCTTCATCGGCCAGCTGGTGCGCTGGGTCCTGCTCATCCCGCATTTCCTGGTGATGTTCCTGCTGGCCATCGTGGCAGCCATCCAGCTGCTGGTGGCGTGGATCCCCGTGCTCATCCTGGGTCGCTTCCCCGGCTGGGGCTATCGCTGGACCGGCGGCCTGCTGGCCTACAGCCAGCGTGTGCAGGCGTACGCCATGCTCATGACCTCGACCTACCCACCCTTCGCCCTGCACAGCGAGGACTACCCCATCACCGTCCGCTTCGATGAAGGCGTGCGCATCAACCGCCTCTGGGGCATCCCCCTCGTCGGCTACGCGGTCCGCGCGCTGGTGCTCATCCCGCACATCATCATGCTCTGGCTCCTGGGCATCATCGCGTGGTTCGTGATGCTCTTCGTGTGGGTGCCCGTGCTCATCTATGGGCGTCAGGCGGACCTCGTCTATACCTTTATCGGCGGCCTCTACCGATGGCAGCTGCGCGTCACCGCGTACCTGTTCCTGATGGTCGACCGCTACCCACCCTTCTCACTCGGAGAGGACGACCCACGACTGTGACCGACCCCATCAACGACAACGACGCGAACGAGGGCGCTGCGAGCGACGGCCCGGCCGATTCGGCCACACCCGATCAGCTCGAAGGCGCGCTGGAGGCGGCAGAGAGCGCACTCACCCGCGGCCCGGAGGTCGACTACCTGCTCGTCGCCGACCGCGCCGAGGTCGTCAACGGCAAGCTCTACCTCATGGGCGGCAGCTGGGACCGCATCCAGCCGCAGCAGTTCCCGCATCGCATGATGCTGGGCATCGCGATCGGCGTGCGCATCCCCTTCGCCTACACCGATGACCAGCACACGGTGGCCATCGAGCTGCTCCACGGCGAGACGCGCATGATCGGCTTCGAGGCCAAGCTGGCGACTGGCCGGCCCCCCGGCATGGCCGGCATGGACATGCTCGTGCCCATGGCCTTCAACATCCCCATCGCCATCCCCGGCGAGGGGCGCGTCTCGCTCAAGGCGGTCATCGACGGCAGTCACGGACGGCGCCACGACATCAAGGTCATCGAGCGGCCCCAGCAGCAGGGCCAGACCCCCATCCAGCAGGCCTGACGCGCCGCTCCGCCGCATCAGGCTCGGCCGTTGCGGTGAGATGGGTGTGGCCTACGGTCGAGCGGTGGGCATCGGCCGGCGGGGTCCGGGTGGACATCTGACCAGGCAGGCCCGGGTGCCGGAGACACCGCTCCCGCTCGGCCCTCGTCGTTGACGCTCCTGCGCCGCAGGGCTAGACTTAATCCTGACGAAATCAGTCGGAATTGCCGAGCGCGCACGCTCCTGGAGCGAACCCAGTCGCCTCGGCACCCCTGGAGATCAACGAGACCCACCCGTGAGCACCGCCGTCCCGACCTCGGGATCCCTTCACTTCTCCACGCGCGGGGAATATGGCGTGCGCCTCATGGTGGAGCTTGCGCGCCACTATGGCAGCGGCCCCGTCAGCCTCAGCGAGATGGCCGACCACGAGTCGCTTCCACGCCCGTATCTGGAGCAGCTGGTGGTGAGCCTGCGCGGAGCCGGCCTCGTCACCAGCACCCGCGGTGCCCGTGGCGGCTACGAACTGTCCCGCGCCCCCTCCGACGTGCCCATGATCGAGGTCATCACCGCCCTCGAAGGCCCCATCGCGCCGATGATCTGCGCCAGCGACGATCCGCATCACGCGGAGTCCTGCCAGCGTGCCGGCTTCTGCAACGTGGAGCGCCTGTGGCAGCGCGTCCGCGCCGCCATCGTGGAGGCGCTCGGATCCATGACCCTCGAAGAGCTGGCCGAACCCACGCCCGGCCATCCTGCCCACTCCGAACCGGTCCTCGTGGCCGTCCAACCGCTCGCCGATCGAAGCACCAAGGAGCCAGTCACCCAGCCATGACCAACGAAGCCGCCACCCTGCCCGCCACCGAGTCCCAGGCCGACGCGGACGACCGCCAGCTCGTCATTCGCGATCTGCGCGTGGTGCCGGTCGCCAACCCTGATATCGAGATCCTGCGCGGCATCAACCTGGAGGTCCGCAAGGGTGAGGTCCACGCCATCATGGGCCGCAACGGCTCGGGCAAGACCACGTTGGCCTACGCGCTCATGGGCCACCCGGCCTACGAGATCACCAGCGGCGAGGTCATGTGGAAGGGCATCAACGTGCTGGAGCTCTCGGCGGACAAGCGCGCCCGCATGGGCCTCTTCCTGGCCTTCCAGTACCCCACCGCCGTGCCCGGCCTGTCGGTGGCCTCCTTCCTGCGCACCGCGCTGAACGCCCGCCGCCGCGATATCAACGCGGGTGATGGTGCGATCGACCCCAGCGATGCCACCAAGGGCGGCATCAAGATGGGTGAGTTCCGCGCGCTCATGCGCGAGAAGATGGAGCTGCTCCACCTCGACGACTCGTTCGCCGGCCGCTACGTCAACGAGGGCTTCAGCGGCGGCGAGAAGAAGCGCCTGGAGATGCTCCAGATGGCCATCCTCGAGCCGGAGTTCGCCATCCTCGACGAGACCGACTCGGGCCTCGACATCGACGCCCTGCGCATCGTGGCCGAGGGCGTGAACGCGCAGCTCAACCCCGACCTGGGCGTGCTGCTCATCACCCACTACCAGCGCCTGCTCAACTACATCAAGCCCGACCACGTCCACGTGCTGGCCCGCGGACGGATCGTCGCCAGCGGGGGCAAGGACCTGGCCCTTCGCCTGGAGGACGAAGGCTACGCACCCATCCTGGCCGAAGCCGGCCTTGAGGTGGACGCGTTCGACGAGGATCCCGAGGTCGAGCACCTCGAGGAGCTGGAGGACTAGCGCCGATCGGCTCCGGCCGGCCGGGGACGCTGACGCGACACCCATGAACGCTCCCGCTCCTCTCGACCCCCAAGCCATCCGACGGGACTTCCCCATCTTCGAGCGGGAGTTCCACGGCAGGCGGCTGGCCTATCTCGATAGTGCTGCCACCGCGCTCAAGCCGCGGGTGGTGTCGGAGGCCGTGAGCGCGTACGACCAGTCCTACAGCGCCAACGTCCATCGCGCCATCTACGCCATCGGCGAGGAGGCCACCGCGGCCTACGAGGGCGCCCGCGTCAAGGTCGCCGACTTCATCAACGCCCCCGACCCGCGCGAGCTCATCTTCGTGCGCAATGCCACCGAGGCCATCAACCTCGTGGCCCACACCTGGGGCTGGGTGAACATCGACCGCGCTGACGCCATCGTGCTCACGGAGATGGAGCACCACTCCAACCTCGTGCCCTGGCAGGTCCTGGCCCAGGCCAAGGATGCAGACCTCGAGTTCGTGCCCTTCGACGCGCACGGCCGGCTGATCATGGAGAGCTGGGAGGTGCTGCTGCGGACCAGGCCCAAGCTCGTCGCCTTCACCCACAAGTCCAATGCCCTGGGCACGCTCAACGACGTCAAGACGATGGTGGCCCAGGCACACGCTGTCGGCGCCCTCGTGCTCGTGGATGGCGCCCAGGCCGTGCCCCACCTGCCCGTCGACGTGCAGGACCTCGGCGCTGACTTCTACGCCTTCAGCGGCCACAAGATGCTGGGGCCCTCCGGCTCCGGCGCGTTGTGGGCGCGGCGTGAGCTGCTGGAGCAGATGCCGCCCTTCATGACCGGTGGCGACATGATCAGCTCCGTCCACCTGCGCCACACGACCTACAACGAGATCCCGCACAAGTTCGAGGCGGGGACGCCGGCCGTGTCCGCGGCGGTGGGGCTCGGGGCTGCCGTCGACTACCTCTCGGCGTTGGGCATGGAGAACGTGGCCGCGCACGAGGAGGCCCTCACGGCCTACGCCCTGGAGGTCCTGCCGCGGGAGGTGCCCGGCATCCGCCTCCACGGGCCGGCCGATCCTGCCGAGCGCGCAGGCATCGTCAACTTCACGCTGCCCGAGGCCCATGCCCACGACGTGGCCACGCTGCTCGACCGTGAAGCCGTGGCCATCCGGGCCGGTCACCACTGCACGCAGCCGCTCCACGAGCGCATGGGCGAGACCGCCACCGGTCGTGCCTCCTTCAGCGTCTACAGCACGACCGAGGATATCGATCGCCTCGCCGCCGGCCTGCGCGGCGTGCAGCGCATCTTCGGCCGGGCGCCCGCCACCGCCAGCCCCACCTGACGAGCCACCCACCCGAATCGAGTACCCTGCACGAGCCAATGGACGACCTGTACCGCGACGAGATCCTCGAGCACTACCGCGAACCGCACAACTTCGGCACGCTCGACGCGCCCGATGCCAGCTACGAGGGGCACAACCCCCTCTGCGGTGACCGCATCACCATGATGGTCATGGTGGATGCCGCTGGCGCCGTCAGCGACGTCGCCTTCAGCGGCCGCGGCTGCGCCATCAGCCAGGCCAGCGCCAGCCTGCTCACCGATGAGATCAAGGGCCGTCCTGCAGCGGAGGTCGAGGCCATGACCAACCAGGACATCCTCGACCTGCTGGGCATCGAGATCAGCCCGGCCCGGCTCAAGTGCGCGCTGCTCTCGCTCGACACGCTGCAGCATGCGCTCGCCGAGCGCGAGGCCAGGGAGTCCACGGCCGAAGCCCCGGAGGTCAGCGCATGACCCACGAGCTGCTCGGGGTGGACTGCGGGGGATCTTGCGAGTGTCGAGGGCCGGCCATCGTCGCCGGCGCCTGAGCACCGACCGAACCATCCCCATCGACCGCCCGAGTCGATCCACCACGGAGTCACACCCCCGATGACCAAGACCTACCGGGACCTCCTCGCCGAGGCGCGAGCAGCGGTCAACGAGGTGACCACGGCGCAGGCCGAGGCCGCCCTCGCCCAAGGCGCGACCATCATCGACTGTCGCGAGGACAGCGAGTGGGAGCAGGGCCATATCACCGGCGCCGCGCACCTCTCCAAGTCGTACATCGAACAGGACATCGAAGGCCTCGTGCCCGATCGTGCCGCGCCCGTCGTGGTCTACTGCGCCGGCGGCATCCGCTCGCTCTTCGCCAGCCAGACGCTGGTGCGCATGGGCTACCAGAACGTCAGCTCCATGGCCGGCGGGTACCAGGCCTGGAAGTCCGAGGGTCGCTCGTGGCAGCAGCCGCGTGTGCTGACCCAGGAGCAGAAGCAGCGGTACTCGCGCCACCTGCTCATCCCCGAGGTCGGCGCGGAGGGCCAGGCCCGCCTGCTCGACTCCAGGGTGCTCTTCATCGGCGCCGGCGGGCTGGGCTCCCCGGCCATGCTCTACATGGCTGCGGCCGGCGTGGGCACCATCGGCATCGTCGACTTCGACGTGGTCGATGCCTCCAACCTGCAGCGCCAGATCGTCCACCGCACCGACCGCGTCGGCATGCGCAAGGTGGAGTCGGCCGAGATGACCATCACCGACCTCAACCCGGATGTGACGGTGGTGGCCCACGAGGTCATGCTGGGCCCGGATAACGTGGAAGAGCTGATCGACGGCTACGACCTCATCTTCGATGGCACGGACACGTTCGAGACGCGCTACGTGCTCAACGATGCCGCGGTCAGGGCGGGCATCCCGGTGGTGCACGCGTCGGTCTTCCGCTTCGAGGGCCAGCTGACCGTGTTCAAGCCCTACGAGGGTCCCTGCTATCGCTGCCTCTATCCCACGCCACCGCCGCCTGAGCTGGCGCCCGGCTGTTCGGTCGCCGGCGTGCTTGGCGTCGTGCCCGGCGTGATGGGCCTGCTGCAGGCGACCGAGGGCCTCAAGGTCCTGCTCGACATCGGCGACTCGCTCGCGGGCCGCCTGCTCATCTACGACGCGCTCGATGGAGCCTTCAGCGAGCTCCAGCTCCAGCGCGACCCGAAGTGCCCGGCCTGCGGCGAAGGGGAGCTGCCCCGGCCCGCCGCGGATGACGGCGTCTTCGTCCTGCCAACGACACCAGCTGCCACGACGGGGGTGAACGCATGACCGCAGTCCGCATCCCGCCGGTCCTGCGTGCGCAGGCCGGCAACCAGAAGAAGGTGGAGGTCACCGGCACCACGGTGGGCGAGGCCCTCGAGTCGCTGCTCGAGCAGTTCCCCGGGCTGCGCGAGCAGGTCTTCACCGAGGACGGAACGCTCAACCGTTTCGTCAACGTCTACGTCAACGGGCGTGACGTGCGCTACGAGCAGGAGCTCGCGACCCCGGTGGGGGAGAACGACGAGGTCATCCTCCTGCCCGCCATGGCCGGGGGCCGCTAGCGAGGTCCTCGTGGTGACCACGACGGAACGACGATCGGGTACGGAGATCGACGCCCTGCGTCCGCATGCCCACGGCGGTAGTGCTCGTCATGGCGGGCGCTTCCCGAGCATCGTCGACGCCATCGGCTTCACGCCGCTCGTGGAGGTGCCCAACGTCTGCCCCAACCCCAACGTCCGTCTCTACGCCAAGCTCGAGTTCATGAACCCGACCGGATCGGTCAAGGACCGCGTGGCCAAGTACCTGATGGAGGACCTCGAGGCCTCCGGTCGGCTGCAGCCGGACTCGATCATCATCGAGCCCACCAGCGGCAACACCGGCATCGGCCTGGCCATGATCGCGCGGCGCAAGGGCTATCGCGTGGCCGTCGTCGTGCCCGACAACGTGACCATCGAGCGGAAGCAGCTGCTGGCGCTCTTCGGCGCGGAGGTCATCGACTCGCCCGGCCACCTCGGCTCCAACGGCGCGGTCGCCCTGGCCAAGCACCTCGTGGAGAAGGACGATCGCTTCGTCATGCCCTACCAGTACGGCAACGAGGCCAACCCGCGGGCCCACGAGGAGACCACGGCGGAGGAGATCATCGCCGACTGCCCGGAGGTGGACGCCTTCGTGGCCGGCCTCGGCACGGGCGGCACGCTCATGGGTGTGGGCCGTCGACTACGTCGCCACAATCCCAACGTCCGCATCTACGCGGCCGAGCCACTGCCCGGCGAGCGGGTGCAGGGCCTGCGCTCGCTCGACGAGGGCTTCATCCCCGAGATCTTCGACCCCACCGTCATCGACGGCAAGCTCCTCGTCAGCAACGCCGACGCCATCGGGGCACTGCGCGAGCTGACCGAGAAGGAAGGCATCTTCGCGGGCGTCTCCTGCGGCGCCGTGATGGTGGCCGCCAAGCAGCTGGCGCGTGAGATGGAGCGCGGCACCATCGTGGCGCTGCTCGCCGACGGTGGCTGGAAGTATCTCAGCGAGGACATCTGGAGCCGCGACCTCGACGCCGACGAGGACGAGATCGACAGCCTCAACCTGTGGTGAACGACGAGCGCCCGCACGCGCCGGAGGTGCTCTCCTCGACCGGGGAGCCGGCCCTGGTCGGAGACAGCGAGGTCGTGCCCCGGGTCGATGACTGGCAGCGCGCGGCGGACACCGGTGCCGCCGCCCGCGCGCGCGCCGCCGGCTCCGGCCCACAGGGTGCAGGCCCACCCTGGGTACCCGCCTCGGCTCGGATCCCGGCGCCCATCCGCGATGACGTCGTGGCGTGGCTGCGCTCGGCTGCGCCCAACGAGGGCTGCGGCGTGCTGGTAGCCGACCGCGTGGCCGAGGACGGCGGCGTGCCCAACCGTTTCGTGGGCATGCGCAACGTGGCCGAGTCGCCCTACCGCTACCTGATGGACCCGATGGAGCAGCTGGAGCTGCTCGAAGAGCTCGATGAGCAGGACGAGGTCGTCTGGGCCATCGTCCACTCGCACGTGGCCTCGCCCCCGTATCCCTCACCCACGGACATCGGCCTGGCGGCCTTTCCCGAGGCCATCTATCTGCTGGCGTCCTTCGCCACCGAGCCGCCCGAGCTGCGCGCCTGGACCATCGTCGATGGCGCCGTCAACGAGGTCGTGCTCGAACGGACCTGAGCTCGGTGTTGGTCGAGCGGCTGCCAGCGGGTACACTCTGCGCCTAATCCAGAGGGGAGTGAGTCGCATGAGCCAACTACTGGTCATCACCTTCGAGGCACGCGAGACGGCGGGACAGGCAGCCGAACGCATGAAGGGCCTGCAGAAGGGCCACGGTGTCAGCATCAGCGACATGGCCGTGGTCGAGAAGGACGCGGACGGCAAGGTCCATGTCCATCACGGCGTGGACACCACGACCGCCGGAGGCGCCGTCCTGGGCGGGGCGCTGGGCCTGCTCCTGGGGCTCGTCTTCTTCCCTGTCGCCGGCCTGGCCCTCGGTGCCATCGCGGGCGGCTTCATCGGCCGGTCGCTGCACCACAACGTGGACAAGAACCTGGTCAAGGACGTCACCGACGACCTGACCGAGAACACGTCGGCGCTCTTCCTCATCGGTGACTCACAGTCGCCCTCCGCCGTCATCGGTGCGCTCGAGCCGTACAAGGGCAAGGTCTACCAGACCACGCTCGACGCCGAGACCGAGGCCCAGTTGCAGGCTGCCCTCGACAAGGAGAGCAACGGCTAGTCCGCGGGCTCCAGCGTGATCAGCTGGAGCGGTCCCTTCACGCTGTTGCGGCCGTTGAGGGCGAGGAACTCCGCCCGCCCGTCCGTGTCGTAGTCGAGGGCGATGACGTCGTCCTCGCTGCCGCCGCGCACCTCCGGCACGTCGATCGTGCTGAACGAGGTCCCCTTGCCGTCGTTGCGCAGGATGAGGTCGTGCGCGCCGCCGTCCGACTTGCCCTGCAGCACGTACAGGTCGATGTCGCCATCGCCGTCGGCGTCCCCGGCCGCGAGCGCGGTGCCCTGCGAGACCTCGCGCTCCCAGGCTCGCTCGAAGCGGCCGTCCCGGCCCAGGGACGTGACGACCTTCCGGGGTGAGAGCTGCACCAGGTCCAGCTGGCCGTCGCCGTCGAGGTCGACCAGGACCGCGTCGCGCTCGCCGATCGACTCGATGCCTGCCTTGGCCGTCACGTCCGTGAAGGCCTTGCCCGGTTCGTTGCGGTAGAGGCGGATCCCGGAGGTCGGCGCCAGCGCGCGCTTGTCCCAGTAGACGAAGAGCACGTCCTCGCGGCCGTCGCCGTCGTAGTCGGCGACGTCGATGGCTTCGGTGGCGAGGCCGGTCTCGATGCCCGCCAGCTCAGCGACCTCGAACCGGGCCGGGCCGACCTGCAGGTAGCCGCGGTTGGTCGAGGGCTGGCCGTCCATGCGCTTGGTCTCCTGCCCGATGAAGAGGTCCAGGTCGCCGTCCTCGTCGATGTCGAAGAAGCGCGGCTGGCGCCCGCGCCCGAGCGGCTCGGTGGCGCCGCCGGCCGACTCGTGCAGCAGGGCCGTGCGGCCTGGGTCAAGCCAGAGCTGGTTGTGCTTGGTGCTGGTCCCGCGGGAGGCCCCGAAGGCGCAGTAGAGGTCAGGCAGGCCACTGCCGTCGATGTCCGCTGCGGCGCAGGCGTGACGGTCCCCGCCACCGAACCTCAGCTCGCTGTCGATGAAGCTGCCGCCCGCGTTGAGGTACAGCTGCGCGCGGGCGCCATGGCGGCCGATGAAGAGGTCGTCACGTCCGTCACCATCGAAGTCGGCCGCCGTGGCTCCCCAGGTCTGGCTTTCGGTGGGCAGGCCGGCCGCCTGGGTCACATCCACGGCCACCACCGGCCCGTTCAGCGGTGTCGGCTCCGGCACGCCGGTCACATCCTCCGGGGCCGGCCGGACATCGACGGTGGTGTCGGTGGCGGCGACGGTGGAGGGCGCTTCGCAGACACGGCTCACGAGGCCCTCATCGACGCGACCCACGACCCAGCCGTCGAGGCCCGGGTCGCCGCTGATGTCGGTGATCGTGCCCATGCCCCAGCCGCGGCGGGCCTCGGAGACCTGCCAGCGGTCATCGATGCGCCGGGCGACCAGTGGCGCGTACCGTCCCGCGGCCCGATCCCAGCGCGAGCCGCCGACGGTGAGCACACCGTCGATCAGCGAGACGCTCGTCAGCAGGGTCGGGTCCTCGCTGGTGTCCGGTCGCGGCAGCTCCGCCCAGCGGCTGCCATCCCAGACCAGGATCAGCGGCCGGATGGTGGCGCCGTCGAGCCGATGTCCCACGGCGGCGCCGGCGTCAGCGTCAGGGACGTCGATGTCAGCCAGGGCTGCGCCCTCGAGCCCGAGGTCGGCGATGCGCTCCCAGCCGTCGCCGTCCCGGCGTGCGAGATACGGCTCCATGCGCGCGCCGGCGAGGGCCGTGCCGACGACCCAGACCCCACCCGCGTCGCTGACGGAGATGCCCGCGAGCGTGGCTCGCTCGTCATCGGCGAGGGGAGGGCGTGAGCCGGTCTTGCCGTCCTCGGTCAGTTCCAGCACCCACGGTCGTTGGTCACCGGGCTCACCCTGCAGGAAGCCCGCCGCCCACGCACCGCGTGCGGGGGAGGCGTCGACATCGGTGAGCGCGGCGTTGAACCCATCGGGCTGGATCGTCTCCGAGCGACCCCAGCCATCCTCGTCACGGCGGGCGAGGTAGGCCGCCACGTAGTCCGTCTCACGCGCGTAGCCGACGGCCCAGATGGGCTCGTCCGACCCAGCGGAGGCGATGGCCATCAGGCCCGAGTCGCGCTCTTCAGGTGGCGGCGGCGTCTCCAGCACCGCGTCATCACCCAGGCCTCGGAGCACCACGGCGGCGCGCCGCCCGCCACCAAGCATGGCCCCGCCGGCGATCCACGGATCGTCTGGCGCGAAGGCGAAGACGCCCTCCGGCGCGAGATCCGCCCGCAGCTCCACGTCGTCCCAGCCACGGTCGCAGGTGCCGTCGTCCTGTGCCACGACGGACACCGTCAGCGAGGGCGTGAGGAGCGCGAGGCAGAGAGCCAGGCTGATGGCTGGGAACCGGCGAACGATCGACGACAGCATGGTGGTGTCGCCACTATGGCACAGGCTCGCGGCGCGCCTCGCTGGTGGCCGGGTCGCGGCCGCTACCGCGCCGCGCGGGCCTCGAACGGCGCCAGCACCACGTCCCAGCCGGGCTCGTAGCCGGCGCGCAGCTCATCGCCCAGGCCTGCTCCGAACGCCTCCCAGTCGCGGTGTTCGAGAGAGAGCCTGGTCCCGTCGAGCACCGGCTCGAAGCGGACCTCGATGGTGGTCGCGGCCACGACCTCGACGGTCGGGTGCCAGCTGAGCACGACGAGGGCTGGCGGCTCCCATGTGGTGACCTCCGCCCAGGGGTACTCCTGCTCGGCGCTCAGCTCCACGACCTGGCCGCCGAGCCGCCCCTCGAAGCGTACGCCGGAGGCCTCG
The DNA here is from genome assembly GCA_963706695.1 of uncultured Chloroflexia bacterium. Lineage (GTDB taxonomy): Bacteria > Chloroflexota > Limnocylindria > Limnocylindrales > CSP1-4 > JAFMJV01. Next base: position 33,772 of record CAVPNC010000005.1, on the reverse strand, counting down.
TCACCGGCGATCGAATGCGTGGCCAGCGGCCACCACGTGCCCATCTCCGCGGTGAACAGGCGGAAGGCCTCGTCGACCCCGATGGGCAGCAGTCGTTCCTTGCGCACCGGCTCGATCGGTCTCGTGCTCCGGATCGGTTCGATGCGCTCCGGCTCGGTCATTCTTCGCCGATGTCCTCGTTCCAGACGTCGGGATAGCGCTCGATGAACTCGGACATGAGGGCCTTGCACTCGGGCGAGTCGAGGTTGACGACCTCCACCCCGCGGCTGCGCAGGTAGTCCTCGCCACCCATGAAGGTCTGGTTCTCGCCGATGACCACACGCGGGATGCCGTAGAGCAGGATGGCGCCCGTGCACATGTCGCAGGGCGAGAGGGTGGTGTACATCGTGGCTCGCTTGTAGACCGAGGCATGCAGCCGGCCGATGTTCTCGAGGCAGTCGGTCTCGCCGTGGCGGATGACCGAACCTTGCTGCACGCGGCGGTTGTGCCCTGAGCCCAGCACCTTGCCGTCGGCGACCAGCGCGGCCCCGACGGGGACGCCGCCCTCGGACAGCCCCTGCGCCCCCTCGTCGATGGCGATCTTCATGAAGTCGTGGTCGTCCACGGTTCCCTCCTTGGTCGGTCTCTACGACCGACGATACGGCTTGAGGTAGGCGCCCGGGTAGGGCACGTTGCGCCCGGACAGGGCCAGGGCCAGGATGACGATGAGATACGGCAGGGCCAGCATGACCTCGTTGGGGATGTCCTCGAAGCCAGGCGTGATCCGCAGGCGCAAGCCGAGCGAGTAGACGGCCGCGAAGATGAGCGCTCCCAGGACGCCGCGGAAGATGCGCCAGCGCCCGAAGATGACGAGGGCGATGACCACCCAGCCGCGCCCCGCGATGATGTCCAGCGTGAAGGTCCCCAGCACCGAGAGCGTGAGGAAGGCCCCGCCGACGGCCATGAGGGCGCCGCCGATCATGAGCGCGACGTAGCGCACCCGGAAGACGTTGATGCCGGCCACGTCCGCCGCCTCCGGGTTCTCGCCGACCGCCCGGATCGACAGGCCCAGCGGCGTCTTCATCAGCACCCACCAGGCGATCGGTACCACGAGGAAGAAGGCCACGTAGCTCAGCCCGTACTGGTTGGCGATGGTGCCCAGCGGGCCGCCGAGGTCGGCCAGCGGGTCCCACAGGGGCATGGGCTCGATGCGTGGCAGGGACCCGCCGGTGAAGAGCATGCGGTTGGCGAACTCGCTGAGGCCGATGAGCACGATGGTCAGGCCCAGGCCGCTGACGTGCTGGTTGGCACCGAGGGTCACCGTCATCAGCGCCATCAAGGCACCGGCGATGAGGCCCACCACGACGGCGCCCAGCAGGCCGATCAGGGGGTCACCCGTCTGATAGGCCACGGCGAAGCCGAAGAAGGCCCCCGCGTACATCGTGCCCTCGACGCCCAGGTTGAGCACGCCCGGCGCGTTCGGTGTAGGTCTCACCCACGGTGCCGTACACGAGCGGCGTGGCGTTGCGGAAGGTGGCCGCGATGATATCGGCGAAGAACATCATGTCGGCGGCTCCTCCACCGGTGCCGCGCCCTCGGGTCTGTGGGGCGGTTCGTCGGGCTCCGGCTCACCTTCATCGGGCGGCCGGTCGTCCTCGCGCGTCGTGCGCCAGCGGTAGATGGCCACCGCGCCCACGACCACCAGCAGGAGCGTGCCCTGCACGACATCGCCGACCTGGCTGGGGATCTGCAGCGAGCGCACGGCGGAGGAGGCACCCACGCTGAGGTCGCCCAGCAGGAGTCCGGCGATCAGCACGCCCGGCATGGTCAGGCCGCCGAGCATGGCCACCACCACGCCGGTGTAGCCGAAGCCGGGCGAGACGCCCTCGGTCAGGCGGAACTGGATGCCCGCGACCTCGCTGACACCGGCCACGCCGGCGATGGCGCCCGAGACGAGGGCCACGCGCAGGAGCGTGCGCTCCACCTTGATGCCGGCGAAGCGGGCACCGTGCGGTGAGAGGCCCACGGCCCGCACGCGCAGTCCGGTCGAGGTGCGGCTGAGCACGTACCAGGCGATGACGATGAGGATGACGGCGATGACGAAGCCGAGGTGCAGACGCGAGCGCCCGATGAGCGGGATGAACTCGGAGAGCTGTGGAAACTCGGCTGCAGCTGCGATGCGCGGCGACTCGGGGAAGCCGGTCTCCGGATCCTTCCACGGTCCGTGGAGCAGGCCCTGCACGACCAGCAGCGCGACCGGGTTGAGCAGCAGCGTGGTCACGACCTCGTCGATGCCCATCTTCACGCGCAACAGCGCCGGCACCAGCGCCCAGGCGGCACCCGCCAGCGCGCCGCCGCCGACCATCAGCGGCAGCACGATGAGTGTCGGCCAGCCCTCCACCACCTGGCCGATGCCGGCGGCTGCGACCGCGCCCATGAGCAGCTGGCCTTCGACGCCGATGTTCCAGTAGCCGGCCCGGAAGGCGATGGCCACGGCCGTCCCCGTGAAGAGGATGGGCGTGGCCTTGTTGAGCACCTCCAGCAGGGTGAACTCTCGGGTCAGCGGTGTGATGAAGTAGGCCGTGTAGGCCTCGAGCGGGTTGGCCCCGGCGATGATGAAGGCGCCGCCGGTGACGGCCAGGATGGTGACGATGGCGCCGAGGGCGATCATGCCGGCGCGGCCGAGCCGGCTCTCGGCCATGCGCCGGGCCTCCAGCGTCATGCCTGCGCCTCGATCGAGCGCCCGGCCATGAGCATGCCCAGGCGCTCGGGATCGGCCTCGCTCGCCTCGATCCGGCCCACGATGCGCCCCTCGTAGATGACCACGATGCGGTCGGACAGGCCCACCAGCTCGTCGAGGTCCTCCGACATCAGCAGGATGGCGGCGCCTTCCGCGCGGCGTGCCAGCAGCTCCTCTCGCACGTACTCGCTGGCGCCCACGTCGAGGCCTCGGGTGGGCTGCGAGACGATGACCACCTTGGGGTCGCGTGAGAGGACCCGGGCCAGCAGCACCTTCTGGATGTTGCCGCCGCTGAGCGTAGCCACGCGGTCCCCGGGCCGGGCCTTGATGCGGTAGCGCTCGATGAGGTCTTCGGCGTGGGCCTCGATGGCCTTGCGGTCCAACCGGCCCCCGGGCGCGAAGTCGTCGATGTGCTCCATGATGAGGTTGAGCGACACGGGCAGGTCCAGCACGAGGCTGGCATGACGATCCTCGGGGATGCGCCCCACGCCTGCGGACATGACCACCTGCGGTCCGCTGTTGGCCAGCTCCTGACCGTCGACGGTGATGGAGCCCGCGGTCGCGTGGCGCATGCCGCTGAGGACCTCAGCCAGCTCCGTCTGACCATTGCCGCTGACGCCGGCCACACCCACGATCTCGCCGGCGTGGACCTCCAGCTCCACCTCGTGCAGGGCGCCCAGCCCGTGGCTGCCGCGGGCTGAGATGCCGCGTACCTGCAGGCGAGCCTCGCCGTCGTGCCACAGCGGCTCCTGCCGGCCGACGCCGAAGGTGGGGCGGCCGACCATCATGCGTGCCAGCTCCCGCTCATCGGTATCTCCGGGCGCGGTGCCGACCATCTGGCCCCGGCGCATGACCGAGACGCGGTCGCTGATGGCGCGAACCTCGCCCAGCTTGTGGCTGATGAAGACGACCGAGAGGCCCTCGTCGATGAGACGGCGCAGCGTCCCGAAGAGGGCATCCACCTCCTGCGGCACGAGCACGGCCGTGGGCTCGTCGAGGATGAGCACACGGCAGTCGCGCGCGAGTGCCTTGACGATCTCCACGCGCTGCTGCTCGCCGACCGAGAGGTCCTCCACGACCGCGTCTGGTCGGACGGCGATGCCGAAGCGGTCGGCGGCCTCCTCGACCGAGCGACGCGCCGCGACGAGGTCGAGGCGTGCACCGGAGGCCCGTCCCAGGATGACGTTCTCGGTGACCGTCATGGGCTGGACCAGGCTGAAGTGCTGGGTGACCATGCCGACCCCGGCCGCGATGGCGTCGCGCGGAGCACGGATGGTGACCGGCGCGCCGTCCACCTCGATGGTGCCGGCGTCGGCGGTGGTGAGCCCGTAGAGGATGCGCATCAGCGTGGTCTTGCCGGCGCCGTTCTCTCCGAGCAGGGCGTGGACCTCGCCCTTGGCCAGGGCCAGGTCCACCGTGTCGTTGGCGACGAGGTCGCCGAAGCGCTTGGTGATGCCACGCAGCTCGGCGGCCAGGTCGCCCTGGCCGCCGCTGGTGGTCATCGCGCGCGGGTGCTGGTCAGGCGACCTACTCGGGGATCACCGAGCCTGCGGGAGTGGCCTCGTTGATGTCCACCCGGAAGAGGCCGGAGACGATCTCGGCCTCCCGGGCCTGGACGGTCTCGAGCAGGTCTGCGGGCACGAGGGCCTCGTTGATGGGTGCCAGCGCGGCGCCGCCCTTGGCGACCATGCTGAAGTCCTTGAGGTCCTGGCTGGTGTAGGTGCCGCCGGCGACCTGGTCGACGATGTACTCGACGGTGGGAGTCATGTTCCAGGTCACGCTGGTGACGACGTTGTCGGGCCCGTCGGCCGACTGGTCGCTCATGTTGCCTACGGCGATGAGGCCTTCCTGGACGGCGGCCTCGATGACGCCCGCGCGCTCGGCGTAGAGCACGTCAGCGCCGGCATCGATCTGGGCCAGCGCGGCTTCCTTGGCCGAAGCGGGGTCGAACCAGCTGTTGATGAAGCTGACCTTGGCCTCGACCTCCGGGTTGACCGCCTGCGCGCCACTGATGAAGGCGTTGCTGATGCGGTTGACCTCCGGCACGGGCACCCCGCCGACGATGCCGATGATGCCGGTCTCGGTGAGTCCGCCGGCGAGCATGCCAGCGAGGTAGGCCGGCTCATGGATCCAGTTGTCGAAGACGCTGAAGTTGGGGTTGGCGGGACCGCCGCCGGAGCCGAAGACGAAGGCGATGTCAGGGTAGTCGGCCGCCACGCGACGGACCGCTTCCTCGTTGCCGAAGGCGTCGCCGAAGATGATGTCCGGGGCCTCGAGCTCCGCCACCTCGGTGAGGATCAGCTCCATGTCTCCGCTGTAGCCGATGTCGTCGACGAAGGTGTAGTCGATGCTGCCGGTGGCGGCCTCTGCGTTGAGCGCGGTGTGGATCACGCCGTCCCACGGCTCCTCGATCTGCGTGGCGTACGCACCGAAGACCTTGAGGGGCTCGTCCTGGGCGACGACCGCGGCAGAGCTCGCGGTCAGGGTGAGGGCCAGCAGCGTGGTAGCTGCAAGCACGGGGCGACGCCTGATCATCCGATAGAACCTCCCTGGTGCCGGTGACAGGCGCACCCGGGCGGGCGATGTCCCGGCCACTCTCGCTCGCGGCATCGTACATGTCCCCGCGCAAGGGAGGTCAAGTGTCTGCGCGGTTGCGATGTGGGCACGTTCCCCAGCTGGCGGCTACCCAGCACGACCCGCTCGGCACCCTCAGCGCCATCGCCGTGCCGTCCGCATCAGACCTCGATCTCGTCGATCCAGCACCAGCTCCAGGTCTCGCCTGGCTCGTGTGACCGGGCGATGGCATGTCCGGTCTCCTCGAAGTGGGCGAAGGCATGCTTACCCTCCGAGGAGTTGCAGCAGCCGACGTGGCCGCAGGTCAGGCAGAACCGCAGGTGGACCCAGCGCATGCTCGCCGCGAGGCATTCCTCGCAACCGGAGCTTTGCGGCTCCACGTTGAGCGCCTGGTCGAGATGCGAGCAGTCGCCACCTCCACCGGACAGGCGTTCGAACACACCGCGCACCAGCTCTCCGATCCCGCTCATCGTTTCACCTCTCCTCCTTCACTCGCTCAGACCGGCGCGCGCTCGGCCACGCGATCCTCCGCGCCCACGCCCTCCTCGGGCCCGCGTGGCACGACCTGTGGCCGTGGCAGCAAGGTGAACGCCGCGGCGAACGCCAGCACCGCCATGACGGCCGTCCACGTGCCCAGCCAGCGGCGGTGGGGCCCTTGGCCCGATCGGCCGGCAGACGCCAGATCAGAAGCGTTTCCATCACGGCCAGGATGGCGACCGCGGCGAACGTGGCACGCCAGCTGAGCGTGCCCGCCAGCAGGGCGCCGATGGGCAGACCGAGCAGCGATGCCGATGCAGAAGATGGCCAGCATCAGCGCGGCGGTCGCCTTCATCGGGTCGGCCGTTCGCGGACGGGCCTACGCGGGTGGCCCGCCGATCCCGAGCTGCTCCATCATCCCGGCCATGTCCATCACTCCCCAATGGGCGATCACCTTGCCATCGCGGAACTCGAGGATGTCGATGACGGCGATGTCGAAGCTCCGGCCGGTCGCGGGGATGCCCATGAAGTCGCCCTCATGCGTGCCCGAGAAGCGCGCCCGTGCGATCACCTTCTGACCGTCCTCTAGCAGCTCCTCGACCGTCGCGCGGAAGTCGGGAAAGGCCTCCCGCATCATGGTCATGAGTACCCGCGGCGCCGCCTTGCCCGATGGGATTCCGGGGGGAAGCTGCTCATGCTCGACGAAGTCGTCCGCCATGAGCTCGTCGCCGAGGTCGACGTCGCCCTGGCTGAAGACCTCGTCGTAGAGCCGTAGTACCACGGCCTTGTTGTCTGACATGGAAGACCTCCCTGGCGGTGGCCGGACCGTTGGGTCCGGTCGTAGCGCACCGCTGGATCGGGCGAGCCGAGCTGCCCCGTGTGATGGCCCCCAAGGCGCGGCAGTCTACACCCCGACACCAGCGGCGGATAGGTGCCGACGCCTCGCCTCCATCGCGCCGAGGTCCCGGCGATCACGACCCGCTGATCCGACGGGAGCCGTCATGCAGGTCCGATCGTTTCAGTGCTCGGGACGCAGCTCAGTGCTCGGGACGCAGCGCCTCCACCAGCGATGCTTCGGTGGGGGTGGAGCCCAGGCCCAGTCGTGCTCCGCGCACCGCCGCGGCCGTCGGTTCCAGCCCCGCCCTTCTCAGGGCCGGCCAGGCTGGCTCGGCGAAGACCTCGACGGGAGCGCCCTGCAGCGTGATGCGGCCGCCGTCGAGCACGACCACGCGCGCGAAGGCCTCGGCCACGAAGCGCATGTCGTGGCTGATGCCCACCACCGAGCGGCCCTCCGCCACGAGCCCGCGGACGAGGCCGGCCACCAGCTCCACCCCACGGGCATCGAGCCCGGCAGTGGGCTCGTCGAGCACGACCACCGGTGTCTCCATGGCCAGCACGGAGGCGATGGTCAGCAGTTTGCGCCGGCTCTCGCCGAGGTCGTCAGGGTGTGTGCCGAGGTCATCGGTCATGCCGACCTGCGCCAGCGCGGCTGTGGTACGAGCGAAGGCAGCCTCGTCCTCCTCGCCCGCGTGACGAGGCCCGAACTCGACCTCGTCCCGAACGGTGCTGCCGAAGATCTGGCGGTCGGGCTGCTGGAAGACGAGCCCCACGCTGCGCGCCAGCTGGGCCACGCGCAGGTCAGCCGTGTCCGCACCGTCGAGCAGGACGCGTCCGCTGGTCGGGCGCAGGAGGCCGTTGAGGTGGCGGGCCAGCGTCGTCTTGCCACTGCCGTTGGCGCCGACGAGCGCGAGCGATGCGCCGGGTTCGATGCGCAGGTCCACGGCATCGAGCGCGCGCGTGCCGTCGGGGTAGTCGAAGGTGACGCCCTCCAGTCGGATCTCGGTCACCGGCCCACCTCCACCTGTGACGGATCGAGGCCGGCCTCGACGAGGAGCCTGCGCAGCGCCACCTCGGATGGCTCCTCCACGCCGAGCGCGTGCGTGGCGGGTTCGGCCAGCACCTCGGCCGGACGCCCACGCGTGACGATGTTGCCGGCGGCCATGACCAGCATCGAGTCGGCCATCCGGGCCAGCTCCGCCACGCGCTGTTCGGCCAGCAGGACCGCGGCGCCGGCGTCGGCAGCGGCCCGCACGGCGTCCAGCACGAGTCGTGCCCCAGCCGCGTCCAGGTGGGCCACCGGCTCGTCGAGCACGAGATGACGCGGGCGCATGGCCAGCAGGCCGGCCATGACCACCAGCTGCTGCTGACCGCCCGACAGGCGCACGGGGTCGCGCTCGCGCAGGGCCGTGATGCCCGTGAGCTGCATGGCCGTGGCCACGCGTTCCTCGATCTGGTCGAGGGGCAGCCCCAGGTTGGCCGGGCCGAAGGCGACCTCCTCGGCCACGGTCTCGGCGATGAGCGACAGCTGTCCGGCTGGATCCTGTACGCCGGTCACGACCTCCTGGGCCAGCTGATGCATGGGCCAGAGCGCGACCGACGTCCCGTCGATGCCCACCTGGCCGGCGACCCGGCCGCCGATCACCCGCGGCGCCAGGCCGCCGGCCACGAGGCAGAGCGTGGACTTGCCCGCTTCAGCCGGGCCCACCAGCCCGGTGACGGTGCCCTCGACAAGGTCGAGGTCGATGCCGTGGAGCACGTCGTGCTTGGCGCCGGGGTAGCGATAGGAGACGGCGCGCAGGCTCAGCACGGGAGGATCCCCGCGAAGCGGGCGGCACCCAGCGCGATGAGGGCGGCGAGCATGCCCCAGCGCGCCGCGCGTTGGACGGCGCTGTCCACCGGGACGCGCAGCACCGTCGCTCGGCCGGGGCGCGTGAAGCCGCGTGTCTCGAGCGCCAGCGTGCGTGTCTCCACCTCTCCGATGGCGCCGAGCACGGTCGGCCCCGTGATGGCCAGCACGCCCCGGCCGCGTCGCCGCCAGCTGCCCTCCGAGTCCAGCCCTCGGGCCCGCTGGGCGGCGGTGACCTCACGGGCGCGCTCGGCCAGGCGCGGGATCATGGCCACGGCGTTGTGGATGACGAAGGTGGCCCTTGCCGGCAGGCCGTGATGCTGGAGGCTGCCCACGAGGTCGGCGGGGGAAGTGGTGCGGTAGAAGAGCACCGCCGCGCCGGCCATGGTCAGCACGCGGATCACGACCTCGGCTGCGAGCAGGGCACCCTCCGCGACGCTCCCGGGCGAGAAGAGCAGGTTGACGAGCACCACGCTCACGGCCAGGGGCAGGGACAGGGCCAGGCTCAGGCGCAGCACGGGCACCAGCTCGCGCGCCACCAGCGCCGGCACGACGACGGCGCCCACAAGCAGCGCCAGCGGACAGATCAGGCCAGCCAGGACCAGGGCCGCGGCCATGGTGGTCACGGCCGCCACCAGCCGGGTCAGCGGGTCCAGGGTGCGCCAGCGGTCGGCGTGGGCCCTAGCGCTCGGGAGCAGTAGTGTCGTCGTCATCCTCGTCGGTCAGCGGCAGCAGGTACTGGCCCTGTGGGAAGCGCGCCTTGGTGCGCGTGGCCATGGCCCCAAGGATGAGGTACACGACGAAGTACGTGATGACCTTGTCGACAGGGTCGCTGATGAGGCTCTGACCCAGGACCGCCTGCTGCAGGTCGGCCCCGGCCTGGCGGAAGGCGGCGATGACGAAGTCCGCGCCCGAGCCGGTCACACCGCCGAAGAGGCCGGCCGCGATGGGCGCTGCGATGAAGGCGGCCACGATGCCGGTGATCACGCCCGCTGCGAGGATGTAGGCCACCGCCAGGTCCCGCCGTCGCACCAGCAGCACGACCAGGCCGACGGCCGTTCCGACCACCAGCAGCAGGGCCACCCAGCCGAGCAGCACGAAGGCCGCCTCGTCCGAGGCCGGCGCCACGTCTCCGCCCTCGGCCGCCGCCGACCACGCCCGGAGCGCGAGCACGACCATGACCACCACCGCTCCGACCGACAGAGCGGCCCCGACGCCCAGCTGCTGCCCCGAGGCGTGCGGACGCGGGCGCAGCCAGCCCCAGCGCGCGAAGGTCCCTGCCAGCAGGCCCACGACCACTGCCACCACCGCGAAGGGCACCGCGAAGGGGCTCGCGAACGGCGGCGGAGCGAGGTAGGTCCAGATGACGTTGGAGAGGAAGCCGGTGGCGGCACCCGCGAGGGGCCCGGCCAGCGCCGCCACGAGGATGGTGCCGATCGAGTCGAGGTAGATGGGGATCTTGAGGGCGCTGGCCACGGCCGTGCCGAGCACGATGTTGAGCGCCATGGCGACCGGCATGAGCACGAGCGTGCGCGTGTCGAACTGACGGGTGATCGAGTCGATGCGGCCGGTCTGGGCGTACTCGATGAGCGCGTACGCGGCCACGCCCGCGGGGATGGCCGCGACCATCACCAGCGCGAAGGTGTCGAGCGCCTCGTCGAACTCGAGCCCGCCGAGCGCGGCCAGGCCGACGAGGGCGATGAGCGCGAACACGAGCAGCCCGCCACCGACCCGCAGCCACGTCCTCGACACCTGCACCTCCCGTCCGTGCCCTTCCATCGTCCCGGGCGCCAGATTGCCACGAAACGTGCGCTCGGCCTCGGGCACGCCTCACTTGTTCTATCGTCGCTGCACCACTCCAGCAGTCAGTCGTGATCGGATAGCGCCCGTGCTTCGCTCCATCGCCGCCATCATCACGCCGCTGCTGCTCATCGGACCCGTGCTTGCGGCGGAGCTTGGGACACGGGCGCTGATCCGAGCAGGACGCCTGCCGGAGGCGCCGTCGTCCGATCCGGAAGCGGACGTCGCGCTCTCGAACATCATGCGCCTGGGCCGGCCGGACATCATGGTGCTGGGCACGTCCGTCATCCGCAGCGGACTGCGCCCGAGCGTGCTGGAGGCCGCCATCTCCGAGGCCATCGGCCGCAAGGTCACCGTCCGCACCGTGGCGCAGCCGGCGCTCGGCCTTGAAGGCCAGAGGATCCTGGTGTCCGGGCTGGCCCGCAAGGGCCTGGTCCCCAACCTCGTGATCCTGGGCGTGACCACGAACTTGATGACGGGCTACGGGCCACCCGGCGACTGGTTCCCGCGTTCCGAGCTGGGGCGACTGTGGGGTGGCTGCGGTGAGGCCACCGGTCCGGCCTGGCTGTCGTGTGCTCTCGGCCAGCGCTCCGCGCTCTGGCGTTGGCGGGGAGATGTGGCGCGCATCAGGCAGGCCCTCCGGGGCGACCGGCACAGGACGGCCGGTGACCGCGATCGCCAGCTCACCCTCAGCGGCTGGCTCTCGGAGCGACCGGTCCGCAACTACACCCTCGAGCAGCGCGTGCCACAGCTGCTGCAGGTCCTGCCGGAGGGTGTCCCGCTGTCCCAAGCGAACCTCGATTCGTTCGTGGCCCTGATCAGCGAGCTGCGAGGGCACGGAGCGCGGGTCATCGCGGTGGCGTTGCCGTACGCGCCCCAGCTGGAGGCGGCCCTGGTGGCGCGGAACCCCGCCTGGTACGTCGAGCGTGACCGCGGCTACGCGGCACTGAGCCGAGCGGCAGACCTGCCCATCGTCACCGTCGAGGCCTACGGCGACTGGTGGGAGACGCGTTCGCAGAACGACCTGCGCCACCTGAGTCGACGAGGGGCCGGGCCCATGACGCGGCAGCTGTGGGAGATGCCGGCCTTCCGCGAGCCGATCGTCGAGGCCCTCGCCTCAGCCGACTGAGCGTCGCTCCCGCGCGAGCCTGCCGACGCGCTCGACGAAGCGCTCGAAGAAAGCCTCTGCCGCAGCTTCCACGGCAACGGCGAGGTTGGGCTCCCGTCCCCAGTGCCGCCGCCAGTCGGTGACGGTCTCGCCGGTGGTCCAGCGGCCCTCCAGCTCGACCTCCACGGTCAGGGCCTCGGCGCGCGCCATGGCCGGGTCGAGGGCTGCGGCGACCACCAGCGCGTCGTGGATGAAGGCGCCGTAGAAGCCGTCGTAGCGGCTGTGGAACTCGAAGTAGAAGCGCAGCGCATCGTTGATGAAGCGCACGATGGGGTCGTCCGCGTCGCCGGCGGCCTGAGCCAGCAGCTCGAGGTGGTGCGGCGTCATCCGGGCGCGTTCCGTGACGTCCAGCCCGAAGGCGCGGGGGGAGGGCGCACCCGTGCCGGCCCAGCCCGCGATGGTCGCGGCCAGCGCCTCCGGGTCCACGCCTGCGTTCCACTCCATGGTCGGCGCCGTGTTGCCTGGCGCGCGATAGGCCCCGACCATCATCACCAGGCCCTGCAGGAGCATCGGCAAGCGTGGCTCCTGCTCCAGCGCCACGGCCACGTTGGAGAGCGGCCCCAGGGTCACGAGCGTCAGCTCACCCGGGCGGGTGCGGGCCTCCTCGATGATCATCTCGGCCGCATCCCGCGGCCCGGCCGATGTCGTCGGGAGCGGCAGCTCGGCATAGCCCAGGCCGGTGGGGCCGTGGGTGTCGTCAGCGATGCGCAAGGGGCGCACGATCGGCGCGTCGCGACCGGCAGCCACCTCCACCTCGCCCCGGCCGGCCAGCCCCATCACGGCCAGGGTGTTGCGGATGACGTGGGGCAGCTCCACGTTGCCGGCCACGCAGCTCACGCCCACGACCTCCGCGTCGGGCGAGGCGCAGGCGTAGAGCAGCGCCAGTGCATCGTCGATGCCGGTGTCGCAGTCGATGAGCAGCGGAGTCCGGGCGGTGGTCACGTCGACTCCCGGCCCCTGGCCTCCACGCTCGTGCCGTCGGCGCTGTCTGGCGGCCAGGCTTGCTCGGACGCGGCTGCGTCATCCATGAGCTCTCCTCGCAGCCAGGCCGTGAGAGCGGCCCGGCCGAGCGCACGCTGAGCGTCCTGGTCCAGGGTCTGCCGGCCGCAGATGAGACCGATGAGGTCGGCTCGATCGAGGTAGCCGCAGTGCCCTCCGCCCTCGATGAGGCGGAGCTGCGCGGGCCCGGTCGCGGCCTCGAAGATCGGTCGCTGATGCTCGTCCACGGGCGTGATGCGGTCCTCCGAGGCGGCCACCAGCAGCATCGGAACCTTCACCGTCGCCGCGGCCTCGACCGCGCTCGGCCGGGTGTCCGCAGCGCTCAGTGTGGCCACCGTCTTGATGGCTGCGTCCGTGGCCGCGGCCAGCACGGCGGCGCCGCCACCCATGGAGTGGCCGCCCACCGCCCGCGCGCTCGCGTTGACCGGCAGGCCCTCCCAGTCGTCGGCCGCAGCGGCCACCGCCACCGCGTCGAGCGCAGCCACGAGGTCCGCCCCGAACGCCGCGTGGCTGGGCACCAGTCCGCCACCCGAGCGTGGAGCCACGACCGCGATGCCCCACGACGCGATGTGCTCGAGCGTGGAGCGGTAGGGCTCGATGGGGGACAGGTAGCCGTGGCCGAAGGCATAGATGGCTGAGCGTTCGACGATCTCGGCCTCGGCCGTCTCCAGCGGCAGCGGCACGAAGAGGCCGGCCTCGAAGGTCTCCGCGGCCCCGGGGCGGGGCACGCTGATCTCGCGTACGGCGACCTCGTACGGCCCGCGCTCGGAGTAGTCGGGAGTGCCCCACGGCAGGCTCGCTCCGCGCATCGTCAGGGGCGGTGCCAGGAGCGCGATGGAGGCCGCCAGCAGCGCGGCCGCGAGCAGGGCCCCATGCTGACGAACGGGAGACCGACCATCGTGCGCTCGATCCATGTCTGACACGCGTGCAGTATCACCCGTGAGCCGGACGGACGTGCCCGAGACTCGAGCCCGTGTAGCATTCGGAGACCGCCCGTCGGCGCCGCCCCGCGCCGAGCTCACTGCCACCCCGGGCCTCAACGCTTGGATGCCGTTTCGGAGGGAAACCATGAGCCACCTCGTCACTCTCATTCCCGGTGATGGAGTGGGACCGGAGATCACCGCCGCGACGCGCCGCGTCATCGAGGCCACGGGCGTGAGCATCGAGTGGGAGGAAGCCATCGCGGGCGAAGCGGTCTTCCGCGCCGGCAACTCCTCCGGCGTGCCGCAGGAGACGGCGGACTCGATCGCCCGCACCGGGGTGGCGCTCAAGGGCCCGTTGGGCACGCCCATCGGCTTCGGCGAGAAGTCGGCCAACGTGACCCTGCGCAAGCTCTTCGAGACCTACGCCAACCTGCGTCCCGCGCGCCAGATCCCGGGCGTGCCCACGCGCTACGACGGTGAGGGCATCGACTTCTTCGTGGTCCGCGAGAACATCGAGGATCTCTACGCGGGCGTGGAGTACATGGACTCTCGTGACGTCGCCATCGCGCTCAAGATCATCACCCGCCGCGGCTCCGAGAAGATCATCCGCTACGCCTTCGAGCTGGCCCGCCGCGAGGGCCGCCAGAAGGTCACCTGCGCTACCAAGTCCAACATCCTCAAGCTCACCGAGGGCCTCTTCCAGCGCGTCTTCGAGGAGATGGCGCCGGAGTATCCGGAGATCGAGCCGCAGCACCTGATCATCGACAACGTGGCCCACCAGATGGCCAAGGATCCCGCGCAGTTCGACGTCATCGTCACCACCAACCTCGCGGGCGACATCATCAGCGACCTGGCCTCGGGCCTGGTCGGCGGCCTGGGCTTCGCGAGCAGCGGCAACTACGGGGATGAGGTGGCCATCTTCGAGGCGGTCCACGGGTCTGCTCCCAAGTACGCGGGCAAGAACGTCATCAACCCCACGGCGCTCATCCTCAGCTCCGTGCTGATGCTCAAGCACCTCGGCGAGACGGAGGCGGCCCAGCAGATCGAGGACGCGGTCTTCGTGACCCTCGAGGAGGGCAAGGCCGTGACGCTCGATGTGGCCCGCCAGTCGGGCAACGTGGAGGCCTCCACCTCCACCTCGGGCTTCGCCGACTCGGTCATCGAGAACCTCGGGCGAGCTCCCGCGCAGCGGTACCCCACCAAGGGTGAGACCCCGGTCAGCGTGCCGGTGCCGCTCCCACGCTGGGAGCCGCGCCCGGTCGATCCGCCCAACACGCAGCTGCTGGGCGTCGACGTGTACACGGAGATGGACGGCGATCCCAAGCCGGTGGGAGAGCTCCTCGACGAGGCCGCCGGGCCCGAGTTCAAGCTGTTGCTGATGTCCGCTCGTGGCACGGTCGTGTACCCCAGCGGTAACCCCCATACGGACACCGTCGGTTGGTGGCGCTGCCGCTTCGTGGCGGCGGAGGAGGGCGGCACCGTCGACGACGCCGCCGTCCTGCGCCTGCTCGGCCGCATCGGCGAGCGCATGACCTGGGCCCATGTCCAGAAGCTGCGCATCATCGAGGGCGAGACCGGCTTCACCAAGGCCCAGGGACAGTAGCTGGGGCCGAAGGGCCATCGGCCCGCATGACGGCCCTGTCTAGACTCCGGTCGTGGAAGACGAACTCGAAGGTGTACCCAAGCTCGATCGCCAGGAGCGATCGGTGCCGGTCGACGTGCACGGGCGCCCGCTCAGGCCCCAGCGCGTACCGGAGCTGGCACCGACGCCCCTGCAGTCGATCTTCATCTACCTCTCCATCGTGGTGCTCATCTGCGGCGTCATCGCCATCGCCGCGCTCGAGCTGGGGACGCCCATGTCCTCGCTGTGGGTCAAGGTCCCCGTCCTGGTGGGCGGGCTGGCCTTGCTGGCCGTGTCGGTCGACGCCCTTGTGCGCGTGTGGCGGTCGGTCGGCGCCTGGTGGGACGTGGACCGCGGCCGCGCGCTTTTTCGTGTCGTCTGGGTCACGGTCATCGCGGCTTCGATCGTGGCCGTCGTCGCCATCATCTACATCGTCCTGACCGCCTGATGCCCAGGCTCGACGATCCTGCTGCCCGTCTCCCCGTCCGTGGCTTCGAGCGCGGTGCGCCCGAGTGGATGGCGCCCCTCATGCGGCACTGCTCGCGCTGCGGCGGCCGCCTGACCTATGGGCCCGTGGCCGGTGAGGAGCGTGAGCGCTATCACTGCACCGCCTGTGGCTACATCACCTACGTCAATCCACGCCTCGTGGCCACGGCCCTGCCCATCACCCACGAGGGCAAGATCGTGCTCATCCGGCGCGCCATCCCGCCCGGTGTGGGGACGTGGGCGCAGCCCGGCGGGTTCCTCGAGGCAGATGAGACCGTCATCCAGGGTGCCGTGCGCGAGACGCTCGAAGAGACGGGCCTGGAGGTCGAGCCCACCCACATCGTGGGCATCTATCCGCAGCCTCGAGCGTCCGTGGTCATCGTGGTCTATCGCGCGGACATCCTCGGTGGCGAGATGGTGGTGACCCCGGAGACGTTGGAGGTGCAGGCCTTCGAGATCGAGGAGCTGCCCTGGAGCGAGATCGGCTTCAACACCTCGTTGTGGGCCCTGCGCGACTACGTGCGCAGCGTGCGACCAGACCTCGACGTGGAGCAGTTCGGCACCGAGCGAACCGACTTCTAGCTCAGGGCAAGGAGCCTAGCGACCACTCCCTCGCGTCAGGGCCGACACCAGGACGATGAGGCCGGCTCCGATGATGAGCACCGGCCACCAGCGCAGCAGGTCGCCCTCGAAGCCCTCCTCGGCGAGCACGACCAGGCCGATGAGCGCGAGGATGCCGCCCGGGATGAGCGGCCACCAGCGGCCCTCGATGACGTCTCCGCGCTCGTTCCTTGGCCAGCCTTTGTCCACCCGCCGGATCAACATGGTCACGACCCAGATGGCGATGAACCCGCCCGCGATGGAGAAGAGCATGGCGGCCCCCGGCCAGGGGTCATCGAGTGCCCCCGCGAGCACCACGCCGACCCCGACGCCGCTGACGATACAGCCCGGGATCGAGGAACCCGTACTCACGCTTGGGGATGAATGCCGCCAGGAAGATGAGCCCGATGAAGAGCGGGATCCAGCGACCGATGTCGGGGATGAACTGCGCCAGCAGGAAGAAGACGCCGATGCCGACGATGACCAGGCCGGCCACCAACCCCCCACGATCTCGGCGTGGTGCCGGTGGTTCCTGCGGTGGTGGCGTGGGCGGCGGAGCGCCTGAGGGCGCGCCCGGCGGCCCGCCCGGGTAGGGTCCCGGAGGAGGCGGGGGATACCCCGGCGGTGGACCCGACGGTGGTCCGTACGGGGGCTGCGCTGGTGGCCAGTCGTTCCGTGGCGCGCTCATCACGTGCGAGTGTGCCACCACGTCAGCGGCGATGGCAAGGTCCACCCCGCCTTCGTTGCTGCGACGACGACCCAGCCCGGCGCTAGATCGTGGCCAGGTTGGAGAGCGCTCCGAGGGTGCCGACGAAGACCCCGAAGGCGAGCACGCCCGTCGCCACGCGGGGCCGCTCCCGGCCAACGATGAGGAAGACCGCTGCCACGAGCAGCACGGTCGCGAACTTGGCCACGGTCAGGAGCGCCAGGCCCCAGTCCTCGAAGATGGTGGCCACCAGCGGGTTGGCCTCCGCTCCCAGCCCGCGCCTCGCGACCATCACCAGGAAGGTGGAGTAGTCCGCGATGTGGGCGATGATGAGTAGAGCCAGTCCCGCAGCCGTCATGAGCCCTCCACGCCCGCTGGGCGCCGTCGTGCGCGAGACGGGATCGGGCTCGCCACTGCTCGGCATGATCCGGTACGGCGACCGGGGCGGATCACGCGTCTTCGCTTCCCGTCTGGTTGGTGCTCGGAGCGTCCGATTCTATCGAGGCTTGGCGCTCGATCTCATGACAGCCTCGCGTACCGGGATTGCCATATCTGCCCAATCGGTGACACGACGCACCGGATCGCCCGGCCAGGCGACGCGTCCGCCCAGGCCCAGCCAGTCGTCGATGTGCCAGCAGAGGATGGGCGCAACGGCTGCGAGGTAGGCGAACGTGCCCCACCAGCCCAGGAAGAGCGTGGCCGCGAACACCAGCGAACCACCGATGATGAGCGACGCCGCTGAGCGAGTCAGCACGAGGCTCAGGACGGCCAGGGCCAGGCCGGCCATGATGCGCAGCAGACCCCAGGCCTCCTTGGGCACGTCGCTGCCGTCGCTCCCCAGGGCATACGCGAGCGAGTAGTACGGACGCGGGTGGAGCGCTTCAGCCTCGCGCAGGGACCACAGGATCGAGCCCGGGCCCCAGGCCACCAGCGCCGGCAGCCAGAGCACGACCGACGCGCCCAGGAACGCCAGCAGGGGCCCGATCCCGGCGAAGCCGATCAACCCCGGCAGCCAGGCCAGCGCATACGGCTTGAACGCCACCGCTAGTGCCAGCAAGGCGGCCCCCAGCAGCGGCACACGGACCGCGGCCAGCAGTGCCACCAGGATGAGCAGCCCCGCGCTCGTGTCGTTGGAGCCGTCGCCGGCGGCCACCACGAAGGCCGGCGTGACGGCATAGATGGCCAGCCCCAGCGGCCGCCCTCGGAGGGCCAGCAGCCCCAGCACCACGAGCGACGGCCAGCAGCTCCATGCGGCCGGGGTCGGCCAGGCTGGGCAGGTACCAGAGCAGGGCCAGCGGGCCGTAGGCGAAGGGTGCTCCTGGTGGGATCGAGGCCTCGAAGCCATGGCCGTACGGGTTGCCGCCGGCCAGCATCTCGCGAGCGGCCGCCTCGGTGACGATGAGGACGTCGCTGAAGCCGCTCGAGGGCACGGCGCGCAGGGCCAGGCCGACCAGCACGAGGATCACGATCGCACCTCCACCCAGGCGCCAGCGGAGGGAGTAGGCCAGCGTGCCTGCGATGACGATGGCTGCCAGCACCACCACTCGCGGTGGCGTCCCGGTCTGGAGCAGGCCCACGAGCGCGACGACCAGCGCCAGCCAGACGATCCTGTCGGTGGCGGTCGTGGGTGTCGTCAGCGCGGTGCGGTTCACTCCCCGGCGTCGGCCGGCCCCCACCTCGAGGCGCGTAGCACCCGACCGAGCGAGTCGGCCGCCTGGGCGAGCTGCTGCCGCTCGTCGAGCTCGAGATCGGAGATCGCCTTGGCCAGGGGCGTGATCTGGCGTGTGCGGCCCTGCGCGAGCTGTTCGACGCCTCTCGGGGTCGCACGGATCACCACGGAGCGGCCGTCATCGGGGTTCTTGTCGCGCGCGACCAGGCCATCCGCTTCCATGGCGTGCACCAGGCGGGTCATCGTCGGCGGGCGCACCTGCTCCGCGGCAGCCAGGTCGCCGAGCGTGCGAGGTCCGCCCAGCACCAGCAGGGCCAGGGCCGAGAGGCGCGCACGGGTCAGGCCGTCGCCGGCATCGGTGCGTGACAGATGGCGCTGGAGCACGGTCGAGAGGCTGGCCAACCGCGCCGCCAGCTCGGAGGCATCGACTCCGGCACGCCGGGATGCCGGCGCCGTCTCGACGAGCGTCAGGCCCTCCGCAGCCTCGTCATCCGGGGCGGCCAGGGGTGCGGCCAGGCGGAGGGCCTTCTTGCGGTCCTTCTTCCTGGCCTTGTCCTTGCCTTTGGACTTCTTGCCCATCGGTGCCCCAGCTGGCCCGCACGACGTCCGGCAGTGGCGGGTACGACTGCAGGACGCAATCCTACCCGTGCCGACGGCCCGGAGCGGGGCCGTCCGGTCAGTCGCTGGAGCGTCGGAAGCAGCTCACGAGGTGGTCGTTGACGAGGCCCGCGGACTGCAGGTAGGCGTAGATGATGACCGGCCCCACGAAGCGGAAGCCTCGCCGTCTGAGGTCAGCCGAGACCGCCTCCGCCAGCGGTGTCTGGGTCGGGAATCTGGTCCATCGCCTCGAAGTCGTTGACGATGGGCTCGCCGCCCACGTAGGCCCACAGGTAGGTGTCGAGGCCGCCGGTCTCCTCACGCAGCTCGAGCACGGCCCGGGCGTTGTCGCGGAAGGCCCGCACCTTGGCCCGGTTGCGGACGATGCGCCGGTCGGCCATCAGTCGTGCCTGGCGGACATCATCGTAGGCCGCCATCTTCGTCGCGTCGAAGCCCTCGTACGCCTCCCGGTAGCCCTCCCGCCGGTTGAGGATGGTCGACCAGGAGAGGCCGGCCTGAGCGCTCTCCAGGCAGAGCAGCTCGAAGAGGCGCCGCTCATCGTGCAGGGGGACACCCCACTCCTCGTCGTGGTAGGCGATCATGCGCGGGTCGCTGCCCGCCCAGTCGCATCGGCGTGCCCCCCGCGGGGCGTTCAGTAGACCTTCCGTGCGTCCGCTGGCACCCGCAGCTCGAAGGTCGAGTCGAAGAGGGTGGGATCGAGATCGAGCGCGGTGACCTCGGCGTGCCGAGTGACGGCTCTCGCCGATCCGCTCGGTCAGCAGCACCACGAAGCCGCTGTCGCGTGCGATGCCCACATCGATGGATCGGTCCGGCCGGTCCACGAGCACCTTGGCCGAGCGCGGATGCTGGGCCCGGACCACGATCGCTTCACGGCCGGCCACGGACTGCACGCCGATCACCGACAGCGGTCCGGTCACGAGCACGAAGCGGAACAGGCCGTGGGGGTGGATGAAGGTCTCCGGCAGGCTGCCCGCGGGCAGCCGAGTGCGCGGGATGTACTGACGCGCGAAGGGCGGCAGGCCGGGCTCGTCGGAGCCGGCCACGCGGTCTCGCAGCCGGCGCGTGCTGACCAGCCGCTTGCTGGGCCTGGTAGGTCGTGGCCATCTCGCCGTCGCTGAGCCAGACGTCGTAGTCCCGCGACAGGGCCTCCGTGCTGCGACGGGTGGTCACGCGTGCCTGGCCGGGGTGGCGGAGCTGGACCTCGTACGTCACCGTCTGGGCACCCTTGGCGTTGATCACGTGATCCTCGATGGTCATGCGCAGCGTCTGTACTCGCAGCTCGGCATCACGCGCGAAGGTGAAGAGCTCCTCGATGGAGGGGGCATCGTCGGCCAGGGCCACGCGTGCCGCGGAAGGGGCGACGGGTGCCGAGGTCACAGGGGTGAGGTCTGACATGGGCCCGAATGCTACCCGACCCGCTGGCCGGGGGGAAGTGGCGGCGCACGGCCACGACCTCGATGAGGTGGAAGTGGTGGTCGTCACCGAGCGCGGTCTGACCGTCCTCTTCCTTCTCGTTCCAGTATTCGATGTCGAAGCTCGTCGAGGTAGCCGCGGATCACGTCGGGCGCGGGGCAGGTCATGTCCGGCTCGTCCGCGGCCTGGTCCCTGTCGCCGAAGAGCATGCCGCTGAAGCGACCGCCCACGGGGATGGCGGCGAGGATGCGCGCCCAGGTGGCGGCGTAGTCGTCGGCTGGCTGGAAGGGCAGGATGAGGTTGGCGTTGACCAGGTCACAGGCGGGGATCTCGAAGTCCTGCAGCGTCGAGACCTCCGTCTCGAGCCGGTCCCGATCGGTCTCTGGCGTCAGGCGCCAGAGCGTCTGGGGGCCCTCTGGCGTCATGTCCGTGGCCAGTACGCGCCAGCCGCGCCGAAGCAGCTCACGCGAGTCGCGGCCGGCACCACAACCGAGGTCCACCGCGAACCAGGAGTCTCCTGTCGGGTGCTCGCCGAAGGCTTCGGCCGCGGTCGTGGTAGTGGTCCACGAGGGTCGCTCGGCGGTGACCTCGTAGTAGTCGGGCCAGTGGGTATCGGCAGCGTTCTTGTCGGTCATCTCGCGCGCAGCCTAGCGCTATGCTCGAGAACAGTGGCGCCGCCCTTGCCATAGCACTCGACCGCGGCGCCCGGAAGGAGCCACATCCATGCGTCATCGCCGTGGTCAATGAGACCAGCGCGGTCGACAAGCACCCCACCATCATGTCTGCCCTCGAAGGGCGCGGCCTCGACGTCGTCAACGCCGGGATGGCTGCCAAGGGTGAGGTCCCTGAGCTGCAGTACATCCAGACCGGGCTCATCTCAGCCCTGTTGCTGGCGGCAGACCGGGTCGACATGGTCATCGGTGGCTGCGGCACCGGGCAGGGCTATATGAACTCGGTGATGCAGTATCCGGGCGTCGCCTGCGGCCATCTGCTCACGCCACTCGACGCCTTCCTCTTCGCGCGCATCAACGCCGGCAACGTCGTATCCCTCGCGCTCAACCAGGGCTGGGGTTGGGCCGGCGAGATCAACCTCTCCATGCTCTTCGACCAGCTCTTCAGTGGCGAGCGCGGCGGCGGGTTCCCGCCGCACCGAGCGGAGCCGCAGGCAGCCTCGCGGGCCAACCTCGAGATCGTGGGCGAGGCGACCCACCGATCCATGGCGGAGGTCGTGGTGCGCCTGCCCGATGAGATCGTGGTCCCGGCGATCACGCATCCTGCCGCCGCCGCGGTGCTCGACATCGACACCATCGAGGACGCCGTCCTGCGCACTGCGCTCCAGGCGCGGATGCTGAAGGAGTCGCTGACCTAGGGCATGTCCAGCGGGCGCTGGCAGCGTCCGGGCCTGCTTGGCTGAGCGATGACGGGCCTGCCATGAGGATGGCCGACGCCCTCTAGCCAACGGACACCTGGCCCGCCCTCCGACATGTGTGACCACACGAGATAGAAACGCCACGAACAGCGGGTTTGGTCTGGTCGTCGCTGGCCCTGGCGAGGTACGATGCCGTGCCTCGGCTTGGACCAATGAGGACCGTCAGTCCGGACCGAGCAAACGAACCCGCGAGGGTCGGTTCGCGCCGTGAGTCGTCTTCGAGGCGGGACGGCACCGTCCTCTCGCGATCGGCTCGCCAGCAGGAGGGTGGAGATGGCAGGTGCCGGCGAAGCGCACCGCCCCATCGATGAAGGTGATCGCACCGCGGCCATCGAGGCCGCCTTCGAGCGGCACTGGCGTCACTTCGGTCTATACCCGGGAGCCAGCCTCCGCGACGAGCATGGTGTGCTCTGGTTCGAGTCACCTATCCGGGCTCTGCCGTACAACGGGATCATCCGCACGCGGATCCCTGCCGACGCCGACGCCGACGCAGTCATCACGGCCATCGCTGCTGCGTTCCGATCCAGGGACGTGCCCTTCATGTGGATCCATCGACCTTCGGACCAGCCGATCGACCTCGGACACCGGCTGGCGGTCCAGGGCCTCGACCTCGTCGAGGAAGCATTCGGCATGGACCTGGACCTCGAGGACTGGCAACCGGACCCGGGGACGAGTCGTGCGGAGATTCGCGCCGTCGACACACCGGGCACCGAGCAGGGCCTCCACGACTACGAGGAGCTGATCCGGACCTACTGGTCAGTGCCAGAGGAAGAGCGCCACCTGATCGAGACGCTCAACCGCTACTGGATCGCTGATCGGAACCCAGGTTTGCGGCTCGTGGCCTACCTCGACGGGGAGCCTGTGGGCAAGACCTTCGTGAACCTCGAGGACGTCCCTGCGTGGGTCGCCATCTACGGAGTGGCGGTGAAGCCCGAAGCGCGCGGGCAGGGCATCGCGACGGCGCTCATGAGCGAGGCCATCACGCGTGGACAGGCGGCTGGGGCGGAGCGAGCGGTGCTGCATTCGAGCTCGATGGCCCTCTCGATGTACCGGCGGATGGGCTTCGTCGATCGATGCCGGCTGCCGGTCTTCGCGTCTGCAGCTCTGTTCGGGACACACCACCACTAGCCCGCCCGTCGGTTCTCAGCTCAGACCCATGCTGCGGCATGGCGGGGGATGCACTGCGGCACGACCGGACCAACCTCCGAGCGTGGGATTGCGGAACGCCAATCGACTGCCGGCAGCCGGCGTAGCGCGAAGCCATGGCGGGGCTAGTCGGCTGTGTGCAAGTCCGACGGCGCTCGACGCATCGCCGCGATGGTGAGGTCAGAGCCAGGCACCTGGAGTCGCGCGACGACCTGGTAGCCGTGGTGCTCGTAGAAGGCCACGTTCTGCGCTGTCTCGGTGTCGAGCGCGCACGGCAGGCGAGCGGCATCGGCCCATGCATGACCGGCTTCGAGCAAGCTGCTGGCGATGCCGCGGCGTCGGTGCTCCGGCAGCACAGCGATGGTGTCCAGATACGCATGGCAATCCGGGCGGGCACGCTCACGGAGCTGCCGGATCGCCGCCGAGTAGCGTTCGACTCGGTCGGCGGCATGGGCGGGGAAGACCACCGGTAGCCGGCGCTTGGTGGCTGCTGGCGACGCGGCTGCGATGATCGCCGGTCGCACGAGCCAGACGGCCACGCCGACCACCGGCTCGCCCGAGGTCTCGACATGACCTTCGGCGAGCCCCAGCCGGATGAGAGACGCGTACAGCTGCCGGTGGACCGACAGGAACTCGTCCGGGTCCGGCAGGAGCCAACGGCTGCTTGGCTCGTCGACCATCGAGCGGGCGAGAGCGTCAGCCGCTTCGGCCACCTTGTCGTCGAGTCCGAGCATGGTCGTGCCCCTTGGTTCGTTCTCGTCGGGAACCTTCCCTCCTCATCATGCGCCCGAGCCGAGCCGAAGTCACCGGTCGGGTGGCCGGAGGCGAAACGGCTGACGACATCCATTCGGGTAGGCTGCTCCTGTCTAGCCGAGACCGTCGAGTCAGACGGTGCCAGTCGAGGTGAAGGGCATGGAGCTCGAGATGCGGTCAGTGGTCGTCAATACGTTCCCTGCCGCTACGCAGGCGATCGCGGCCGAGCACTTCGCTTCGGACTCGGTCGTGGCTGCCCGATTGGGCTATGCGGCGACGTCACAGTCCTGGGACGGCGAGAAGCTGACGGTGGTCTACCAGCTGCAGCGAACGGGCGAGGGTGCAGCACCAGTTCCGCCACCCGCAGGGCGCGCGGAGTCCAACGCACAGGCGAACCAGGCGCGCGCAACAGCCAACGCCAGGCCAATCAGGCGCGTGCCGCGGCCAATGCGCAGGCCAACGCGGAACGTGCGCAGGGTCGCGATGCAGTCGGTCCGCCGCCACCGCCGGAACCGTCGGAACCGCCCCGATAGGTTGGTCAGACCGGTCCCACACGCGAGGCGTGCCGCACTCGAGCTAGGGCACGTCCACCGGGCGCACGACGCGGTCCTCGCGGCCGGAGATCTGCGCCGCCAGCGCCGTCGACAGCACCTGCCGATGCTCTTCGGCGGTGAGCAGGGAGGACCGACCCTCGCGCACGGCCTCGATGAAGTCGCGCGTGGCCAGGATGAAGGACTCGTCCCACTCCGAGGCGATGTCCTCGAAGTCTCGCGTCACCCCGTCCCGGTACACCTGCAGCGAGGGCACCTCCTGGATCTTGCCGTGACCGCGGTTGACCCAGGC
The DNA here is from genome assembly GCA_963706695.1 of uncultured Chloroflexia bacterium. Classification (GTDB taxonomy): domain Bacteria; phylum Chloroflexota; class Limnocylindria; order Limnocylindrales; family CSP1-4; genus JAFMJV01. Next base: position 9,142 of record CAVPNC010000005.1, on the reverse strand, counting down.
CACGCCCTTGGACCCGGTGACCTCCACGCGGTCGTCCTGTGAATAGAAGAGCGACTGCACCTGCAGCTTCGGCGCGTTGACCACCTCGAGCACGCCCATGGCGCCAGAGCCCCAGCGCATGGTCACCGCCGACGGCGAGTCGAGCGCGCCACCCTCGACCGGCGTCGAGCCGATCCAGGCGTGCACCTCGTCGGCCACGCCCAGCAGCGCCCAGAAGATGCTGAACTTGTGCAGGCCATCGTCGAAGACGAGCGGACCGCCGCCGTTCTGCTCGATGTCGAACCGCCAGGCGGCCGCGCGGTCGGGCACGTCCCAGCCACAGTCGGGGTTGCCCGAGCGGCTGATCTGGCGCACCGAAAGGACCTCGCCGATCTCGCCCCTGCGCACGATGTCCACCATGTGTGCGACGGGCGGATAGAAGAGGAAGTTCTCGAACACGCGCACGACCTGGCCGCGTGCCTCCGCCGCTGCGGCCGCCTCCACGAAGCGCGAGCACTCGGCCACGGTGAAACCCACCGGCTTCTGGGTCGAGAGGTGCTTGCCGGACTCGATGGCCGCCAGTGCGACCTCCATGTGCATGTGGTGGGGGAGCAGTACCTCGAAGGCGTCGATGGAGTCGTCGGCCAGGCAGTCTCGCCAGTCGGCGTAGACCTTCTCGGGCTCGATGCCCCACGAGCGTGCTCGTGCCAGCGCACCCTCGGTGTCCGGCTTGCACACGGCGGCGATCTCGGTGTACGGCGAGCGCACGTACTCGATGGCGTGCAGGTCGCTGATCCGTCCCGGGCCGATGATGGCCACCCTCATGCGTTCGACGGCTGCGGTCACGTGGTTCCCCTCCTCGGTGGTCTGTTCATTCCTTCACCGAGCCCATGGTCAGGCCGGCGATGAAGTAGCGCTGGAAGGCGATGAAGATGACGACGGTCGGGATGCTGGCGATGACGGCCATGGCCGCCTGATTGGCCCAGGCCACGTTGTACTGACCCTGGAGGGCGCTGATACCGGCCATGATGGTCTTGGACTCGTCACTGCGCGTGAGCACCAGCGGCCACAGGAAGTCGTTCCAGATCCAGGTGAACTGCAATGTGGCCAGCACGGCCAGCGCTGGCAGGGTCAGCGGCACGATCACCCGGAAGAGCACTGACCACTCACCGGCGCCATCGACGATGGCGGCCTCTCGCAGCCCCGACGGTAACGCGGACATGAAGTTGCGCATGAGCAGGGTGGTGATGGCCAAGCCGATGCTCATGTGGATGATGATCATCGAGTAGACCGTGTCGTAGAGGGTGGGCAGGATCTGGAACCCGAAGATCTCGATCGGCGAGTTGAACATCCGGAAGAGCGGGATGAGCATGGCCTGGGGCGGGAAGAACATGCCCGCGATGACCACGAGGAAGAGCAGCTCGGCGAAGGGGAACTTGAAGTGGCTGAAGACGTAGCCCAGAAGCACGCCGCCTAGCACGGAGAGGGCCGTCGCCGGGATCGTGACCATGAAGCTGTTGAGCAGGTAACGCGGCGTGGACGTCTCGTTCCACACGTCGACGAAGTTGTCCAGCGTCGCATCCTCGGGGATGTGCCACACGCCGCGCGCCGAGATCTCGGCGTTGGACATCACCGAGGTGATGAGGACGCCGATGATGGGTGCGGCGTAGATCACCAGCATGGCCAGGATGAAGCCGTGCAGCACGAACGATCGGCTGAACGGGCGTCCCCTGCCGCGCTCCTCGGTGACGGTCATGCCGTGAGCGTCAGCCATAGATCCGCTCCGAGGCGCGCGCCTGTCGGAAGTAGATGATGACCACGATGATGGCCAGGGCGAAGAGCGCGGTCGCGATCGCAGCGCCGTAGCCCAGTCTGTACTTGAAGAAGGTCTCCTCGTACATGAACATGGCGAGGTTCGACGACATGTGGAACGGTCCACCCTTGGTCAGCACGAAGACGATGTCGAAGCCCTTGAGGGTGTTGATGACCGCGAGTGTGATGACCACGATCGAGGCCGGCCGCAGCAGGGGTACGATGATGCGCAGGAACTGCTGTCTGCCATTGGCGCCATCGATGGCGGCCGCCTCCAGCAGGTCCTTGGGCACCGTCGTCAGGGCCGCGAGGTAGAGGATCAGGGCCAGCGCCGTCTGTTGCCAGCACCAGGCCACGATGACCGCGATCAGCGCGGTCTGCGGATCGCCCAGCCAGGCCCTTGTCAGGTCCCCGAGGCCCACCGCTTCGAGCACGGAGTTGATGAGTCCCCATTCAGGCTGATAGATCCAGGTCCAGACCTGGCCGACCACCACCAACGAGAGCGTGATGGGCAGGTAGAACGCGGACTTGTAGAGACGGCTGCCACGCAGGGGCCGGTCCAACAGGACCGCCAGCAGCAGACCCAGGATCGTGGGCACCGTGACGGCCACGATGAGCCAGATGGCGGTGTTCTGGAAGGCGCGGATGAAGTTGGGGTCGGACAGCGCCCGTGAGAAGTTGTCGAGCCCGATGAAGACCGGTGCGCTCAGCCCGTTCCACTTGGTCAGGCTGTAGTACATCGACTGCGCCAGCGGCCAGATGACGAAGACCAGGAAGAAGGCCAGTGGCCCGGCAGCCATGAGGAACAGCGAGAGGCGATTGCCGCGGATCACGGCCCTAGCTCCCTGCCCCTGATCGTCATGTTCTCACCTTGCGGTCGCTTGCTGCGTGCCACCGGCAAACGCAGACCGCCGGCCCTCAAGGACCGGCGGTCTGCGATGTGGCTACTCCTCGAATGCTGCGGCGATCTCGGTCTGGGTCTTCTCCAGAAGACCCTGGATGTCGCTGGAGTCGTTGATGAACTCCTGGAACATGGCCAAGCCGACCACGCTGGGCGCAGGCGGGGTAGCCAGGTCGTAGTTGAAGTTGTAGGTCTCGGCTGCGGCCGCGACCTCCATGGCTCGCTGGGTGATGTTGTTGACCTCGGACGTGTCGGATGTCGTGTTGGTGCTCATGTTGCCCTGGCCGATGGCCCACGCAACCTGGACTTCAGGCCTCGCCATGAAGGCCAGCAATGCCTGGGCAGCTTCGGGGTTCTTGGCACCGGCGGCGGTGACGAAGCCATCCACGGGCCCCACGACCGCACCGGGCACGCCCTCGTCGATGACGGGGAACTCGAAGAAGTCGTAGTCGACCTCGGGCTCGAAGCCGTTGCCGTTGAGGTAGCCCATGATCCAGGTACCCATGAGGTTCATGGCCGCCTCGCCGTTGGACAGCTGATCGGCGGCATCGGTCCAATCGATGCTGTTGATGGTGGCCCCGTCGGCGAAGCAGCCCGCGTCGACGAGTTCCTTCCACAGCTCCATGGCTCGTACGACCTCGGGGTCCGTATATGAAGCCTCACCGGCCATCAGGCTGGCGCGGTACTCGGCGCCGGCCGTACGCAGGATGAGGTAGTCGAACCAGAACTGTGCCGGCCACTGCGCCATCGCACCCATCGAGATGGGCAGGACGCCGGCCTCGCTGAAGGTCCCGCAGGCAGCCTTCAGGTCGTCCCACGTCGCGGGGATCTCGACGCCGTTGTCGGCGAAGAGCTGGGGGTTGTACCACATCGGTGCGATGTGGAAGCCGAAGGGGAGCAGGTACTTGACGCCGTCGTAGGTCACGGCGGACTCGATCATGCCTGCGCCGAACTGCTCGTCGAGGCCGTTCTCGGCCCACATCTCGTCGATCGGCGCGAGCAGGCCGTTCTCAGCCTGGAACGCGGTGCGCGCGCCGGCCCAGTTGGTGTGCACGTCGGGCGGGTTGCCGCCGGCGAGCTGGACGAGGATGCCGGTCTTGTAGTCCTCGTGACCGACGTCCACGAAGTTGACGGCGATGCCCGACTCAGCCTCGAAGTCGGCCAGCAGCTCCTTGAGCGTGCCCTCGCCGAGCTCCTTGCTGAAGTAGGTCATCACCACCACTTCGTCATCCTGCGCGACCACCGCACCTGGCAGGGCGGCTGCCGCGAGCGCCACGCCTGCGACCATCGCGAAGCCCCGGCGCCAGGTCAATCCGAACTTGGACATCTTGTAACTCCTCTGTATGACGTTCTCCCAATCACGTCCCCTCGGGTCAGCTGCGCTTCACAGCATCTCGTCGGACCGGTGCCACCTCCCTTTCATAGGTCTTGCGGCGCTTCGTCAACGATGCGGGGACCGGAACGTCCCACCAGCCGCTGACAGGGCCGGCGGACTCCGGGAACTCGCGTCGGACGGGAACGACGATGACCGTCGGCCCGCCTGAGGCGAGCGCCCTTCCGATCGCGCCCTGGAGCGCCCGTTCGTCGGTCGCTTCTTCAGCCTGGGCCCCGAACCCCCGTGCGACCGTGACCAGGTCCGGGCTGACGGATGCACCCGCGGCGTCGCGGAACTCGGCGGCGAAGCCGTGGTCCTCGCCGTAGGCGTCCAGCTGCAGGTCGCGGATGGACTGCCAGCCGGCGTTGTCGACCACCACGTAGACGACGTCGAGGTCGTACTGCACCGCCATGGCCAGCTCCTGCACGGTCATCAGGAAGTCGCCGTCGCCGGCGAACCCCAGCACCGGGCGGTCCGGCGCTGCGAGCTTGGCGCCGATGGCGCCCTGGATCGGTGAAGCCCATGGTGCTGAAGCCGTTGGGCGAGATCACCTGGCTGGCGTCGTTGACGGTGTACTCCTGCAGGAACTGGGCCTGGCTGTGGCCGGCGCCGGTGAGCACGATGGTGTCCGCCGGCACGGCGTCGTGGACGATGTCCAGCACCGCGCTGATGCGCAGCGGCAGCGTACGGTCGGTGCGGCCAGGCGCCAGCTTCTTGTTCCAGGGCACGACCAGGTCGGCGATCCTGCCTTCCCAGTAGGCGCGTTTCTCGGTGTCGGCGGGTTCGGCCTCGACCTCGCGCCAGAGCGCCTCGCAGAAGGCGTTGGCATCAGCCACCACACCCAGCTCGACGGGGTAGTTCTTGCCGATCTCGTACTCGTCGATATCGACCTGGTAGAGCTTGGTCGGCGGGATGGAGAAGGTCACCCCGGGCACGTACGAGGACGCCGCCTCGTCTGCGAAGCGACAGCCGACCGCGAGGATGACGTCGGCCTCGCGACAGAGCGCGTTGCCCGTGTCGGTGCCCTTGGAGCCCGGGTAGCGACCGTAGAGCGGGTGGTCTTCCGGCAGCACGCCCTTGGCCTGGTAGGTGGCCACCACGGGCAGGCCCAGGTGCTCCGCGATCTGGCGGAACCGAGCGGAGGCGCCGCTTTGGACGACGCCTCCGCCGGCGAGGAGGACCGGGCGCTTGGCATCGGCCAGCGCCGCTCGGATCTGCGAGACGGCGGAGGCCGCTGGTGCCGGAGGCTCCGGTAGCTCGACCTTCTGCGCGACCGGGCACATCGGCCGCGTCGGCCTGCACGTCCATGGGCACGGAGATGAGCACCGGCCCCGGGCGGCCGCCGGCCGCGAGGGCGTAGGCCTGGGGCATGATGCGGGCGAGCTGGTCCACGCGCGTGACCTGCCACTGACGCTTGGTGATCGGCTCGAAGAGCGTGGAGAGGTCAGCCCAGGCCTTGCGGTCGATCTCCTGCAGCACGCCCCGGCCGAACATGTAGGTGTGCACGTCTCCGGTGAAGACGAGCATGGACGAGGAGTCGACGTAGGCGGTAGCGATGCCCACGGCCGTGTTGACCGCGCCCGGGCCGATGGAGGTCATCACGGCCATGGGCTTGCGCGCCACGCGGAAGTAGGCGTCGGCCAGGTGGGCCGCCGATTGCTCGTGGCGAACCTGCAGGAAGGTCGGCTTCTCGATACCCCTGAACGCGTCGACCATGGGCAGGCAGCCGTGACCGGGGATGCCGGCCACGTACTCGACATCGTTGGCGGCCAGGTGATCGGCGATGACCTGTCCGCCCGTGCGCAGGTTGCTCATGAAGCCATCCTCGTGGTGGGACCACCCAGCTCTCGACTGACACGTCCGGCGGTATCGACCACGAGCGGCACGATCACGCGCAGGCGCTCGTTGTCGAGTCGGTCGGCAGGGGCGGAGATGCCGAGCGATGCCATGACGCCGCCGATCCCGAAGATCGGCGCGGCCACGCAGCGGACGCCAGGGTGGTACTCACGGTCGTCCACTGCGTACCCCGTCACGCGGACCTGTGCCAGCTCCTTCTCGTAGGCAGCCGGGGTGGTCAACGTGCGAGGCGTGAATAATTCGAAGTCGAGCGAGGAGATCAGCCCCTCCGTCGTCCCGCGTGGAAGATTGGCCACGATGGACTTGCCCGTGGCGGTGCAGTGCAGCGGTCCGGATTGGCCGATGGAGGTATTGGCCGACAGCATCGTCGTCCCGTTCAGCATCGAGACATAGACCACGTGATCACCCGCAAGCACGGCCAGGTGCGTGTTCTCCGATGTGGCCTCCCACAGCGACTTGAGGTGCGGTGCCGCGACGACGGTCAGGTCGCGGGACTCGAGCACGTCCCGAGCCAGCTCCACGACCTTGAGCGAGGCGCTGTAGCGGCGAGTGGAGGAGTCCTGTTCGACGTAGCCCAGACGCACGAGCGCAGCCAGGGTCCGATGGGCGTTGGCCTTGTCCAGCTCGAGCTGGTCGGCGATCTCGGTGACCCCCAGCGGGTTGTGCGATGCGACGAGCAGCTCGAGGGTGCGTAGACCCGTCGCGAGTGCTCCGCGCTGTCCGGTTCCGGAGGCCCCCCTCTCGGTCGTCATGCAACGCGATTGTCCGACTCGCTACGCGCTCGTCAAGGGGATTTTGGAATGGACAACGGGCGTTGTGGACCCTTGTGGCGGCCGTCGGGCGCTCGCCTGGGAGGGGCTCCGCGTGGGTCCTGTCACAGATGCGTTACCGCAGCTGGCCGTACATTGGTGCCATGGACATGCACCAGGAGCCGGGGACCGGCACCTCACCTACGATCAACTCGTCGCCTCCACCGCCGACCACGAGTGTGACGGTGTCGGGCGCGACCACATCTGCGTCAGGATCGCCGCCGTGGCGGATCTGCCCACCAAGTTCGGGGTCTTCCACATCGTCGGCTTCTGGAACGACCGCGATGGCAAGGACCACGTGGCCATCGTCAAGGGCGACCCCTTCGGCAAGGAGGACGTCCCCGTCCGGCTGCACAGCGAGTGCCTGACCGGCGACGCGCTCGGCTCCCTGCGCTGCGACTGCCGCGACCAGCTGACCTCCGCCCTGCGCACCATCGGCGAGCAGGAGACGGGCATGGTCCTGTACCTGCGCCAGGAGGGTCGCGGCATCGGCCTGCTCAACAAGCTGCGCGCCTACGGCCTGCAGGACCAGGGGCTCGACACGGTCGATGCCAACCTCGCCCTCGGCTTCCGCGACGACGAGCGCGACTACTCGGTGGCCGCGCACATGGTGGAGCTGCTGCAGGTGCGTTCGGTCAAGCTCATGACCAACAACCCCAAGAAGGTCGAGGGATTGCGCGAGTTCGGCGTGAACGTCACCGGGCGAGTGCCGCACATCATCCCGGCCAACGAGTACAACGAGTTCTACCTCGAGACCAAGGCGGCTCGGTCGGGCCACCTCATCGACCTCGATGGCCATGAGCATCTGCTCGAGCAGATCGACCGACCCGTGGTCGAAGGCATGGACGCCGACGCCGTGGAGGCCCTCGGCGCGTTCGACGCCGTGGAGTCGCGGGCATGACCGGGCGAAGGGTCGCCCTCGTGACCGGCGCGACTGGCGGCCTGGGCCGGGTGCTGGTGCCTGACCTCGCGGCTGATGGCTGGGACCTGGCGCTGGTGGGCTCCTCGCAGGAGCGGCTCGAGGCCATGGTCGCCGATGCCGGGCTGGAACCCGCGCGCACAGCCCTCATCGCGGCCAACCTGCGCGACCAGGCTGCCGCGACCGGCGCCATCGACGAGGTCTATGCCCGCTTCGGGCGGGTCGATGCCCTGGCGCACCTGGTGGGAGGCTGGACCGGTGGCATGCACATCGGTCGCTCGCCTGATGACCCCTACCGCGACATGATCGATCAGCACTTCTGGACCTCGCTCAACGTCGTGCGCGAGCTCGCGCCGCGCATGGTCGAGGCCGGCTTCGGCCGCATCGCCGCGGTGTCCTCGCCCATGGCGGCTGCGCCCGACGCGGGCATGAGCGCCTACGGTGTGGGCAAGGCCGCCCAGGAGACGCTCTTCGCGGCCCTTGCGCAGGAGGTCGCAGGCACGGGCGTGACCGTCAACGTCGTGCGCGTGCGAGCCATCGACACCGCGGCGGGGGAGGGTGGCTCCGACAAGCCCGAGGCCACGACGCCGGCGGAGATCTCGGCGGCATCCGCTACCTCTTCAGCGACCGTGCCCGGGTCGTCAACGGCGAACGCATCGGGCTGCACAGCGGCATCTGAGCCGCCTCTGCCGGCCGACCTCGAGCAGTCCGTCCGCCACGCCGGTCAACGGGCAGCAGGTCTGCCTCTAGTCGTCGAACTGCCTGCGGACCTGCTCCGCCATGGCCGCTCCCAGGCTGGCACACGCATCGGCGTCGAGATGGACGCCGTCGTCCGGGCTGACCTGTGCCACCGACCCTGCGTCGAAGAAGCCGACGCCATGATCTCGGCCACCATCGGTACATGCCGGCCAGCTGCCGCGATGTCTCGACGGCGGCGCCGAGGCCCCACATCTCACTGTGGGCCGTGAGCGGCCCGATGGGTACCGGCGACACCAGCAGCACCTTCGGGGGCAGGCCATCGGGGCCGGCCAGGGTGCCCCTGGCCACGTCCACCAGCGCGCCGCCCCACAGGCGATCTCAGCGGCGGTGTGGCCGTAGATGCGCTTGAGGTCGTTGGTGCCGAGCATGATGATCACCAGGTCCACCGGCGCATGCGAGACGAGGCACGGAGAGAGGTAGTCGAGGCCGTTGCGTCCCTTCTCGATGGGCGTCATCCCAGACGGTGCAGCGGCCGTTGAGGCCTTCCTCGATGACCTCGTAGCCATCACCCAGCGCGCGCTCCATGACCCGCGGCCAGCGCACGTCGCGCGGCAGGCGGCCGCACCAGAGGGGTCGGCGCCGTGGGTATTCGAATTCGCCGAAGCAGACGATGGTGTGGGTCATCAGGAGTCCCCTGTCTCGAACCGATCGATACGGAACATCTCGATGTCGTGGTCGGTGCCGCTGTCGAGCGCCAGGTCGGCAGCGATCTCACCGATCACGCTGGCGAA
>CAVPNC010000004.1:0-49770 GCA_963706695.1 uncultured Chloroflexia bacterium | reverse complement strand
AAAAACCCCTGTCCGCAAGGGCGTGTGGGTTCGAATCCCACCTTCGGCACGCATGGAGCGGCGACGCTTGGCCCCGAGCGTGGACCGCCCGGCGCATACTGGCGGTGGGACCCGCCTCCCAGGCGGACACAGCGGGGGTGCCCGATATGACGCGTGTACTCGTCGTCCATCACGACATCGACCTTGGTGACCAGGAGGTGGACACCCTTCGCAGGCTTGGCTACGAGCCCATCGGCTGTGCCGGCCCGGCAGGATCGCCCTGCCCGGTCCTGCGCGGCGAGCATTGCCCGGATGTGGATGATGCTGACGTCCTGATCTACGACGTCTGGTCCACGACCGAGTCCGGCGGCGGCAAGGACCTCATCGAGCGGCTGCGCGAGATGCATCCCGAGACGCCCATCGTGCTCACCGCACCGGGCATGGAGCTCGATTGGGTCGAGACCGAGGGGGTCCACAGGGTCGTGCCCCTGGTGGGCCCACCCACCGCCGAGAAGCTCGACGCCGCCATCAAGGAAGCGCTCAGGTCCTAGACGGGGCGGCGATAGCGCTCGAGCGTGGCGATCTCCGTTCGCAGATCGTCCGCGGCCACGCCCAGCCGCTCGTAGTGCGCGAGCGCCCGGCGGCGCTCGTCGAGCTCGGCGCGCACGACGACGGCGATGTCTGCCGCACCCAGCACCCGACGCGGCACGTCGGCACTGCCCTTCACCACCTCATACGGACGCGCCTCGACCGGCACCGCCTCCGCGTTGGCCAGGGCCGTCTTGAGCGACCCGATGGCGGCGATCTCGGCAGCACCGCGTCGCTGGCGCGCGTCCAGCAGGTCCCGGTCGAGCCGGCGCACGCATCGGCCTCCATGGTCACCGACGCGGTGCCGGCACCCTCGAGATGCTCGTCCATCCAGCGCTGCGCCGAAGGCCACGACGTCGGCCGCCTCGAGCAGCTCAGCGTGGGCGCTCGCCCACGCTTCCGGTGCGAGCACGGCCGGTCGCGAGATAGTCGCGAAGCAGGTCCTCGAAGTAGTCCTCGCCGGGATAGTCAACCAGCCCTCGCTCGTCATCGAGGCACTCGACCGTTCGGATCCGTGGGCCGTCGGGCGTCGTCACGAGGCGGTGGCGCCGGACCCGGCGCACGCGGCCACACCGAGCAGCGATACTCGGCGTGGTGCAAGGCCGTGACAGTGCTCATGTCGGCACCCAGGCGCAGCACCCGGCCACCATCGAGCAACCGCTCCAGCGGTGAGCCCGGACCGAAGTAGTCGTCCCAGGGCACCTCGTCGAGCAGCTCGTGCGCCAGCGGACCATGCGCCGCGAAACGCCCCTCGGGATGGTCGCTCACGAGCGTGCCCGGGAAGGTGCGAAAGACCTCGGCCAGCGTGCCCACGTCGGGCGCGGCCGGCGTACGCAGGTGGTCGAAGGGCGCGGCATCAGCCAGCAGCGCCTCCCGCTCCGCTTCGGGACGCTCGTTGACCCAGGCGTGGTCATCGGCCGCGCCCAGGACCATGAGCATGGTGCCATCGGGGGCGAGGGCCGCGAGGATGGCCTCGATCACGCCCTCCGCGCGGCCCTCGACGGGTCCGATGCGACGCAACGACGCATGCACCATGACCAGGTCGCCAGGTCGCAGCCCGAGCACGCGCAGGTCTTCCGCCAGCGCTGCCGGGGTCCTGGTGTGACGGTCCATGCCCCTGATGCTGCCATGCCATGGGTACTGCACGCACGTACCCCGCGCCGCGGTCGACCGCCTGCGACCACACCGCCGAGGAGCCCGACACGGGCTTCGATGCGGGCCGTTCGTACCGCTGACGAACGGCCCGTCCTGCGGCACCATCGCCCAGGGCTCGACGACGAGCCCACCCAGCCCGAGGTCAAGCGCGAGGCCCGTCGAGGAGGCGGGCCTCGCTTCGTCTCCGCAGCGCAGCGCCACCGGCGCGCGCACGTTCGCTAGCATTGGCGCCCGTGCATCCTCGACCGTTCGTCTTCGTGAACATGGCCATGACCGCCGACGGCAAGATCGACACCGTCGCGCGCACAGGTGCGCGCATCTCGGGCACGGCTGACAGCGCCCGCGTCGACCGCTTGCGGGCCGACTCCGACGCGGTCATGGTGGGGGGCCGGACGCTGCTCGCCGAAGACCCGCGCCTGACCGTGCGCGATCCGGGCTGCTGGAACAGCGCACCGCCGCAGGCAAGCCGGCCCAACCCCTGAAGGTCGGGGTCGTCTCGCGGCTCGAGGCTGAGGGCGAGGGGTTCGCTCGACCCGCCATGGCGCCTTCGTGCAGGCCGGTGGCGGTCGGGTGCTGGTCTGCACCTCGACACGCACGGGCCAGGCTGCCATCGCGGCGCTCGAGGCCGAGGGCGCCACGGTCGTCGTGGCCGGGGACGAGCGTGTCGACCTCACGGCCTGCATGCGGGCGCTGAGCCGGCTCGGCGTCGAGCGCCTGATGGTCGAGGGTGGCAGCACGCTCGTGGCCGCGCTGCTGGAGGATGGGCTCGTGGACGAGCTCCAGCTGGCCGTCGCTCCCCTGCTCTTCGGCGGAGCTGGCGCGCCCACGCCGGTCGGCGGCGAGGGCTGGCCGCGCGCGTCGGCGGTCGGTCTCCAGCTCATCGACACCAGCACCAGCCCCGACGACGACGTGATCCTGCGCTATCGCGTGCGCCCGGCCGCCGCATCATGACCGAGGCCAGCGCCATCATCGACGCCCTGTCCCCCACGCCCGAGACCGGCCTGACCGATGCCGAAGCGGCAGAGCGGCGCGACCAGGGCCTGGGCAACAGCGCTCCACCGGCCACGACACGCACCTACTGGGCCATCGTCCGGGAGAACGTCTTCACCTTCATCAACAACGTGCTCTTCGTGATGGGTGCGCTGCTGGTGATCGTCGGCCGCCCCTTCGACGCCTTCGTCTCGCTCATGGTCATCGGCACCAACATCGTGGTCGGCATCTACCAGGAGATCCGCGCCAAGCAGGCACTCGACGAGATCGCCCTGCTCACCCGGCCCACGGCCACCGTCGTGCGCGACGGCCAGCCGCGAGAGGTGGGACCCGAGGAGATCGTCGTGGGCGATCTCGTCGAGGTCGAGGCCGGCGACCAGATCGTGGTGGACGGTGAGCTGACCGAGGGTCGGATGGAGGTCGACGAGTCCCAGCTCACGGGCGAGTCGGACATGGTCCCCAAGCGCGTGGGCGATGCGGTCTTCTCTGGCAGCTACCCCACGTCCGGCCGTGGCCGCTACGTGGCTCGGACGGTCGGCGAGGCCAGCCTCGCGGGCCGGATCACGGCCGGGGCCAAGACCTTCCGCCGGACGCTCACGCCACTGCAGCGTCAGATCCAGACCGTCATCCGCGTCACCCTGGGCGTGGTGCTCTACCTGCAGCTGCTGCTCATCGTCAAGAACGTGGTCGATGACGCCCAGCTCGACGATGCCATCGTGGAGGCCACCGTGCTGGTCGGCCTCGTGCCCAACGGGCTCTTCGTCTCGATCGCCATCGCCTACGCCCTTGCGGCCGTGCGCATGTCGCGCTTCGGGGCCCTCGTGCAGCAGGCCAACGCGGTCGAGTCGCTGTCGCACGTCGACACGCTCTGCGTCGACAAGACCGGCACCCTCACAGCCAACCAGCTGGAGCTGGATCAGGTCCTGCCACTGGAAGGCGACGAGGCCAGCGCCCGGCGCCGGGTGGGCCTCATGGTCGCGAGCGGCCGCGCCACCAACAAGACCAGCGAGGCCATCGCCGAAGCCGTGCACGCGATCTCGAGGGTGCCGCTGACGGAGGTGCCCTTCTCGTCGAAGCGCAAGTGGAGTGCCGTTTCACTGCCGGCGGGCATCTCGACCGTCCATCCGCCGGCGGGCACGTACTCGATGGGGGCCCCGACCTTCCTGCGCCAGTACCTCGATATCGGCGAGGCCCAGTGGCGCAACATCGAGGCCCTCGTGGCCCATCACGCCTCGCGCGGGATGCGCGTGCTGCTTGCGGCCTACAGTCCCTCGCCGCAGCTGGAAGACGAGGGCGACACCTCCACGCTCCCGCGCGACTCCAAGCCCTACGCCATCATCGTGCTGCGGGACCTGCTGCGACCAGAGGCGGCGGAGACCCTGACTGCGCTTCCGGCAGATGGGCGTCGACGTACGCGTCATCTCCGGTGACGACCCCGAGACCGTGGCCACGCTCGCCAAGCAGGCCGGTCTCGACACCAGCGGCGGGGTCCTTTCCGGGCCAGAGCTCGAAGCTATGGACGAGCCACACTTCGAGGCCGCCGTCGAGACGACGGCGGTCTTCGGCCGCATCACGCCCGAGCTCAAGGAGCGGCTGGTGGGCACGATGCGCGGCCAGGGACGCTACGTGGCCATGACCGGAGACGGCGTGAACGACGTGCTCTCGCTCAAGCGCTCGAACCTGGCCATCGCCATGGGCAGCGGCACGCAGGCGGCGCGAGGTGTGGCCGACCTCATCCTCATCGACGACGGCTTCAGCGCCCTGGCCTCGGCCATCGGAGAAGGCCAACGCATCCTCAACGGCATGCAGGACATCCTGCGCGTGTTCCTGACCCGCATCCTCACGCTGGGCATGCTCATCCTCGTGCTCATGACCAGCGGCTTCTTCCCGGTCGACCTGCGCAATGCCTCCGCCATCACGCTCTTCACCGTGGGCATCCCCACGGCCATGCTCGCGATCTGGTCGCGCCCGGGGCCGTTCCTCGGTGAGTCGCTGCTGCGGACACTGGCCAAGTTCGTGCTCCCGGCCGCCAGTCTGGCCTCCATCGTGGGCCTGCTCGTGGTCACCGGCGTGTTCTTCATCGGCAACGCCGACTTCGAGGCCGGCCTGGCCACGGAGCGAGCCGTGGAGGAGGCGGCCAAGACCTCCGTGACGGTCTTCCTCATCCTCGTGGGCATGATGGTGGTCGTCTTCGTCGAGCCGCCCCTCAAGCTCCTGGCGGTGATCGAGCCGCTCTCGCCCGACTGGCGTCCGACGTGGCTGGCCCTGAGCCTGACCGGTGCACTGGGCGTGGTGCTGCTGGTACCGCCGTTCCGGGACTTCTTCAACCTGTATCCGCTGTCCATCCGCGACCTGAGCATCACCCTCGGCGGCGCGCTGGCCTGGGCGGTGCTGGTCTGGATCTTCTGGCGCTGGCGCTTCGTCGAACGCTTCCTGGGCGCCGATACCAAGGCCTGAGCCGCACGCCCCTGCGACCGGATGCGCATAGACTGTGGTTTGGCCGTCGTAACCAACGAAGTGTGAGGAGGTCCGTCGCCGTGCACAAGCTCCGTATCACCTTGGCCTCGCTGGCCGCGGTCGCGCTCAGCGCAGGCCTCGCCGCCGGCACCATCGCGACGGACGCGCGGAGCGATGACGAGCTGGTGGGGGTCTACCCCATCGAGGGCCTGACCTGGCTCCTGACGGGGCAAGTCATCGACGGCGAGATGGTCGCCGTGCCTGAGCGCCTCGGCGCCTCGCTACGGATGGACGGCGGCGACGCGGGCGGCAACGGCGGCTGCAACAGCTACTTCACCAGCTACGAGCTGGACGGCTTCGAGCTCACCTTCGGCCCGATCGGCTCCACGATGATGGCGTGCGTGCCACCGATCATGGACACCGAGCAGGCCTTCCTGGCCAACCTTGGCCAGGTCGCCGCCTACCAGTCCGGCGGCATCCAGATGGCGCTGCTCGATGCAGAGGGCGCATTCCTGCTGGAGTTCGACCTGGCGCCCGAGGCCACGATCGTCGGCTCGTGGGTCGCCCAGGGCCTCAACAACGGCAACGATGCCGTCGAGACGAACGCCTACACGTCGTCGATCACGGCTGTCTTCGACGCGGACGGCTCGCTGTCGGGCAACGACGGCTGCAACGACTACTTCACGAGCTACGAGATCGACGGCGATGCCATCACCATCGCGCCGGAGATCGCGAGCACCATGATGGCCTGTGAGGACCCGGCCCTCGCCGAGCTGTCGCAGCAGTACTTCGCGGCCCTGGGCGCGGCTTCGACCTGGTCCGTGGATGCCTCGGGCTCCCTCGAGCTGCGGGACGCCGACGGCGCGCTGCAGGTCAACTACCTGCCCGCCGAATAGGCCCTGCCGTCCGCCAGCCCTCGACGTCGGTGTGCCACCCGGTGCGCCGGCGTCGATCGATCCGGTGTTGCGCTACGATCGCGTCGCCGTACGTCGTCGTCGGGCTGCTCCGCCCGAGCCAAGAGGAGGAACTCGCGTGAGCTCGTCGAGGGACAACGCGCCAGCCACCATCGCGGCCGATGAGCCGCGCACACGCCGTCAGCTGCTGACCGCCGGAGGTGTGGCCGCGATCGCAGGCGTGCTCGGCGCGGTCGGGATCTCCAATAGCGTCGAGGGCAAGGACGGTCAGTGGATCCGCCTGGGCCAGCGCAACACGGCCAGCCGATCCACCCAGATCACGGGCCGCCAGAGCCCTGGCCTGCTCACCCGCATCACCGGCGCTGGCGCCGCCATCCGCGGCATCACCAGCTCGGAGAAGGGCACCGGCGTGCAGGGCTGGGCTGACGCCAAGAAGGGCAAGACCACGGGACTCGACGGCAAGACCGAATCCCCTGGCGGCGTGGCCGGCCGCTTCGTGGCCGGCCGTGGCGGGACGGCCATCCTGGCGCGCTCGCCCGATCGCAACGGGACGGCGTTGCGTACGGAGGGCAAGCTCCAGTTCGAGCGACGCTCGGGTGAGGCCACCACCTCTGGCGGTGCTGAGTTCGTCATCCCCGTGGCCGGCGGCCTGACCAAGAAGTCGCTCGTGCTCGCCACCCTCCAGGACCACTTCCCCGGTGTGCACGTCGAGGCCGCATCCGTGCTCGACACGACGGCCGACCGGGAGACCATCCTCGTGCGCCTCAACCAGGCCGTACCGGAACCGGCTCGCGTGGCCTGGCTCATCCTCGACTGAGGCTCGCCCAGGGCTAGATCAGCGTCAGCTGCAAGAGCCCGTCGAACCGGCGGGCGGACTCGGCCAGCAGCTCTGCGTCGTAGGCGATCCGCGCGCCCAGGCGCATCTCCTGCGTCCGTCCCGCACCGGCCGGGATGTGCAGCACCACCGGCGTCTCCCCCGGCCGTGACTTGATGAGCCGCTTCAGCTCCTCGAAGACCGCCACCAGCCGTTCGTCCGAGGCAGGAGCGAAACGCACGTGCAGCGTCTGCCCGGGTCCGGCGGACACGGGCACGGTGCGCGCACCTTCGGCGACGGCCACGGCCGCGCTGGCCTCGTCCGGCAGGGGCGGCTCATCGGGCCCTTCCGGCGTGAGGCTGTCGAAGGCCGGCGGTGTCGTGGGTCCGCTGAGCGGCTCTACCGGCTCCTGCGGTGGCAGGTCGAGGGGTGGCCCCGGCTCGAAGGGTGCGATATCCGGCGGCGCTGCCCGTTCTGCTACTGGCGCTGCCGGTACGCCTCCGATGGTGACGGTCAGGGTTCCCGCGGGCTGTGCCCCACGGAGGGGGGAGACCCGTGGGATGACCAGGGTCTCCGCGGGCGTGGATACCGCGGAGGGCGACGAGGCCTCAGGGCGCGCCTGTCCGCTCGAGCCGTTGCCGTTGCCGTTGCCCGGCTTGCGTCGGCGACCTCGACCGCGATCGCCGGCAGCGACCTCCTGCGTGAAGACGCTGACACCCTTCGCGATCGCCTCGTCCCAGGTCCAGACGCTGTCGGCGAGGACCACTGTCTCGTCGCCCTTGTGGTCGACGCGCCCGGAGATGAGGAGCACGGCGTCGTCGGTGAGCTTGGTAGCGACGCCAGCATCGGCATAGGTGCGCGGGAAGATGACCACATCGACGGAACCCTGCATGTCTTCGAGCGTCACCACCGCCATGGACTCCTGCTTGCGGGTGATGACACGACGGATGCCCGCGGCCATGCCGCCGACCACGACGCGCTCCTGGTCGAGGTCAGCACCGATATCGCCGGTCCAGGTGTTGACGTAGCCGCCCATCTCCTCGGCCAGCTCGCCGAGCGGGTGATCGGAGAGGTAGAGACCCAGCAGCTCCTTCTCCCAGCGCAGGCGCTCGCGAGAGGGCGCCTCGGTGACGGTGGGCAGGCGCTGGGCCAGGCCCGCGTCGTCCTCGCCGCCGAGCATGTCGAAGAGCGAGCCCTGGCCGGTGACGCGGTCACGCGCCTGTGCCTGTCCGTAGGCCATGGCCTCGTCGAGTCCCGCCAGCAGCTGTGCGGGGTGCCCCAGGAACCCGAGGGCGTTGACCTTGATGAGCGCCTCCATCACGCGCTTGTTGACCAGGCGCAGGTCGATACGAGCGCAGAGGTCGGCGAGTGACTTGAACTCGCCCCCGGCCTCGCGAGCGTCGATGATCGAGCTGATGGCGCTCTCGCCGACGTTCTTGATGGCCAGCAGGCCGAAGCGGATGGAGTCACCCTCCACGGTGAAGTCGACATGGCTGTAGCGAACGTCTGGCCCGAGGACCTCGATACCCAGCCGGTTGCACTCGGCGATGGCACCGGCGACCTTCTCGGTCTTGTCCCGAAAGGCGGTCAGCACGCTGGTCATGTACTCGACCGGATAGTTGGCCTTGAGATAGGCCGTCTGGTAGGCGATGAGGCCGTAGCAGGTGGCGTGGGCCTTGTTGAAGCCGTAGCGCTCGAAGGGCTCGAAGGCCTTGAAGATGGCCTCGATGACGCCCGGCTCGATGCCCTTCTCGGCCGCCTGGCGGAAGAACCTCTCCTTCTGGTCCTGGAGCACGTCCGACTTCTTCTTGCGGATGGCGTAGCCGAGCGTGTCTGCCTCGGGACCGGTGAAGCCTCCGAGGGCGATGGCCGCGGCCATGATGTCCTCCTGGTAGACGAAGATGCCGTACGTCTTCTCCAGGTAGGGCTCCAGCAGCGGGTGGGGGTAGGTGACCTTCTCCTGGCCGTGCTTGCGGCGGATGTAGGCCGGGATGTTGTCCATGGGACCGGGTCGGAAGAGCGCCACCATGGCCGCGAGGTCGTAGACCGAGGTGGGCCGCAGCTCCTTGATGTAGCGGCGCATCCCCGCTGACTCCAGCTGGAAGACCCCGGTCGTCTCGCCCTGGCTCAGGAGCTTGAAGGTCGTGGCGTCATCGAGCGGGATCTGCTCGAGGTCGATCTGGACCCCCGCGTGCTGGGCGATGAGGTCGACCGCCTGGCGCAGGATGGTCAGGTTGGAGAGGCCCAGGAAGTCGAACTTGAGCAGGCCCAGCGCCTCCACCCCGTGCATCTCGTACTGGGTCATGAGGGCGTCGCTGTTGGTGGCCTTCTGGAGCGGCATCAGCTCGGTCAATGGTTCGCGGCTGATGACGATGCCGGCCGCATGGGTAGACGCGTTGCGGGCCACGCCCTCGAGCTGCTTGGCGATGTCGATCATCTTGTGGATGCCCTGGTCGCCCTCGTACATCTCACGCAGGGGCGGCGCCTGCTTGACGGCTTCGTCGAGCGTGATGCCGAGCTGGTCGGGGACGGCCTTGGCGATACGGTCGACCTCCCCGTAGCCGTAGCCCATGACGCGTCCCACGTCGCGGATGGCAGCCTTCGCCAGCATCGTGCCGAAGGTGATGATCTGGGCCACGTGGTCCTGCCCGTACTTGCGCGTGACGTAGTTGATGACCTCGTCGCGGCGAGCGTCCTCGAAGTCGACATCGATGTCCGGCATGGTCACGCGGTCGGGGTTGAGGAAGCGCTCGAAGGGAAGTCCGTAGTGGATGGGATCCACGGGCGTGATGCCCAGGGTGTACGTCACGATGGAGCCCGGCGCCGAGCCACGGCAGGTGGTGGCGATGCCCTGCTCCTTGGCGTAGCGCACGAAATCGGCCACGATCAGGAAGTAGGCCGCGTAGCCCATCTGGATGATGATCCCCAGCTCGTAGTCGAGCCGCTCCTGGAGCACCTCGGTGACCTCACCGTAGCGTTGGCGCAAGCCGCGCTCACACTCGGCCCGCAGCCATGATTCGACGTCGTAGCCATCCGGCACCGGGAAGTGCGGCAGGCGCAGCTCGCCGAAGGTGATGTGCAGGTCGGTCATCTCGGCGATGCGCCTGCTGTTGCTGATGGCCTCGGGCACGTCGCGGAAGAGCTGCTCCATCTCGGCCGCGGTCTTGAGATAGAACTGGTCTGACTCGAACCTCAGGCGGTTGGGCGTGTCGAGGTTGTTGCCCGTGCCGATGCAGAGGAGGACGTCATGCGCCTCGTGCTGGTCCCGGCGCACGTAGTGGAGGTCGTGCGTGGCCACCACACCGGCGCCGGTCTCCTTGCTCAGGCGCAGGAGCTTGGGATTGAGGGCCTGCTGTTCCTTGAGCCCGTCGTCCATCATCTCCAGCCAGAACCCCTCCGGGCCCAGGATGTCGCGGTACTCACCCACCACCGCGCGTGCGCGCTCGAAGTCGTCGACCTCGAGCAGCCTGGCGACCTCGCCGCCGAGACAGGCGGAGCCCGCGAGGATGCCCTGGCGGTACTTGCTCAGCAGCTCCCGATCGAGGCGCGGCTTGTAGTAGTAGCCGTCGAGGTGCGCCTCGGTGATGATGCGGCAGAGGTTCTGGTAGCCGGTCCAGTCCTGGGCCCAGAGCGTGATGTGGGTGTAGTTCTGCTCCGAGCGACCTTCGCGGTCGTACATCGACTTGCGCGCCACGTACGCCTCGACCCCGATGATGGGCTTGATCTGCTTCTTCTTGCACGCCTGGTAGAAGGCGACCGCACCGTAGAGCGAGCCGTGGTCGGTGATGGCGAGGGCGTCGAAACCGTGCGCCGAGGCCTCGCTGACGAGGTCATCGATGCGACCGAGTCCGTCAAGGAGGCTGAACTCCGAGTGGACGTGAAGGTGGACGAAGTCATTGGGAGCGATGGGCACGGGGAGCCATGGTAGCCGGGCCGAACGGGGCATGCCATCGGGTGCCACGGGGCGCCGGCGGGGCAGGGCGCCAAGGGGCCACCGACCCCTGGCCATATCGGGCCGCTGAACGAGATGGGGTCGGCACCGTACACTCTCGCTCAACGCCCAGCCGTGAGCCCGTAGGCTGGACCGAAGGGAGGGCACGCCTTGCCCACGCGCGCCCCACGACCGTCGCCCGATCCACCGTCAGGCGGAGACCCGCGCGCCTCCGACGTCGCGCTTGCCCGCCAGCGCGCCTGTCCGTCCGGGGGGAGCCCGGCTCGAGCCCGCCGGACCTCCACTCCACACCGGCCTCGAAGGGGGCCCTCGCGACGAGCCCTGCTGGCGGCAGCGTTGGCGCTCCCGCTCCTCTTCGCCAGCATCGGTGGCGTGAGCCAGGTGGCGGCCCAGGGTGAGGCCTCGCCGCCGCCCACGACCGAGCCGACGCCCACGCCGAACCCGACCCCGACGCCCACCCCACGGCCGACCCCCTGGCCCACGCCCGAGGGGGTCAAGGGTCTCGATGTCAGCCACTGGAACGGCCAGCCCGATTTCGGCAGGCTACGGAGCGCCGGGATGCGCTTCGTCTTCTCCAAGGCCTCGCAGGGCACGTCCTTCGTGGATGACACGTTCAGGCGCAACACACGTGCAGCCAGGGCCGCGGGCCTGCTCGCAGGTGCCTACCACTTCTTCGACTACACCAAGGGCGGAAAGGCGCAAGCGCAGCACTTCCTCAGGACCGTCCGTTCGACGACGGGCCTGAGCGCACTGCTGCCGCTGGTCGTGGACGTCGAGACGCTGGGCTCGCTGGGGACGCCCAACAAGACCCTCGCGCGGCAACGCCTGCACGGGCTGATCGACGAGCTCTACCTGCAGACCGGTCGCTACCCCATGCTCTACACCAGCAGGTTCATGTGGGAGCAGGTCGTGGGATCCGCTGCCTCCTTCGGCCGCTACCCACTGTGGGTCGCGTGCTGGAAGTGCGATGACATCCACCTGCCCACCGGCTGGAGCACGTGGCAGTTCTGGCAGGTGGGCCAGTTCAAGTTCAGCTGGGGCCCCAAGCTTGACGGCAACCTCTGGCGCTCGACGTACGACAACCTGCTCGGGCAGCGCCAGCGGCCGATGCGGCTCGCTCGCGGTGGCGAGTGGAGCAGGACCCGGACGGTCGAGTCCGACCTGCGCGGGTTCGATGGCGACGAGGTCCGCTATGCCGTCGGCGACGGCGCCTGGAGCGCCTGGAAGCCATACCAGCGCCGGTTCGACCTGCAGCTCAGCGAGCAGCAGGGACTGCAGGACGTGAAGGTGCAGCTGCGCAGCTTCCGCTCGGTCAAGTCGCCCGTGCTCCGGGACAGCATCAAGCTCGACACGGTCGCGCCCACCACCTGGGGGCCCCGGGTCAGCGTTCGCCAGGGCGTACGGATCCAGAAGAGCGCGGCACGCGTGCCCACGACCGTGATCATGGGCGCCAGGGACGCCACCTCCGGCCTGGGCTCCAGCACCATCACGGTCGACTGCCGCGGGAGCGTTCGCGCCACGCGCACCGCTTCCACGGCCAGCAACGCGCTCGATGTCCAGATCGACCGCCGTGGCTGCACGCTCGTGGGCAAGGCGGAAGACCGGCTGGGCAACACGCGCATCCGCAAGCTCTTGCCCACGGTCGCTCTTCTCGACCTCAAGCGCAGCAACCCCAGGGTCTCGTTCGGCAGCGGCTGGAAGATCCTCTCGGCGACCGAGGCATTGGGCCGGTCGCTGGCCCGGGCATCGGCCAGGGATGCCACCGTGCGCGTCTCGTTCGAAGGCTCCCAGTTCGCCCTCGTCGCCCGCCGGGGGCCCGCTGGTGGGAAGCTCAAGGTCATCGTCGACGGCAAGCAGGTGAGCACGGTCGACCTCTACGCCGGCAGCGGCGACGCCCGGCGCATCGTCTACGTGGGCAACGTGCCCCAGGGCAAGCACGAGCTGGCACTGCGTGCGGCCGGCACCAAGCGCCCGTCGTCGAAGGGCACCAGCGTCTGGCTCGACGCCGTGCTGGTGCTGGACCGCCGCAAGTAGGCCGGCCCGACCTCGCTACCCGTGGGGCCTCGCGTCCTTCGGGTCTGGGTCGTCCAGCCAGGGCCGTTCGTTGAAGGCCTCCGAGATGGTGCGACCCAACCAGCCGGGCGGGTCGCGCTCCTCGACACCGACGAGCAAGGCCTGCAGACGTCGCTGGACCTCGTCGGTCATGGCGCGGGCGCCGTCCTTGCCCCCGCCATAGGGACCCGGTTCCACCGCCTCGCCGACCTGGAGACGCACGCGGCTGCCGAAGGAGATCCAGCGCGTCCCGATGACCGCCACCGGCACGATCGGCGCCCCGGCCATCCGGGCGAAGTGCGCCAGACCGGTCTCGAGCGGCAGGATGGCCCCTTCCTGGTCGCTCAGGCGACCTTCACCGGCGATGGCCAGACAGGCGTCACGGCGGAGCACCTCGACCGCACGCCGGGTCACGTCGATGACATCCTGCGCCTGGGGCTTGAAGGGCACGCCCCGACGCGTCCAGGAGATGAGCGCGTTGCGCACGCCGGTGCCCATGTCCTGCTCGCGCGGCCCGAAGACGTAGAGATCGCGCCGGTCATCTGGCCAGTAGGCCGCGAAGAACAACGGATCGAGCCAGGACGGGTGGTTGAAGCAGATGATGTAGGGCCCATCCGCGGGGATGTGCCGCCCTCCGCTGACGGTCGTGCGCACGTACGCGCCCAGCACGCCCTTGAGGACGAGCCGCACGGCCTGGTAGCGGACCGGGCCCGGGGCAGGCGGCAAGCCGGTCATCCGGCTCGCGCTCGAGCCCGGGGCGTCAGGCGACGCGGGCGGCCGCGGCTCCACTCGGCGCACCCGTCACGATGGGCGCCTCCTGGCCGAGGAGCGCGACCCGCGGCAGCTCCACGCTGGGGGCGATGCCAGCGTCGTCGCGGTCAGTCTCCTCGATGAAGAGCGGCACCAAGCCCGGATCGAACTGGGCGCCCGAGAACTTGCGCAGCTCCTCGTAGGCCTCCTCGACCGTGCGGGCGGCACGGTACGGACGGCCCCGCACGATGGCATCGAAGGCGTCAGCGAGGGCCACGATGCGGGCGCCGAGCGGGATCTGCTCACCGCTGAGGCCATCGGGGTAGCCAGTGCCATCCCAGCGCTCGTGATGGTGGCGGATGATGGGCGTGAAATCGCGCGACATGCGCAGCGGGTCGCAGATGCGTTCACCGATCTCCGGGTGCTCGCGCATGACGCGGAACTCGTCCTCGGTGAGCGGTCCGGGCTTGTGCAGGACGTGCTCGCTGATGCCGATCTTGCCGATGTCGTGCAGCAGCGCCCCGTAGGCCACGCCCTCGAGCTCGCCGTCGCGCAGCCCCACGTAGGCGGCCAGGCGAGCGGAGCGGTAGGCCAGGTAGCGGCAGTGATCCTTGAGCCCAAGGTCCTTGGCCTCCACCGCGTTGGCGAGGGCCACGACGATGTCATGGGCCTGCTCCATGCGGCGGATGACCTCCCGCGTGCGGAACGAGCTGCGCAGGCGAGCCAGCAGCTCCACCTGCTGGAACGGCTTGGTCACGAAGTCATCAGCCCCGGCGTCGAGCGCGGCCACCATGTCGCTGGTGGAGGTGTGGGCCGTGAGCACGATGATGGGCAGGGTCACGGTGCGAGGGTCAGCCCGCAGCCGGCGGCAGATCTCAAGACCATCCATGCGCGGCAGGGTCAGGTCGAGGATGAGCATGTCCGGCTGATGCTCGGCGATGGCGCGCAGGCCGGTCTCGCCGTCAGGCATGGCGAGCACCGCGTATCCGGCGTCCTCGAGGATTCGGCCCAGGACACGCCTGACGGCAGCATCGTCCTCGATGACGGCCACGCGCGGACGGGTGTCCATCCGCTGGGCAGAGTCCTGCACGCGATCTCCCTCCGCTGCGCCACGACGACTTGACGCGGGTCAGCGGCGAGTATAGCGAGCGTTGACAGTTGTCACCACCTGGGGCTGCGCCGCGCGGGTGCGAGCCTGGCTGACCAACCTCGAGGGACCGGCTGAGCGATTGGCGGACCGGTGCTAGCGTTTGGCGATGGACAACCACCCGCGGCCGCCCACGACAGGACCACGGTGCCTGCGCCGCCTTCGTGGGAGCGGGGCGCTCGTCCTCGCAGCGGCGGTGGTCCTGACCGGTGCCGTGGCCCTGCTCGATCCGGCCACCACGTCGGCGCAGGAGCCGACGACGCCATCCTCGCCTGCCGCGAGCCCCGTGCCCCTCGATGAGGGCTCCCGACCCGTCCGTGTTCGAGTGCCCTACTTCGAGATCGACCTGCCGGTGGTCTGGAGCGGGCGGAAGGTCGCCGGCAGCCCGCCAGGCTACCCACTGTGTGACGTCGCCCAGTACCTCCTCGACGAGGACCTGGGGTTGGTGCTGCCCGGTCAGCCCGGCAGCAGCTGGATCTACGCGCACGCGCAGCCGGGCATGTTCCTGCCCTTGACCGAGTCGTACTTCGGCAACGGCAAGCGGGAGCTTCTGGGTCGTCTCATCAAGCTCCAGCTGCGCGATGGCCGACTGCTGACCTATCGCATCTCGGAGGTGGACATCGCCCTCGACTACGACATCGCCGAGCGGCCGAACGAACGTCAGCAGCGACTGGTGCTGCAGACGAGCACCGGCACCACCGGCGCCTCCCCTCGCCTGCTGGTCGCCGGGCGGCTCATCGACTCCGAGTGGACGGACGAGCCCCGGCCGGAGCCGAACCCCAGAGCGTGCTGGCAGGCGCCACAGCCGACGCCCAGGAATGGTCGCGGGAACAGAGGCACACCCGAGCCGACACCGGTGCCGGTCATCGAGTCGGACGACCCACTCGACCCGCTGACGCTGGTGCTCGGCAGTGGCGCGGTCCTGCTCGGCGCCACGGTCGTGGCCATCTACGTGGTGCGGCGACCGTAGTCACCCACCGCCATGGGGGATCGGGCCGGGGGGCATGGCGCCGCCGCGGGGCCCGGCGGCCGCCGTGGGCATGATGCCCGTAGGGCCTGGTGCCGGTGCCGCCGCGTGGTTGGCGCGACAGCGGTCGCCCGGGTCGACGCCTGGCGCGGAAGCCACGTCGGCTGGCGGCCAGTCGTCGTCGAGAGCGACGGATGCGGCGCTCCGGCCTCTGGTGGGCGCCATCCGTCTCCGAGGCCGACGCTAGTGCTCGCCTCGGTGCACCCGCGCCACCTTGGGTCGCGGGGGACGACATGTGGCCACCGAATGGCGCTCGGCGACGTGTCTGCGACGTCGATCACCAGTCCGCTACTGGCTCTCAGCGCGCCTGGCGTCGACGCCGGCGACAGCTGGCGCGCTGCCCAGCAGGGCCCGCTCACGTGACAGAGGAAGACGACGGCCGGGCCCCTCTCCGAGCCCGGCCGTCGTCGTGGTTAGTGATCGAGTGATGGTCGGTCGCTAGCGGTTGCGAACCTCCGCGAAGCGCTCGCGGCGGATGATCAGGGCGGTGCCCAGGATCAGCAGCGCGCTGAGGGTGAGCCAGATGGCCCAGTTGAGCAGGCCACCCATGGGGTCGCCGTCATCGACCGGCCCGATGGTATCGGTCGTGAGCAGCATGTCCGTGGGCTTGAGCGTCGGGCTCGGGCTCGGGCTCGGGCTGACGATCGGGGTCGGTTCGACCTCGACGAGCCCCACCACGGCGTCGTCGCTCGCGGATGCGAAGCGCGGCGTCTCGTAGCCGTCGGTCACGACGATGGTGGCGACGTTGACGTGAGGCTGCTGGATCGTGACCGACACCGGTCCGGTGAACTCGCAGCTGTAGACCACGTCCGGGAGCAACAGCTGCCCGAGGTTGCCGACACAGGTGTTGTTCGTGATGTTCGGGTTCGACGCGTCAAGCAGGTCACCGAAGACATCGTCCTCAAGCGTGTAGAGGAAGACCGGCGGCTGCGGGCGCGTGTGGGAGTACTCGAGGGTGAAGGTGACCTCGTCGCCGCTGGTCTGCACGAAGGCCGTGCTGGGCGTCTTGGTCAGGCTGATCTCGATGAAGTCCACGACGACCTCGTCACAGACCTCGTCGGTCTGGTCGGAGTCGACGCAGGCGGTGTTGAGCACCTGGCCGGCATCGATGTCGGCAGCGGTGATCACGTAGGTCGCTTCACAGACGATGGAGTCGCCAGGCTCGAGCAGGTCGACCGGGATGGTCGGGTCGCAGCTCCAGCTGTCGAGGCCGTCGATGAGCGCGTCGCTGATGTCGACGTTGGCCAGGTCGGCCTGACCGGTGTTGGTGGCCGTGATCGTGTACACGATCTCGTCACCGATCGCGGAGTAGCTCAGGTGCGAGGCTTCCTTGACGATCTCGAGCTCCGCGAGCGGGGTCTCGACCTCGTCACAGGTCTCTTCGGTCTGGTCGGAGGCGACGCAGGCGGCATTCGTCACGGAGCCCGCGTCGATGTCGTCCTGGTCGATGGTGTAGGTGCCGGTGCACTCGATGCTGGCGCCTGCGGCGAGGTCCGTCGGGACGGCCGGGTCACAGGTCCAGTCGGGGAGGTCGGCGATGAGGCTGTCGGTGATGTCGACGTTCGTGAGGTCGGCCTCACCGGTGTTGGTGGCGGTCACGGTGTAGACGATCTCGTCGCCGACGGCGGCGAAGAAGTCAACGTCCGCGGTCTTGACGATCTCGAGCTCCGCGAGCGGGGTCTCGACCTCGTCACAGGTCTCTTCGGTCTGGTCGGAGGCGACGCAGGCGGCATTCGTCACGGAGCCCGCGTCGATGTCGTCCTGGTCGATGGTGTAGGTGCCGGTGCACTCGATGCTGGCGCCTGCGGCGAGGTCCGTCGGGACGGCCGGGTCACAGGTCCAGTCGGGGAGGTCGGCGATGAGGCTGTCGGTGATGTCGACGTTCGTGAGGTCGGCCTCACCGGTGTTGGTGGCGGTCACGGTGTAGACGATCTCGTCGCCGACGGCGGCGAAGAAGTCAACGTCCGCGGTCTTGACGATCTCGAGCTCGGAGCGAAGGACCGTCACTGAGACGTCGTCCTGGGCCCGTGCCACACGACCGTTGGCGTCCACCGCCGCGGTCTGCGCGACGTTGGGGTAGACCCCCGCCACGGTGCGCTCGACGGTGTAGGTGCAGGAGACCTCGTCGCGCGGTGCCCGGGGCATCCGGCCCCAAGACGCTGCCGATGAGGGTCTGGCACTCGGTGGCCCAGTCGGTGCTGAGGCCGCTGTTGTCGTCGACGAGCTCGGTGATGGTCACCGGCACGACCGACTCGTTGTCGATGGTGAGCGTGTAGGTGAAGATGCCACCCGGCTCGGCCAGGACCGTCGGGGTGACGGTCTTGATGAGCTCGATGACGATCTCGTTCGCCGTGACCTCATCGCAGACCTCGGGGGTCTGGTCGCTGATGGCACAGGCGACGTTGGTGACGGAGCCCTCGGGCTCGGAGCCCGCGACGTCGTCCTCGGTGACGGCATAGGTCGCGGTGCACTCGATGGACTGGCCGCTGAGCAGCTCGTCCACCGGCAGCGCCACGGCGCTGTCGCCAACCTGGCAGGTCCAGCTGGGGAGACCGTCGATCAGCGCATCGCTGATGTCGACGTTCTCGAGCGTGGCCTCGCCGGTGTTGGTGGCGGTCACGGTGTAGACGATCTCGTCACCCACCGCGCTGTAGGTGTCGGGCGATGCCGACTTGACGATCTCGAGACGCGCGAGCGGCGTGTCGACATCGTCGCAGACCTCGTTGGTCTGGAGCGAGTCGGCACAGGCCTGGTTGAAGACCGAGCCCGCGGTGATGTCTGCTTCGACGATGGTGTAGCTGGCGCTGCACTCGATGGTATCGCCGGCAGCGAGGGTCTCGAGCGGCAGGGTGATCGGGTCACCGGTGCCGTTGAGCCGGCACTCCCAGCCGTCGAGATCGGCGATCAGGTTGTCGGTGATATCGACATCCGTCAGGTCCGTCTCGCCGGTGTTGGTCGCGATGATGGTGTAGTTGATGACGTCACCGACCGCGTCGTAGAAGTCGACGTCGGCGGTCTTGACGATCTCGAGCTCGGAGAGCCTGACCGTCGCATCGTCACAGACCTCGTCGCTGACCTGGTCGGCGTCGGCACAGGCCTGGTTGAAGACCGAGCCCGCGGTGATGTCTGCTTCGACGATGGTGTAGCTGGCGGTGCACTCGATGGCGTCGCCGGGAGCGAGCCCGTCGTACGGCAGGGCGACTGGATCGCCGGCGCCGTTGAGCCGGCAGGTGAAGTCGTCCAGGCCGCCCGGGAACTCGTCGGTCACGTCCACGCCGTCGAGCGTGGCGAGGCCGGTGTTGGTGGCCGTGATGGTGTAGCTGATGACGTCACCGACCTCGGAGTAGAAGGCGGGGTCAGCCGACTTCTCGACCGAGAGCTCGGCATAGAAGTTCGAGATGGTGCACTCGAGCTGATCGCCGAGCGCAGCGGTGACGGTGCCGTCAGCGGCGCAGTCGAGGGTCCAGTCGCCGGCGACGTAGTCGTCGACGTTCATGATCTCGGAGGCCGTGTGCGGACCGACCACGACCGGGACAGCCACACCCCAATCGACGTCATTGCCGTCGAGCTGGGCCTGGAAGTCCGTGATCTGGGCCGGGCCACCCTGGACGACCTTGTTCAGGGTGATCGTGGCCTGCTGGGCCGTGTTGGTGATGGTGCAGACCGCGTTCTCGCCGAGGGCCACGGTGACGTTGCCGTCGGCATCGCAGTCACCACCCCAGTCGGAGGCGGTGTAGCCGGCCTGCTCGATCTCGGCGGCCAGGTGGGCGCCGGGAGCGACGTCGAGGGCCTGGCCGGAGTCGACCGGCTGGCCATCGATGGTGAGGCCGAAGTCGTTGGGACCGAGCTGTGCGCCGGTCTCGCCGTTCTCGACCGTCTTGATGAGCGTGAGGGTGGCCTGCTGGGCCGTGTTGGTGATGGTGCAGACCGCGTTCTCGCCGAGGGCCACGGTGACGTTGCCGTCGGCATCGCAGTCACCACCCCAGTCGGAGGCGGTGTAGCCGGCCTGCTCGATCTCGGCGGCCAGGTGGGCGCCGGGAGCGACGTCGAGGGCCTGGCCGGAGTCGACCGGCTGGCCATCGATGGTGAGGCCGAAGTCGTTGGGACCGAGCTGTGCGCCGGTCTCGCCGTTCTCGACCGTCTTGATGAGCGTGAGGGTGGCCTGCTGGGCCGTGTTGGTGATGGTGCAGACCGCGTTCTCGCCGAGGGCCACGGTGACGTTGCCGTCGGCATCGCAGTCACCACCCCAGTCGGAGGCGGTGTAGCCGGCCTGCTCGATCTCGGCGGCCAGGTGGGCGCCGGGAGCGACGTTGAGGGCCTGGCCGGAGTCGACCGGCTGGCCATCGATGGTGAGGCCGAAGTCGTTGGGACCGAGCTGTGCGCCGGTCTCGCCGTTCTCGACCGTCTTGATGAGCGTGAGGGTGGCCTGCTGGGCCGTGTTGGTGATGGTGCAGACCGCGTTCTCGCCGAGGGCCACGGTGACGTTGCCGTCGGCATCGCAGTCACCACCCCAGTCGGAGGCGGTGTAGCCGGCCTGCTCGATCTCGGCGGCCAGGTGGGCGCCGGGAGCGACGTCGAGGGCCTGGCCGGAGTCGACCGGCTGGCCATCGATGGTGAGGCCGAAGTCGTTGGGACCGAGCTGTGCGCCGGTCTCGCCGTTCTCGACCGTCTTGATGAGCGTGAGGGTGGCCTGCTGGGCCGTGTTGGTGATGGTGCAGACCGCGTTCTCGCCGAGGGCCACGGTGACGTTGCCGTCGGCATCGCAGTCACCACCCCAGTCGGAGGCGGTGTAGCCGGCCTGCTCGATCTCGGCGGCCAGGTGGGCGCCGGGAGCGACGTTGAGGGCCTGGCCGGAGTCGACCGGCTGGCCATCGATGGTGAGGCCGAAGTCGTTGGGACCGAGCTGTGCGCCGGTCTCGCCGTTCTCGACCGTCTTGATGAGCGTGAGGGTGGCCTGCTGGGCCGTGTTGGTGATGGTGCAGACCGCGTTCTCGCCGAGGGCCACGGTGACGTTGCCGTCGGCATCGCAGTCACCACCCCAGTCGGAGGCGGTGTAGCCGGCCTGCTCGATCTCGGCGGCCAGGTGGGCGCCGGGAGCGACGTCGAGGGCCTGGCCGGAGTCGACCGGCTGGCCATCGATGGTGAGGCCGAAGTCGTTGGGACCGAGCTGTGCGCCGGTCTCGCCGTTCTCGACCGTCTTGATGAGCGTGAGGGTGGCCTGCTGGGCCGTGTTGGTGATGGTGCAGGTCTCTGTCTGGCCCGCTTGCACGGACACGTTCGAGCAGTTGTCGTAGCTCACGGTGTAGCCGGGCACGATGGGCGCGTTCTCGGTGACCGAGTAGGTCCCCGGGGTGACGATGAGGGTGTTCCTGCCAAGCTCTGGGTCAGCACCGTCCTGGGAGAACGGGACCGGGCCCTGGGCGTCGGGGCCAGCCACGTTGAAGGCGAAGTTCGTGGCCACGGCCGCGCCGCCGGCGCTGTTGTCGACGACCTTGCGGACGACGAGCGTGCCGGTCAGCTTCTCGTTGGTGAAGGTACAGGTGATGGGTGCCTCGGCCGCGGAGTCCGCGAAGCCGACGTTGTCCAGGAGGACGCGGCTGTTGCCCAGCTGCACGGTGTACTCGCCGTTGCCGAGCGCGTCGCCGTTGCCGTCGCGGCAGACGATGCTCTGCAGGCCCCAGTCGGCCGGCAGTCCGTTCTCGGTGACGGTAACGGTCTCGGCAGCCGGGATGAAGTCGAACGGGCCGTAGCTCTCACCGGGCTCGAGGCTCCAGCTGTTGGGAGCGTTCCAGGCGGAGCCGCCACGTGTGCTGTCGGACTGGAAGTCGAAGTCAGGCTGGCCGTCGAAGTCACCAGCGGCGAGCTTCTGGATGGTCAGCGGACGGCGCTGTTCGAGCGCCGCGTACAGGCACGCGGTCGTCTGCCGCGTCTCGACGGTGATGAACTGGGAGCTGGGCGTGCCGGCCTGCGGTGAGGGGGCAGGCATTCGGCGTGCTGCCGATGGTGCCCGTGCCGTTGTCGGTGAAGCCCTTGAGGATCAGGTTGTAGGTGATGCCGTCGATGACGATCGGCGTGTTGCCGGTCGTGTCGGAGAACGTGAGGATGTCGTTGTTGGCGGGGTTGGTCGACGGGCTGGCGTTGTTGGGCGTCTCGTTGAGCGTCCAGGGGAACGAGTAGTCCACGACCTGGCCGCCGATGGTGAGGCGCACGTCCATGTCGCCGTTGAAGAACTGGTTGGCACCGACGATGGGGTTGTTGGCGTGCCACATGAGACCCAGCAGGAAGTCCTCGCCGGGGTTGATGTCGTTCACCGTCGAGGGCGAGAAGCCCACGGCGCTCTGGTTGTTGCCGCCAAGGATCGTCAGCTCGGCCGGACAGCTGCTGTTGGTGCGCCCGTGAGCGAGCCAGGCGATGTCGAAGGTCTGGCTGCCGCTAGTGAAGGGCACCCACTCCGTCTGGCTGGCGTTGCCGTCCTGCGGGTCATAGCGGATGCAGTTGGAGCCGCTGCCGTCGGACATGCGGCCTTCGATATCGGAGGCGATGCCGGCCACGCTCAGGCCGCGGGCCGCCGGGGCGCGGATGCTCGAGGTGCCGCTGATGTTGGGTTCCTTGGTGGCCTTTGGCTGCGGCGCCTTGGGCTCATCCGGGGTCGGGGCTGGCGCCTCGATCACGGGCTCCTCGGGGGCGTCGACGCCACCGGGCACCTCGGCAAGGCAATCGCCGGTCACCGGATCGATGAGGCACTCGGCCGGCGCTTCGGTGGGCTCGGCGGGGGCCGCGGTGGGCTCCTCAGCCGGTGCCTCGGTGGGCTCGGTGGGGGCCGCCGTGGGCTCCTCAGCCGGTGCTTCGGTGGGATCTTCGACGAGGCACTCGCCACTCACCGGATCGACGAGGCAATCGTCGGCAGGGTCGGCCTTGGGCGTCTCGACGGTGGGTGTTTCGACCACCGGCGTCTCGACGGTCGGCGTTTCGACCACCGGCGTCTCGGCAGTGGACTGGCGCAGCTGCTGGAGCTGCGCTGGGGTCAGGCCATCGGGGCGGACCTTGGCGGCCTTCTCCTTGACGATGACCCTGGTGGGGCGCTTGAGGTCGTCGACGGTGGCCGTGAGGCGAACGGGCGCATCGTCGCTGATGAGGGTGAGGCGGGTCTTCTTGCCGAAGGTGTTCGAGAGGCGCGC
Source organism: uncultured Chloroflexia bacterium (assembly GCA_963706695.1). Lineage (GTDB taxonomy): Bacteria > Chloroflexota > Limnocylindria > Limnocylindrales > CSP1-4 > JAFMJV01. The sequence continues at coordinate 26,767 of CAVPNC010000004.1, read as the reverse complement.
ACCATCGGTGGTGGTCCACTTGACGCGGATCGGGTCGCAGTAATCGGTGGGATCGCCGCTGCCCTTGGCTCCGCCGAAGGGGGTCTTGTCATTGGCGCGGCACTTGTAGGCGCCGACGATGACCTTGCCGCCGACCGCGACCTTGACCTTCGGAGGCCAGAGGCGGATGGTCCAACCCTGCTCGGCGAGGGTCTTCTCGGCGGCCGGGGCGGCGGTGGGCTTGGGCTCGGGCGCGGCCTTGGGCTGGCCCACGATCCTGGGCTTGGGGTCGGCCTTGACCTCGGCCCTGGGCTCGGTCTTGGGTTCTGCTTGGGGGACCAGTTCGGCGGTAGGCTCGGCGGCGGGCTGACCCGTCGTCTCGGCCGCCGGTGTTTGGCTGGCCCCTGGGTCGGCTTCCTGGGCGATGACCGCTGCCGGCGTCAGCACGACGGCCGACAACAGCAGGATGGCCTGCAGGACCGCCAACAGTGCGGCGCCCCTGCCGGGCCCGCGACGGGTGTACGAGTACATCGAATGCCTCTCCTCTCGGGTGGGGTGCCCGATTTGCCTCAGAGCCCCCGTGAACCGATTGATGCTTACTCCGCTCGGAGTCGAATAAGTACGCCGGACATGATCCCGGCCACTGCGGAGCGGGTCCGCAGATGAGCAAGTCTCACGACGGCCATGACCTTTGGCAACCGGTCCCAGTACCAGATGGCCATATCCGGTGTCGCCAGACACCACGTCTTCGGCGCGCGAACCGACCGCTCCGCCTCGCACCTCCCCGGACCATCCCTGACCGCACTGGGGGACTGATGGCGGCAAACGGGCAGTACCGTCGGCCTAGTCGTGACCGACCCCGTACCATCTGCACCGATGCGCTCCGCCCTCAAGGTCCTCCTCGGGTCCGTCCTGCTCGCCAGCGTGGCCGTGCCCGCCTCCGCGGCCGACTATCCGGCCAGGGACGCCAGATACCACTCCTATCCCGAGATGGTCAGCCACATCAAGGGCGTGGCGGCGAGGCATCCCGGGATCGTCCGGCTCCACTCCATCGGCCGGAGCCAGCAGGGCCGCAGGCTGTGGGTGGCAGAGGTGAGTGACCGTCCCGGCCTGGACGAGGGCGAGCCGGAGGTCTTCTTCGACGGGCTCCACCACGCGCGCGAGCACCTGAGCGCCGAGATGCCGGTCTACATCCTCGACATGCTCACGAACCAGTACGGCAGGAGCTCGGACCTGGGCCGGCGGGTGACCAAGCTCGTCGACGAGCGCCGCACCTGGATCCTGTTCATGGTGAACCCCGATGGCCTGCAGTACGACCTCACCGGCGCTCCCTACCGCTCATGGCGCAAGAACCGGCAGCCCACCCCCGGCTCGAGCAAGGTCGGCACGGACCTCAACCGCAACTACGGCTACCGGTTCGGCTGCTGCGGCGGCTCCTCCGGCAGGCCTGGCGCCTTCGACTATCGCGGCCCGCGGGCCTGGTCGGCACCTGAAGTCCGCGCCGTCCGTGACTTCGTCAACAGCCGCGTGGTCAACGGCCGGCAGCGCATCCGCACGCACGTCACCTTCCACACGGCCGGCGAGCTCGTCCTCTGGCCCTATGCCTACACCGCCCGGGACCTGCCGCCCGACATGACCGCGCTCGACCTCGAGACCTTCCGGGCCATGGGCAGGACGATGGCCCGCTCCAACGGCTACCGCGCCAAGCAGTCGAGCGCGCTCTACCCCTCCGACGGGGACATGATCGACTGGATGTACGGACGCCATCGCATCTTCTCGTTCACCTTCGAGCTCTATCCGACCGGCGGCGGCACGACCCGGCACTGGTATCCGCCAGACGAGCTCATCGGGCGTGAGACCAGGCGCAACCGCGAGGCCGTGCTCTACCTCATGGGCCGGGCCGTCTGTCCGTACGGCGCGCTGGGAGCACGCGCCGCGAAGAACAACTGCGGCCCCCTCTTCGACGACCTCGAGATCGCCCGCGGCTGGCAGGTGAACGCGCGCGGCACCGATACCGCGATCGACGGCCGCTGGCAGCGTGGCGATCCGCTCAAGGACCGGCTCCAGCTAGGCTCCGCGGTTTCTGGCCGGGCCGTGCTCGTGACCGGCCGGCAGCCTGGCCATGATGTCGACGGTGGTCGGACCACGGCCCGCTCCCCGTACTTCACCGTCCCGGCCAACGGGAAGGGCCGGGTCAAGCTGCGCTACTGGGTGGGCCTGTCCACGGGGTCCGGGCTCGACGACGGCTTCGCCGTGCGCCTCGTCGACCGCGAGGGCAGGCGCTTGAAGGTGCTGCACAAGGTCCTCGGCACGGGCACGCGGGTGGTTCCCCGATGGCGCGCCATCGACAAGCGGATCCCACCCGCGCTGGCGGGGAAGCGCGTGGCCATCGAGCTCGAGGCGGTCGATGCGGGCGGCGACGCCATCGTCGAAGCGGCCGTGGACCAGGTCCGCGTGACCAACGGCTAGCACTCGGAGCCGACTCCGTCGCCCACGCCTTCCGCCACGGTACGGAACCCGCTACGATGCCAGCAGTGCCCGTCCCACGGTGTGTACTGGGCGGAACAGACCCGTCTGGGTGGCATGTGCAGACGACCCAGACCAGAGGAGGAATGCATGCGCAGGTTCACCACCGCATCTCTGGCGCTCACGCTCGCAGCCACCGGTGCCCTCACCGGCGCGGCCATGGTCGCAGCGCAGGATGGTGCAGATCTGAAGATCGGCCTCGTCACGGACGTGGGGACGATCAACGACCGCAACTTCAACCAGTTCTCATGGGAAGGCACGCAGGCCGGGGCTGAGGCCATCGGCGCTGCCGAGCCGCAGTTCGCCATCAGCCAGGCATCCGCGGACATCGCCCCCAACATCCAGGCCTTCGTCGATCAGCAGTACGACATCATCGTGACGGTCGGCTTCGCCGCTGGTGAGGACACCGCGAACGCGGCAGCGGCCAACCCTGACATCAGCTTCATCGGCGTCGATCAGGGCGTGCCCGAGGGCCTCGAGAACTACATCGGCATCCAGTGGCGCGAGCAGGAGCCCGGCTACCTCGCCGGCATCGTGGCGGCTTCGATCAGCGAGACCGGTCACATCGGCGCCGTCGGCGGCACCGCGGTCATCCCGGCCGTCGTCAACTACATCGAGGGCTACGCACAGGGTGCGCTCTCGGTGAACCCGGACGTCGAGGTCGTCGTCGCGTATGTCTCGACCCAGCCGGATGCGGCTGCATTCGCCGATCCGGCGGGCGGCCAGGCCTTCACACAGCAGCTGCTGGCGCAGGACCCCGACATCGACGTCATGTTCCAGGTCGCCGGCCTCACCGGCAACGGCGTGCTGCAGGCAGCTTGTGACGCCGGGATCAACGCCATCGGCGTCGACGTCGACCAGTACGTCTCCACCCCGGAGACGGCCGCATGCACGGTCGTCAGCGCCGAGAAGAAGCTGTCCAAGAACGTCAACGACGCGATCGTGAACATCGTCGCTGGCACGGCCACCCCCGGCACCAACGTCCTCGGCATCGACACCCAGGACGTGGGCCTCTCGTCGTTCCACGAGTTCGAGGACATGATCAGCGAGGACACGCTCGCCGCTCTTGCGGCCGCGGAGGCCGGGCTCGCGGACGGCTCGCTCCAGGCCTGCGAGCAGAACCCCGACACCGGTTTCTGCGTGCAGACCCTCGGCTAGTCCGAGGTGACCCAGTTCCAGGCTGAAGACCCGCGGGCCGACCACTTTGGTCGGCCCGCTACTCTTGCAGGCACGATGGAGGAATCGTGAGGAAGCACTCGGCGGTGTCGTGACGGATTCGACCACGACCGAACGCACCCAGACGGTGGCAGCGCCGGCGCTCGAGATGCGTGGCATCACCAAGCGCTATCCCGGCGTGGTCGCCAACGACGGCATCGACCTCGACGTGCAGCCGGGCGAGATCCACGCCCTGCTGGGCGAGAACGGCGCCGGCAAGTCGACGCTCATGAACGTCCTCTACGGCCTGGCCAAACCGGACGAGGGTGAGATCCTGCTCGATGGCAAGGTCATCGACATCGAAGACCCGACCGATGCCATCGACCGCGGCATCAGCATGGTCCACCAGCACTTCATGCTGGTGCCGGTCCTGACCGTCGCGGACAACGTCCTGCTCGGCAAGGAAGCCATGCGCGGCCCGGTCTTCCTTGACCAGGCAGAAGCGCGTCGTCGCATCCGCGAGCTGGGCGCTCGGTTCGGTTTCGAGCTGGACCCCGACCAGAAGGTCGGCGACCTCTCGGTCGGTTGGCAGCAGCGTGTCGAGATCCTCAAGGCGCTGTATCGCGATGCGCGCATCCTCGTACTCGACGAGCCGACCGCGGTGCTCACGCCCCAGGAGACGGTCGAGATCTTCGCCGTGCTGCGGCGCCTGGCGGCCGAGGGACACAGCATCATCTTCATCAGTCACAAGCTCTACGAGGTCCTTGAGATCGCCGACCGCATCACGGTCATCCGGCGAGGCAAGGTCGTCGGCAGCCGCATCCCCAGCGAGACCGACGAAGACGACCTCGCCGAGCTGATGGTCGGTCGCGAGGTGCAGTTGACCGTCGACCGCGGCGAAAGCCACCCCGCCGGGCCGATGCTGGCGGTCAAGGACCTTTGCGTGGCGGGCAGGCACGGCGGCGACGTCGTCGACGGCGTGGACTTCGAGGTCCACGCCGGCGAGATCCTCGGCATCGCCGGCGTGGCCGGCAACGGCCAAGACGAGCTGGTCGAGGCCATCACCGGCCTGCGCCAGCCCCGCAGCGGATCGATCGTGCTCGATGGCGACGACGTGACCTCTGATGGTCCGCGCGACCTGCACGGCAAGAACGTGGCCTACGTCCCGGCCGACCGCCATCGCTTCGGGCTTGGTGCTGTCCTTCCCCCTGACCGACAACGTCGTGCTCACCGACTACTACATGGAACCGTATTCGCACGGCCTCATCCGCGACGAGACCGCCATCGCGGCGCGCGCCGGCGAGGCCATCGAGCAGTACGACGTGCGCACGCCGGCAGCGAGCGTGACCGCCGGGACGCTTTCAGGCGGGAACCAGCAGAAGCTCATCGTGGCCCGGGAGTTCGACCGCGACCTCAAGCTTCTCGTACTCGACCAGCCCACCAGGGGCCTCGACGTCGGCAGCATCGAGTTCATCCACAAGCAGATCATCCGCAAGCGCGACGCCGGCACGGCCGTGCTGCTGGTATCGGCCGAGCTCGACGAGGTGCTCGAGATCTCGGACCGCATCGCCATCATGTACCGCGGTCGCATCGTCGACATCATCGACGGACGCACCGCCAACAAGGAGACGGTCGGCCTGCTGATGGCCACCGGTGGCAAGGATGCCGCCGGCGATGGCGAATCGAGGCCAACGGCGTGATCAACCGACTGCTGAGCCGATCGCTGCGTGGCCAGCTGGCCATCACGGGCGGCGCGATCCTGCTGGCGCTGGTGGTCGGCGCCATCATCATGGTCCTGACCAGCCCGATCATCACCGGCAGCCTGGACTTGTGGCTGTGGGTCGACGCGTATCTCGCCCTCATCCAGGGTGCCACCGGCATCGCCATCAGCCTTGACCCGATCTCGGTCGAGTTCCTCGGCCTGAATGGCGTCATCGACACGCTCGTCCGAGCGACGCCCTACATCCTGGGCGGGCTCGCGGTCGGCCTCGGTTTCAAGGCCGGCCTCTTCAATATCGGTGCCCAGGGCCAGTTCCTGATGGGCGCGCTGGGCGCGGTGACCGTGGGCGTCCTGCTTGCCGACGCCTCCTCCTTCGTCGCTGTTCCGTTGGCCCTGCTGGCGGGCGTCGCTGCCGGTGCGGCGTACGGTTTCGTCCCCGGCTGGCTCAAGGCCTATACCGGGGCCCATGAGGTCGTCGTCACCATCATGCTCAACTACGTGGCGCTCGCCATCGTCTCGTGGGCCGTGACGGGGCCGCTACGCTCGGCGACGGCTTCGTTCGCCCGTACCGACAGCGTGGGCCAGGCAGCGCTGCCCATCCTCGGCGGCAACAGCGGCCACCTGCTGCACTCGGGCGTCCTCATCGCCTTCGTGGCGGTGCCGATCGTGTGGTGGATCCTCTATCGCACCACCATCGGCTTCGAGGTTCGCACCGTGGGCGCCAACCCCGATGCCGCCCGCTACGCCGGCATGCGGCCGCGCCTCGTCATCACCGGCACGATGGCTGCCGCGGGCCTGCTGGCCGGCCTGGCGGGCGCCATCGAGATCCTGGGCGTGCAGAACAACCTGCCGGCGACGTACGCCACGACCGTCGGCTTCGATGCCATCACGGTGGCGCTGCTCGGTCGTGCCAACCCTTGGGGCATCCTCTTCGGCGGTCTCCTGCTCGGCGCGCTGCGAGCCGGCGCGCCGCTGATGCAGATCGTGGCCGGGGTGCCCATCCAGATGATCGACATCCTGCAGGGCGTCATCCTCTTCTTCCTTGCCGCTGACCTCATCGTGCGTTGGGTCTTCCGCATCAAGGAGGCCAGGGGCACCGACGTCGACGAACTCAAGACCGTCACGAGCAGCTACGGCGGAGGACCCTAGCCGTGGACTTCCTCTTCGACATCCCCGTTCTTGGCATCCTGTTCCAGCTCGTCGACTACATGATCCGCGTGTTGACGCTCAACGGTGCCGTCATCCTGGCGCTGGCCGCGCCCATCGCGCTGGGCGCGTACTGCGGCTTCATGAACGAGCGCTCCGGCATCGTCAACATCGGCATCGAGGGCATGATGATCGCGGCGGCGTTCGCGGGCTGGTTCGTCTCCTCGGCCGTGGTGAGTGCCTTCCCTGACCAGCCGGAGGCAGGCTTCTTCTTCGGGGCCACCCCGGCTCTGCTCATCGGCGTGCTGGCCGCCGTCATCACGGGCATGGTCGTCTCGGTCGTTCACGCCTGGCTCTCGATCACCGTGCGAGCCGACCAGATCATCAGCGGTGTGGTCATCAATATCGTGGCGCTCGGGATCACCGGCTACCTCATCATCATCATCAGCCGCACGGCCCCCCTCTCGGCCGGCAAGTTCACGCCGTACACGCCGCCGGAAGCGCTGACGGACCTGCCCTTCGTCGGCTGGCTCTTCAACATGTTCCTCAACCAGGGGCCCATCACGATGTCGGTCATCGTCATCGGGATCGTGCTCCAGATCCTGCTCTTCCGGTCTCGCTGGGGCTTGCGGACCCGCGCGGTCGGCGAGCACCCCAAGGCCGCGGAGACGGTCGGCATCGACGTCATCCGGCTGCGCTACCGCAACGTCATCCTCGGCGGCATCTTCGCGGGCCTGGCTGGCGCCTGGTTCACGCTCGACTTCGGCAACTCCTTCCAGGCCAACATGACCGCAGGGCGAGGGTTCATCGCCCTCGCCGCGCTCATCTTCGGCCGCTGGATGCCGATGGGCGCCTTCGGCGCAGCACTCCTGTTCGCGGCGGCCAGCTCACTGAGCATCTCCATCCGGACGATCCCGCCGACCGGCCAGCTCGGCGAGGTGCTCACGGCCATCCCGCAGCAGTTCTGGTCGGCCCTCCCCTATCTCATCACGATCGTGGTCCTGGCCGGTGCGGTCGGACGGAGCGTGGCACCGGCAGCGGTCGGCAAACCGTACGAACGCGAGAGCGCGTCCTGAGCCAGGCGCTGTCGCGGCGTGGTGCGCGTCACGGCATCGACATGGCGGCCGCGATAGCCTGAGCCCATGGACCCCGAGCCGCCCCACATCGATCCCATCGGCCAGCCGGTCGCGGTGGACTCGGCACACCTCCTCAGCGACGCCGAGGCCGTCGAGCTGATGCGGAGCGCGCGCCGCATCGCGGTCATCGGCGCGTCGTCCCTGCCCTGGCGTGCCTCGAACTCGGTCATGCGCTACCTGCTCGACCACGGCTACGAGTGCGTCCCGGTCACGCCCAAGCGCCCACAGGTCCTGGGCCTCACCACCTTCCCGACGCTCGAGGCTGCGGTGGCCGCGACCGGCCCGTTCGACATCGTCGACGTCTTCCGGCGGTCCGAGCACACGCCGGAGATCGCCCGCTCGGCGGTGGCCACGGGGAGCGGGGCGTTGTGGTTGCAGCAGGGCGTGATCTCGCCAGAGGCGGTCCGCATCGCCCACGCGGGCGGGCTGGAGGTGGTCATGGACCGATGCACGGCGGTGGTCCATCGCCACCTCGAGCGGTAGCTGGCCGCACCGAACCCCACCCCACCGCACGAAGGTCTTGCGGTTCGCCTGCCCGATGGTCCTGCAGCGCGACTCGGCCATGGCTCGTACCATGCAGTCGTCGTCGATGAGCCTGCCGAGGAAGGAATCCCCATGCGCGCCAATCCCGTGGTCCGAGCCATCACCGTCGCCGCGGCCCTGACCCTGACCGCCTCCAGCGTGGTCTCAGCGCAGACGGTCGACGAGGAACAGACGCAGTTCGCCAACGAGCTGGGGGCCACGCACGAGAGTGCGGTCGTCACCAACGCCCTCGATGATGCCGACATCAATGCCCTCATCCTGCGGACCGCGAGGGGCTATCACACCGACCCGCTCGGAGGGAACCCGGCCCCGCCGGAAACGCCCAAGAAGAACGACAAGAAGGAGCCGCCCCGCGGTGGCTTCATCGCCCCCGGGCCGCTGGCGGACACCCAGAACGTGACCCGGGCCGTGCTCGAGCTGGCCGGTGACGCCGAGCCCGATCTCATCCTCGTCTCGGGAGGCGACTGGACGTCGAACGTGGGCATCGCCCGCTCCAACACGGGCAGCTTCATCGTCGACCTCAACCAGCCGCAGCCGTGCCTCGGAGAAACCGGACAGCCCGACCTCAGCGGCGAGTGCGTCGGCGAGTCTGGCGCGGTGCCCGGCAACTACGGTGCCGTCGAGTTCGCGGTCGAGGAAGGTGCCTACCTCGCCGGCGTCGTGGCCGCCCGCGAGAGCCGTGGCTTGCCGCTGGCCATCATCAGCGGGTCGGCCGAGTGCCTCGAGTGCGATCGGTACGTCACCGGCTTCACCAACGGCGCCCGGAGCGTCGACTCGGCCATCCGCATCGTTCTGGCCTTCCTCGGCAACGACGAGGTCTCCGGCTTCGGCGATGCGGCTGGTGCGAGGACCTTCACGGAGGCCTTCCTGGACATCTACCAGCCGGGGGTCTTGCTCCCGATCGGGCGCGCCTCGACCATGGCCATGGTCGAGACCGCCTGTGATGCCGACGTCAGGGTCATCGGCGCCGGTATCGACATCAGCGCGAGGCGACCTGACCTCGCGCAGTGCGTCATGGCCTCGATCACGCCGGATGTGGCGCGAGCGGTCGAGGAAGCGATGTTCCTGTACTCGACCGGCGAGAACCCTCCGCTCATCACCTACGACCTCGCGCGTGGCGGTGTGAGCGTGACCGACGAGTGGCGCTTCGCCTCCACCAAGCGCGTCGACACCAACGACTTCTACGCTGCGGCAGAGACGGCCATCCTGACCGGGCAGGTGGAGCCCTGCCCCGACGGCTGCGGCTCCGTGCGCGCTGCGACCGCACCCGAGGGATCGGTCGCGGACTGAGGCCCTGCTCGCCCCTTACGCGGCCAGCAGCCCCACGAAGACCGAGACCACGCCGGCGCCGGCCACGACGCCCCACAGCAGCAGGCGCTGCCGCATCTGCGCTCGCATCTCATCAGCACCGGTGGGGCCATCGGCCTGCGGCCCGGTCCGCTTGCCCCGCCAGCTCTCATATCTGGACAGGTTGGCCTGGGTCTCGTCGAGGCGCCGGATGATGGCCAGCGGTCCCCGGATCTGCAGGGCCGCGACGATGACGACCACGATGCCGCCGGCGATGAGCACGAGGCTGAGGGCATCCATCCTTCCTACTCGACCTCCAGGCGCTCGCGGATGAGCTGCTGCACGACCGCCGCGTTGGCCTGGCCGCGCGTCTTCTTCATGATCTGACCGGTGAGGAAGCCGACGGCCTTCTGCTCGCCGGCGCGGATGTCGGCCACCGCCGCAGGGTTCTCGTCGATGACCTCGTCGACGGCGGCCTGCAGGGCCGCGGTATCACTGATCTGCTTGAAGCCGGCCTCCGCCACGATCTGCGCCACGGGTCGACCCTCGCGGCCGACCCGCAGCAGGACCTCCTTGCCATTGGTGCCACTGATCTCACCGTCCTCCACGAGGCGCACCAGCGCTGCCAGCTGCTCCCCCGAGATACGGCCCACGTCCACGTTCGCATCCTCGCCCTTGGCCAGGCGCAGGTACTCACCACTGACCCAGTTGGCCAGCTTCTTGACCGGCAGCCGAGGGTCTGCCGCACGGGCAGCCTCGAAGACGGATGACGCCGCGGCGTCGGACACGAGCACATCAGCGTCATAGGCCGAGAGACCGAGCTCCTGCTGGTAACGGGCACGACGCGCGGCCGGCAGCTCCGGCAGGCCGGCGGCGATCTCCTCCAGCCAGGCGGGCTCCACGCGCAGCGGCGGCAGGTCCGGCTCAGGGAAGTAGCGGTAGTCGTCCGAGGTCTCCTTGGTGCGCATGTGGTACGTCACGCCCCGGTCGTCGTCCCAGCCGCGCGTCTCCAGGATGAGCGGCTCGCCGGCACGCAGGGCCGCCTCCTGGCGGGCGATCTCGAACTCGATGGCGCGTTCGACCGAGCGGAACGAGTTCATGTTCTTGACCTCCACCCGCGTGCCGAAGGGCTCCGTGCCCACCGGCCGCAGCGAGACGTTGGCCTCCACCCGCATCTGCCCGCTCTCCATGGCGGCGTCGGACGCACCGATGGTGACGAGCAGCAGGCGCAGCTCCTCGGCATAGCGGCGGGCCGTCTCGGCGTCGTGGATGACCGGGTCGGTGACGATCTCGAGCAGGGGCACGCCGGAGCGGTCGTAGTCGAGCAGGCTCACTGCGCGGTCTCCATCGCGAGTGTGCTGCAGGCGGGCTGTGTCCTCCTCGAGGTGGGCGCGGGTGATGCTCACCTCGACCGATCCACGTGAGGTCTCCACCGTCAACGTCCCGTGCTCGGCCAGAGGCAGCTCGTACTGACTGATCTGGTAGCCCTTGGGCAGATCGGGGTAGAAGTAGTTCTTGCGGTCCCAGCGGGTGACGGCGGGCGTGGTGGCGCCGATGGCGAGGCCCACCGCCAGCACGTGCCGCACGGCCGCGCCATTGATGACGGGCAGCGCACCGGGCAGGCCCAGGCACACCGGGCAGGTGAGCTCGTTGGGCTGGGCTTCTCCGATGGCGCTCGAGCAGCCGCAGAACATCTTGGTGGCGGTCTTGAGCTCGACGTGGATCTCGATGCCGATGACCGGCTCGTAGGCCACCTCCGCGGTCACCGCCGTGCTGGGAGCGCTCATCAGATGCTCGCGACGAAACGCTCGATGCGGACAAGAGCCTCCTGCAGGTCCTCATAGGACGTGGCGATCGCGGCGCGTGCGTAGCCCTCGCCGCTGGCCCCGAAGGCGTCGCCCGGGACGACCGCGACCTCCTGCTCGTGCAGCAGGCGCTCGGCGAACTCGGCGCTGCTGAGGCCGGTCCCACCCACGTGCGGGAAGGCGTAGAAGGCCCCGCGCGGCTCCACCGTGGCGAGCCCGATGCGGTTGAGGCCACGCACGAACATCTGCCGCCGGCGGTCGTACTCGGCGACCATGCGCTCGACCTCGGCGTCGCCCTCGAGCAGCCCCGCAAGCGCCGCATCCTGGGCCACCGTGGGCGCCGACATGATGATGTACTGGTGGACCTTGACGATGCCCTCGAGCAGGTCCGCCGGGGCACAGACGTAGCCCACACGCCAGCCGGTCATGGCGTACGACTTGGAGAAGCCACCGAGCAGGATCGTACGCTCGCGCATGCCGGGCAGGGCGCTGAAGGCCTCGTGTCGATGACCGGCGTACACGAGCCGGTCGTAGATCTCATCGCTGATCACGAGCAGGTCGTGACGCTCGGCGATCTGCGCCAGGGCCCGGATGCGGTCGGGCTCGAGGACGGCGCCCGTGGGGTTGTTGGGAAAGCCCAGGAAGAGGGCCTTGGTGCGCGGCGTGATGGCCGCCTCCACGGCGTCCGGGTCGAGCTGCCAGCCATCGTCAGGCCGGCAGGACACGAAGACCGGACGACCCCCGCTGAAGATGATGTCCGGCACGTAGGCCACATAGGTTGGTTCAGCCACCACGACCTCGTCGCCGGGGTCGACGATCGCCGCGAGGGTGATGGCCAGGCCCTCCGAAGCCCCGACCGTGATGACCATCTCGGTGGCGGGGTCGTAGCGCACGTCGTAGCGCCGCTGCAGGTGCGCGGCCAGCGCCTCCCGCAGCTCGAGCGTGCCGTAGTTGCTGGTGTAGTGCGTGCGCCCAGAGCGCAAGGCCTCCACTCCGGCCTCGACGATCACCCGTGGCGTATCGAAGTCCGGCTCACCGACACCGAGGCTGATGACGTTGGGCATCGTTGCCAGCACGTCGAAGAACTTGCGGATGCCGCTGGGAGGCACATCCTGGACGCGCCTGGACAGGCGCGAACGAGTGGTCGGTTCGGTGGTCATCTCGGCCTCTGGTCGAGCGGTGAAGGATGGACGGACACGAGTATAGGGGGAGGCCCACGGCACGACCGCGTGTGGGACACTACGGGCATCAACCCTAGCCCAGCAACTCGGAGGATGACGGCGCCGTGGCCTCATCGCATGTGAAGGATCTCCTCGGAACGACCGAGGTCGTGCTCATCGACACGCGTCAGCACTGGATGGCAGCCGTCCGCTTCGCCTTGCGCCCGATCGTCATCGGGCTCATCGGCCTGGGCCTGCTGGCGCTGAACAACCTCTTCAGGTTCAACGATGACCAGTTCCTCAGCTTCATCAACGACTTCATCCAGTGGGCTGTGGTCATCCTCTTCCTGATCACCATCGTGTGGCTGCCCATCGACCTCATCCGCTGGGATAGCCGGCACTACGTGCTGACCAATCGACGGGCCATGCGCATCGAGGGTGTCCTGCGCAAGTCCTCGGCCGACTCATCCATCGAGCAGATCACCGACATCGCGCTCGTCGAGACCACCTTCGGACGCTTCTTCGGCTATGCCGACCTGACCCTCTACACCGCGTCGGACACTGCCAACGAGCAATACCGACAGCTGCTCGACGGTCTCCAGTTCAAGAAGGCCGTGCTCGATGCCAAGGAAGCCATCCGCACCGGCAACCCCGAGACCGAGCTACCGGAAGGCTTCGTGGTCAAGGGTGGGACCAATGAAGCCTCCATGCGCGCGGACGGCAAGATCCATGACGACGTCCCGGCGGAAGCGGCGTCCGCACCGGCTGGTGCTGCGCCTGTCGCGGCTGCCGTTGCCGCAGATGCGCCGGCTGACGAGGCAGATGCCGTTCAGCCACCCACGACCGCGGTCGAGCCTGAGCCTGAGCCTGAGCCCGAACCCGTCAGCGCCCCCGAGCCCGTGGCCGAGCCTGCCCTCGTGGTCGAGCCGGAGCCGGAGCCCGAGCCGGAGCCGGAGCCCGAGCCGGAGCCCGAGCCCGAGCCGGAGCCGGAACCCGAGCCAGAGCCGGAACCCGAGCCGGAGCCGGAGCCCGAGCCCGAGCCCGAGCCGGAGCCGGAGCCCGAGCCGGAGCCGGAGGAAGCAGCCGAGGACGACGGCCCCAAGGGCGTCTAGCTCGCGCTAGAAACCTGCGCTCGGACCCGGCGTCGCCGGGTCCGCGGCCCGCTCGAGGTCCGCAGGTTCCAGCGCCCGCCACTTGGCCGTCGCGGTCACGGCTTCATAGGCACGGCCGAGTCGCAAGAGACGCTCCTCGTCCCAGGCCTTGCCGATCAGCTGCAGTCCCACGGGCAGGCCGTCGGACAGGCCCGCGGGCACCGAGAGCCCGGGGAGCCCGGCCACGCTGACCGGCAGCGTGCAGGCGTCCACGAGGTACATCGCCACCGGATCGTCAAGCCGCTCACCCAGCGGGAACGCGACCGTGGGACTGACCGGAGCCACGAGGGCGTCGACCGCTCCGAACGCGGCATCGAAGTCGCCCTTGATGAGCGTGCGCACCTTCTGGGCCCTGATGTAGTACGCGTCGCGGTAGCCTGCGGAGAGGGCATACGTGCCCAGCATCAGGCGTCGTTTGACCTCCGGCCCGAACCCCGCATCCCGCGTCGACTCGTAGTTGGCGATGACATCGCCATCGCGCCGGGCCAGGCCGTATCGAACGCCGTCGTAGCGGGCGAGGTTGGCCGAAGCCTCCGCCGGGGCCACGATGTAGTACGTCGCGAGCCCATAGTCGGTGTGGGGCATGTCCACCTCGACGATCTGCGCCCCGGCATCCTCGAGTGCCGCCACCGCCTCGCGCACGCGCGCCTCGACCCCCGGCTCCATGCCCTCCACGAAGTACTGTCGCGGCAGACCCAGGCGCATCCCGCGCAGGCTGGCCGCGGCCTCGTCGTCGTCGGCTGGCAGCGCACCGGCGAAGTCGGGGACGTCCAGGGGCGCCGAGGTCGAGTCGCGCTCGTCGTGGCCCGCCACGGCACCGAGCAGGAGCGCCGCATCACGGACATCGCGCCCGAACGGCCCGACCTGGTCGAGCGAGGAAGCGAAGGCGATGATGCCGTAGCGGCTGACGCGACCATAGGTGGGCTTGAGGCCGACGGTGCCCGTGAGCGAAGCCGGCTGGCGGATGGAGCCGCCGGTGTCGGTGCCGATGGCGACGGGCACATGGTAGGCGGCGACGGCGGCCGCCGAGCCACCCGAGGAGCCACCAGGAACGCGCGCCAGGTCCCAGGGGTTGGCAGTGGGTCCGTAGCCCGAGTGCTCGGTCGACGAGCCCATGGCGAACTCGTCCATGTTGGTCTTGCCCACGATGACGGCATCGGCGGCATCGAGCCGCTCCACGATGTGGGCGTCGTAGGGCGAGATGAAGCCCTCGAGGATGCGGCTGCCAGCTGTGGCCTGGCGCCCTCGAGCCACGACGAGGTCCTTGAGCGCGACGGGGATGCCCAGCATCGAGGGCAGGCGCTCGAGCGCCTCGGCACCGTCCCTGCGCGCGTCGGCCAGGCGCGCGTCGGCACGGAGCGCGGCCGCGCGTGCCGGCCCCTCGTCCACGGCCAGCCAGGCGTGGATGGCGGTGTCAGTGGCGGTGATCGAGGCCAGGTGGGCCTCCAGCAACTCGACGCTGCTGACGTCCCCTGCCCGCAGCCGCGCCGCCATCTCGTAAGCGTGCAGGCGCGTCAGCGCCCGATCGACGGCCACCGCCTAGTCGTCGCTCTCGTCGTCGAGCACGATCGGCACGAGGAAGTGCTCGGCGGTGCGCTCAGGGGCGTTGGACAGGGCCACCTCCCGCTCGAGGCCAGGCCGCACGACATCCTCGCGCAGCACGTTTTCGAGCTCGATGACCCGGGCCGTTGGCGGGATGGCCTCGGTGTCGAGCGTCGCCAGCACGGCGAACTGCTCGAGGATGTGATTGAGCTGCCCTTCCAGCTGCGTCACCTCCTCCGGGCTGAGCCCGAGGCGCGCGAGGTGGGCGACGTGTTCGACGTCGCGACGAGAGAGTGTGGCCACGGGCCAAGGATACCGACCCGGCACGGGCTCAGTCGGAAACCGCGGTCGAACCCTGCAGGAGGGCGCGGAACCCGGCTTCGTCGAGCACCTCCACGCCCAGGTCCTGGGCCTTGGCCAGCTTGGAGCCGGCGTTCTCGCCCGCCACCAGGTAGTCGGTCTTGCGACTCACCGATCCGGAGGGCTTGCCGCCGGCGGCTCGGATGGCAGCCTCGGCCGACGTGCGGTCGAAGCCTTCGAGCGTGCCTGTGACCACGAGCGTCTTGCCCTCGAGCGGACCAGCTTCGGCACCGGCCGCCGGGAGCGCGGGAGGGAGCGCCACGACACCGACCTCCGCCAGCTCCGACAGCAGGCGCGCGGTGGTGTCGTCGTCGAAGAAGTGACCGATCGACGCAGCCACGACCCCGCCGATGCCGGGCACCTCCTCGAAGCGCTCGGCCTCGATCCCTGCCAGTTCCCGAGCGATGCGGGCGGTCCACGCGACCTCACCCTCCCCTTCGGCTGGCGGCCAGGTCGAGGTGATCCAGAGGGCCAGGTCGATGGCCGTCTGCTCGCCCACGTGACGGATGCCAAGGGCCGCCAGGATGCGCGCCAGCGGGCGTCGGCGGGAGCGCTCGATGGCCGCGAGCAGGTTCTCTGCGCTCTTGCGACCGAAGCGGTCGAGCGCCACGAGGTCCTCGAGGCGCAGCCGGTAGAAGTCGGCCGGACCGTTGACGAGGTCCCGGCTGAGCAGCTGCTCCAGCACGGCGAACCCGGCACCCTCGATGTCCATGCCTCCGCGTCCCACGAAGTGCGAGAGGCCCTGGATCACCTGGGCCGGACAGAAGGGGTTGCTGCAGCGATAGCGCACCTCGCCCTCGTCCCGGACCACCGGAGCGCCGCACTCGGGACAGACGGCCGGCATCACGAACTCGCGTTCGTCGCCGTCGCGGGCCTCGGTGATGACACGCACGACCTCGGGGATGACGTCACCGGCCTTGTGCAGCACCACGCGGTCGCCGATGCGCACGTCCTTGCGCCGGACCTCGTCGAGGTTGTGGAGCGTCGCGCGGGCGACCGTGGAGCCGGCCACCAGCACCGGGGCCAGGTGCGCGACCGGCGTGAGGGTGCCGGTGCGCCCGACGTAGGGCACGATGTCCTCGACCATCGTCTCCACCTGCTCGGGCGGGTACTTGTAGGCGATGGCCCAGCGGGGCGCCCGGCTGACCATGCCCAGACGCGACTGAAGATCGGTGCGGTCGACCTTCACCACCACACCGTCGGTCTCGTACGGGAGGGCATGTCGCGGCTCCCGCCAGCGCTCCACGAAGTCGATGACCCCTTCGATATCGATGCCCGAGGCATGGTCCGGCTGGACCGGGAAGCCCAGCCCCTCCAGCCGTTCGAGCGCCGCCGTCTGGGTCGCCCCGGCGGGGCCGTCCTCCTCCAGCAGGATGTAGCACCAGGCAGAGAGCTTGCGCGCCGCGGTCACGGAAGGATCCTGTTGCCGCAGGGAGCCGGCACCGCTGTTTCGCGGATTGGCGTAGAGCGGCAGGCCTGCCTCCTCGCGCTCGGCGTTGATGCGCGCGAACTCGGCCTTGGGCATGTAGACCTCGCCGCGGACCTCGAGCGTGAGGGGCTCAGGCAGCTCCGCCGGGACCGCCTCGATGGTTCGCAGGTTGGCCGTGACGTCCTCGCCCGTGCGACCGTCGCCACGCGTGGCCCCCAGCACGAAGCGGCCAAGCTCGTACCGCAGCGAGATGGCCAGCCCGTCGATCTTCAGCTCGGCCACGTACCGGGGTGGGTCATCCCCCTCGGCGAGGCCCAGGCCCTTGCGGACCCGCGCATCGAAGGCACGCAGCTCATCGTGGTCGAAGGCGTTGCCCAGCGAGAGCATGGGCACGCGGTGCTCGACGTCGCCGAGGGCAGCGGCGGCCGGGGCCCCGACGCGCTGGGTCGGCGAGTCCGGCGTGGCCAGCTGCGGGTATGCGGCCTCCAGCTCCGTCAGCTCGCGGAAGAGCCGGTCGTACTCGGCGTCGGGCATCTCCGGTGCATCCTGCTCGTGGTAGAGCTGGTTGGCACGGGTGAGGATCGCTCGCAACTCGGCAGCACGAGCTTCGGTCTGCTTGTCCATCGGGTCCGAGGATAGTCGAGTGCCCAGCGCCTGCTTCGCCGCGGCTGGCGGCCCTACCCGCCAGTGAGCGAGCGCCGCAGCCCGACGGTGCCCAGCCCCACCAGCACGAGCGCGAAGACCGCCAGCACCGCCAGCTGGGTCAGGATGTCGCCCACGCCGGCCCCGTAGAAGACAAGCGCACGCAAGGCATCGATGGCCCAGTACTGCGGCGTGAGCTGGGCGATCGTGGAGATGGGCTCCTGGAACAGCTCCACCGGCACCATCGCGCCACCCAGCGCGCCCAGGACCATGCCCACGACGACGCCGATGGAGCCCGCCTGGTCGGGATTGCGGGCATAGACGCCCACGAGCATGGCCGCGCCGGTGCCGACCAGCGCGAAGGTGACGATCACCGCCGAGGCCCCCGCGAGGTCGCCCCACTCGACGTCGAAGAGCAGGGCCGAGGCGACGACGATGAAGAGGCCCTGCACCATGGCGATGCCGAAGCGTCCGAGGAGCTCCCCGAGCAGGATGGCGCGAACCGGCGTGGGCGAGGCCAGCATGCGCCGCGAGACACCCAGCTGCCGGGTGAGCACGAGCTGGGTGGCAGCGGTCATCGAGGTCAGGAACATGAAGAGCACCGTCTGGCTCTGGGCTCCCAACGCGAAGGTGTTGCCGATGCTGGGGAAGGTCGACTCGCCGAGGGTGACCTCCTCGACGGTGATGCCCTCGAGATCAGCCTGGATCGCAGCGGCGGTGTCGAGCGCCACGTCGAACTCGACCCCGGCGAAGTCAGCGGCCACGGTCGCGGCGCGGATACGAGCGGACTGCTCGGCGACGGCGGTCTGGATGCCCTGCCCCAGGGCGGCGAAGATGGACTCGGGCCGCGATACGACCGTGAGCTCGACCGGCGTCCCGGCACGCAGGGCCTCATCGTAGCCCGGCGGGATGAGCAGCCCGAACTCGAGGTCACCGTCCTCCACGCCCTGCTGCAGCTGCTCGAGCGAGTCACGGTCGCGAATGGCCACGTCGACGTCGCCGCGCTCGAGGATGCTCACGAGCTCCTCGCCCAGGGGTCCGGCGCCGACGGCGACCACACCCAGCCGGCTGGTGCCGGCACCGCCGAAGGCGGCCCCCAGGGCGATGATGATGATGAGCGGCAGGACGAACACGAAGAAGAGGTTGGTCCGGTCGCGCACGACGCGAAGCAGGTTGACGCGCGCGATCTCGACGGTGGCCCTCATGCGAGCACCAGGCGCCTGGCGCGCAGCAACCCGAGCCCGCCGGTCACCAGGCCGATGGTCGCGAGCACCACCACCGAGCCGATGGCGGAGCCCAGGTCACCGCCGGTCGAGATGTCGTTGATGGCATCGAGGAACCAGGCGTGGGGCGTGATGTTGGACAGCTGTGACAGCAGCTCCGGGCCCTGGTTCGCCGGGAAGAACGAGCCCCCGATGACGGCGAGCGTGAGCGAGACGATGGCGATGGCCGAGCCGGCCTGCTCCTCGTTCCTGGTGAAGGCGACCGTCAGGAGCGAGATACCGGTGGCGGCCAGGGCCGCGGAGAGGACCAGGGCCAGCAGCGCCACCGGATCGCCCCAGGTCGCACCCAGGAGCAGCCCCGTGCCCACGATGATCACGCCCATCGAGACGAGCGCCAGCACCATCGAGACGATGAGCTTGCCCACGAGGATGGCCCACCAGTGCAGGGGCGCCGCCAGCATGCGCGCGAGCGTCCTGGTGCGCCGCTCGGCGTGGATGCTGACGATCCCGAACTGGGCCGCAAGGAAGACGAAGAGGATGGCCATGGCGGCCGCGTAGTAGGTCGCGTAGCCGGCCTGGCGGTCGGCCACGGCCAGGTCGATGATGGCGATGGGGTCGGCCGTGGCCGCGGCGAGCTCGGCCAGCGCGGCCGTGGTCTCGGCGTCGGGGAGGCTGGCATCGGCGATGAGGCCAGCCCGCACCGACAGCTGGACCGCGTCCACCTCGCTGGCGAAGCCTGCGAGGACCGAGCGCGCGACCTGGCCGCTGATGATGGCGTCCGGGTCGACGAACAGCTCCACCGTGCCACCAGCGCCGGTCGTGGAGGCGTCACTGAAGCCCTCGGGCACGACGATCACGGTCTCGACCTCACCGGCCTCGATGGCCGCGCGTGCAGCTGCCGCGTCCGGGTAGCGCTCGAGGGAGATGACGCCCTCCCCCTCCATGGCGCCCAGGGGGCCCTCTTCGAGCGCAGCCGCGATCTGGCCGCCGTCGAGGTCGACGTAGCCCCAGTGGGCGTGGAAGTCCTCGTCGAGACCGCCGAGGATGATGGCGAAGAGCGCCGCCAGCACGAAGGGTGCGACCACGCTGATGAGCAGGGCCGAGCGATCGCGGACCTTCTGGCGCAGGTCCTTGAGGGCGATGTCGAGGGCAGCGCGCACGGACGGTGGCCTAGTCTCGCAGGGCCTTGCCCGTGAGGTGCAGGAAGACGGCCTCGAGGTCCGGCTCCGCCACTTCCACCGAGCTGACTTCGGCACCTGCCTCCGCCGCCACGCGGATGATCTCGGGCAGGAGCGTGCGGGCCCCCGCAGCGGTGATCTCGAGACCGCCATCGGAGGAGGTCACGTCCTCCACGCGCTCGATGGCCCTGAGCGCATCGGCGGCGGCCGGCAGCGCACCCGTGGCCGCGAGCGTGACCCGATCGAGCTGGCCGACCAGGCTGACCAGCTCCGCGCGCGTGCCCTCGGCGAGGATGCGGCCTTCGTCGATGATGCCGATGCGGTCGCAGAGCCGCTCCGCCTCTTCCATGTAGTGCGTGGTGTAGAGGATGGACATGCCGCCGGCGCGTAGCTCGTCGACGGCCTCGAGGATGGCGTTGCGGCTCTGGGGGTCGACGCCCACGGTGGGCTCGTCGAGCACCAGCAGCTGTGGTTGGTGCAGCAGGCCGATGCCGATGTTGAGGCGGCGCTTCATGCCACCGGAGTAGTCATCGGTCTTGTCATCGGCCCGCTCGCTCAAGCCGGTCAGCTCCAGGACCGCGTCCACCCGCTCGGTCAGCTGCGTGCCTGACATGCGCTGGAGCTTGCCGAAGAAGCGCAGGTTCTCTCGCGCCGAGAGGTCGGGGTAGATGGCCAGGTCCTGGGGCACGTAGCCGATGGCCGACTTGGCTTCCACCGCGGAGACGTCCACGGCCCGACCGGCCACGCTGACCTCGCCGCCATCGCGAGCGAGCAGCCCGCAGATCATGGAGATGCTGGTGGTCTTGCCGGCCCCGTTCGGTCCCAGCAGTCCGTAGGTCTCGCCGCGTCCGATGTGGAAGCTGACGCCGTCGACGGCCGTGCGCTCGCCGAAAGCCTTGCGCAGCTCATGACACACGAGCAGTGGCTCGACGTCGGTCATGTCCCTCCCTTGCCGCCGGCAGGTCCCGCTGGCCGCGATGAGGTCAGCCTGAGACCTCAAGGTTAGCAAGGCTGGCCATCAGTTTCTTGATGCCCTGCTTGGGGAAGGCCACGGTGACCTCCTCGTCGTTGCGCGTCAACCTCGAAGACACCACGTTGCCCTCGCCGAAGACCTTGTGGCGCACCTTCTGGCCGTCCTTGTAGCGATGCGCACCGGGCACGCTCGTCTCGGGTGGCAGGCGCCACTCGTCGGCCGGGGGCGTGGCCGGCTCGTCGAGCGTGGGCGCATCGTCGCGCGGGCGGCCGTAGTAGGCCTCACGCTTGGCGGCGAGGTCGCGCGAGGTACGGAAGGCCTGGCCGTCCCGGGGAGCACCCGGTGCCGGGCTGTAGCCACCGCCTGGCGGCAGCCGTCTTCCGCCACGGGGACCCACCGGAGTCCGCCCCACGAGGCGCGTGTCGCCAGCACGACGACCGATGACGGCGCCCAGGTCATAGCCCTCCATGCGCTCGTCGTAGGGCCGCTGGTCATCATCCTCGTCACGCGAGACGAGGCGCGGACCGTGCATCAGCTCCTCGGGGATCTCGAGCAGGAAGCGGCTGGGAACGCTGAAGCCGGAGCGACCCCACGTGGCGCGCTGCGCGGCGTGGGTGAGGTAGAGGCGCTTGCGGGCGCGCGTCAGCCCGACGTACGCCAACCGCCGCTCCTCTTCCATCTGGCGAGGGTCATCGAGGGCGCGCGCGTGCGGGAAGACGCCCTCCTCCAGCCCGGAGATGAAGACCACGTCGAACTCCAGGCCCTTGGCTGCGTGGAGGGTGATGAGCGTGACCTTGTCGGCGTCGCCCGTGTACGCGTCCTGGTCGGCCACGAGGGCCGTCTCCTCGAGCAGGCGGTCGAGGGCGTCGACGGGATCGAGGTCACCGTAGCGATCGACCACCTCCCGCAGCTCGATGAGGTTGCCCCAGCGATCCTCGCCATCCTGCGAGCCGTCCATGAGCATGGCTCGGTAGCCGCTGTCCTCGAGGACGGCGTCGAGCAGCTCCGGCAGGGGCAGCAGGCCCACCCGCGTGCGCAGCTTGCCGATGAGGTCGCGGAACGCCGTGAGCGAGTTGCGGGCGCGCCCCGTCAGCTCCCCTGCCCCCTCGGCGACCGCGCCGAGCGCGCCCCAGTAGTCGGAGTCCCGAGCCTCCGCCAGGTCTCGCAGCGCTTCGAGCGACCGCTGTCCGATGCCGCGCGGCGGGACGTTCACGACCCGCTCGAAGGCAGCCACGTCGTGGTCGTTGCGCAGGACGCGCAGGTAGGCCAGGGCATCCTTGATCTCGCGACGCTGGTAGAAGCGCGTGCCGCCGACCAGCTGGTAGCGCAGCCCATAGCGCAGGAAGGCTTCCTCGATGGCGCGGCTCTGGGCGTTGGTGCGGTACATCACGGCCATGTCCTGGAGGCGGTACTCCTCGTCGTCGCCGTCGTCGGCCCGGCGCGCGAGGATGGAGCCGGCGCTGCCGCGCCCAGCGGCCAGGGCTTCGATCTGGCGTGCCACCCACTCGGCCTCTTCGTCCTCGCGGTCGGCCTCGAAGCGCTCGATGAGCTGGCCACGAGGGTTGTCCGTCCAGAGCTTCTTGTCCTTGCGATCCTCGTTGCGGGCGACGACCGCGTGGGCAGCGTCGAGGATCAGCTGGGTGGAGCGGTAGTTCTGCTCCAGCTTGACCACGGTGGCGTCGGGGTAGTCGGCCTCGAAGTCGAGGATGTTGCGCAGGTCCGCACCACGCCAGCTGTAGATCGACTGGTCGTCGTCGCCCACGACCGCGAGGTTGCGATGCTCCTGGGCGAGCAGCTTGACCCACAGGTATTGGGCGCGGTTGGTGTCCTGATACTCGTCGATGTGGAGGTACCGCCAGCGCTGTTGGTAGTGGGCCAACACGGCTGGTGCTTCTTCGAAGAGCCGCACCGCCTCGATGAGCAGGTCGTCGAAGTCGAGCGCGTCAGCCGCTTTCAGCCGGCGGGCGTAGCGGGCATAGGCGGAGGCGTACTGGCTCTCGAGGTAGCCGCGCGCCTCCTCGTCCGCTTCTGCCGGACTGACCATATCGTTCTTCCAGCGGCTGATGGCGGAGAGCACCGCGGCGGGCCGCAGCTCACCGGTGCCCTGCAGCTCGAGGTCGCGCAGGACGGCCTTGACGAGACCGGTCTGGTCGTCGGTGTCGTAGATGGCGAAACGGGGATCGATGCCGATGGCGGCGCCGTCACGCCGCAGGACCCGGGCACAGAGGGCGTGGAACGTGCCCATGGCGACCTTGCTGCCCTCGTCACCCACGAGCGCGAGGATGCGTTCACGCATCTCTGCGGCGGCCTTGTTGGTGAAGGTCACGGCCAGGATCTGCCACGGCTTCACGTCCTCGACCCCGACGAGGTAGGCGATGCGGTGAGCCAGCACGCGCGTCTTGCCTGACCCGGCGCCAGCGAGGATGAGCAACGGACCGCGGGTGGTGGTGACGGCCCTGGCCTGCTCGGGGTTCAGCCGCTTGACGATGGACGTGGCCAGCTTTCGGGCGTCCGCCTGCCGCCGCTGTTCCGCCTGGGGGCTAGGTGCAGGACGAGCCGGTGCTGACTCCCCGGCCGTCGCGGCCACCATCGAGAACCACTCGGCGTCGTCGCCCGGATCGGAGGGTCGAGCTGCTGCCGTCGGCACGGGGGGCTCGAGCTCGACCTCGACCTCCGTCACGTCCGCATCGGCCTCCGGCAGCGGCACGTCGTCGTACGCCGGCGGCGGCGCCAGCTCGTGGGGCGCGAAGAAGCCGTCGAACGCTGGGGCTTGGGGCTCAGGCGACGGCGGCGGATCCACCGGCACGCCATCCTTGGGATCCGGCACGGACCCCGATTCTAGGGCCGCGGGCCGAAGACATCAGGAACGGCCGCGACACGAGGCCGCGGCCGCTCTTCCGTTGCTCTCCGTCCTGCCCGGAGTGCGGGACGGTGATGACCTCAGTGCGCGGGCTCGGCGCCCTTGAGGGACTCGTGCGTCACGACCGGCACCTGGGCCGGCATCTCGGTGCCGAGCAGCTCGGCCTTCACGGCGGGGCGGTTCAGATACCAGATGCCGACCACGGCGGTCGCGAGGGGCAGGACCGTGGAGATGAAGTTGGACGCGATCAGCGAGAGCGCGGTGCTGGCGACCACGAGCACGACGAAGAGCCCGATCCCGCCGGCCCATGACCAGCTCTTGTGGGTCCAGAAGCCGTAGCCGAGGAAGTAGGAGGCGAAGGTGAGACCGAAGAAGAAGGCACCGACCACAAGGGTCGCGGCCGCACTCGGCTCGCCGCTGGGCGCGTACACCGAGCCGGTCAGGATGAGGGCGAGGGCCGCGAACTGACAGTAGAGACCGATGAGGACGGAGCCGTAGGCCAGGGCCGTCACACCGTGTGATCGTGCGTGCATGTTGTCTGCTACCTCCGGTCAGGCTGTGCTCTGCTTGCGTTGTCGATCTCGACAGGCTTCAAGCGACGCGCCGATCCCGACCCGCAGCCCGATAGACAGGACCATGCGCCTTGACGGCCCCGGTGACTACTCGTCCGGTGGTCCTAGCCGGTACGGGGCACCTTGTGTTCAGGGGGGTGCCCGACGGTAGGTTGCGGCGGGTCAGGTCTACTCGTAGGCCGGCGGCAGGTTCTCCCAGATGGGCGCCGAGATGGCGCCGCGCGCGCTGCTCACCACGTGATGCGCCCGGCAGCGCGCCTCGTAGCGGTCGTCGTTCATGCCGCCGACCACGATGAGCGGGTCGTCGGCCGCGGCCGGACGGCCACCGACCATGCGCTGCGTGCGCGTCGCGTCGGCCCCGCAGACGGTGCAGATGGCGGTCAGCTTGGTGACCTGGTCAGCCAGCGCCAGCAGTGTCGGCATGGAGTTGAAGGGCCGCCCAGGAAGTCCTGGTCCAGCCCGCTGACGAGCACCGTGCGACCCTCGGCCGCCAGCAGCTCGGCGACCTCGGGCAGGCCGTCATCGAAGAACTGGGCCTCGTCGATCGCGACCACCGAGGCCCGCTCGGCGGTCACGATGGGCGGGATGCTCGCTGCTGTCGGCCACCGACTCGTGCCTTGTAGGTGACGCCGGAGCGGGACTCGACCGCGCCCTCGTCGGTGCGGTCGTCCATGGCCGGGCGCACGAGCACGACGCGGCGCCCGGCGATCTCGGCGCGCCGGATGAGGCGCAGCATCTCGTCGGTCTTGCCGCTGAACATGCAGCCGGTGATGAGGTGGATCCAACCGCTGGTCATCGGGACAGTCTAGAGAGGGTCTGGGGACGCTCAGGCGCTGGCTGCAGCGTCCGTGGCGTCGACGCGGGCGACGCGACCGGCTGGGGTGGCGGTTCGAACCAGGGGATACAGGCCCCGACGCCCTCGCCTACGAGCGGGCCGGCCTTCTTGCCGGAGCGGAACGGTGGCATCGTCTCGCTCAGCGCATCCGTGGCTCGCTCCAGCCAGGCGTCGAGTTCGGCGTTGCCGGTGCCCGAGATCGATGTCGCGCAGCACGTTGAAGCCACGCCGCGTCAGGCCCAGCTCGAGCGCCAGTAGGCCTGGTCGCCTTCGAGGGCGATCTCAGGTCAGGGCGCTGACCGATGACGACGCCGTCTTCGAAGAGGCTGATGGTGGAACCGAGGCTGATGCGACCGTCGCCATCGTCATCGGTCTCGGCGATGAGCGCGGCGAGTGCCGGCCGGGCGTCGCCCTCGACGGGAACCGCGGCACCCCCGCGCCACGATGCCGGCGCCTCCACGTCGCGCAGTGTCTGGCCGTTCTCGACGAGCCGGCGGACGACGAAGGCGCCTGAGATCGAGCCCTCGAGGCAGACCGGCACGAGGCCGACCCGGCCGTCGGCGGGGATGGCGCGGGACCGAAGCTGACGATGTCGTAGCCGCCCTCGCTCCCGCCGCGTGGGTGATGACGCGGAAGCCGTCGCCGACCGCCTCGGGCGCCACCAGCAAGTCGAGCACGGTCGGCTCTGCCCAGGTCGCGGCGAAGGGGTCCTTGTCCTTGTACCAGCCTTGCGCCAGGTCGCTGTCGAGCAGCCTCGTCTTGCCCGTGGTGGAGGCCCAGGTCAGCGAGTAGATGTCGTCGCTGCCGGCGAAGGGGTAGTCGGGGCGGGCGACCCCGGCGGGGGCGTTGTCGCTGCGCGAACCATCGATGTCGGTGGCGATGTGGACGCTCGAGTGGCCGCCCGCGACCTCGCTCGACCGGACCGTCGAGCACGACGCGCACGAGGACACCCGGGCCTCCGCTGGACGGCCTTCCTGACCTTGCCCAGCTTGAGCAGCTCTTCGGCGGTGCGGATGGCGGCGGGCTCGATCTCGACGCGGCCGAGACCGACGCCGAGGATGTCCAGTCCGCCGCTGGGGGCGTCGCCGCTGTCGTCATCGACCCAGACCAGGCCATCGACCTCGCCGAAGAGGCTGGGCACATCGCGCACGGGCGACTTGGACCAGCCGGGCAGGACGCACTCGGTGACGCGCTCGCCGTCACACGACGGCAGGTCCTGGGCAGCAACGGGAGTGCTGGCGACGGACGCCAGCAGGCCCGCGGACAGGGCCAGGCTGATGGCCCGCCGGGCGCTGAGGCGCTCGGGGTAGACGACTCGGCTCATCGGGACGGAGCCTAGCGCGGCGCGACAGAACCTGCCCGTGGCGGCTCGGGGTGCCGGGATCGCCGAGCACGCGCGAAGATGCGTCCAGCGCCCAAGGCTCATCCGGCAGCAGGAGGTCTGGTGCGTCGGTAGCGACGATCGGATGCAGCGAGCAGGGAGGGAGGAAGGCAGGAACGACGCCCGTCGCGTCGGTGGAATCGGAGCGCCCGGGCCTCGTCGGC
>CAVPNC010000003.1:0-357028 GCA_963706695.1 uncultured Chloroflexia bacterium | reverse complement strand
CGGGCGCGGCAAGCGGGACAGGTGCGGACCAGCGACAGGACAGGCCCGATCTCCACACCGGCATCGTCAGACGCTGAGAACTCGACCTTCGCTCCAACACGTCGTCCCACCATTGCTGGTGCGCAGCAAGGGCCCCCTCATCGTGGTCGGTCATGGGCCGATCAGTTGGCGAGGAGCTCTCGAGCCGCTTCACCTGCTTGCACTCACTCCCTGCAGACGGTACCTCACGGAACGCCAAGGGCGAGCCGTACCTGCTGTGCCCGCATCGCTAGTCTTGAGGTTAGCCGCTTAACGCTCGGCCCAGTCGCCGGACGCGACGGCATCGGCGTAGGTCTTGTGGTTGAACGCGCGCTTCTCCCCAAAGAGCAGACGTAGCGGCCGTGTCGAGCAGGCGATCGACCTTCTTGTCGACGCCCTTGGGCCACTCGGCCGATCGTAGTGCCTTCGCCTAGCGCCTGCGCCTGCTGCGATCGCTCGACCACGTCTGGTCCTGCTTCCACGCCAGTCCATTCTTGGATTGCTCGAAAGCACAGCCCCACCGTGCGCCGACGAGGTTGGAGCGACGCACCGTGACTAGGTAGAGGTCACCGGCTCCTCCATGCTCATCCGACCGGTCGTCGGTGGTTCGGCCGCGACTGCGGGCTCGGAAGTCGCGCGGTCCGAGGAGCCGAGGAGCGATGCCCACGTGTCGGGAAGCCAAGCCTGCGTGCTCATCTGTTCTCGGATAACACCTGCGCACGTATACATCTTGCGTCGGGCGGCCGCTCGTCTCGGTAGAGCTGCAGGAGATAGGCCATCGCGCGACAGAAGTCCTCGTCGGACATCACCATGAAGTCAGCGCCAGCCGAGTTCTCGACTGCGATTGGTCCTCTTCGTCCCATGGCGCCGCGACATCGGCCCCCGCGGCACTGAGCGGCAACACCAACGTCATTGCTATCGCCATCGCAAGACCGACTACTCGCATCGCTGTTTCCCCACTTGTGCGTATCGCAAGACAGTAGCCAGCGACGTACAGGCGGCACAGCCTGCCGAATAGCCTGTTGCTCGATGACCCCGGAGTCCCTCTACATCGGCTGGCAGGGCACCCGGGTCCGCGTGCGTCACGACGACCCGCGCCCGAACCCCATGCAGCCCCGGTGTCACGCGCATACGACTAGCGGTCGAGCTGGCAAGTAACGTCGAGGGGTCGAACGCGTACATGCTCCCCTGGTTGTACCGCTCCTTGAAGCCGGGCCGACCCACGTGCCAGCCATCGGGCGTGTTGTCGTGGACGGCGGCCCAGGCGGCCTCGAGGTCGGTCATCGGCGTAGGGTAGCGGGCGGGGTGTGTCAGCTTGGGCGACATCGCTTGCATCGCACTCGTATGGTGGTGGGCACAACGGTCGCGCCTTTGCGGCCTCCGGGCTTGCAGCCTACCGGCGCCGACCTTGATCGAGTGCAGGGAGGGATGCCTTCATGAGGAAGCAAGCACTGGTCGGCCTGCTGGCCGGCGCGCTCATCGTGGCAGTGCCCGGAGGAGTCATCTCCGCGAAGGACCAGCCCACTGACGCCTGCAAGGACGGCGGGTGGGAGGAACTGGTTCGAGGGGATGGGACGCCCTTCGCCAACCAAGGAGCTTGTGTCGCCTACGTTGCCGGCGGTGGCACAGCCGAACCGCCATCGACGTTCGCGAGCGACTGTCACGGTGTGGACGGCATCTTCTACGACAGCTACGTCGTCACAGCTGAGCCACTATTCGATTTCCAGCCGTACCCCGTGGCCCCCGCTTGTGTTCTGTGGGGCTATAGCTGGGATGACTACTCCCAACAGGAGTACAGGACTCTCACCGATCCCTTCGCGCAGTACTGCAGTAGTACTCACCCGTTCGTGGCCTCATACTTCGAGTTCGTCTTCGGCTGCGCGCGAGACGCCAGCTAGAAACGTTCGCCGGTAACGGGAGGCCTGGCCTTCACTGGTCGGGCCTCTACGTGTACCGCTCCTCGAAATCGGGCCGCCCGACGTACCAGCCCCCGGGCGTGTTGTCGTGCACGGCGTTCCATGCATCGTGCAGGTCGTCCATGAGGACAACCAAGGTAGCCGCATGACGAAGATGGAACCGACCAGGCGGATCGCGACTCATATAGGTAGCGGGAGGCGATGACGCACGGCCCGTCGACCATGGCCGCCTGGACCGCGCCGAGCCACTGGCGAACCCGACCCGCGTGAGATGGGGGGTTCACATGAAGCGGATGGTAGCCCTGATCGGGGCGCTGCTCCTGACACTGGTGATGGCCGCACCGGCAGCTGCGAACAGGACGGCCTTCGAGTTCAGGGACCTACAGTTCGGCTTCGAGGAGCCGGTCAGCATGGACTTCGGCTGGGAGTTCGATTGTGGGAAAGGCAACGCGGTCTACTACGGCAGCTATGGGACCGAGTCGCTCAAGTGGTGGTACGCGAAGGGCATGACGCCGCCGGATGATCACGGAATCAAGGGCCAGTATCGGAGGAATGGCGTCGACTACTTCAGCAGCGGCCCGAACATGACTGGAGCCGTCATTTCCGGCCCCTTCGGCTTCACCTCGCACCTCTACGACCCGGACTTCTCGGGCGACCTGCCCAAGTGGACCGAGACCGTGACCGGCAAGTTCTGGGGCATCAACGTGCCTGGCTACGGGCCGGTGTTCAAGGAGGCCGGGAACGTCCGCCAGACTGCCGAGGTCAAGTACGACCCCGATGCGGACGAGTTCTACGTCGACTACGCAGAACTCCGCGACTTCAGGGGCGCATCCAAGTTCGACGTGGAGGCGCTGTGTTCGATACTGGGCTACTAGGCCCGATGCCTTCGTACTGACCACGTCAGTCCGGCGTTCACGGGCCAACGAAGAGGCCCGTCCCGCGAGGGGCGGGCCTCTTCGTCTGTTCTGGTGGGGGTTCCGCGAGACCCATTCGGCCGTCACCCGGTCGGGCGATGCCAGGCGATGAACCGCTCGGGGTCGGGGATGGGTGACTTGTAGCTGCGCCAGGATCTGCTGGGCCTCTGCGAAGAGCCCGGATGGCCCTGAGGCTTCCACGGACCATCGGCGCCCGATCATCCCGGCATGAATGCGTCGGCCGCCACCGAGGCCAGCGTCACGAGCCTGTGTGTCTCGCCCTCGATGTTGTCGATGTCGCCCTCGGCGCTCGGCTTGGGGAGCCTGACGTCGCCATCGGCCCCGCACGTCCGCTCGACCGCATCCTCGAGCCGGTCCAGCGATACCGATCTCCCGTGGAAGAGCGTGGCGTGACCCGAGAGGTAGCGGCGCTCCGGACCCTCCCGGGCCTGTGTCTGGTGCCCAGCAGCGCGGCGAGGACCCTCGTCAGCTCAGCCCAGGACGTCCAGTCCCGCTCCAGGGTGTCGGCCCCAGCACCGGCTTCGTCCATCTCGGCGAGCAGGTTGCGGAAGGACAGCTCGCGCATCCGCCACAGCAGGCTTCTATGCGATGGCACTGGCGAGTCCGGTCCCCACGCGGTTCCAGGCGTTGCCCAGCCCGAAGGCGTGATGTGCGAGCGCCAGCAATGCCGTCGCGTAGTCGTCGTGTTGGTTGCCGGGAGCGGCATAGCGGCTACGCCCGGAGGGCAGCTGGGTCTGTTCGAGGCTGACCAGCTCGGTGATGAGTTGCTGGTGCTTCGGTATCAGCAGTCGGTCCTCGTAGAGCAGGCGTCTCGTGGTCGCCACGGCTTCGGCCTTGGACTCGTTGCTCCACGCGAAGGCGCGCACGGTGCAGCCCCGCTCGGTGAGCCCCTGCCGCAGCGGTTCGCCGGCCCACTGGTCGATGATGACCACGGCCTTGTGCTGCCGCGCCAGCGCGGCCACCTCGTCGAGGATGCCGCTATGACTCACCGGGTTGTTCGGACTGCCCTTCCAGCCACGCACGTCGCGGATGACGAGCTTGTCGTCGGCGAGGTTGCCGAGCAGACAGGCGTACGTGTCCTTGCCCGTGCCACTCGATGCATCGAGGCTGATGAAGAACCGCTCGCCCAGCGGTGGCTCGCCGTCGTAGATCGCGGCCCGGATGAGCTGGTCGGGGAAGACGGCACCGATGCCGGCGGTGAACTCCGCGAGGTATTCCCGCGCGAAGTAGGCGGGGTCGGCGGCCTCTTCGGCCTCGAGGAACGCTTGCGATACCTGCGGGTTCATCTCTCTCGTGGAGGCGTGCCACTGGCGCACGTCCTCGCGATGGCACATCTCGTAGAACCAGCCGGAGGCGTGCCGGGGCGTGCCGAGGATGAGCACCTTGCCCTCCGGGAACATGGCGGTGGCGGGCGCCAACGCGCCGTAGACCTCCTTCGCTGCCGTAGCGGAGCCCGTGAGGTCGAGCATCCACGCGGCTTCATCGAGGATGGCGACGGCGATGCTGTAGCCGCGCGTGCTGCGAGCGGTGCTGGGCATCGTGAGGATGCTCATGCCGTTCGTCAGCTCGATCTCGTCGGCAGTGTCGCGCTCGATGAGGCTGGACAACTCAGAGCCGCGCAGCCAGCCTGAGACGAAGCGGTGCGTGACGCGGGCCTGCTGCTGGCTCGTCGCTGCGATGGCGATGCCGACGCGCTCTCCGTCAGGGACGTGCGCCAGGTGCGTCGGGGCGTTGACCGTGGCCTCGTACGTGCCGAGCAGGGCGGCCATGCGGCCCTTGCCCGAGCGCCGGCCTAGACGCAGCACGGCGGTCCGCACGTCCTCGGAGTAGATGGCGTCAAGGATGTCCGCCTGCCGGGGCCAGAGGTCGAAGCCGAGCACCTCGGAGCTGAAGCGTGAGATGACGCTCATTCGCTCACCTCCGGACCGACGCGCTTGTACTGCGCCAGGTCGAGGGTCTGCCGCTTCTGTGCATCGCGGTGGCGTTGCCTGTCGCGGTCGTGGATGGCCTGTAGGTGGCGCTCGAGGCGCTTGCCTAGGTCTGCCTCGTATCGGACGAGCGTGGTCGTCATGCCCTGTTCCTCGATGGCCTGCACGGCCCTGCGGTGCTGGACGTGGGCGATGGCGCACAGCTCCACGAGGCGGTAGTCCTGGACCGTGTCCAAGTGCGGATGCGAGGCGAAGATGAGGGCCAGCTCGTCCGCGAAGTCGGGCTGGTTGTAGACGAACGAGTTGATCCCGTGCGCCAGCGCTGACGGCTTGCCAGCTCCGCGGAGCGCTTGAGCAGGGCACGGCTGATAGACCGGGCGCGGGTCTTGGAACGGCGAGGCTTCGGGCGCTCATCGGGCGCGGTTCGGGGGTCAGGCTTGGGGGTCATCAGCGGTCTCCGAGCGTGAGCCAAGCGTGGATACCGTCTGATACCGCGTCAGGTGCGAAGCGGAGGACGGCGGGTCGGGGAGGGGAGAAGTAGCGCAGCCACTACAGCAGCTCCCCGAAGATGTCCT
The DNA here is from genome assembly GCA_963706695.1 of uncultured Chloroflexia bacterium. GTDB lineage: Bacteria > Chloroflexota > Limnocylindria > Limnocylindrales > CSP1-4 > JAFMJV01. The sequence goes on along the minus strand of CAVPNC010000003.1, from coordinate 351,656 downwards.
CGGCCGCCTCCGTGACGGGTGTGACGGGTGTGACGCTTGTTTCAGGTGCTGTCACGTAGCGCGCTCCAGGCGTCCTCGAAGTCCTGCCGGAAGTAGCCGCGGACGTCGGTTCCCTCGCCCGCTCATGGCGTGGTGCGATCCCGTAGGGCTCGAGCAGGGTCGCCAGTCTTCGCGCCGATAGCGGCTTGCCGTAGAAGTCTGCCCACGGCGCATCCTCGAGGTCGTGGAGCTCGTCGAGCAGCTCCTGCGTCCTCATGTGACCTCACCTTCATTGCGTGGTAGACGTCCTTAAGGAGGGTCACGCCGAGGCTCGCTTCGGAGTCCTCCCCAGCCGAGAGCGCCACGGCGGCGGACCGTGCCGTGCGGGCCAGTCGCCACCAGCCGCGTCGGCGATCGAGAGCAGCGGTTCCCAGGTGTCCATCGCGCGGTCGGATAGACCCTCTGGAACATCCGTCACATCCGTCACAAGCGTCACAGCGTCCCAGTCCGGTGGCTTGATGCGCTTGGCCTCGGCCTGCGCTCGTCGGTAGCGGAAGCGGGCCACCGGCTCGTCGGGTGCGCGGCGGCGCATCCGGATGGGGATGCTGCGGTCGGCCACGGTCGCGGGCGGGTCACCGATGCCGGCGATGGCCTTCGCGCCGAAGACGTCGAACTCCTCCTCGACGCGCTTCTTGCCCTCCCAGGCCACGCGCAGGACGGGGAGCCGCGGCGGTTGCCGCTGTTCGGACCCCGCGGATGCCTTCGTACTTCTCGGGCATGCGCTTGCCGAAGATGACGTCGCGCCTCATCGAGCAGGACGGTCGGTCGCGGCCTGCGCGACAGGACGGTGTAGAAGACGGCCTCGCATGGCAGGACCATCCGGCGCGGATTGGGCACGAGCAGCTCGAGGCAGTCGAGCACGCGCCTCTTGCCGCTCCGCATCTCGGCGCTGGTGACGGCCAGGATGGGCGAGACGTCGAGAGTCGTCGACGAGGTAGCAGTGCGCGACCCACAGGGCGATCGCGACCGGCTCGTGCTCGCTGTGGAAGGCGACGTATCGGATGAGGTAGCCGCGGACCGCGTCGAGGTAGTCGCGGACCGCGGCCATCTCGGGCTCGGCCTCGGCTCGCAGGATGCCCTCGACGGTGACGCGTGGCTCAGATGCGGCGTCGGGTTGCGGGTGGCCAGGCGACCACTGCGGCGGTGCCGTCATTCGTTGGCCCGCCAGTCGCGCGCCAGGCGCTCGTGGTCATGGCAAACCGCGTCCTGCGCGGTCGACCAGTAGCGAGCCTCGTAGAGCTCGAGGTCATGGGCGTATGCGTGCCACTTCGCCAGCAAGTCGTCGACCAGCAGGGCCTTCGGCGGGTTACCAGCAAGGATGTCCGCTCGGAAGCGAGTGTTGGACGTCAGCACGTCGGCCAGGCGTTCGCGTCGGTCAGACACGGGTCACCGCCCGGAGGCGCATCTCGATCAGCTCCGGCGCGGCGTCGCGCCTTCTCGGCGTTGTCACATTTGCCGTAGGTCTGGAAGCCTCGCATGGTCTGGAGGGATTGGAGAGCGAGCGCGCTGTACTTCGTGCGGTCGCTCCCTGGTCGACTAGTCATCGTTGTTCACTGCCGCGACGCGGCGGGGTTGTCCGGTCCTCATCGGGGCTCGGCACTCGGCTATCGGGAGCGGTCCTCGATCCAGCGGAGCAGGCGCGCGTGCGGAACGCGCACAAGTCGGTTGCCGATTCGGACGCTGGGAAGCTCGCCCTTCGCGACCATCTGATAGGCCAGTGCGCGCGAGATGCGGAGCACCTTCGCGGCCTCCGTGACTGTGAGCAGTGCGCCGTCGTCGGGCGGTGCCGTCATCATCTGATGTTCTCCTGTCTAGGTGGACGGTGGTCGTCACTTCCTGTACTCTATCGGCTACTAGAGGTACAGCACAAGCGAAGAGAGGTGCCTAGAATAGTGTTACTGAGGGTAAGAAATGGTCGGTAGGCCGAAAGGCTCCAGCCGGTACGCGACCGCCAAGGCGTTCGCGAAGTACCTCTACGAGTCCTCGCCGGGCCTCGGGCCGGATCGCATCGAGCAGGTCATGCGCCGCTCGGACATGCCGGCCCACGACATCCCATCGGTCGAGGCAATCAAGAAGTGGACGAAGCCATGGGAACGCGGGAGTGTCGAGCAGGAGTCATGGGACTTTCTCGCCGCCAGTGCGGCCGACCGGAAGCTCATGGTCCGGTATGTCGTGGCTACGTCCGAGCTGACACAGCATCTGAGCATCTCTCGGGTGATGGTCCCGGAGGGCGTGGACCCGAAAGCCATCTTGCCGCCCGTTGGCTCACCCCAATGGCCAAGCGCAGCCGTCGCGGAGTGGTTCGTGGCACTCGCGACTTGGTGTTGCCTGTCTCGGACTCCGAGTCGGCAGTCCAGGCTCACGCCGCCGCCGCGGACAACGCACACGGTCGCGTAGTGGCACTCGAATACATGCTGATGACGAAGCAGAAGAAGGGAGACGACGATGGCCGGTAGCGGCGGACACTGTCAGGCAACGCAAGGACGGACGCTGGGAAGGACGCGCCTACATCGAGGGCCGTCGTCGCTCGGTGTTTCGCAAGACGAAGCGCGAGGCGCAGTCGGCACTGCGGGCGATGCTCAACGATGCCGAGCAGAACATCCGCCCCGGCCTCCGGTCGGCTCACGACGGGCCAGTGGCTCGACGAGTGGATGACGCAATCTGTGCGTCCGCATCTCCGACCTCGGACGGTCGAGTCGTATGAGCACTTCGTCGAGAAGTACCTCAAGCCCTCAGTCGGTCGCATCCCGCTCGTCAAGCTCGAGCCTCGGGACGTGCAGCGGATGCTGGACGAGATGCCGGCCAAGCTCTCACCGACCACTCGGCGCTACGCCCACGGAGTCCTGCGGACGGCTCTGGCTCGCGCCATGAAGGTCGGCTACGTCGTCCGCAACGTGGCGGCGCTGGTGGACCCGCCAGCGCGGGCCAAGTACGAGATGCGGCCACTGAGCCGCGAGGAAGCACAGGCGTTCTTGGCGTCTCTTGCCGCGACCGAGGACGAGCCTGCGGACCGCTTCGAGACGCTCTACACCTTGGCGCTGCACACGGGCGCTCGACAGGGTGAGCTCCCGGGCCTGCGCTGGTCGGACGTGGACGATGGTTCGCTCACGATCCGCCACACGCTGCGTCAGGAACCCAGAGGCTCGGGGAGCCGAAGACGAAGGCGAGCCGGCGGACGATGGCCCTCGGGCCGACCGCGCAGGCAGCGTTGCGGAAGCACCGTGCCGTGCAGGCCGAGCAACGACTCAAGGCCGGGACGAAGTGGCAGGACGTGGATTTCGTCTTCACGACGCGCTACGGGACACCGCTCGACGGCGTCAACGTCACGCGCGCGTTCCAACGGTCACTGAAGGCCGCGGACTTGCCGGCGCTGCGCTTCCATGACCTCAGGCATTCGTACGCGACGCTCGCGCTCGAGGCCGGCGTAGACCTCGCGGTCGTATCCAAGAGCCTCGGTCACAGCAACGTCAGCACGACCGCGGACATCTATCTGCACTGGACGAAGCACAGCGCCGAGCAGACGGCCTCGGTCATGGAGTCTGTGCTCGCCAGTTGACCCCCATGCTTGACCCCCGAGACGGTCGTACACCGGGGGTCAGGATGGACGCAGTAGCACGCGCTGTAAGCGTGAATGGTGGTCGGCAGCGTGGTCCGGGTCGAGTTGCGGACCAGAAGGTCGTGAGTTCGAGTCTCGCCGGGCGCGCCACTAACCTGAGCGTGAATGAGGCCCTCCGTTCTGTTCGGAGGGCCTTCTTCCTTGCTTCGTACCCCGCTGGCTCTACTTGGTCGCGCGAGTAGCTCCGTGGCTCAGAGCATCTGACCTCGGAGTAGCCGGGTGGATGCGCCATGCTTGCAGGCTTGAGTGGCGGGCGAAACAGGCGGAGCCAGAAACGCTGATGAGGACGATCGTGACTATCGGCTCTAGAGCTCTTGAGCCGTCGGGCGCGTGATGGGAGTCGCACCGCACCGAGGGGACTGACACGCGCACGCTGCGCACGACCGTCGTTGGCATCGTGGCGATGGCGTTGCTGGCCGGGCCGACCATCGAGGTCGTGATGGCACAAGACGACGAGCCACCGACCTACACGCATGCCGCGGGTATCACGTTCGAATCTATCGAGCCTTCGGCCTGGAAGGTCATCGACCCGAACGCGCCACGAGCGACTGATCTCGAGTATCCCGACTGGCACCAGGGTGTCGAGGTCGCGCCGGACGGGATGGCCTGGGTCTGGGGCCCCGGCGGCATCAGGGCATTGGGCGGCTCACCCATCGGCGACGACCCCGCGGACTGGGATGACAGCATGTCCGGGATCATCAGCAAGGCCTCTGGCCTGACCGTCTCCATGGACGGCACGGTCTGGGCGAACATCGACAGCCAGGTTCGCTCCTTCGACGGTACGAGCTGGACGACTCATGAGCTGGACTGGTCCGAGGTCACCCCACCCGGTTCGGACGAGCCCGACGCCAGGCTCGTGGCCGACCTGCCCGACGGCGCGGTCTGCGCGACCTGGGAAACCTGGTACGACGAAGGCTCTGAACGCCAGACGACGCTCGCATGCTTCGACGGCAGCAAGTGGACCGAGCACGAGGTCTTCCGTGACGTCCACTCCGTCCTTGGGATCTCAGGAACGCCGGACGGTGATATCTGGGCGGGGGTCTCGACATCCGGACCGGTGGGTCTGATGCGTCGACACGGGCAGGAGTGGGAAGGGGTGGAGCTACCCTCGGCCCCGATGTGGTCGGTTCTGGCCGCCGGAGGCGACGGAGCACTGTGGACGACGGTGGAGCAGCTCGAGGACGCTGGGTCCGGGTGCTCTGCGCTGGCCCGCTTGGCCGACGGAGCATGGTCCCTGTTCCCGCCGGACGATGCCGACATGTGCGGCATCGGCTTGTTCGGCCTCGAGGTAGCCCCCGACGGCACGGTCTGGTTCGCCGGCGACGGCGTGATCGCCTTCGACGGGACCCAGTGGAGGCGCTATCTGGAGGGCACCTTCACGATGGATCTCGCCGTCGCTCCTGACGGAACGGTGTGGGTCGCGGCGGCGGAGGGTTTGTACGTCATTCGCCCGGAAGCGACGCGCTAGGCGCCGCGGGCAGGCCCATCGCAGCTGGGGCGATCGAGGAGCGCCTGAGGCGTACGATCGCGGGCCCCTGAGCGCGCACGTCCGCTCGACCGCATCCTCCAGCCGGTCCAGCGATCCCGCGGTCCCGTGGAAGAGCGCGGCGTGAGCCGAGAGGTAGCGGCGCTCCAGGTCTTCCCGCTGGCCCTGGCCACCGCTGTCATCTCCCTGCCGACGAAGGGGTCCCCTCCTCGACGACGCGCCGGCAGCTCGCGCGCACCGGGACCGCCTGCTCCTGCCCCTGCTCCTCCAGCAGAGCGCGTGTCTTTGTACGATGACCGCACCAACATGCACCGCACGAGGTCGAGATGTCCCGCTTCAACGAGGCCCTCAACAACCATATCGCCAACGAGTTCGCCGCTTCTCAGCAGTACGTCGCGATCGCGGCCTGGTACGACGACCAGACGTTACCGCGGCTGGCGGCGCACTTCTACCGCCAGGCGGTCGAGGAGCGCAACCACGCCATGATGATCGTGCAGTACCTGCTCGACGCCGACGCGACGGTGACCATCCCTGGCGTGGCGGCCCCCAGGGTGTCGTTCGATTCCTATCTCGAGCCGGTCCAGCTGGCCCTCGAGCAGGAGCGCGAGGTCACGAGGCTCATCACCGAGCTGGCGCACCTCGCTCGCAAGGACGGCGACCTCGTGGGCGAGCAGTTCCTGGCCTGGTTCCTCGCGGAGCAGCGTGAGGAAGAGGCGAGCATGGCCGACCTCGTGCGCACGGTCGAGCGCGCCGGCGAGACCAACATCCTGCTCGCGGAGGACTACCTCGCGCGCAACCCGGTCGGCGATGCCGGCGAGGGACAGGGCGCACCCGAGGTTGCGGGCGGAGCCCTCGTAGCCCCACAGGTGTTTGCGCTCGCAACTACCTGGCTGCACGACCTCGCATGGCTCTCGGTTCGCCCAGGATGGGTCTGGCCATCCTGCGTCTGGCTCTCGCCGGGCGCGCCATTTCTACATCGCTGTGGTCAGGAACGGCCTCGGGACTCCGTGGTGAAGGTGTGTCGGTCGATCATCCCTGTGTCCCTGTTGCCCACAGCGTAGTGCCCCGCCGGGGCGAGAGGGAACCCTCCCGGCGGGGCACTGGCGAGCGAAGCCCTCCTCCGGTCGCTTCGTCGCGGGGCTAGCCTGCATGGCCTAGCCGCGTTCTGTCACACGCTTCACGACCAGACTGGGCGTGCCCGCCTCGTCACGGACGTCCACCACGACATCGCCGATGGACTCGTCCACCTCTGGTGCCACGAAGGCCTTCAGGCTGCCGTCCTTGATGACGGTGTCGTCCGGCTTGGGCGCCGGCACGAAGTTGAAGGCGAGGCGCGCCATGCCGCCATCCTCGGCCTGCTTGGTGTAGAAGCGGACGCCGTAGGTCTCAGGAGCGCCCTTCTCGGCGCGGCGAGCGGTGAGGGTTGTCTGGGCGTTCGGCGTGACGGTGAGCATGTGGCCTGCCTCCAAGTGGGTGTCGATGAGGTTCATGTCCGGTCTGTCATCGTCGGCGAAGCGTCACTGCGGACGCACAAACGCACGCCCGGTCGACCTTGCAGGCGCGTTGCGAGTTACCCACGACGGTCCGCGGGTCCGCCAGGCCCCCTGCTGCCAGCCGCAGCTTCGTGCTCTACAAGGACGTCGCCTCGGACGAGGCCATGCTCGAGGCCACCCGCGAGCGCTCTGTCTTCGGTCTTGACCCCGTCGCCGGCTGAGCCGGCCGCTTCAAGGCAGAATCAGAGCAGCGGCATCGATCGCCGTATCAGCTACCGAGGTCTCCGCATGGTCGCCACCAACTCCACGATGCTCCCGCTGGGCACCAGCGCGCCCGACTTCTCGCTCCCCGATGCCACCACCGGCACCACCGTCTCCCTCTCCGACTTCCAGGACCAGCCGGTGCGTCCTGGTGATGTTCATCAGCAACCACTGCCCCTACGTCAGGCACGTTGCCTCCGAGCTGGGCCGCCTGGGCAGCGAGTACGGCCCGCAGGGCGTCGCCATCGTGGCCATCGGCAGCAACGACGTCGAGCACTACCCCGATGACGCACCCGCGAGGATGGTCGAGTTCGCAGCCGCCCACGGCTTCACGTTCCCCTACCTCCACGATGAGACGCAGGAGGTGGCGCTCGCCTACCGCGCCGCCTGCACGCCTGACTTCTTCGTCTTCGACAGCGACCGGACCCTGGTCTACCGGGGCCAGCTCGACGGTGCTCGCCCCTCGAACGACGTGCCCGTCGACGGCCGCGACCTGCGCGCCGCGCTCGATGCCGCGCTCGATGGCCGGCCGGTGCCGGAGCCGCAGGTCCCGAGCATGGGCTGCAACATCAAGTGGAAGCCCGGCCAGGCGCCCGACTACTTCCTCGCCTGATGGGCGGCGCCGAGGCCGCCCGCATCCGCGGCCACAAGGTCTGGCTGCGCGCGCTCGAGGAGTCGGACCTGTCGGCCTACAAGCGGGCCATCAACTCGGTCGAGGTGGGCTCGTGGGCAGGCTATCCGTGGCCGCATTCCGAGGCCTCGGTGGCGCGCTGGTACGACGATGTCCGCGCCCGCCACGGCCACGGCGAGTACTGGTTCGCGGTCTCGCCGCTTGGCAGCGACGAGTTCCTCGGCACGGTCTGGCTGTGGAGCAAGGGTGACCGCCTCGATGGCTTGGAGCTCTCCGTCTTCGTGACCGAGGAGGCCGGGCTCGGGAACGGCATCGGCAGCGATGCCATCGAGGCCGCCCTCGACTTCATCTTCGGCAGCTACGAGACCGAGCGCGTCTGGCTCACCACGGAGGTCGACAACGTCCGCGCCGTGCGCGCCTTCGAGAAGTGCGGGTTCCGCGTCGACGGCACGGTCCGCCACCACTTCCGCCGGGGAGGGGAGTGGCGTGACTCGGCCCTCATGGCCATCGTGCGCAGCGACTGGGAGGCGCTCGAGCGGCCACGCAGCTGGGAGCTGGCCGCGCCGGCCACGCCCTCCCCGTGACCAGCGCATCGGAGCTGCCCGCGGCTGCGCGTCGCTGGCTCGAGCGCGCCGCTCCCGGCGGGCAGGCTGAGCTCTCGCACGTGGCCATGAGCCAGACCGGCGCACTGGAGTCGGGTGAGCGCTGGCTCGAGTTCCGCTCGGAGGCGACCTATCGTCCGCGTCCACTCGCCTTCGAGTGGCGCGCGCGCCTGAAGGTCATGCTGGGCATCTGGGTCATCGCCAGCGATGGACACGCGGACGGTGAGGGTTGGGGCGGAGCCAAGCTGTGGGGCCTCAAGTCGATCGGTGGCACGTCCGGGCCGGAGGTGCTCGCGACCCAGCTCATCCGCAACATCGCCGAGCTCGTCTGGCTGCCCGACCTTGCCCTCGCCGATCCGGCCCTCCGGTGGGAGCCGGTCGACGATGAGTCGTTCGAGGTCACGGCCGATGCCGGCGACCGTGTGGTCCGCGTGCGCTTCGATCTCGATGCCGCCGGTGACGTGGTCCGCGCCTCCAGCCCCGCCCGACCGTACGACGTGCCAGACGGGTTCGAGGATGCGCCCTGGCGATACGACCTCGCAGGGCACCGCCTCATCGACGGTGTGCGCGTGCCGGCGACGGTCGTGGCCACCTACGATCTGCCGGACGGCCCGTGGGAGTACCTGCGGGCTGAGGTCGTGAGCATGGAGCGCTTCGCCCGATCGCAGACCTAGCCGAGCCCGACTCCGCGCGTCGTGGCGGCGCCCTCGCGGGCGTCGCTGTCGTGGTGGTCCTGGCCGTCGCGGCGCTCGTCCCGGTACTCGCCCTGCTGCTGCTGGTGCTCCTTGTCGGCGCCGTCATCGTGGCCCCGCGAGACAGCACCTGGCGCTGGGCGGGCGCTGCGGCCGTGCCCGTCGCCGTCATCCTCGCCTGGGGTGGCTTCCTGAGCGAGCGGCTGGTGCCCGAGGTCGTCGCCTGTGCCGACGCCTGGTCACCGGTGGCCTGGGGACGCGTCCTGGAGGCGACCGTGGTCATCGGCGCCATCGCCTTGCTGGCGCGGCTCCTGGGCACCCGCGTGGTCGAGCTGGGCCTGCGTCGACCGACCCGCTTCGAGCTCGCCGTGGGCTTCGTGGCCATCGTCCTCATCCCGATCCCGGCGCTGTTCATCGGCGCCATCCTGGCTGAGCCGTTCTTCGGGCCCATGGAGCTCGACCTGTCCGACCCGGTGACGGTGGCCCCGGCCTTCATCCTTGCCATCGCCAACGGCACCATGGAGGAGCTGGCCTACCGTGGGGCGCTGATGGCCTGGCTCACGCGCGCGGCAGGCCCGCTCATCGGGCTCACGGGCCAGGCGCTCGTCTTCGGGCTGGCCCACACCGGCTCCGACTTCAGCGGGCCCCAGCTGCCGGTCGTGCTGGCCATCGTTGCTGCGGGGCTCCTGGCCGGGCTCATCGTCCGCCGCACGGGCTCCCTCTGGCTCGTCATCGCCGTCCACGTCGCCTTCGACGTGCCGCTCTACTACGCGGCCGCCTGTCGGCTCGGAGGCGCCTGAGCGCGTCATCGGGGGCCACACGTCACTCGACAGCCGGTCGGACCAGACCTACGCTCTGGGTCGGAGGGCTGAAGATGGTCCACGCCAAGCGGCTCTACGTCTACGGTGTGCTCGGCGCAGCCTTGGTGCTGCTGCTGTGGGGGCTGACCAGCATCCTGCGATGGGCCGGACGATCGGTCGCGGCGGCACTCGATGCCCGCGACGTCGTGGGCGCGAACGTCGCGCTCGATGAGCTCAGCCTGGCTGTCGCCCTCGTGGTGGTGGCGTTGCCGATCTGGCTCGTCCATTTCTGGCTGGCCCAGCAGCCCCTCGGCCGGTCGCCGGAGGTGGCTGCTGACGAACGAGCATCCCCGGCGCGTGCGACCTACTTCTTCCTCGTGCTCACCATCGCCGGCGGCATGGCCCTCCTGCAGCTGTACGGCAGCGTGCAAGAGGTCTTGCGCCTGACCCTCACCGACGAGCGCGCCTGGGGGCTGGCAGGGTCGGGCGCCGGCCTGATCGTCTTCGGTGCTGCCTGGCTGGGGCACCTCTGGTGGCGACGGGCCGATCTGCGGGCGTCACCGGCACGGATCGCCGATGACTGGCTGACGCGCGCCTACCTCTACAGCGGCCTGTTCATCCTCGCCGTCCTGCTGGCCTTCTGGATCGGGACCGCCGCAGCCGTCCTGCTCGGCGAGCTGGTCGATGCCCGCGCGACGTGGGAGTCATGGGAGAGCTGGCAGGTCGCCTTCATCGGCCCGGCGGCAGGCGTGGTCAGCGCCGCCGTGGGCTGGTCGGCGCAGTGGCTCATCGGCCGGTGGCTCGTGCGGGCCGACCCCCCGCTGGGCCCGGCACATCGGGCATCACGTACCCGCACCGGCTCCTTCCTGGCGGTCGTGCTGGTCTGTGCCACGGCCGTGCTCTTCCTGCTCTCGTCAAGCGTGGGCCAGGTGCTGGCCGAGGCGCTGGGGGTGTGGCGCTCCGAGATGGGCTCACGCTGGATCGAGGACGTGGCCCTGCCGCTGATCATGGTGGTCCCATTCATGGCCGTCGGCTGGTGGCACTGGCGCCAGGCCATGCGCGAGGCGCTCGCGTTCGGCGGCCGCCAGCGACACGAGAACGTCCTCAGAAGCGGACGCTACGGGCTCGCGTTCGTGGGTCTGGCGGGTGTGACCATCGGCGCCGCGTGGGCCATCGAGGCGTTGCTCCAGTACGCCGATGCCTCTCGCGAGGTTCGTCGCTCCGCGGTGCTGCGTGACGACCTCGCGCCTGCCCTGGCCACCGTCCTCGTCAGCCTGCCGCTGTGGCTTCCGGCGTGGAGGCAGGTTCGGCACGACTTCGCCACAGCGCCCGCTGCGATCGCCGGCGGGGTGCCACGGAGGGCGTACCTGCTGCTCGTCTCTGGTCTCGCCGTCGTGGCCCTCATGGGCTCCCTGGCGCTCATCGCCTACCACCTGATGCGGCTGCTCCTTGGGGTCGAGGTCGGCGAACGCGATCCGTGGCCGGTGGCCGTGGCCATCGTCGCTGGCGCCGTGCTCGCCTACCACCTCTGGCGCCTCCGCCTCGATGCTCGGCTCGTGGCCGAGCTGCCGGCGACGGCCTCGCCCATCGACGAGGCGCAGCCCGCATCGCGCTTGCGCGAGAGCATCGACATCAGTGCACCCGCCGGGTTCGACTTCGAAGCCCTCAACGAGACCATCCGCGGGCGCCTGCCGGAGGGCGTTCAGATGCAGGTGGTCGGGACATCGCCGGATCCGCCGGCCGGGCCGCCACCTGCCTAGCTGCCCCGGAGGACCCGATCACCCTCGAGGGTCTTCGCTGCCCGGCGAAGCGTCGCACGGCGTCCCTGGGCAAGGGGCCGGCTGGTCGGCGCCGTCGGCAGCGTGTAGGCTCCGATGGGCTCTACCCCCGGAGCCACCGGGAGTGCCTGACCATCGGGAGTAGCCAGCTCATGGCCGATCGAACCTTGCGCCGGGGAGCGGCATCGTTTGCCGTGGCGGCCGCCTTGCTGACCGTCGCGCTTCCGGGCGTTGCCCAGGAGGAGACCGACCCCGAGGAGGCCACCCCGGTGGGTGGACTGGCCTCGATCCTGCCCCAGGAGGTCGCGGGTATCCCCCTCCAGGCGCAGGAGTTCCCGATCACGGTGCTGGTCGAGGCGGCCGACCGTGACGATCCCGAAGTGGCTCCGCAGATCGCCCTGCTCGAGGAGATCGCGCAGTCGCTGGGCGTGGGCTTCGAGCAGATGACGTTCGGCTCGGGCCAGGCCCTCGATCTCGACGCAGGCCTGGGGGTCTCCATCTCCAGCCTGCAGGTGTCGGGAGTGGACGGGGCGGTGATCGTGGAGCCGCTCTTCGAGATGATGCGCCTGGTCTACCCCACGCGCTTCGATACGTTCGAGATGGTCATCGGGCCCGGCCAGATCGATGGCCGGGATGTCTCTCTCGTGAGCATGGAGCTGCTCGCCGCTGACGAGTTCGCCGAGTCTGACGCGGTCATCGTCAGCATCGGCGACATGGCCCTGTTCATCCAGGGCGATCCGGACCCGATCCGCGAGATCGTGGCGGCGCTGCCATAGGGCGGTGACGATGCGGCCGACGACCTGACATGATGAACCGGTGAGCACCGACACCACCACGAGCCCTGAGCGGCCCTCCGACTTCATCCGCGACATCGTGGCCGCGGACGTCAAGGCCGGCCGCTACGAGACCATCGTCACGCGCTTCCCCCCGGAGCCCAACGGCCATCTCCACATCGGCCACGCCAAGTCCATCGCGCTCAACTACGGCATCAGCCAGGAGTTCGGCGGTCGCTTCCACCTGCGCTTCGACGACACCAACCCGGAGAAGGAAGAGCAGGAGTACATCGACGCCATCCAGAAGGACGTGCGCTGGCTGGGCGCCGACTGGGGTGACCACCTCTACTTCGCCTCGGACTACTTCGAGCAGCTGTACGAGTGGGCCGTCCACCTCATCGAGCAGGGCCTGGCCTACGTCGACGAGCTCAGCGCAGAGGAGATCCGCGAGTACCGCGGCACCCTCACCGAGCCCGGGCGTCCCAGCCCCTATCGCGATCGCGCGATCGAAGAGAACCTCGACCTGCTCGGGCGCATGCGGGCAGGGCAGTTCCCGACCGGCGGGCCCGTCCTGCGCGCCAGGATCGACATGGCCTCGCCCAACATCAACCTGCGCGACCCCATCCTCTACCGCATCGTGCACGCCTCGCATCCACGCACCGGTGATGCCTGGTGCATCTACCCGACGTACGACTTCGCGCATGGGCAGGGCGACGCCATCGAGGGCGTCACCCACTCGATCTGTACGCTCGAGTTCGAGAACCATCGGCCGCTCTACGACTGGCTCATCGAGCACCTGCCCGTGCCCAGCGTGCCCCACCAGTACGAGTTCGCCCGCCTCAACCTGACCTGGACGGTGCTCTCCAAGCGCTTCCTGCTGCGCCTCGTGGAAGAGGGCCGCGTGCGTGGCTGGGACGACCCGCGCATGCCCACCATCGCGGGCCTGCGCCGTCGCGGCTATCCCGCAGAGGGGATCCGTGACTTCGCCGCCGCCATCGGTGTCTCCAAGGCCGATTCCACCGTCGAGCTCGCCCGCCTGGAGTACCACGTGCGCCAGGTGCTCAACCGCGACGCCCAGCGGCGGATGGCGGTGCTCGACCCGCTCAAGGTCGTCATCACCAACTACCCCGCGGACGGCGAGGACGAGCTGGAGGCGGTCAACAACCCCGAGGATGAGTCAGCGGGCACGCGGCTCGTGCCCTTCAGCCGCGAGCTCTGGATCGAGCGTGACGACTTCATGGAGGACCCGCCACGCAAGTTCTTCCGACTCGCACCGGGCCGAGAGGTGCGCCTGCGCTACGCCTACTTCATCACCTGCGACGAGGTGATCAAGGACGCGGATGGCGAGGTCGTGGAGCTGCGCTGCTCGTACGACCCCGAGACACGGGGTGGCGATGCGCCCGACGGGCGCCGGCCCAAGGCGACGCTGCATTGGGTGTCCGCGAGGCATGCCGTGCCCGCGGAGGTACGCCTCTACGAGACCCTCTTCGACCGCCCCGATCCCGGGGCTGACGGCGACCTGCTCGGCGACCTGAACCCGAGCTCCGAGCGGATCCTGCCCGAGTGCTACCTCGAGCCTGCCGCGGCCGAGACGGCGGTCGGCGAGACCGTCCAGTTCGAGCGCCTGGGCTACTTCTGCCTGGACCCCGACTCGACCCCGGGGAGACCGGTGTTCGACCGCACGGTCACGCTCAAGGACACCTGGGCCAGACTCCAGCAGCAGGGCGGTGTGGGCTAGCGTTCAGTCGCTCTCGAGCGCCTCGGCCACGAGCTCCGACAGGGGCCGGCCGCCGACCTGGGCCAGCTCGTAGCGGACGCGCGTCACCGGCATGTCCAGGTCGAGCAGGCCGCGCAGGTCGATGGGCGTGGCCGCCAGCACCAGGTCGGCATCGACGGCTTCGAGCGTGGCCTTGAGCTCCGCCATCTGCGTCTCGCCGTAGCCCATGGCCGGCACCAGCGGCTCCAGGTCCGGATAGCGCTCGAGGACCTCGCGGATGGAGCCGACCGCGAACGGCTCGGGGTCGACGAGCTCGTCGGCGTCGAAGCGCCGTGCCGCCACCACGCCGGCGCCGTAGGTCATGCCCCCATGGGTCAGCGTCGGGCCGTCCTCGACCACGACCACGCGCTTCCCGCCGATCGAGGGCCCGTCGAGGAACAGGTCGGAGCGGGCGGTGATGATCTCGGCCGACGGGTTGAGCGCCTCGATCGATGCCGTGACCGTGGCGAGGTCCTCCTCGGTGGCGGAGTCGATCTTGTTGATGACGACGACGTCGGCCATGCGCAGGTTGGTCTCGCCCGGATGGAACCGCTGCTCGTGGCCCGGCCGTAGCGGGTCGACCACCACGATGTGGAGGTCGGGCAGGAAGAAGGGCAGGTCGTTGTTGCCGCCATCCCAGAGGATCACGTCGGCTTCCTTCTCGGCCTCGCGCAGGATGGCCTCGTAGTCGACGCCGGCGAAGACCACGCGCCCGGCCTCGAGATGCGGCTCGTACTCCTCGCGCTCCTCGATGGTGGTGTGATGGCGGGCGAGGTCCTCGTAGTCACCGAAGCGCTGCACGCGCTGGGCCACGAGGTCGCCGTAGGGCATGGGGTGCCGCACGACCACGGAGGTCAGGCCCTGCTCGGCGAGCACCGTGGCCACCGCCCGTGTCGTCTGGCTCTTGCCGCAGCCGGTGCGCGCCGCGCACACCGCGATGACGGGCTTGGTGGACTCGAGCATGATGCCGCGCGGTCCGATGAAGGCGAAGTCCGCCCCCGCGGCCATGGCCCGGGACGCGGCGTGCATGACGGTCTCGTGTGGCACGTCGCTGTAGCTGAAGATCACGAGGTCCACGTCTTCGTCGCGGACGAGCTCCTCGAGCTCCGCTTCGGGCACGATGGGGATGCCCTCGGGATAGAGCTCGCCGGCCAGCTCGGGCGGGTAGCGGCGGTCATCGATGCCCGGGATCTGGGTCGCGGTGAAGGCGACGACCTCCGTCCTGGGGTCGTCCCGATAGACCACGTTGAAGTCATGGAAGTCACGTCCTGCGGCGCCCATGATGACGACCCTCGTACGCTCCACGATCGGCCTCCCCTGCGCCCCGGGCAGCGCTCGACGCCGTGCCTTCGAGGTGCGCCTCGACTGTGCCCAGCACGGCTACCCGGCACCAGAGTCCTTCGGCCCATCCCGCGACGCCGGTCGCTCGTGGCGGCTGCCCGCCGCCGCGCAGGTCACCGTCCCGCGCGCCGGTCCTGCAAGCGTTCGCGAGTGGGCACCAGCCACATCACGTCGTACGGACCCAGCTCCACGCGCAGGGTGGTCTCCGAGCCGTTCCAGTGCTCACCGGCGACGAGGTCGTACCAGTGCTGGTCGTCGACGCCCAGGTCGGCGATGGGACACTCCACCTCGACGACCTCGTTGGTCACGTTCGTCAGCGCCAGCACGCGCCGGTCACCCTCGGGCGAGATGCGCAGCACCGCGAAGACCCGCCTCGATAGCGTCAGCACACGCATCTCGCCGGCCGGATGGAAGGCCCGATTGCGTGTCCGCATCTTGGAGATCTCGCGCTGCTCCAGGCGCAGGAGCGAGCGCTTCGAGCCGGGCTGGTGGAGGTGCTCGCGGTAGGTCTCGGTGTCGATGACGCCACGATTGACATCGCGCTTCACGCCCGTCTGCTCCACCAGCCGATGGTCGTTGGGCAAGGCGATGGCGCCGTGGGTGTAGATGCCCGGGATGCCCTTGAGCACGAGGGCGATCGAGCGCGAGGCCACGTAGCGCTTGACCTGCAGCGCGATGGGCTCGCTGCTGCCGTCCCTGTTGATGGCGCTCCACCAGGTGGTGTTGATCTCGTAGGGCTCCTCGCCCGTCTCGGTCGACTTGTAGGAGATGTAGGCGCCGTGGCTCCTGGCGCGCTCGATCATGGCCTCGACCTGCTCGCGCGTGAGGATCCCCTTCACGCCCTGGACGCCCACGCCATCGTGCGTGTCGAGCATGTTGAAGAGGTAGGTCTGCCCGGAGGGCAGCTCCAGGCCCGCAGCCCAGCGGGAGATGTCGCTGGTGTCCTCGGCGTAGAAGGTGTGCAGCACCAGCGGCGGCAGGGCGAAGTTGTAGACCATGTGCGCTTCGTCGGTGCCGTTCCCGAAGTAGGAGATGTTCTGCGCGTGGGGCACGTTGGTCTCGGTCACGAGGGCCACGCCGGGGGCCACGGTGTCGAGCACATCGCGCAGCAGCTTGATGATCTCGTGTGTCTGGGGCAGGTGGATCGACTCGGTCCCGGGCTCCGACCAGAGGTAGGTGACCGCGTCGAGGCGGATGATGTCAGCCCCGCGCCGCACGTAGAACAGCAGCGCCTCCAGCACCGCCAGCAGCACGGCCGGGTTGCGGAAGTTGAAGTCGATCTGGTCGGGCGAGAACGTGGTCCAGACGTACTTGGGTCCGTCGATGGTCTCGTAGCGGGTGAGGATGTCCGAGGTGCGCGGCCGGAAGATCTTGCTGCGCTGCTCGGGGGTCAGGTCGTCGGGTGAGTCGTAGGCGATGAAGAAGTCGGCGTATTGCGGATCGCCGCGCAGGAAGCCCCGGAACATCTCGGAGCGCGACGAGGCGTGGTTGAAGACCGCGTCGAACATGAGGTCGTAGTCGAAGGCCAGCTCGCGCACCTGGTCCCAGTCGCCGACCTTGGGGTCCACGGCCTTGAAGTCCACCACGCTGAAGCCGCGATCGGACGAGTAGGGGAAGAACGGCAGCATGTGGATGGTGTTGACCGCGTCGTAGTACGTCTCCACGAAGCGGTGGAGGGCCTCGATGCCGGTGGCCTCCTTGCTGCGCACCGCGTCGGCGTAGGTGATGAGGATGAGGTCACGCTCGGTGAAGCGCTCCCGGGGGTCGAGCGCGGCCTCCCATTCGATGAGCTCGGGTGGTTTGTGCGCCTGGTGGACCTTGAGAACGCGCTCCAGCTCCGGCATCGCCGCCTCCGCCCGCCCGCGGCCGTACAGCAGCTCCAGCCTCGCGAGCATGTGCTGGCGAACGTGGGGGTCGATCTCGAGCAGCGGCCGCGAGAAGTCGGGATCTCGCTGGTACGGGATGCGCGTCATCCTCGGTGGCTCCTGGTGTCGGTCAGGTGGGTCGCGGGATGCTGCCGAGGCTAGCATCGACCGCTTCAGGGTGAAGCCTGCCGCGTCGCCGATCGCGGGTCACGCCACGACCATCGGCCTACTTGACGAGCGACCGCACAAGACCGACAGTCAATGGTCCGGACCGCACCAGCCGTCCGTGTGACCTGAGGTCGTGCATGCCAGAGACACTCGAAGACAAGCTCGTGGTGGGGATCTCCTCGCGCGCGCTCTTCGACCTCGACGAGGCCAATGCCGTCTTCGAGCAGGAAGGCCTCAGTGCCTTCCGTGCCTACCAGCGTGAGCACGAGCACGAGATCCTCGAGCCAGGGACGGCCTTCCCGCTGGTCAGGGGGCTCCTGGCTGTCAACGAGCGCGCCGGCGAGCAGCTCGTCGACGTCATCATCTTCAGCCGCAATGACGCCGACTCGGCGATGCGCGTGCTGCGCTCCGTCGAAGCCCACGATCTGCCCATCACGCGCGGTGTCTTCCGCGGCGGGCGCGAGCCCTGGCCGCTGCTGCCGGCCCTGAGCTGCGACGTCTTCCTGAGCGCGGAGCCATCGCAGGTGCTGAAGGCCCGCGAGCACGGTGTGGCCGCAGCCCTGATCCTGCCTGGCGCACGCCTGGCCAACGCCGACATCAGCGAGGTGCGCATCGCCTTCGACGGCGATGCGGTCCTCTTCGACCCGGCCTCCCAGCAGGTGTATGACGCACACGGGCTCGATGCCTTCCACGAGCACGAAGCCAGCCATCAGGACGAGCCCATGTCGCCAGGACCCTTCCGCCCCTTCCTCGAGGGCCTGGCGCGGATCCAGGCGCACTTCGGAGCCACCTCGCCGGTGCGAACGGCGCTCGTGACCGCCCGTGCCGCGCCTGCCCACTATCGCGTCGTCAACACCCTTCGAGCGTGGGGTGTCAACGTGGATGAGACCTACTTCCTCGGCGGCGTGGACAAGACCGCCGTGCTCAAGGCCTTCGGAGCCCACATCTTCTTCGACGATCAGCGCGTCCACGCGGAACGCGCCGCGACCCAGGTGCCGGCAGCGCAGGTGCTCTGGTCGGAGGACGACCTGCCCGTAGCGGAAGGCCGCACCCAGACCGCGGTCGTGCCGGGCCGCAGCACGGGCGCGCGTCGGCGCAAGCCCGCCACGGCTAGCCCTCGTGCAGCTGCGCGTCCGGCGGCCCCACGCGCACGGGCTCGAAGCGAACGCTGAGCCCCTCGCGGGTGGGCGAGCAGCACATCGGCCCCGCGGTCAGCTCCACCTCGGGCGGGAACCACGCGACACGCAGGAGGTGCCAGCGCGGCTCCTCGCGGATGCGATAGCGCACGGTCACGGCGTCACCCTTGCGGCTGGCACGGAAGGTGAGCTCGTGGCCGATGGCGTGTTCGGGCAGCGGTGACACGGACCAGTCCGACATCCCGGTCGTCGACACGACGCTGGCATAGGGTTCGCCATCGCTGAGCTCCACACCGGTCTTGAGCCACATGTCCGGACCGCCGCGAAGCATCAGGCCGGCCTGGTCGAACTGGGCTTCGAAGTCGGCCCTGAAGGTGACCTCGATGGCCGCTTCCCGCGCCATGGGCGAGCTCAGCAGGTGGCCATCGTCGTGCACGAAGCCGTAGGCCGTCTTGTGCCAGAAATCGGTGTTGCGCCCGGTGCTCACGACGAGGCTGTCCCCGTCGAGCTCCACGGCCGGTGGCTCGTTGAGCCAGCTCATCATGTCCCAGGCGATCGTGCGCATCGGTAGCCTCCTCAGACCCGCATGGTAGGGGCTCTGCTCCCGTGGCGTAGCGCGAACCTATACTCCGAGCGATGGTCGTCCATACGCTTCTGCACTTCATCCGTGGCTTCGCCATGGGCTCGGCCGATATCGTGCCCGGCGTGTCCGGCGGCACGGTCGCCCTCGTCCTCGGCATCTACGAACGCTTCATCGCTTCGGTGCGCGCCGGTTCCAAGGCCCTGACCCTGCTGGTGCGG
The DNA here is from genome assembly GCA_963706695.1 of uncultured Chloroflexia bacterium. Lineage (GTDB taxonomy): Bacteria > Chloroflexota > Limnocylindria > Limnocylindrales > CSP1-4 > JAFMJV01. The sequence continues at coordinate 332,418 of CAVPNC010000003.1, read as the reverse complement.
GCCGATGTCGACGGCTTCCGCCGCTGGATGGGCGCCGTCGAGTGGTCGTTCATGCTGCCCCTCGTGGCCGGCATCGGCGTGGCCTTCCTGACGCTGGCGCGGATCATCCGGGACCTGCTCCACGACGAGCCGGAGGTGATGGCGGCCATCTTCCTCGGGCTGGTCGCCGGGTCGGTCATCATCGCCTGGCGACTCATCCGCCGGCCGGCCCTCCTGCACGCGGCCATCATCGTGGTCGTCGGCGTCGCCACCTTCGTGGCTCTCGGCCTGGCCCATGGCACGAGCGAGGAGTCGGTAGGCCAGTTGGCAGAACCGGCCCTCTGGGCCTTCTTCGGTGCCGGCGCCATCGCCATCTGCGCCATGATCCTGCCCGGCGTCTCAGGCTCGTTCCTGCTGGTGGTCATGGGCATGTACGGCCCGGCGCTCAATGCCCTCACCGAGCTCGAGATCGTCAACTTGCTGGCCTTCGGTTCTGGCATGGTCATCGGCCTGGCCCTCTTCTCGCAGGTGCTGCATCTCGCGCTCCAGCGGTACCACGACGTCGTCATGGCGCTGCTCATCGGCCTGATGGCAGGCTCCGTGCGCGTGCTCTGGCCTTGGCCAGCCGGAGTCGAGTCGACCGCGATCGGGGCACCGGAGGGCGACTGGGTGCTCGCGGGCGCGCTCGCCGCTGCGGCCTTCGTGCTGGTGGTCGTGGTGGGCGCCGTGGCCCAGCGCGTGGAGGCCGCCGAAGAGGCCGAAGGCGCCGGGCCCGCTGAGCCGGAGCCGATCGAGGAGGCGTCCGAGGTCGCCGGTTCGACCCCCTGATGACCGAGCCGGATCCGCCCACAGAGCTCCGACCGCCCGACCACGACCACGACATGCGCGAGCATCACGAGCACGAAGCGGCTGGCCTGCGCGCCTGGCTGAGGCACACCTTCCGGCCCCACAGCCACGACCCCGGCGCCAGCTTCGACAGCGCGCTCGAGTCAAGCCAGAAGGGCGTCTTCGCGGTCAAGGTGTCGCTGGTCGCGCTGATGGCCACGGCCCTGGTGCAGCTGGCGCTCGTGTGGCTCACCGACTCGACCGCGCTCCTGGCCGACACCATCCACAACTTCAGCGACGCCCTGACCTCGGTGCCGCTGTGGATCGCCTTCGTGCTGGGCCGGCGGGCGGCCAATCGTCGCTACAACTACGGCTACGGGCGAGCGGAGGACCTCGCGGGGCTCTTCGTGGTGGCCATGATCGCGTTCAGCGCCCTGCTGGTGGGCTGGGAATCGATCCAGCGCCTGTTCGATCCAGCGCCGATCAGCAACCTGTGGCTGGTCGCCTCAGCCGGCGTCGTTGGCTTCATCGGCAACGAGCTGGTGGCCAGCTATCGCATCCGCGTGGGGCACGAGATCGGCTCACAGGCGCTCGTCGCCGACGGGCTGCACGCGCGTACCGACGGGCTGACCTCCATCGCCGTGGTCGTGGCAGCGGTCGGGGTCTGGCTCGGCTTCCCGCTGGCCGACCCGCTCATCGGGCTGGCCATCACGGTCGCCATCCTGTGGATCCTGCGCGATGCCGCGCGGGCGGTCTTTCAGCGCCTGATGGATGCCGTCGACCCGGAGCTGGTCAGCGACATCGAGCGCACTGCCGCCGGGGTGGAGGGTGTGATCGAGGTCGAGACGGTGCGTGTGCGCTGGATGGGCCACCGTCTCATCGCCACCGCCGAGCTCATCGTCGACTGCCAGCTGACCGTCGCCGAGGGCCACGGCATCGCCGAGCGCGTCCGACATGCCCTGTTCCACGAAGTGCGTGGCCTTGACACGGTCATCGTCCACCTCGATCCCTGCGAGCACCCTGGCACCGACCACCACGCCGAGACCCGTGCACACGATGAGACGCTGGCGCCGCTGCGGATGCCTCCGCCCTAAAGGAGGGCCGTCGGCGAGTAGCCTCCGCCATGGACCGGCGAGGCGATGGGCAGGGGGACGTTCCAGCCGATGAGCTCGCAGCCCAGGAAGTGTGGTGACTCCTGGCCGGGAGTGCAGCGTGGGCAGCCCCAGTAGGCGAAGCCGCCCTCGTCGGGCAGGAAATCGACGTGGCAGACAGCCTCTGCCGGGTCGCAGCGCCGGTCGTGGCAGCTGCAGTCGCAACCGACCGGGTGATCACAGCTGCAGACCGCGTCGGGAGAAGGCTCACGGAGGACCGTGGCCTGGATCGGCTCGCGCGTGGTCATCGAGCGTCACCTCCGCTCGCTCCAGGCCGCGACACGGCCCCCCGGGCCGGAGTACTCCGTATGGTCGCAGGCGCGTCAAGCGCCGAGCATCACACGATGGTCCGGGCGGCTCAGACCTTGCGGGCGCTGTCTCCGGGCCGCACCGGGCCTGACTGGACCACGCGCGTGTTGGCCCCGCGCATCCGCAGCGAGCGGCCTTCCTCGGTGCTGATGTGGCGGAGGGCCTCGGGGCCCCACCAGCTGCGGAACTGGACGCAGCCGGTATGCGGCTCGGCCTGCACCTCGAGGATGGCCCCGCCCACGGCGATGCGCGTGCCGGCGGGCATGTTGGCCTCGGAGATGTCGAGGTCGATGTAGAGCTGGTCGCCGCACTGGGCCCAGGCCTCCGGCTCCGCCTCGCCGCTGACGAGCTCGGCGGCGCGCGCGTTCATGACCGTCACTTGCGCGTAGGGGCTGGGCGTCTCGCGGTTCATACCGGGGCGGTTGATCCAGTCATCTCCCACGAGGCCACGCTCCGTGTCGAGCTGGGCCTCGGTCAGGATCTCGCGCTGGCCCCGCCCGGGCCGACGAACGACGAGCCGGACCACGCCTTCGTCCTTGGGCGCGCCCAGCACGCTCGCCATCCCCGCCTGGAGCTGTGCTGCCGTCTGGTATGCCATACCTGCGAGTATGCCCCAGAGCCCGTCGTCGGATCGTCACGAATGCCTGCTTTGATACTCGCGCCATGACCACATCCACGACCAGTCGCTCCACTCCCCGCGCCACCCGTTCCCGCTCGGCCGACCTCGCCGCCTTCGTGGCCGGCGGCCTGGCGGCTGCGCTCGGCATGGCCCTCGGGGAGATGATGGCCGGGCTCGTCGCGGGTGCGCCATCGCTCGTCGTGGCCATCGGCGATACCGTCATCGAGAACCAGCCGCCCGGCGCCAAGGAGCTCATCGTCGAGATCTTCGGCAGCAACAACAAGCTGGCCCTGACCGTCGGCATCGCCATCAGCGCCATCCTCATCGCCGGTGTCCTGGGCGTGGCCGGCCGCCGCAACTGGACCGTGCCGCTGGCCGGCTTCGTGGTGGCCGGGGTGATCGGGCTCGGCGCGTCCCTGACGCGGCCGCTGGTCGACCCCGTGCTGGCGGTCGTGACCATCGTCCTTGCCATCGGTGTGGCGCTCGCCGCCCTCCGGCTGATGCTCGGCTACACCAGCCCCGCGTGGCGTGCGCCCGCCGCCGGGAGCCCTGACCCGGCAGCCGCCGCGGCCGCGAGCATGCCCGACTGGGATCGCCGCCACTTCCTGCAGGCCGGTGGCGGCGTGGCCGTGGGTGCCATCCTGCTGGGTGCCGTCGGCCGCAACCTCATCATCGAGGGCGAGCGGGCTCCCCTGGAGGTGGCCCAGCTGCCCGTGCCCGACGCGCCGCTGCCCGCCGTGCCGGCGGGGGCCTCGCTCGATGTCGAGGGCATCTCGCCCATCGTCACCCCCAACGACGAGTTCTACCGCATCGACACGGCGCTCGTGAACCCGCGCGTGGACGTGAACGACTGGAGTCTGCGCATCTTCGGCGACGTCGATCGAGAGGTGACCCTGACCTACGATGACCTCCTGGCCATGCCGCTCTTCGAGCAGTACGTGACCATCGCCTGCGTCTCCAACAAGGTCGGCGACGACCTCATCGGCAACGCCCTCTGGACCGGCGTGGACCTGCGCGCGGTGCTCGACATGGCCGGGGTGCGGCCGGAGGGCGAGCAGATCGTGGGCCGCTCGGTCGATGGCTTCACGGCCGGCTTCCCGACCTCCTGGGCCATGGACCCGCAGCGCAAGCCCATGATCGCCATCGGCATGAACGGCCAGCCGCTGCCGCGTGACCATGGCTACCCGGCGCGCCTCATCATCCCCGGGCTCTACGGCTACGTCAGTGCCACCAAGTGGCTCAAGGAGATCCAGCTCACCGGCTGGGAAGAGTTCGATGGCTACTGGATCCCGCGCAACTGGGCCAAGGAAGCGCCCATCCTGACGCAGTCCCGCATCGACACGCCCAAGCCCAACGCCACCGTCGCCGGCGGCACGACCGTACCCATCGGCGGCGTGGCCTGGGCACCCGATCGCGGTGTGCAGCGTGTCGAGGTCGCCATCGACGGCGGCGAGTGGCAGGAGGCGCAGATCTCCGACCCGCTCAACGACGCCACCTGGGTCCAGTGGGTGCTGCCCTGGGATGCTCCCGCGGAAGGTGGCGAGCATCGCATCACGGTGCGTGCCACCGACGGCACCGGCGAGGTCCAGACCGCCGACATCACGCCGCCCGCCCCCGACGGTGCACGGGGCCACCACACCATCGCGGTCAAGGTGGACCGCGCAGCGTAGGGGCTGCGAACCGAGCGCAGGTCAGGCTCCACCGCCGGCGCGCCGCGGCTACGCTACTCGATCGCGACCTCGCCCCTGACGATGGTGCGGGTGGCACCGCCGACCCAGATGGCACCTCCGGCGTCCTGGCTGATGCGGGCGCGTCCGACCCGGCCCATGGCCGTACCCTGGCTGGCCACGTAGGGCGGCTCGACCCGGCCCGTGCGCACGAGCCACTGCGCGAGCGACGCGTTGAGGCTGCCCGTGACCGGGTCCTCCATGATCTCCCGGCGCTGGTTGGTGAAGAACGCGCGCACCTCGTAGGCGCATGTCCCGCCCGCAGGGTACGGGCCGACCACGCCAAGGTCGATGTGCTCACCGTCGCCTGACGGCCGCAGGGCCAGCACCGCGTCGGCCGACGCGAGCATGACCGCCACCCAGCCAGGCCCGTTGTCGACCCACTGGCTGTCGACGATCTCCTCGGGGCCGATACCGAGCACCCGCGAGATGCGGGCCAGGTCCGCCGTGTCGACCGGTCCGCCGCGCAGGGTGGGCGGGGCAGCGAAGGCGAGCACGTCATCGATGTGCCGGATGGGCACCAGCCCTGCCGGGCACTCCTGCACGATGTGCTCGCGCTCGCGTGGTTGGCCCCCGGCCGCCAGCCAGGCGTGACAGGTACCCAAGGTGGGGTGTCCGGCGAAGGGCAGCTCTCCGACCTGCGTGAAGATGCGCACGGCATAGTCGGCCGCCGGATCGGCGGGTGGCAGCAGGAAGGTCGCCTCGGACAGGTTGGTCCAGCGCGTGAAGCGCTCCATCTGCTCGGTGGTCAGACCCTCGGCCTCGTGGACCACGGCCACCGGGTTGCCCCGCAACGGATGCGTGGAAAAGACATCGACCTGCTGGAACGGTCGCATCACGGCTCCTGCTCGAACGGCGCTGGACCGGTCGAGCATAGCCCGCGAGTCAGGCCCGAGCGTCGTCCCCCTCGGTCGAGACCACCCGCGTGGGCGCGCCGTGCACCGCCGGGATCGAGCCCAGTCGGCCCGCCTGGTAGTCGCTGAAGGCCTGCATCACCTCGGCTCGTGTGTTCATCACGAACGGCCCCATCCAGGCCACCGGCTCACGGATGGGCAGTCCACCGAGGATGAGCACGTCCATGCTGGGGCTGCGGCTCTCCTGCACCGCCGAAGCCCGGACCGTGAGCACATCGCCCGGGCCGTAGACCGCCAGCTGACCCATGCTGATGGGTCGCTGGTCGGCGCCCACGACGCCGTCACCGTTGAGCACGTAGAGCAGCCCGTTGAAGTCCGCGCGCCAGGGCAGCGACAGCTGTGCGCCGGGGCTGATGGTGGCGTGCACCTGCGTCATGGGCGTGTGCGTGGTGCCGGGTCCGCGATGACCGCCGACCTCACCGGCGATGACTCGCAGGAGGGCCCCACCATCGGTGGAGGCCACCAGCGCGACCTCATCGGCGCGCAGGTCCTGGTAGCGCGGATCGGCCCACTTCTTGGAGCGCGGGAGGTTGACCCACAGCTGGAAGCCGTGGAAGAGTCCGCCGCTGACCACGAGGTGCTCGGGTGGCGTCTCGATGTGCAGGATGCCGGCCCCCGCCGTCATCCACTGGGTGTCGCCATTGGTGATGCTGCCACCACCGCCGTTCGAGTCGCTGTGCTCCATGATCCCGTCGATCATGTAGGTCACGGTCTCGAAACCGCGATGCGGATGCCAGGGCGTGCCCTTGGGCTCTCCGGGGGCGTACTCCACCTCGCCCATCTGGTCGAGATGGATGAAGGGGTCGAGGTCACGCAGATCCACGCCGGCGAACGCCCGGCGTACGGGAAAGCCCTCGCCCTCGAAGGCGCTGGGTGCGCGCGTCACGCTCTTGACCGCCCGCTCCTTCGCGAGCAGCGGGTCGGGGGCCGGGATGCGCGGCAGGACGGTGATGTCGTCGACGGTGATGGCTGGCATGGAGTGACCTCGAGGGAGCGATGGACCCCCAGTATCCGGCAAAGTGGTTGCACATGCAACTACCCATGTGTCGCCTGGATGACACCTCGGGCGTCGCCTGGCCCCTCACGCCCCGTGACTCTCGGGGTCGACCATGTGCTCAACGTCGGATGACACACAACACACGTCGGGTGAGACACACAGGGAGAGCACGATGAACCGGATCAAGCTTGTTGCCGTCAGCGCCATCACCGCCGCCATGATCCTGGGCTCCACCATCGTCTTCGCCGCGGCTCCGGCAGGCGACTCCGGCGAGACCACCGCCGATCAGGCCTCCGTCACGACCGAGTACGTCGTGCCGCTCAAGCGTGGTGGCGGCGGCGCCGGCCACAACCTCAAGAAGTAACCCACCCGACGTCCGAACGCGAGGTCAGCTCTCCCGGCTGGCCTCGCGTTCTGCTGCCACGCGCTCCACGATCGCCTCGAACTCCGCCCATGAGTGCACATCGGCCACGCCCTCGATGGGGTCGTTCCAGGGGTGGACCATGCGACAGACGACCGCGCCGGGCACGCCGGCCGTCAGCTCCTCGAGCTGGTGCGGGGCATCGTCGAGGTAGATGTCGCACTGGGCCAGCGTCTTGTCCCACAGGAAGTGCACCTCGCGCGCGGGCACGCCGTGGTCGGCCAGCCAGGCCAGCGAATCGGGGATGGCCCAGTCGAACTTGGAGCTGACGATGACCACCCGATGGCGGGCCCCGATGCGCTTGATCGCTTCGATGGCACCCGGCAGCGGCGGTGCGTCGCGGAAGGTGGAGCGGCCGTCGCCCTGGGCCCAGGCCCAGAACTCGGCCATGGACCCGAAGTGGGTGAGGGTGTAGAGCCCGTCCCACTCCTGCACCATGGAGGCGTCCAGGGACGTCCCGAAGTCGGCGTTGTAGCGGGTCATCCAGCCGGTGTTGAAGTCCGCCAGCACGCCGTCCATATCGATGCCGATGCGGATGCCCGGGAGGAGGTCGCTGAAGACGCCGCCGCGGTGGCTCACACCGTCGCCCCGCTCATGCCGTCGTAGCCGAAGAGCCGTTCGTGCCGCTGGAGCGCGAAGCGGTCGGTCATGCCCGCGATGTAGTCGGTGGCCTGCACGACGCGGTCGGCATCGGTGTCCCGGTAGGAGGCGGGGATGTCCTCGGGGTGCGCCAGGTGATGGTCCATGAGGCGCCGGATGACGTCGATGGCGGCGGCCTGCGGTCGGCGTTGCAGGGGCGCCAGGTAGACGCGCTCGAACATGAAGTCGCGCAGCTCGGTCATGTCCTCGAGGACGGCCTCATCCATGCGTACCTCGCCGCCCGCGAGCGAGCCCTCGATGACGGCCTCGATCATGCCCCCGACCCAGGAAGAGCCGGGTGCCCCGAAGCGTGCGCTCATGCCCCGTGGGAACTCGTCGGCGGTGAGCATGCCGGCACGCATGGCGTCGAGGGCATCGTGGGTGAGGTAGGCGATGCGGTCGGCGTAGCGCACGCAGTGGGCCTCCTGGGTGGCCGGCGGCGGGTCGATCTTCCACGAGTGGGCACGGATGCCGTCGCGTACCTCCCAGCTGAGGTTGATGTCCTCGAGCACCTCGTAGTTGCGTACCGACTGGGCCGCGTGGTGCCAGCCGCCGGTGGTCGGGAAGTAGGGCGAGAGCGCCTCTTCCCCGGTGTGGCCGAAGGGTGAGTGGCCCACGTCGTGGCCCAGGCCGATGGCCTCCGCGAGGTCCTCGTTCAGCGACAGCGCGGCCGCGATCGCCCGCGCGATCTGCGTCACCTGGATGGTGTGGGTCAGGCGCGTGACGTAGTGGTCGCCCTCGGGGTTCACGAAGACCTGCGTCTTGTGCTTCAGGCGGCGGAAGGCCTTGCTGTGCATGATGCGATCACGGTCGCGCTGGAAGGCCGTACGCAGCGGGTCGGGCTCCTCCGGCCGCGATCGCCCGCGAGAGTCGATCGAGCGGAAGCCGGCGGGAGCGAGCCGGACGACCTCCTCGGCCTCGCGTGCAGCACGGTCACGCAGGACGAAGCGCTCGGTCATGCGGCCACATCGGTCTCGGCCATCAGGTCCACCTCGGCCACGGGCTTGGCGTCCGCACCCTCGATGATGCGGCGCCGCACGCCGCCGGAGATGGTGTCCACGATGATGGTGACCCCGATGACCACGAGGATGGCCATGCCCGCTTGTGGGTAGCGGCCGAACTTGATGGTCTGGTCGAGCAGGAAGCCGATGCCGCCGGCGCCGACCACGCCCAGCACCGCGCCGGCGCGGATGTTGATCTCGAAGCGGTAGAGCCAGAAGCCGACGAGCTCCGGCAGGACCAGCGGCAGCACGCCCCACCGTTGGACCTGCACGCCCCGTCCGCCGGCCGCCCGAGCCGCCTCCATGGGCCCGGGGTCGATCCCCTCGATGGCTTCTGCGGTGAGCTTGCCGAGGGTGCCCGCCGAGTGGATGCCGATGGCCAGGGCGCCAGCCACCGGTCCCAGCCCGGCGATGGGGATGAAGACGGCGATGGCCAGGATGATCTCCGGGAAGGCCCGGATGGCGTTGAGGATCTGTCGCACGACGTTGGAGACCAGCCCGCTCGACACGTTCTTGGCGCCCAGGAAGCCCAGCGGCAGGGAGAGCGTCGCGCCGATGATCGTGCCCACCCAGGCCATCTGCAGGGACTCGATCATGGCCGACATGGAGTTGTCGAAGAAGGACCAGTCGGGCCCGCCCTTGCCGTACATCTCGTAGAGCACGGTGGCCACGCCCCGCGGCAGGTCGAGGATGGCGCCGGGCTCGATGTTGAGGCTCAGCAGGCACAGCACGAAGAGCACGGCTGCGCTGATGATCCAGAGGTTGCGCTTGGTGGTGTCCGGCTTCTGGGGCCGCGGCACACGCCCCTGGCCGCTCACACCAGCCTCCGCCGCAAGCGGATGGAGATGAGCTCGATGACGAAGACGATGACGAAGAGCTCGATGATGATGACCGAGACGTTCTCCCACTGGAAGAAGCGGTACTGCGTGAACAGCATCGTGCCGATCCCGCCAGCGCCGACCACGCCGATGACCGTCGAGGCGCGGATGTTGAGCTCGAAGGCGTAGAGCGAGAAGGCCACGTAGTTGGGCAGCACCTGCGGCAGCACCGACCAGCGCACCATCTGGGTGCGCGTCCCACCGGCGGCATTGGTGGCCTCCAGCGGGCCCGTGTCGACGCTGTCCACCGTCTCCGACAGGAGCTTGGCGACCACGCCGACGTTGAAGAAGATGAGGGCCACCACGCCGGCCAACGGGCCGATGCCCACCGCGGCCACGAAGATCAGCGCGTAGAGGAAGTCAGGGATGGCGCGGACGACGCTGAGGATGCCGCGCGTGAGGGTGAGCACGAAGCGGTTGGGGGCCGTCACGCGGGACGCGAAGAAGACGATGGGCAGCGCCAGGGAGCACCCGATGAAGGCCGACACCACGGCCATCGCGAAGGTCTCGAGCAGGGGCTCGACCGTCCGCGGCAGGAAGGCCCAGTTGGGGTTGAGCAGCTCCCGCAGGATGCCCTCGCCGCGTCCGATGTCGGCGACGATCGAGCCGAGGTCGAGCCCGATGCCCCATCGGTCGCTGACCGAGACGAGGGTGATGAAGACGACGGCGATGAGGCCGACGTAGATGGCTGGGGAACGGCGGGGCTTGACCGGCCGGCGGCTGGCCTGGGCGGTGCTGGTCACGCGATGACGGCGGGGGCCGCGGGCTCGGCCGCGCCCATCACGTCATCGGCGGTGAGGGAGCGACCGTAGATGTCGCGGAACACGTTCTCGTCGGCTTCGGCGCCGGTGCCGTCGTAGACGAGCTCGCCGTCGCGGAGGCCGATGATGCGCTCGCCGTAGACCTTGGCCAGGTCGAGGAAGTGCAGGTTGACGATGGTGGTGATGCCCAGCTCGCGGTTGATGCGCTGCAGGTCGCGCATGACCACGTGGCTGGTGGGCGGATCCAGGCTGGCCACGGGCTCGTCGGCGAGCAGGATGGTGGGCTCCTGCGCCAGCGCCCGCGCGATGCCCACGCGCTGCTGCTGGCCACCGGAGAGGTTGGCCGCGCGCACGTACGCCTTCTCCACGATGTCCACGCGCTCGAGCGCCTGCATCGCGATCTCGACGTCCTCTGCCTTGTACCAGCCCAGGAGCGAGCGCCAGGTGCTGGTCTCGTGGAGGCGGCCCATGAGCACGTTGTTGAGCACGCTCGTGCGCTTCACGAGGTTGAAGGTCTGGAAGATCATGCCGATGTGGGACCTGATCTCGCGCAGCTGCCTGCCCTTCGCGTCGCGCACGCTCACGCCGTCGATGGTGACGTCCCCGTCGGTCAGGGGGACCAGGCCGTTGACCGCGCGGATGAGCGTGGACTTGCCCGCGCCGGACAGGCCCACGATGACGATCATCTGGCCGTCGGGGATCTCGAGCGTCAGGTCCTTGAGGGCGTGGACACCCCCGGGATAGGTGACCGAGGCATGGTCGAAGAGGATCATGTGATGGGGTGAGCGGGCGAGCCCGTGCTGGGCTCGCCCGGTTCAGATACGACTAGGAGCCGTAGCCGAGCTCCGCGACCGCGTCGCGGATGATCTGGAGGGACTCCTGGACCGGCTCAGCGAAGGCGGTGATGTTGTAGATGGACTCGAGGACGGCCACGCCTTCCTCGGTCTCGGCGTAGTCGAGCATGGCCTGCTTGATGCTGGCCTTGAGCTCGTCCGAGAGGTCGCCGGCGACGGCCATGCCGTCGTTGGGGATCTCCGGGCCGAGGGCGAAGGTGACCACGGTGCCGGCCACATCACAGTCCGTGATGGCGTCCTGGCGGGCGTCGTCGAAGCTCACGCCGACCTCTGCCTGGCCCATGCACACCGCGATGACCGAGGCGTCGTGGCTGCCGGCGAAGAGGGCATTGATGTCGGTCTCGGGGTCGAGGCCGGCAACGGTGGCGAAGACGGTGGCCGGGAAGATGTAGCCGGAGGAGGAGGTCTGCTCCACGAACGAGACTTCGGTGCCGGGCTCCACGGCCGTGAGGGCCTCGACGCCGATGGGCCCGATGAGGGACTCGTCGAAGGCGCGATCGGTGCCGTTGCAGTTGAGGAAGGTGAGCATCTCGTCGTTCTCGGAGCGCTCGTTCGCGACCGGCTCGTCCATGCAGTACTTCTCCACGTCAGTGGTGAAGAACTGGGTGTGGTACGAGGGGCTGCCGAAGCGCTCCGACTGCAGGATCATCTCCGCGCCGGCGCGGTCGACGGCCTGGACCAGGCCGAAGGGCGGCAGGGCTGCGATCTGCGCCTGTCCGGTCTCCATGGCCGTGACCAGCGCGGTGTAGTCGGTCGAGACGAAGCCCTCGACGGGGATGCCGAGCGCTTCGCTCAGGTAGTCCGCCAACGGCTGGATGCTCTCGACCAGCTGGTCCGCCTCACGCGAGGGCACGAAGCCGATGACCAGCTCTTCGGGGTCTTGTGCTGCGGCCGGGCTGGCGAACGCGGTCGCCGCCACCATGGCGGTCGTCAGCAGGGCAAGGGAGCGGCGTCGGGACATCAAGTCTCCTCCGATGTCTTTGCCCGCGGGCACGAGCGGGCGTCGCGTCCGGGCCGCCATGGAGGCACAGGGGTTCACATGGCGCAATCCTGATCACGCCCGGACCAGACCTAGTCTAGACCGGCGGCGGAAGCGGGTCGTCCTGAATCTGCCGCCGGTCCCCGCCTACCGTCCGAGCCCCTCGAGGACGTGCTCCGCGAGCAGTTCGGCGACCTCGGCGGCCGTGACGGAGAGGCCCTCGTCGCCGGTGTCGAGCGCGACCGAGATATCGAGCACGGTGACCCCACCGGGCAGCTCCACCACGGTCTGGTTCCCGGTCACCAGCGCCGGCTGGCCCGCGACCGTGGTCTGCTCCACGTCCGGCAGCCAGAGGCTGTAGTCCTCGAGGGTGGCCTGGCCCACGTAGGCGTAGATGAAGTGGAAGCCGGGCTCAGCGTCGAGCGGGTTGAAGTTGCAGCTGCTACCGGTGATCTCCTCGAGATCCAGGCCCAGGTCGGTCGCAGCGTTGAGCTCATCGATGAAGCCGGCCGCACAGAGCGGCACCTCGGGCGTGGGCTCCGGCGTGGGCTCCGGCGTCGGGCCGGCCAGCTCCACGCGTGCCTCGGCCAGCCGGGGCATGATCAGCTCCGCGATGGCCGCGGCGTGGGCCAGCGTGTCGAAGCCCTCCGGCGGAACCTCCGGCGGCCAGACCCCGACCTGCAGCATGTCGGGGCCGGCCTGCACGATGAGGTTCATGCCGTAGTCGTCCGCCACCCACGCGGTCGCGCCGTCGATCTCGGTGGTGGGGTCCGCCCCGTACGCGGTGGCGTAGCGCTCCGCGTCCTGATCGAGCTCGACGGTCACGTTCGCGGTGTGGTTCGCTTCCCAGTCGCTCAGGGTGAAGGCGCAGAACGTCTCGAAGCCGTTGCTGCTGTCGTAGGTCAGCGGTCCCAGCGCGGTCAGCTCCTCCGGCGTGGCCAGGCCGCAGACGCCCTCGCTGGACACCGAGGCCTCGGGTCCGAAGTCATCCTCGGGCGCTTCGCCGAGCCCGCCGCAGACGACCCACTCGCCATCCTCGCGCACCACCGTCACCTCCTCGTCGAGCGGGGAGGTCTGGCTGAAGGCCATCTCCATGAAGGGCAGCATGGCCTCGATGTCATCCTCGCCGAGCTCGCCCATCTCAGCCTCGAGCAGCTGCAGTGCCAGCGCTTCGATCTGGTCGGGGTCGACATCGATGGCGAGGGAGCCACCCAGCCTGACCGTGGCTTCGTCACCCGCTTCGTCGATGGTCTCCACCGAGCGGTCGTCGATGCGGAACGTGAGCGGGAACTCCCCACCGGCGAGCCCCATGGCCTCTGCCGGGTCGAGTGTCGCCCGCACGGAGGCTCGCTCGGCTTCGCACACCAGGGCGTCGACGGCGTCGTAGTCGCCCTCGACGACCGCATCCATGAGCTCGTTGACGGCAGCTTCGGGGTTGTCGGCCGCGACGGCCGGCACCGCCAGGCTTGCCAGGAGGAGGAGGGAGACGGCCGCGGCAGCGCCGCTGGCTCGAGCAGGAATGGGGGACATCATCTTCTCCAGCGCTGTAGGGGCGCCGATAGTAGCCGACTCCGGTCGCGAGAGGGGGAGGTCAGTCGTCCTGGCCCAGGAGCCGATCGAGCCCGAGCTCGACGAGCGCCACGGCGGCCGCGGCCGTGTCCACCTGCGTGCCGGTGCTGGTGTCGATGCCCAGGCCGGCCGCGAAGGTCAGCCGCTCGTAGCCGGGCACGAGCGCGATCACCAGCGTCGAATCGTCGAGGTCGGTGAGCGCGCCCTCGACGAGCACCGCCGGCTGACCCCGGACCTTGATGCGGGTAGCCGCCGGGAAGTCCTTGAGCCAGCGCGCGATCGGCCGCTGCTCAAGGCTGGTCAGGGCATAGTGCCAGCCTGACTCGGGGTTGCCGCCGTAGTACTCGCAGAAGTCCGTGCCGAACCCCGGGTCCTCGAAGGGCACGCCGCTGATCCGCGCGAGCTCCTCGTAGGGCACCGCCAGGCACAGGTCGTCGACCTGGTCGCCGCCCGCGAGCAACCCTTCGCCCGGACGGGGTGTGGCCGTCGGCTCCGGCTCGTCCGGGATGTCGTCGAGCAGCCACTCGAGGATGGTCAGCGCGAGCTGGTCAGGCGGTACCTCCGCAGGTACCGCCTCGTCCAGGTCGACGCTGACGGCGAGGGTGCGACCGTCGGACAGCTCGACCACCGCCTGGTTGGCGGTCGTGAGCGCCGGCTGACCTTGCACCTCACGCGCGCTCGTGCCCTCGAACAGCACCCGGAAGTCCTCGAGCGCGAGGTCGGAGACGGTAGCCACGATCGAGTCACGCCCGGTGGCCGGGTCGGAGGATGACCAGGAGCAGAAGAAGGGGTCACCCTCGGCCTCGTCGAAGGACCTGCCGCTGGCCCCGTTGAGATCGAACAGCGTGGTGCCGTCGCACAGGGACCGCTCGGACTCGCCCGCCGAGCGCCCCTGCGTCACGGGGCGCCCCTGCAGGCGTGGCAGCACGAGCTCGCTGATGCGCGTCGCCTGCGTGATCGCGTCGACATCGGGTGGTGCAGCCTCGGGCAGCCACACCGTGACCTGCAGGATGTCACGGTCGGCCTCGATGAAGAGGTCGCTCTCGAAGCTGAAGGCGGGCGCGCCGGCGATCTCGAGCTCGGAGTCGGACGGGAACACCTCACGCCAGTCGTCGAGGGTGGTATCGGGGATGAGGCTGACGGTCGCGGCGTGATAGTCCTCCGCGTCGGCCCCGCTGTAGGTACAGAAGTCGTCGAAGCCGGTGCTCGCGTCATAGTCGAGCGAGCTGAGCTGGCTCAGCTCGCTCGGGGTGGCGAGGGCGCAGAGACCTGCGGCTGTCTGCAGGCCAAGGCCGCCGCACACGACCCAGGCATCGTCTTCGAGCACGAGCGAGACCTCGCTCTCCAGCCGTTGCTCGAGGCCCAGGGCCTCGACCACGAAGGGCAGCATCTCCTCGACCGCAGCGTCGCTCACCGGCGGGTCGTCGGAGCCGCTGCCGGCCTCCACCAGCTCACGCGTGAGCGCTCGCAGCTCTTGCGGGTCGACCTCGATGCGGAGCCGGCCGCTGACTCGGGCGCTCGCGCTCGTGCCGTTCGACTCGAGCAGCTCGACCCTGGCCCCGTCGACCGTCACGGTCATCGAGCCGAAGCTCTCGCCCATCACATCGAGACCCAGGCCCGCGTCGCCGAAGGCCGCCCGCACCGCTTGCTGCTGCTCTGCACAGACCAGCCCGTCGAGGTCTCTGAGCTCCCGTGCCGAGATGGCCTCCAGCAGCTCCCGCACGGCCGCCTCCGGCTCCTCGGCGGCGGCCGCCGCCCCGCTCGCAGCGATGACCAGGGCGAGGGCGCACCCGAGCGTGCGGCGTGGGCGAAGGGCGGGGCTGGCCATCAGCTTGCGGAGGGTCGCGCGACTAGCTCGACGGCGTCGGCACGCGCGCGGCCACGTAGCGGTCGTAGTGGCCGAAGAGGGTGAGCAGAAGGGCGTCGAGCTGCGTCTCGATCTCGTCGCGCTTGAGGGCGACGCAGGCGGTCAGGAGGGCCAGGCTTCCCCACCAGATGACCGGCATGGCCAGGAGCACCCCGATGGGCAGCAGCCACTTCTGGTCGCGCCAGGCAGCGAACATGATGAGGGCCACCGCGAAGGGCAGCCGCAGCACCAGCGGGATCGGCACGGAGCCGGCCACCGTGCTCGAGCCGGTGCTGCTCATGAGCAGCTGGAACCAGTCGGCCCAGAGCCCCGGCGTGAAGAGGGCCACCGCGGCGATGACGGCAACCGTGGCGGCGATGGCCAGGCCCAGGTTGAACCACTCGCGGCGGACGGCGAACCAGAGCACGCCCACACCGGGCGTGACCTTGGTCAGCAGCGGGAAGGCCCAGGCCCAGGGACGGCTGAAGCCGAGCACGATGGCCGCGGCCAGCAGGATGGTGATGTTGCCGCCCCAGATCTCGGGCAGGGACAGCAGCAGCAGCGGCAGGAAGAGCAGCGGCCGAGCCAGCCAGAAGAGGACCACCAGCAGGCCCGCCGTCCACAGCCCCAGGAAGAGTGGCCAGGGGAGGGCCCGCAGCGGGCTCAGGACGGTCAGGAACGCCGGCGAGTAGAGGTACGCCGACTCCTGGCCCACCGATCCCGGCTCGTAGGGATCCTCGAGTGGTGCCGACCAGTAGGCGCGTGCGTCGTGCCCGGGTCCGAAGCCGTCGGGCTCGAAGGGCTCGGCCAACGCGACCATGAGCACCACCAGCCCGACCGCCACGAGCACCCCCCAGACACCGACGATGCGTCGGAACGAGTCGGACGTCACTCGACGAGCGCCTCCTTACCGGCCGTACGGGCTCGACATCGAGTCGACGCTGTGGCCCATCATCAGCGGACGGCCCATGAGGCCGTCGTAGCGTGGGCGCAGCTGCTTGACGTCGTACATCGAGGTGTCGACCGAGACGGCCGTGTCTTCCTGGCTGGGCAGCTGGGCGTGGCCGTAGCGGCCATCACGGATGGCCATCATGCGGCCTCGTTGCCCTGCGTCAAGGAGCTCCATGGCGATGTTGCCGAAGGCCTTGCTGACGAAGGTGTCGACGGTGTCCGGCTCGCCTGCTCGCAGGTCGTAGGTCAGGTCCGAGTGGATGGTATCGAGCCCGGTGCGGCCCTTGATCTCCGAGGCCAGCAGCTCGGCCACGTTGGCCTTGTGGCGATGGCCGAAGGCGTCGGCCTCGCCGACCTCCTTGATCTCGCCGCCTTCCCAGATGGCGCCCTCGGAGGTGATCACGATGGCGTAGTGGCTGGAGTTCTCGGCGTGGTCCTGGGCGATCAGCTCCGCGAGGTGCCCCACGTCGTAGCGGAACTCGGGGATGACGCAGCGCGTACCGGTCGCGAAGGCGGTGTAGAGGGCGGTGAAGCCGGCGTCGCGACCGAAGATGCGGAAGACGCCCACCCGCTCGTGACTGCCGATGGTCGAGCGCTGCCGATCGATGGCGGCCCGAGCCCGGGTGATGGCCGTGGAGAAGCCGATGCAGTACTCGGTGCCCTGGACGTCGTTGTCCATGGTCTTGGGCACGGCGATGATGTCCACGCCCGCGTCATGCAGCGAACGGCTGTAGCTGAGCGTGTCGTCGCCACCGATGGGGATGAGGTAGTCGAGACCGAGCGACTCGATGTTGTCCATCACCAGGGGGGTGATGTCGTACCTGTCCTCCGCGACCTTCATGGTCTCGGCCTTCTGGGGGTCGAGCGAGGGCGGCAGGGCCGCCTGCTTCATCTTGCGCGGATTGGTACGCGAGCTGTGCAGCCAGGTGCCACCGGTGCGGTCGATCGTGCGCGTGTTCTCGCGGTCCAGGGGAATCAGGTACCGCTCATCCTCGGTGCTGCCGGGCTTGAGGTGCGTCAGGCCCTCCCAGCCGCGTCGGATGCCGATGACCTCATGGCCCATCTCGTGGGCGCGGTAGGTGACGGCCTTGATGACGCCGTTCAGGCCCGGGACGTCGCCGCCCCCGGTGAGGATGCCGATCCTCTTCTTCGCCATGTCGTTCGTTCCCCTCAGATCGCGGGCCGGGCATGCGCCCGCGCCCGCCATTGGTCGATTGGGTTGGGTTGCTGAACTACGATGGTACCGCCTCCACGGTCCGGGTACGATGGACGCGACAAGCCCTCCAGGAGGACCGCGGGAGCACTCGATGCACTACGAGCTCTACATGCGCGCCGCCCTGGCCGAGGCCGCTCAAGCGCGCCGCTCAGGCGAGCGTGCCAACGGTGCGGTGGCCATCCTTGACGAAGCCATGGTGGCGCACGGCCGCGAAGCGGTGACCAACAGCGGCGACCCCACGGCTCACGCGGTCATCATCGCCTTGCGCGAGGCGGCCACCAAGCTGGGTCGCACCTCGCTCCAGGGCACCACCATCTTCACCGTCGTCGAGCCCTGCCCCATGTGTGTCGGGGCCCTGCTGGCCTGCGACGCCGACGGCGTGGTCTTCGCGCTCGCGGACCCGCGAGGGGGCGCCTGTGTCTCGGCTCTGCGGATGGCCGATGGAGCGGGTCTCCAGCGCCGGCTGCAGGTCGTTTCCGGCATCCTCCAGGAGGACGCCGCAGAGCTGCGCCCTGACCTGGCCGCAGCGGGCGTGCGCAGCTAGCACCGGCAGGCCTGCGCGTCATCCCGCGAGGCTTTGCTAGACTCGCCGCTACCCGGAGAGGTGTCCGAGTGGTTTAAGGTGCCGCTCTCGAAAAGCGGTGTGCGAAAGCACCGTGGGTTCGAATCCCACCCTCTCCGCCACCTCCACCCAGAACCTCCCATCAGTCATCGTCCTGGCCTTCTGGGGCTTCCGGACCCCCGGTGTCGGCCTCATCCTCTTCCCACGTGGGCTCGGATCGGCCGGTCGTCCCCGCCGGCGCCGGTCCTGGCGCTCGCGGAACCGGTTGCTGCTCCAGCCCTGCGGGCCCAGCGATGCCCTCGTCACGCGTGAGATAGGCCGTGGTCGAGGGGAAGGCCATGCTCGTGCCGGCGGCCTCGACCTCGCGCATGATCATCGAGAGCAGCTCCTCTTGCACCGCCATGAACTGATGCACGTTGGTCGTCGCGACGTAGGCGCGGGCCTCGATGTCGATCGAGGAGGCACCGAAGGCGGCCAGGCGGACGCGTGGCATGTCGTCGTCCTGCTCCACCTTGGGATTGGCCCGCAGGCCGTCCGCGATGCGCGCCACGAGCCGTTCGATCTGCTCCAGCGTGGTCTCGTAGCGCACGCCGATGGTGTGCAGGAAGAGCGCGTTGTTGCGCTGCGTGAAGTTGCTGATGCGAGCCTGCACGATGTCGCTGTTGGGTACCGTCAGCTGGGTCCCGTCGAGCTTGCGGATGCGGGTCGAGCGGGGGCCGATCTCCTCGACCGTGCCGTTGTCTTCCCCGAAGCCCACGAAGTCGCCCACCTCGAAGGGCTTGTCCGCGAAGAGCGTCATGCCGCCGATGAGGTTCTCGATGGTGCTCTGCGCGGCGAGGCCGATGACCAGTCCGCCGACGCTGGCGGTGGCCAGCAGGCCGAGCGCCGGGATGCCGATCTGCTCGGCGCCGATGAGCGTGATGATGAGCGCGCCGACGGCGCTGATCACGCGCGAGATCAGGCGCAGCAGGTGGGCGTCGTAGCGCTCGCCCGAGATGAAGGGCGTGACGATGACCCACTCCACGACGAGCTCCACCAGCTCCTTGAAGAGCCAGGCGAGGGTGAGCCAGAGGGCGATGGTCGTGCCCAGCGCGACGAGCTCGGCCAGCTCGCCGCTGTAGCCCACCTGCGAAGACATGAAGCGCTCGTAGATGCTCATCGAGATGAGCACCACCACGGGCGTGGTGATGCCGAAGACCTGCCGCCGGATCGAATCCTTGGGCCCGCGCCGTCCGATGAAGCGGTACCACAGGACCGCGATGAGCACCACCAGCATGGCTCCCAGCAACGCCGCCAGCGACTTCCACAGTGGGCTACCGAGCACACGCGTCTGGGCCGCATCGGGCAGTGAGCTGATGAGGCCCCCGGGGATCAGCGGGCCGGTGCTGAAGTCCATGGCCCGCTGCCAGTTGGTGATGGCCACATCCTCGACCAGCACGGGCAGGTCGTCGACCTCCCTCCGCCAGCCTTCGAGGCCGGCCACCGTCCGCGGCGTCAGGACCCAGCTCCCGGCGCGGTCGCCCTCCTCGAGCGGCCTGAGGGTGATCTCGGTGCCAGGGAGCGTCCACTGCGTGAGCTCGTCGGCCGCGACCTGGTCCGCATCGGGGATGGTCTCGGGGTCCGGCAGGGGGATCCGCATGAGGATGTCGGCGAGGGCTGCGAAGTTGCCCTCGACGACGGTTTCCTGCGATGCCGCGGGTGCCTCCGACAGATCGGAGAGCTCTGCGGTCTTGGCCACGGCCTGCAGGTACTTGCCCTGGGTCTCGAGCGATCGATCGACCCGATACTCCAGGGCGGCCTCTTCGACGACGCTGGCCTGCTCGATGAACGACTGGAGGGTGGCGCGTGGACTGGAAGCGTCGAGTGGCTCCAGGGGGTTCTCTGGCTCGCCCTCGACGGCCAGCGCTGTCGTGGCCGTGGCGATGATGGCGAGCAGGGTCAGGAGCACGGTGCTCAGGCCTTTGGACAAGGGAAACACTCTCCTCTGGATGATGGCGATCGAACAGCCTGCGCAGGGCGGTCCCACGGTCGGACCGCACGTCTCGCGGGGCTCCGTCCGGCGCGGCGCAGGCTGGGCCCGAGGCGCGGACGGGAACCGATAGTCTAATCTGATGGGCGAGCGTCCGGCTGCCAGCCGTTCCGACGGGCCGGGCTCGAGCGCAGGCATGGAGAGGTCGCATAGAGGCCTAGTGCGCGGCACTGGAAATGCCGTATGGGGAAACCCATCGCGGGTTCGAATCCCGCCCTCTCCGCCACTCACCCCCAAGGTTCGCCCGGTCTTCGCCGGCGCCCGCTATCATTCGTGGGCCGTGCTAGGCGGGGAACTAGCGGTGCCCTGTACCTGCAATCCGCTCCAGCAGGGCTGAATCCCCTCCCGAGGTCCGCTGCCCGCGGAAGCCAACGGGGCGAGAGGTGTTGAGGATCGGGTCCCGCGCAGCGGCGACGCGTGAACCACGTCAGGTCCGGAAGGAAGCAGCGTTAAGCGATGCTCACCGGGTGCCGCGGACCGGCCTGGTCCGAGCCGATCGCTCCGGCAGGGCCCGCGAGCGGTCGTGATCGACGGAGGGTGCACGGCAACTCAGCTCATCGGTGTGTCAGTCTGTCCGCGGGCCGCACACCACGGCCCGGCACCCAGGGACCGGCGCACGGAGACCGATGACAGACAGCCCCAGCACCACCAACGAAACGGTCGGCATCGCCGGTCAGGCGCTCTACCGGCGGTTTCGTGCGCAGACCTTCGCCCAGATCGTGGGCCAGGACGCCGTGGTGCAGACCCTGCGCAACGCCGTTCGGCTCGACCGCGTCGGCCACGGCTTCCTCTTCGTGGGCCCGCGGGGCACGGGCAAGACCTCCATGGCGCGCATCATGGCCAAGGCCGTCAACTGCACCGATCTCCACGACGGTGAGCCGTGTGACCGCTGCCCCAGCTGCGTCGCCATCCGTGAAGGACGTGCGCTCGATGTGGTCGAGCTCGATGCCGCCTCCAACAACAAGGTCGATGACATGCGTGAGCTCGTGCCGCGCGTCTATACGGGTGCCGCGGACCTCGCGCGCAAGGTCTTCATCATCGACGAGGTCCAACGCATCAAGGAGGGCTGGGACGTCCTGCTCAAGACCCTCGAGGAGCCGCCCGACGGCGTGCTCTTCATCTTCTGCACGACGGATCCCTCCCAGATCCGCCCGGCCGTGGTCTCACGCCTGCAGCGGTTCACCTTCCGGCCGCTGGCCGTGCCGGAGATCGAGGGCAAGCTCCAGCGCATCCTGGCGGCCGAGGGTCGAAGCGTGGAGCCGGAGGCCGTCGCGCTCGTGGCCCGGCTCGCTGGTGGCGGCATGCGCGATGCGGAGTCCATGCTCGACCAGGTGCTCGTCAGCGCCGACGACCCCATCACGGCCGCCTCGATCGAGGACCTCCTCGGCCTCGCCGACGGCGAGATGGTGGAGCGCTTCATCACGGCGCTCACGGAGGGGGATGTGCTGGCCGGCATCGAGGTCCTCGATGGCCTCGAGGCGGAGGGTCGCGACCTCATCGCCTTCGCCGAGCAGCTCGTCACGCAGCTGCGCGCGGACCTGGTGGAGCGTCTGTCACGACCGACTGCGGCTGACCGCGCCGGCGCACGACCGCTGGCCCTCGCTGCCCGCCGCCTGACCGGCATCGACGCCAGCCGTTCCGGCCTGGGCGGCTACCGTTGGCAGCTCGAGCTGTGCCTCCTGGCCGCAGCCGACGAGAGCGAGCGCGCCGCGCCCCGTCCGACGGTCCCTCCGCCGGTGGCCGCGGCGGTGCCACCGCCGGCCCCAGCTGCTCCGACTGCGGCCCCTCCGGCCGCTCCCGAGCGGTCGCAGGCTCCAGTCCTGGCGCCGGAGCCGCCAACGGGCACGGAAGCGCCGCCAGTCGGTGCGGCCCCTCCGCCCACCGCGGCTGCGGCAGCTTCACCTGCGGCGCCGACACCGGAGGCCATGCCGACCGCCGTTGCGGATGGTGATGAGCTCGTCGCGGTCCGTGCGGCCTGGCCGCAGGTCGTGTCGGCCATCGGCGCCAATCCTGCCAATCGGCCACTGGTGACGACGTGCCGGCCCGTCGAGCTGCGCGATGGCTTCCTCATCCTTGGCTTCCCTGAGGACCAGGCCTTCATGCGTGACATCGCGGAACGGAAGCGGCGTGTGCTCGAAGAGGGCATCGCGTCGGTCATCGGACACCACCTGGCGGTACGCTGCGTGGTGGCGAACCTGGAGCTGGTGGAGCCGGTCGACTCGGGCGAGGGGGACCTCGTCACGAAGGCCAAGCGTATCTTCGACGGGGAGCTTGCCGGGATCGACGACATCGACTAGACGCGGAGACAGCTGAAGGAGTACGTAGCGTGGGCATGGGCAACCTGGCCAAGATGGCGCAGCAGATGCAGGCGGATATGGCGCGCGCCCAGCGGGAGCTGGATGAGTTGCGCGTGGAGGGCAGCGCCGGCGGCGGCGTGGTCACGGCCGTGGTCTCAGGCAAGCTCGACATCGTCAGCGTCACCATCGACCCTGAGGTCGTGGACCCCGATGATCTCGACGACCTGCAGGACCTGGTGGTGGCGGCAGTGGCCGACGCTCAGACCAACGCCAAGGCCGCGGCGGAGGAGAAGATGAACAAGATCGCCGGCGGCCTCGGCCTGCCCGGTGGCCTCGGCCTGCCGGGGATGTAGGGCGCGGAGATCGCTTGAGCCAGCTCATCGAGCCGGTCGCCCGGCTCATCGAATCGTTCTCACGCCTCCCCGGCATCGGCCCCAAGACGGCACAGCGGCTGACCTATCACCTGCTGCGAGCGCCCGACACGGAGGCGCGAGCGCTCGCCGCGGCCCTGATATCGGTGCGCGACGACGTCGTCTTCTGCGAGCGCTGCTTCGACATCAGCACGGGTCCGCTCTGCCCCATCTGCGTCGACCCCATGCGCGACGACACCCGACTCTGCGTCGTGGAGGAACCGCTGGACGTGCTCGCGCTCGAGCGCACGCGCGCCTTCAAGGGCCGCTACCACGTGCTGCACGGAGCCATCTCGCCGGTCGATGGCATCGGGCCTGAGCGGCTGCACATCCGCGAGCTGCTCGAGCGCGTGGCGGAACGCAGCGGGGCAGGGGAGCCCTACGTGGAGGTCGTCATCGCCACCAACCCCACGCTGGAGGGTGAGGCCACGGCCATGTACCTGGCTGAGCGCATCGGGACACAGGTAGGAGCCGTGTCGAGGATCGCGCGGGGGATCCCGGTGGGCGGTGACCTGGAGTACGCCGACGAGGTGACCCTCGTGCGTGCCCTGCAGGGCCGCCACCAGCTCGACGGCTCGACCGACCGATGATGTACCTCGTCAACGAGGCGCTCCTGCGCCTCATCAAGCCGGCCATCGCCCTCGTCCTCGGCCTGCTCCTCTACTGGGTCCTCACCGGCATCTTGGGCGAGCCTGGCTCGGTGGTGTTGGGCCTGCTGTGCTGGATCAGCGCGGGCACCTTCATCCACCTCGTGGAGACCGGCATCATCTAGCCTCCGGAGCCCGTTCCACGCTCGGCAGGGGCCAGCGCAGGCGCTGTTTGACGAGTCCCGAGCGAAGCCCTATAGTTCTGCCTCTGCGCAGCGGGGGACTCCCGCCGAGCGCCACTCCCGGATCCAGCCGGGTCCGGGCCGGTACGCCCTGCGATTGACAGCCCTGTCGGGACATGTCATCATCAGCGGCCGTGCCGGGTGTCAGCCACGGCTGATCCCGGTGAGCACCTTAACAAGTGAAGAGTGACAGACAAGTCTGTTTGTGTGAGTGGGACAAACCCCGAACTTCTAGGACGAGCCGCAAGGCAAGTCCTTCTTATCGGAGAGTTTGATCCTGGCTCAGGATAAACGCTGGCGGCGTGCATTAGACATGCAAGTCGAACGAACGACCTCGGGCTTGCCCGAGGAAGTTAGTGGCGAACGGCTGAGTAACGCGTAGGTGACCTGCCCCGAAGTGGGGAATAACTGCCCGAAAGGGTGGCTAATACCGCATATGGTCATGAGTTCATTCTCATGAGCAAAGCCTTTGGGCGCTTTGGGAGGGGCCTGCGTTCGATTAGCTCGTTGGTGAGGTAACGGCTCACCAAGGCGACGATCGATAGGTGGTCTGAGAGGATGATCACCCAGACTGGGACTGAGACACGGCCCAGACAACTACGGTTGGCAGCAGTCGGGAATTTTGCTCAATGGGGGAAACCCTGAAGCAGCAACGCCGCGTGAGGGATGAAGGCCTTCGGGTTGTAAACCTCTTTTCTCAGGGACGATAATGACGGTACCTGAGGAATAAGCCACGGCTAACTACGTGCCAGCAGCCGCGGTAATACGTAGGTGGCAAGCGTTGTCCGGATTTACTGGGCGTAAAGAGCGCGCAGGCGGCCAGGTCAGTCGAATGTGAAAGCCCCCGGCTCAACTGGGGAGAGTCGTTCGATACTGCTTGGCTCGAAGGTAGGAGAGGGAAGTGGAATTTCAGGTGTAGTGGTGAAATGCGTAGATATCTGAAGGAACACCAGTGGCGAAGGCGACTTTCTGGCCTATTCTTGACGCTGAGGCGCGAAAGCTAGGGGAGCGAACGGGATTAGATACCCCGGTAGTCCTAGCCGTAAACGATGAACACTAGATGTTGGTGGTATCAACCCCGCCAGTGTCGCAGCTAACGCATTAAGTGTTCCGCCTGGGGAGTACGGCCGCAAGGCTAAAACTCAAAGGAATTGACGGGGGCCCGCACAAGCAGCGGAGCGTGGGGTTTAATTCGACGCAACGCGAAGAACCTTACCAGGACTTGACATGACCAGGAATCCGGCGGAAACGTCGGCGCCTCGCAAGAGGCCTGGCCACAGGTGTTGCATGGCTGTCGTCAGCTCGTGTCGTGAGATGTTGGGTTAAGTCCCGCAACGAGCGCAACCCCTACTGTGTGTTGTATCACTCACACGGGACTGCCGAGAGAAACTCGGAGGAAGGTGGGGATGACGTCAAGTCAGCATGGCCCTTACGTCCTGGGCTACACCCACGCTACAATGGCCGGTACAACGGGCTGCGAAACCGCGAGGTGGAGCTAATCCCTTAAAGCCGGTCTCAGTTCGGATCGCAGGCTGCAACTCGCCTGCGTGAAGCCGGAGTTGCTAGTAACCGTGGGTCAGCATACCGCGGTGAATATGTTCCCGGGCCTTGTACACACCGCCCGTCACGTCATGGAAGCCGACAACACCCGAAGCCAGTGAGCCAACCGCAAGGAGGCAGCTGTCGAAGGTGGGGTTGGTGACTGGGACGAAGTCGTAACAAGGTAGCCGTACCGGAAGGTGCGGCTGGATCACCTCCTTTCTAGGGAGAGGGAGCCGAGGCCATCGGTGAGGCCAGAGCGCTAGACACCCTCCCAGGTTGATCGTCTCGATCGGTATCGTCATTCCGCAAGGTGGATGGCGGCGTACGGACTCGTCCGTGCGAGATCGATGGCGACCTTGCACCAAGCACCGATACTGCTCGTACAGCAGGCTTTCTGTCACTCTTCAAGTGTTAAGGTGCCGTCCCTACGGCGAGGTCGCTCGTCAGACGGGATTACCTGGGCGTTTAGCTCAGTTGGTTAGAGCACTGCCCTGATAAGGCAGAGGTCTCTGGTTCGAGTCCAGAAACGCCCACCATCACGTTCGGTGGCCATCGGGCCTTGAGGGGGCGTAGCTCAGTTGGAAGAGCATCTCCTTTGCAAGGAGAGGGTCAGGAGTTCGAGTCTCCTCGTCTCCACCAACCCTGCTGGCCTGGCGAACGCAATGAGGAACGCACTCTGCTGACCGCACACCTGACATCGGAACTGAAGATCGGGTAGACCCCGGACGCTCTCGAAGAGCAACCCCACGCTGATCGTCATGACGGCTCGAGGTCTTCGAGCCGTCTTGTGGTGTCAGATCCCCGGTGGGCCCCTGATCCGTGGGCTCCAGGCCAGAACCTGGAGGTCACCGACCAGCGGATCGCTGGAAGCGCGGGCTTCGCCCGCAGCACCTTAAAAAGTGAAGACGTGATCGGAAGATATTGAAGTAAGTCTTTTTTGAACTTCGATTTCTGCCGAGTTATTAGAACGACAAGGTGAATTTTCCCGGATCTCGTTCGGTAACTACCTTCGGGTGAGTTGCTGAAGTGAGGTCAAGCTACACAGTGCACGGGGTGGATGCCTTGGCGCCAAGAGCCGAAGAAGGACGTGGCAGGCGACGAAACGCCCTGGGGAGCTGCGAGCAAGCTTTGATCCAGGGGTGTCCGAATGGGGAAACCCGGCTGGGGTAATGCCCAGTCACTCGGGGCTGAATACATAGGCCCCGAAGAGGTAAGTCCGCGAACTGAAACATCTCAGTAGCGGGAGGAAAAGAGATTATTCCCTGAGTAGTGGCGAGCGAAAAGGGAACAGCCCAAACCAGGTCAGCGAGATAGGCGGCAGCCGTTTCTGAACTGGGGTTGTAGGAGTCGACATCGAGGTCCTGCCGGATCTCGCTGGAGTTACAAAGTCGATCGTGAGTCGAACCCGTCAGGAAAGGCGGGCCATAGAGGGTGATAGCCCCGTAGACGAAGCGAGCGGCCTCCAGGGTCGGCCACCTGAGTACCACGTGGAAGGTCTCTCATGTGGGAAACCGGGCGGACCACCGTCCAAGGCTAAACACTCTTGGCGACCGATAGTGAACCAGTACCGTGAGGGAAAGGTGAAAAGAACCCCGGAAGGGGAGTGAAATAGTACCTGAAACCACGTGCACACAAACAGTCAGAGCGTGTTGCCGGCTTGCCGGTAGCGTGATGGCGTGCCTTTTGAAGAATGAGCCGACGAGTTACTTGTATGTGGCAAGGTTAAGTCCGAGAAGGACGGAGCCGAAGCGAAAGCGAGTCTGAATAGGGCGTCAAGTCGCATGCAGTAGACCCGAAACCGGGTGACCTACCCATGGCCAGGTTGAAGCGGGAGTAATGTCCCGTGGAGGACCGAACCCACTAGCGTTGAAAAGCTAGGGGATGAGCTGTGGATAGCGGTGAAATGCCAATCGAACCCGGAGATAGCTGGTTCTCCCCGAAATATCTTTAGGGATAGCCTCGGGCGTTCAATCACGAGGGTAGAGCACTGAATGGGCTAGGGGGCTTCCCGCTTACCAACCCCAATCAAACTCCGAATCTCGTGATTTCAAAGCCCGGGAGTCAGACTACGAGGGCTAAGCTTCGTGGTCAAAAGGAAAACAGTCCGGACCGTCAGCTAAGGTCCCCAAATGCAGACTAAGTGGGAAAGGATGTGGAGTCGCTGAGACAACCAGGATGTTGGCTTAGAAGCAGCCATCATTGAAAGAGTGCGTAACAGCTCACTGGTCAAGTGGTTCCGCGCCGAAGATCCAACGGGGCTCAAGTCTGCTACCGAAGCTACGGGTTCACGGTTTACCGTGAGCGGTAGGGGAGCGTCGTGCATGCAGCGAAGGTCGATCGTAAGGACGGCTGGAGCGTGCACGAGTGCGAATGTCGGCATGAGTAGCGCAATGTGGGTGAGAAACCCACACACCGGAAGCCTAAGGTTTCCTGAGGAAGGCTTGTCCACTCAGGGTTAGTCGGGCCTAAGCCGAGGACGTTATGTCGTAGGCGATGGACATCCGGTTGATATTCCGGAACCACCGGAGATCGTTTGCACCGCAAGGTGTCGCCTGGGGAATGCGACCCAGTGGTTGGTTTGGCCGTATAGGCCTTGCCGAAGCTGGTTAGTTGAACCCAGGTGGGAGCAAGGGCATGACCCAGCATGGTAGTTCGAGCGTGTTATGGCTATACGCGTCTAAGCCGGTAGGCGGGGAAGACAGGTAAATCCGTCATCCTATCCAACGCCGAGAAGCGAATGAAAGTGGCATCAGCTGCGATTCGAGTGAGCCAAGCTGGCAAGAAAAGTGTCTAGCGAGATCAAAGGTGACCGTACCGTAAACCGACACAGGTAGGCGGGTAGAGAATACCAAGGTGATCGGGAGAACCCTCGTTAAGGAACTCGGCAAATTGGTCCCGTAACTTCGGGAGAAGGGACGCCTCGCCGGCAGCTTGCTGCCAGGTCGAGGCCGCAGTGAAACGGCCCAGGCGACTGTTTAGCAAAAACACAGGTCCGTGCGAAAGCGAGAGCTGACATATACGGGCTGACGCCTGCCCAGTGCCGGAAGGTTAAGAGAAAGGGTTCACGCTCTGCATCGAAGCCCCGGTAAACGGCGGCAGTAACTATAACTGTCCTAAGGTAGCGAAATTCCTTGTCGGGTAAGTTCCGACCCGCACGAATGGCGTAACGATCTGGGCGCTGTCTCAACGAGGGACTCGGCGAAATTGAAGTACCTGTGAAGATGCAGGTTACCCGCGATAGGGCAAAAAGACCCCGTGGAGCTTTACTACACCCTGTCATTGGATTGGGATTCAGCACGTGTAGGATAGGTGGGAGGCTGAGAAGCTGGCGCGCTAGCGTCGGTGGAGCCGTCCTTGAAATACCACCCTTGTTGTGTTTTGGTTCTAACCGCGACCCGTAATCCGGGCGCAGGACAGTGGCAGGCGGGTAGTTTGACTGGGGCGGTCGCCTCCTAAAGAGTAACGGAGGCGCCCAAAGGTTCCCTCAGGCTGAATGGAAACCAGCCGAAGAGTGCAAAGGCATAAGGGAGCTTGACTGCGAGACCTACAAGTCGAGCAGAGACGAAAGTCGGGCTTAGTGATCTGGTAACACCGAGTGGAAGGGTTATCACTCAACGGATAAAAGCTACCCCGGGGATAACAGGCTTATAGGGCCCAAGAGTTCACATCGACGGCCCTGTTTGGCACCTCGATGTCGGCTCGTCGCATCCTGGGGCGGTAGTACGTCCCAAGGGTTTGGCTGTTCGCCAATTAAAGCGGTACGTGAGCTGGGTTCAGAACGTCGTGAGACAGTTCGGTCTCTATCCATCGTGGGCGTAGGAAACTTGAGAGAAGCTGCTCCTAGTACGAGAGGACCGGAGTGGACGAACCGCTGGTGTGCCAGTCGTCCTGCCAAGGGCGCCGCTGGGTAGCTATGTTCGGTTTGGATAAGCGCTGAAAGCATCTAAGTGCGAAGCCAGTCTCGAGATGAGGTTTCCCACCGGGTTAACCGGGTAAGACCGCAGGGAGAACACCTGCTTGATAGGCGGCATGTGGAAGCTCGGTAACGAGTGAAGCTGAGCCGTACTAATGGTCGAGGGCTTGACCTTTTTCAGCAGCCCAACCAAGGGCAGCTGCCAACAAGGTCCGGAAAGATTTCACCGTGTCTACGCGACGGAAGGTCGCGGTCGTGACGCGGCAGGGATCGAGTTCGATCCGACTTGCTTTCGCCGCCAGGCGTTGCCTGCGGCGCCGATCACGTCATCACTGAACATACGCACGAGATCCTGGTGACTCTAGCGGAGAGGCCATACCCGTTCCCATCTCGAACACGGAAGTCAAGCTCTCCAGCGCCGAAGATACTCAGGGGGCAGCCCCTCGGGAAAATAGGTCGTCGCCGGGGTCTTTTGCGTTGTGGCGCAGCGTGTCAGGCCGTCCCGTGTGGGCGGCCTTCGTGCTGCGTGGGGCCTGTTGAGCAGGGAGGCCGTATCATCGGTCCGTGCAGTCAGATCCTCGAGACGAGCAGTGGGTCCTGCCGGAGCGCCGTGACGGAGAGCCCGACGAGTCCGTGAGGGCAGCGTCGGGGTCACCGCCGGACGGTCCCGCCGATATGCCTGTCCGGCCTGCGGCCCCGCCTGAAGGGGACGTGGAGCCTGGGGTTCCGCCCGCAGGTGAAGCGACACCGCCGCGCATGCCGGCCCCGCCGCAGATGCCTCCTGGCGGTCCGCCTCCGTCGGCCTGGGGCAGCGTGCCCGCCCCGCCAGCGTCGGCGCCGCCCGCGGTCGCTCCGCGCACGCTTGGCTCGACGGGAGGTCCTGAGGCAGAGCACGGCGAGGCGCTCGGACAGCCGAGCGACGGTTCACCCGCGGACAGGCTGGCGGAGCCGGCAGAGACAGCACCCCCCGCCGAGCCGGCTGAGGCGGCGCCACCTCAGCAGGCCGGCGTCGCGCCGGCCGATGCAGGGGGATTGGCTCGCGAGCGTGTGTCCGTACCTCACCTCCGAGGACGGCACCTATCGTTCCGCCGCGCCGGACGAGGGGCACCGCTGCACGGCACAGGACCCGGCGGCCACGCTGCCGCTGGCCTTCCAGGAGCGCTTCTGTCTGACCGATCGGCATCCACGCTGTGAGATGTACAAGTTCGCGCAGGAGACGGACGCATCAGGTGCCATCCCCATCGCGAAGGTGCCACCCACCGACCCGCCGACACCCCGGGTCCGGTCGGGCTCCGGCGGAGCTGGCCGCCCCGTCTGGTTGGCTCCGGTCGGTGTCGGCGTGGCCGTGCTCTTGATCGTCGTGCTGGCCTTGATCATGGGCAGCTGCTCGGGTGGTGGCGGCGGCACCGATGTCGATAGCCAGGCCAGTGCCGAGCCCCGGGCGACGGAGCAGTCCCAGGCCACGCCGCGGGCCACGCCGCAGTCGACCGAGGCGCCTGACCCCACGCCCACGCCGGACCCCGAGGCCACGCCGGATGAGGTCGGCAACGTGGCGGAGATCGTGATCCTGTACGAGATCCAGCCTGGTGAGGGGTTGCGCGCGGTCGCCGATACGTTCGGCATCTCCCGCAACCGCATCCGCCGGGCCAACCCGGGGCTGGAGGAGTTCACGCCCGCGGAGCTACCCGGGCAGACCATCGAGATCCCGCTCGTCGGTGAGCTCACATTGGAGGAGGTCGAGGAGCTGGAGCTGCCTGGCTACCGAGGCGCCGCCCCGTAGGCCTCCCGCCGGCCCTGCCGGGGGCAGGCCATCAGGACTGACAGGCGCGACACCAGCTGGTGGTGAAGCCGCCCGGCGAGACCTGGCTCAGGGTCGCTCCGCATCGCGGACAGGGCGCTCCGCCCTTGAGATGGACCCTGAGGAAGTCGCGCGCCTGCTTCTCGAAGGTCGGCGGCACGCGCACCTGCAGCTCTTCGATGGCCCACGCGCAGACCTCTCGCGTGGCGCGCCAGAGGACCTCCGACTCCTGCGGCGCGAGCGACGATCGCTTGCGGAACGGGGCCAGCCTCGCAGCCCACAGGATCTCATCGCTGTAGGCATTGCCGATGCCGGCCACGAACTCCTGGTTCTTGAGCAGGTTCTGGAGCTCACCGTTGTGGCGCCTGATACGCGCCTGCCAGGTCTCCACGTCCAGGGCGTCATCATCCGCATCCGGGCCCAGCGTCTCCCAGCCCGCGACCTCGCGCTCCGCGCCCTGGGGCAGGAGATAGACCTTGCCCATCTTCCTGGGGTCGCGGTACCGCAGCTCGATCCGGGCGTCGTCGTCGGGCAGCCACTCGGCTCCGCGCGTCCACGCGGCCGACCGCACGCCAGCCGGCACGCCCGACCGAGGACCCAGGGTGAGCACCAGGGCGGTCGAGCTGAAGGCCTTGGCGCCCGGTCGTGCCAGGCCCAGGCGCCCGGTGAGCATGGCGTTGATGACGATGCGTCCGGTGCCGAAGTCGAGCGTCAGGAACTTGCCCCGTTGATGCACGCCCTCCAGCACGCGCCCTTCGAAGGCGCGCAGCTCGGTCATGGTCCCCCGCAGCACCAGCGGCTGCTTGAGGAGCGTCGAGTCGAGGGTGCGCCCGGCGAGGGCGGACGTGAAGGCATCGGCGAGAACGCGCAGGTCGGGCAGCTCGGGCATGGCCCCCATTGTTGCGCGCTAGCGCCCGTGATAGGATGCGCCAGCCCTACCTATCGAGAATACGTAGACCAAGCAGGCCCGGTAACGGAGGAGTCATCCAGCCCGATCTGGACACGGAAGACACACCGCCGCTTCGAGAAGCCCGGGACCCTGCCCGGGCTTTGCGCATGCTCGAGGAGGTGGGAGCTTATCGACCAAGGAGACCAGAGAGTTGACCGTAGAAGAGCCGAAGACCACCGACACCGAGAACGCCGCACCCGCGGAGGAGACAGCGACCGACGCCCCTGAGGCCGCAGCCCCGGAGGACGCGACTGTCGAAACCGCAGGGGAGGCTGCGCCGGAGTCCGGTGAAACGGCCGCTGCCGATGAGGCAGAGACCCCCTCGCCCGAGGCCCCTGCTGAGGACGCCGCAGAGGTCGCCTCGGCCGAGCCGGTGGCTGAGCCCGCCGTCGAGGCTGCCGCGGAAGCCGCGCCTGCCGAGGCTGCAGCGGAGGGTGATGCCCCCGCGGAGGCAGCGCCGAGGCCGCCGCGGAGGCAGCGCCAGAGGCGGAGGCAGCGCCAGAGGCGGAGGCAGCGCCAGAGGCGGAGGCTCCAGCAGCGGAGCCACCGGCGCCGGTCGATCTCGGGCCTGAGCCCACGACCATGGAAGAGCTCCTTGCGGAGCAGCCCGGTGACATCACCAGCCTGAGCCACGGCGATGTCGTCGAGGGCAAGATCGTGCGCATCGACAAGGACGAGATGCTCGTCGACGTCGGGGCCAAGTCCGAGGGTGTCGTCAGCAACCGTGAGCTCTACGGCCGCAAC
Source organism: uncultured Chloroflexia bacterium (assembly GCA_963706695.1). Classification (GTDB taxonomy): domain Bacteria; phylum Chloroflexota; class Limnocylindria; order Limnocylindrales; family CSP1-4; genus JAFMJV01. The sequence continues at coordinate 299,709 of CAVPNC010000003.1, read as the reverse complement.
GCCGAGTCGCAGCCGGAGCTCAGCGTCGGCGACACGATCCTCGTCTACGTCCTCCAGCCGGAGTCGACCGATGGCCACGCCGTGCTCTCGGTACGCCGAGCCGGCCTGGAGCGCAAGTGGCGCTCCATGCAGGAGCAGTTCGACGAGGGCGTCATCATCGAGGCCCCGGTGATCGATCACAACAAGGGTGGACTCATCGTCGACTGTGGCATCCGCGGCTTCGTGCCCATCAGCCAGATCGTCGACTTCCCGCGCCGACCCCAGAACGACCAGCCGCGCGACGCGGCCCAGGAGATCGCCGAAAAGCTGCAGCCCTACGTGGGCCGCAAGCTCCGCCTGAAGATCCTGGAGGTCAACCGCAAGGCCAATCGCCTCATCCTCTCCGAGAAGGTGGCCCTGTACGAGGAGCGCCGCGAGAAGCGCGACGAGCTCTTCAGCAGCCTCGAGACCGGCCAGAAGGTCACCGGCACCGTCCGCTCCATCGCCCCCTTCGGCATCTTCATCGATCTGGGTGGCATCGACGGGCTGGTACACAAGAGCGAGCTCTCGTGGAACAAGGTCAACAACCCGGAGGGCACCTACGAGGTGGGTGACGAGGTCGAGGCTGAGGTCATCGACATCAACCACGAGCGTGGGCGCATCAGCCTCTCCATCCGGCGCCTGCTGCCAGATCCGTGGCAGTCGACGGTCGCGGACCTCAAGGTCGGCGACCTCGTCGACGGCACCGTCACCAAGATCGTCAACTTCGGGGCGTTCGTGCGGGTCAAGGACGGGCTTGAGGGCCTCATCCACATCAGCGAGCTCTCACACCAGCGCGTGGCCCACCCGGGCGATGTGGTCCACGAGGGCCAGACGCTCAAGCTCAAGATCATCTCGCTCGACTCCGAGCGTCATCGCCTCGGGCTCAGCCTCAAGCAGGCTGAGGAGGCCCCGGCCCGGCCGCCGCGCGAGCGCCGGCCCCGCGGTGAGCGTGGCGGCTTCGACCGCTCGCAGGCCGTCCAGGAGCCCGAGGGCGGGATCGACAACACGCTTGCGGCCGCCTTCGCGCAGGTCCGCCAGCAGATCGCCGAGCAGGACGCAGCGCAAGCGGACGATACGGCCCAGACGGCGGCCGCCGTCGCCGAGGTCGCGACCGAGGTCGAGGCAGAGGCCCTGACCGAAGCCATCGAGGACGAGGCTGTCGCCGAGGTCGCGACCGAGGTCGAGGCAGAGGCCCTGACCGAAGCCATCGAGGACGAGGCTGTCGCCGAGGTCGCGACCGAGGTCGAGGCAGAGGCCCTGACCGAAGCCATCGAGGACGAGGCTGTCGCCGAGGTCGCGGAGGCGGCCGAGGAAGCGGCCGTCGAGGTCGAGGCTGCGGCCCTGGCCCAGGCCGTCGAGGCGGAGACGCCTGAAGCCGAGGCGGAGGCCCTCGAGGTGGCCCGCGAGGCGGAGGCGGTAGCCGACGAGGCTGCTGCTGTCGCCGAGGAGGCCGTGGCCGCCGAGGTCGAGGCCATCGAGACCGCCGTCGAGGCGGAAGCCATCGCCGAGGAAGCCGAAGCCGCAGAGGTCGAGGCCATCGAGACCGCCGTCGAGGCGGAAGCCATCGCCGAGGAAGCCGAAGCCGCAAGCGAAGAGGCCGTGGCCGAGGCCGTCGAGGCGGAGGCCGTCGCCGAGGTCGCGGAGGCTGTCGAGGACACAGCCCTCGCCGAGGAGGCCGAGGACCTCGCCGAAGCGGCTGTTGCCGAAGAGGAGAAGTCGGGGGCCTAGGTCCGGCCTGACTCGCGTGCGCTCGCCTGCGAACGGGCGAGCGCTCCTCCAGCCCACACGACTGCACGGCGCCACGTGCTGCTCGGCCCGACCTGGGCTCGGCAGGCGTGGTGTCGTCTCGTGTAACGGCCAGGTGACGTTGCCCGCGTGCGAGCGTCTTTCTCGGGGCCGGTTCTGGCTGGTGCGGTGGTAGCATGGCCCGACGGCCGCAAGGGGCCGCCTGTAACCGGAGTCGTCGCTACCCCCATGGATCGGTTCGACAAGTTCACCGACCGCGCTCGCAAGGTCCTGACGCTTGCTCAGGACGAGGCGCAGCGCTTCAACCATAACTACATCGGTACCGAGCACCTGCTCCTCGGCCTCGTGCGCGAGGGGGAGGGCGTCGCTGCGCGTGTGCTCGAGAACATGAACGTCGAGCTGCCCAAGGTGCGCACGGCGGTCGAGTTCATCATCGGCCGCGGCGATCGTCCGGTCGTGGGTGAGGTCGGCCTGACCCCTCGCGCCAAGCGCGTCATCGAGCTGGCCATCGACGAGGCTCGCCGCCTCGGCCACAACTACATCGGTACCGAGCACCTGCTCCTCGGCCTCGTGCGCGAAGGGGAAGGCATCGCTGCGGGCGTCCTCGAATCCCTCGGTGTGAACCTGGACAAGGTCCGCCATGAGGTCATCCGCGTGCTCAGCCAGTCCAGTGCCTCTGGTCCCAGCACCAGCGCCTCAGGCGACTCCAAGCGCGGCACCGGCTCCAAGACGCCGACCGTCGATCAGCTCGGCATCAACCTCACCGAAGCTGCCCGCGCCGGCAAGCTCGACCCCGTGGTCGGCCGTGAGAAGGAGATCGAGCGCGTCGTACAGATCCTCTCGCGCCGCCGCAAGAACAACCCCGCGCTCATCGGTGAGCCGGGCGTGGGCAAGACGGCCATCGCCGAGGGCCTGGCCCATCGCATCGTGGCCGGTGACATCCCCGAGAGCCTCGCGGACAAGCGCGTGCTCACCCTGGACATCGGCTCGCTCGTGGCCGGCACCAAGTACCGAGGCGAGTTCGAGGAGCGGCTCAAGAAGATCATCGAGGAGCTGCGTAGCACCAACGACGCGATCCTCTTCATCGACGAGCTGCACACGCTCGTCGGGGCCGGGGCTGCAGAGGGCGCCATCGACGCCGCCAACATCCTCAAGCCGCCGCTATCGCGGGGTGAGCTCCAGTGCATCGGTGCCACCACGCTGGACGAGTTCCGCAAGTACATCGAGAAGGATGCGGCGCTCGAGCGTCGCTTCCAGCCGGTGATGGTGGAAGAGCCCACGCTCGAGCAGAGCATCGATATCCTCTTCGGTATCCGCGGGGGCTTCGAGCAGCACCATCGCGTGACGATCACCGATGACGCCTGCCGCGCGGCCGTGGACCTGTCCATCCGCTACATCACCGATCGCCACCTGCCAGACAAGGCCATCGACCTCATCGACGAGGCTGCCAGCCGCGTGCGCCTGCGCCACAGCTCTGCCCCGCCGGAGCTCAAGGAGGGCCAGAAGGAGCTCGAGGAGATCGCCAGGGAGAAGGAAGCGGCGGTCAACGACCAGGACTACGAGCGCGCACAAGAGCTGCGCGATCGCGAGTCCGCAGCCAGGGCCAAGGCGGACCAGCTGCGGAGCGATTGGCAGGAGGCCCTCGCGGCGGAGACGCCGGAGGTCACCGAGGAGGACATCGCCCAAGTGGTGGCGCTGTGGACGGGCATCCCCGTCACGCGCATCGCGCAGGAGGAATCGGAGCGGCTCCTGGAGATGGAGCAGGCACTTCACCAGCGCGTCATCGGCCAGGACGAGGCCATCGACCAGGTCTCCAAGGCCGTGCGCCGTGCACGCGCCGGCCTGAAGGATCCCAAGCGACCCATCGGCTCGTTCATCTTCCTGGGCCCCACCGGCGTGGGCAAGACGGAGCTGGCCAAGACCCTCGCCGAGTTCATGTTCGGCAGCGAGGACTCGCTCATCAAGATCGACATGAGCGAGTTCATGGAGCGCCACAACGTGAGCCGCCTCGTGGGTGCCCCGCCAGGCTACGTCGGCTTCGAGGAGGGCGGCCAGCTGACCGAGGCCGTGCGTCGCAAGTCCTACTCGGTGGTGCTGCTCGACGAGATCGAGAAGGCCCACCCCGAGGTCTTCAACATGCTCCTGCAGATCCTCGAAGACGGGCACCTGTCCGACTCCAAGGGTCGCCGGGTGGACTTCCGCAACACCATCATCATCATGACCAGCAACGTCGGTGCCAGGGACCTGCTCAAGGACACCTCGCTCGGCTTCCGGCCCGTCAATGCCGATGAGGCCCAGGAGCGGGAAGCGGTGTACGAGCGCATGCGCGCGAAGGTCATCGAGCAGCTCAAGTCGAGCTTCCGGCCCGAGTTCCTCAACCGCATCGACTCGCAGGTCGTCTTCCGCAGCCTGACGGTCGAGGAGATCCGCGAGATCGTGGACCTGCTGCTGGCACGCGTGCGTGTCCAGCTCAAGGCCCAGCAGATCGGCCTGGAGGTCACCGAGGCCGCCAAGGACCATGTCATCAAGCTCGGCTACGACGTCGATTACGGCGCGCGTCCGCTTCGTCGCGTGATCCAGAGCATGATCGAGGATCCGCTCGCGGAGGCGCTGCTCGTGGGCCGGTTCAAGGCCGGCGATACCGTGCGCGTCGACCGCGACGAGGACTCCGGGCTTTCCATCGAGGCCGCAACGGAGAAGACGCCCGTCGAGGCCGCGTAGGGCCGTGGCGCGCTCCCGGGCCGCCAGCGAGTACGTCTGCCAGACCTGCGCCGCCACCTTCCCCAAGTGGGAAGGGCAGTGTCGTACCTGCGGGGCCTGGAACTCGCTCGTGGAGACCCTCGTCAGCCCAGCTGATCGTCGGTCCGCAGGGCGATCACAGCGCGCGACGCGACCGTTCGCCGAGCCGCAGCCGCTGGGATCGCTCAAGGCCGCTCGCCTCGAGCGAAGACCCACCGGTATCGGTGAGGTCGACCGCCTGCTGGGCGGCGGCTTCGTGCCTGGCTCCGTGCTGCTGCTCGGCGGCGAGCCGGGCATCGGCAAGTCCACGCTCGTGCTGCAGCTGGCGGGAGCCCTTGCCACGAGCGTGGCTGACCACGAGCTCGAAGCAGGCGTGCTCTATGCGAGCGCGGAGGAATCGGCCGCGCAGCTGCACCTCCGCGCTGAGCGGTTGGGGCTCCTCGGCGGTCCTGCCGACGGCGCCTTGAGCGTGCTCGCGAGCACCGACGTGGCCGCCATCATCGCGGCTGCCTCGGCCCGGCCGCCGGCGCTGCTGGTGGTCGACTCGGTGCAGACGATCGAGGTGGATGGCCTCGACGGCCCGCCTGGATCGGTCGGCCAGGTGCGCGAGTCCGCGGTACAGCTGGGCTCGTTCGCGCGTGAGCTGGGCGTGCCCGTGCTGCTCGTGGGTCACGTCACCAAGGACGGGGCCCTGGCCGGCCCACGCACCCTCGAGCACCTCGTGGATGCGGTGCTCATGCTCGAAGGGGACCGCTATGGCTCCCTGCGCCTGTTGCGTGCGCTCAAGAACCGCCACGGCTCGACCGAGGAGGTCGGCGTGATGGAGATGACCGCCACCGGCCTGCACGAGGTCCACGACCCGGCCGCCGCCTTCCTCGGCAGCGGTCATCGTGAAGCACCCGGCGTGGCGGTCGCGGCCATCCTCGAGGGCAGCCGGCCCCTGCTGGTAGAGGTGCAGGCGCTGGTGGCACCGGCCGGCGGCATGGGCCCGCCCCGCCGCACCGTCGCCGGCCTCGATGGCAACCGGCTCGCCCTGCTCATCGCCGTGCTCGCTCGACGCGGCGGCCTCGACGTCAGTGGCCGCGACGTCTACGCCAGCCTGGCTGGCGGCCTGACCGAGAGCGAGCCCGCGCTCGATCTGCCCCTGGCCCTGGCCATCGCTGCCTCCCAGCGCGACCAGGCATTAGCGGCGGACACGCTCGTGTGCGGGGAGGTCTCCCTGCTGGGTGAGGTGCGGCCGGTGCGGGGCCTCGACCGCCGCCTGCGTGAGGCGGCCCGCCTGGGCTTCCGGCGGGCCATCGTTCCGGCAGGTCCGGCGAGCGCCGGGGCACCCGTGCCCAGGACCCTCGAGCTGGTGCCCGTCACGACCCTGCGGGAGGCCCTCGACGTCGCCTTCAGAGGTGCCACTGGTACCTCTGGGTAGTGGGCCACCGTTACGCCTCTTCTGGTAGCGTTCTGTGGCCATGTTGAGGTTCATCCGCCTGCTCGGGGGTGCCCTGGGGGTCATCCTCGCGATCACGCTTGCCGGCTTCTCCGACGCGCTCTCCGACCCGTCGACCGAGAGCCGCCTGACGCTGCTCGCGTGGATCGTGGCGTGGGCGGTCGTGGGCTACTCCATCCTGCCCTACATCACCATCACCCCGGCGCAGTGGCTCATGCGTGCGGTCACGGACATGTCGACCGACGAGTTCGTGGCGGCGGTCACCGGCCTCGTGCTGGGCCTGGTCATGGGCGCCTTGCTGGGCCTGCCTCTGACGAGCCTCGAGATGCCGCTGGGCATCCTGCTGCCGCTGGGCGTCTCGCTCGTGATGGCGCTGGGCATGATGGGCCTGACGGTGGCCAAGCGACACGACATCTTCGACGCGGTCCGTGACCTCGGGCTGCGACGCGGCAGTGACCCGCTCGCCGAGGAATCGGACGAGCGCTTCGAGCAGGTCACCTATGTCGACACCAGCGCCATCATCGACGGCCGCATCGTCGACGTCGTCGCTTCCGGCTTCCTGGGCGGCCTGCTGGTCGTGCCGCGCTTCGTGCTCGGTGAGCTGCAGCACATCGCTGACGACTCCCATCCCGGACGGCGCAACCGCGGGCGTCGCGGCATGGACGTGCTCTCCGTGCTCCAGAAGGACCACCGCATCGAGCTCGAGATGAGCGCAGAGGACGATCCCGGCGCCAGCACCGTCGACACCAAGCTGGTAGCCCTGGCCCAGAAGCGCAAGGCGGCCATCCTCACCACCGACTACAACCTCAACCGGGTCGCCCAGCTGCAGGGCGTGCGGGTGATGAACCTCAACCAGCTGGCCAATGCGCTCAAGCCGGCCTTCCTGCCCGGCGAGGAGCTGCGGGTGCGGGTCATCCAGGAGGGCAAGGAGCCCGGCCAGGGCGTGGCCTTCCTCGACGACGGCACGATGGTCGTGGTCGAGGGTGGCGGCGACCACATCGAGGGTGAGCTGGACGTGACCGTCACGCGCATCCTGCAGACGGTGGCCGGCCGCATGATCTTCGCGGAGCTCGCGCCCGAGGCCTGAGGCGGCGGGCACGACGACGCTCGGCACGGCACACTTGAGCGGTGATCCAGCACAGCATCGCTGACGCGGTCGTCGTGGCCGCGGGCAGCAGCCGCCGTATGGGCGGCGGAGACAAGCTCGAGTTGACCATCGCCGGCCGGCCCATCCTGCGCCGCACGGTGGAGTCGCTTGCGGCCGCCCCCGAGATCGACCGCCTCATCGTGGTCACATCGTCCGAGCGCGTCGACGAGCTGCGGGGCAGCAGCTGGCTCGGGCCGCTCGGGGCGACGGTGGTGGCCGGCGGGCGCCGGCGGCAGGATTCGGTGGCTGCGGGCGTGCGGGCCGCCTCCGCTGAGATCGTGCTTGTCCACGACGGCGCGCGGCCGTTCGTTTCGAATGCGCTCATCTCCCGCGTCGTGGACGGCGTCCTGCGTCACGGCGCGGCCATTCCGGCCCTGCCCGTGGTCGATGCCCTCAAGCAGGCGCAGGGGGAGCTCATCGGGGCCTCCGTCGACCGCACCGGGCTCTATCGTGCCCAGACGCCGCAAGGCGCTCGCCGCCAGCTGCTGCTGGCCGCGGCGGAGGCCTTCGCCAACGGCGACGAGGACATCCCCGACGAGGCTGACCTGCTCGCCCGCCACGGCGTGCCCGTGGCCATCGTTGCGGGCGACGCCGACAACATCAAGGTGACCCTGCCGGAAGATCTCGCGCTCGCACGACGGCTGGCGGGAGAGGGTGCGACCCCGCGCGTCGCCCTCGGAACCGACAGCCATCCCTTCGGGCCGGAGGCTGGCCTGCGCCTGGGCGGGCTGCTGATCGAGGCTGCGCCCCGGCTGCAGGGTCACTCTGACGGCGATGCGGCCCTGCACGCGCTCTGCGACGCCCTGCTGGCCGTCAGCGGGGGAGGAGACCTGGGGCGTCTGTTCCCGTCCGGAGAGGGCCGTACGCGCGGGATCGACAGCCGCGAGCTGGTGACGGAGGTCATGCGCCAGTTCCTCCAGAGTGGGTCGGCCCTCACGTCGATCGACCTCACCATCCTGGGTGCGCGGCCTCGGCTGGGGGGTGCGCGGTTGGACCTGATGGCTGACAACGTGGCCAGCCTCACCGGCCTCGAACGCACCCGTGTGTCGGTCAAGGCCGCGACCGCTAACCTCAGTGGAGATGAAGGTGCCGGACGCGTCATCAGCGCGTCCTGCCTCGTGAGCGTGGTGTCCCCATGAGTCAGCGTTTCAAGAACACGCTCGGCGGTGCCGTCGAGCCGTTCGAGCCACTCGAGCCCGGTCGTGTCCGCATGTACAGCTGCGGCCCCACGGTCTACGCCCCCGCCCATGTCGGCAACTTCCGCTCGTTCATCTTCGCCGACCTCGTACGCCGCGCCTTGCTCTTCGCGGGCTATGAGGTCACGTGGGTCATGAACATCACCGACGTCGACGACAAGATCATCCGCGACGCCAAGGCGGCCGAGTGCTCCATCGGTGAGCTCACGGGCAGGTACACGGAGGCGTTCCTGGAGGACCTCGACCGCCTGGGCATCGCCGAGCCTGACCTCATGCCCCGGGCTACCGAGCACATCGAGGACATGGTCAGCCTCATCGAGCGTCTCATCGAGAAGGGCTACGCCTACCAGACCGACGACGGCTCGGTCTTCTTCCGCATCGCCTCCTGGCCGGCCTATGGCCGGCTGGCCAACCTCGACCCCGACCAGCAGCGCAGCGGCGAGCGCGTCGAGGCCGATGAGTACGCCAAGGACGACCTGCGCGACTTCGCCCTGTGGAAGGCGGCCAAGCCTGGCGAGCCCAGCTGGAGCACGTCTCTGGGCGAGGGTCGGCCCGGCTGGCACGTCGAGTGTTCAGCCATGAGCATGCGCTACCTGGGGGAGTCGTTCGATCTCCACACCGGCGGCGTCGACCTCGTCTTCCCGCATCACGAGGATGAGATCGCCCAGTCGGAGGCGGCCACCGGCGTGCCCTTCGTCAAGACCTGGTTGCATTGCGCCCACCTGCGCATGGATGGGGCCAAGATGGCCAAGCGTGACGGCAACATCGCCCGTCCCGGTGACCTCTACGACGAGAGGGCGTCAGCCCGCAGGCCTTGCGCTACGCCCTCATGGCGACCCACTACCGTTCACCGCTCGAGTTCGGGCCGGACTCGATCGGCCACGCCACGGCCGCCGTGGAGCGCCTGCAGACGGCCGTGACGGCGCTCGAGCGCTATCAGCAGGACCGCGCCCACGACGAGAGCTTGCCGGACCTGCTGGAGCGTTCACGGGCGTCGTTCGCAGCCGCTCTCGAGGATGACCTCAACATCTCGGGTGCGCTTGGCGCCACCTTCCGCTTGGTGCGAGAGCTCAACAGCCGCATGGCCGACCGTGCGCTCTCCACGGCCGATGCTCGACGCGGCGCCGAGGCCATCCGCGAGCTCGACAGCGTGTTGGGTCTGCTCGGTGGGGGAGTGGACGACGAGCTCGATGCGGAAGCGGCTGCCATGCTTGAGGCTCGCGTCGAGGCTCGTGCCGCGAGGGACTGGGCCCGCAGCGATGAGCTCCGCGATGCCCTTGCGGCTGTCGGGATCGTGGTGGAGGACACGCCTGATGGCCAGCGCTGGCGAAGGAGCTGACCATGGCTGACGACCGAGACGACCGACCGCCCGACGACCGACCGCCCGACGACCGCCCCTCGGCGGCAGGCCCGGCGGCGACCGCCCCTACGGCGGCAAGCCGGGAGGGGGCAGGCCCTTCGGCGGCCGACCCGGCGGCACGAGGCCCTCTGGCAGCAGGCCCTACGGCGACCGGCCTGCTGGCCCGCGCCCCGGCGGCGGCAAGCCGTATGGCCGGCCGTCGGGCCCGCGCCCCGGTGGCGACCGTCCGCGCGGCGATCGCGGTGCCTGGCCCGAGGGCGGCCGGCCACCGGTCGAGGGGGCCGGCCGTGACGGTCCACCGCAGCCCGGACGTCGCGTGGACTACAGGCACCAGGATCGCCCGCGCGGCCCGCGCCCACAGCGTGGCCCGTGGGAGCGCGACCGCGGCCCGCGTCGACCACGGGGTGACTGGGACCGGCCCGATCGCTCTGCCCCGCCGCGCCCGCCGCGCGGCCCGTCGCCGGCCGAGCTGCTCGGGGAGGATGAGGAGATCGTGGCCGGCCGGCGGCCGGTGGAGGAGGCCTTCGCCGCTCGTCGCGAGGTGAAGCGGCTGCTGGTCGTGCCCGAACGGCGGGCAGCGCTCGACCAGCTCGTGCTCCATGCCACGACGCTGCGCATCCCGGTGGTGGAGGTGGAGGGCGGCACCATCACGGCCGTGAGTGGCTTCGACGGCCACCAGGGCGTGGCGCTCGTGGTCGCGCCCCGCCGCTGGGCCACGCTCGACGACGTGCTGGCCCTGGCCAAGTCCCGCGGGGAGCCGCCGTTCGTGCTGGCGCTCGACCACCTGGAGGATCCGCAGAACGTGGGGACGCTCCTGCGTTCGGCCGAGGCCTGCGGCGTCCATGGCGTCATCTTTCCCACGCACGGGGCCGCGCCCATCAGTCCGGCCGCGGTGAAGACCTCCGCCGGAGCCGTGGAGCACCTGCTGCTGGTGCCCATGCCCGATCTCGCCTCCAGCCTCGTCGACCTGCATGCGCGAGGCCTGCGCGTCATCGGCGCCGACGGCGATGCGAGCATGACCGTGCGCGAGGCAGACATGCGCGGCCCCGTCGTCATCGTCACGGGCTCGGAGGGTCGCGGACTCAACGCCAAGGTGCGCAAGCGCGTCGACCTCATGGCCCGCATCCCCATGCGAGGCAAGGTCGCCTCGCTCAACGCCTCGGTGGCCGGCTCCATCTTCCTCTTCGAAGCCGCCGCGCAGCGCGACCTGCCCGAGTCGGAGCGGCCGGACCCGTCCCAGGCCCAGCCCCAGGCCGGGCTGGACGAGCAGCTCGAGCCGGAGCCGGACCCGCTGGTGGTCTCCGACCCTGCGCCCGCGGACGCACCGGATCCGCCGGCCGTGGTGGCCACAGGTGACGCGACCGGCATGACCGCGCTGCCGGTAGGACAGGAAGCCGCCGGCGTGGACGCTGACGACCTGCTGCCGGAGGCGCCGCCGCCGCCTCGATGAGCCTCGCTGACCGCCGCGACCGGCCCCGCTTGCGAGGTTCACCGTTCGTGTTCTATCATTCCGTCGTCGCCGCCGACGTAGCTCAATTGGCAGAGCAGTGGTTTTGTAAACCACAGGTTCCGGGTTCGAGTCCCGTCGTCGGCTCCAACAACAGAAGACGCTGTGTCGCCCCTTCACCACAGGGATCTCGGTCCCGAAGGGAGACACGGTAGACATGGGTAAGTTGAGCAGGTGGTGAGCTCCGCTGACTGTAGATCAGCCGTCTTCGACTGTGGGGGTTCGATTCCCTCCTTGCCCACCATTCATCCGGCGTCTTCTGAATGAGCCCACAAACGCCCACCAAGCCCACATAGCTCAGTGGCAGAGCACTTCCTTGGTAAGGAAGAGGTCATGGGTTCAAATCCCATTGTGGGCTCCACCTGATCACCTCCGATCGCCCGTCAGTCAGACGTGCGCGTTCCGGGGGCCAAGCGGACGACGAGGATGGCCAAGCAGAAGTTCGAGCGCACCAAGCCCCACGTCAACATCGGCACCATCGGTCACATCGACCATGGCAAGACCAGCCTGACGGCGGCCATCACCAAGTACCTGGCCCTCAAGGGCGAGGCGTCCTATCGCGCCTTCGACACGATCGACAACGCTCCCGAGGAGCGTGAGCGCGGGATCACCATCGCCATCGCCCACGTCGAGTACGAGACGGACGTCCGCCACTACGCCCACGTCGACTGCCCCGGTCACGCCGACTACATCAAGAACATGATCACCGGCGCCGCCCAGATGGACGGGGCCATCCTGGTGGTCGCGGCCACCGACGGGCCCATGCCCCAGACGCGTGAGCACATCCTGCTCGCCCGCCAGGTGGAGGTGCCCTACATCGTGGTCTTCCTCAACAAGTGCGACATGGTCGACGACGAGGAGCTGCTCGAGCTCGTCGAGCTCGAGGTCCGCGAGCTGCTCAGCAAGTACGAGTTCCCCGGCGACGACCTGCCGGTCGTGCGCGGCTCGGCCCTCGCGGCCCTCGAGGCCCCCGACGACGTCGACAACGAGGCCTACAAGCCCATCGCCGAGCTGATGGACGCGGTCGACAGCTACATCCCCACGCCCGAGCGTGCGGTCGACAAGCCCTTCCTCATGCCCGTCGAGGACGTCTTCAGCATCAAGGGCCGCGGCACCGTCGCGACCGGCCGTGTCGAGCGTGGCGAGGTCACCGTCGGCGAAGAGGTCGAGATGATCGGCATCAAGGACACGCGCAAGGTCGTGGTCACCGGTGTCGAGATGTTCAACAAGCTGCTCGACTCGGGCCAGGCCGGCGACAACATCGGCGCCCTGCTCCGCGGCATCGAGCGCGACGAGGTCGAGCGTGGCCAGGTCCTGGCCAAGGCCGGCTCCATCAAGCCCCACACCAAGTTCACCGCTCGCGTCTACGTCCTGACCAAGGAGGAGGGCGGCCGTCACACGCCGTTCTACAACGGCTACCGGCCGCAGTTCTACCTGCGCACCACCGACGTCACCGGGGCCATCGGCCTGCACGATGGCGCCGAGATGATCATGCCCGGTGACCACGTCGACATGGATGTCGAGCTCATCACGCCCATCGCCATCGAGGTCGGTCAGCGCTTCGCCATCCGCGAGGGTGGCCGCACGGTCGGCGCTGGCGTCATCAACGCGGTCGAGGACTAGACTCAAGTGGCAAAAGCCGAAAACCGGCCCGTCATCACGCTTGCTTGCACCGAGTGCAAGGAGCGCACGTACACGACGGAGAAGAACAAGAAGAACGATCCCAGTCGTATCGAGCTGCGGCGCTACTGCCCTCGCTGTCGAACGCATACACTGCATCGCGAGACGAAGTAGGGACGAAGCTCAGAGCGTAGGCGCGTAGCTCAATTTGGCAGAGCACTGGTCTCCAAAACCAGGGGTTGTGGGTTCGAGTCCCGCCGCGCCTGCCACCTCACCCAGCCAACCATGAGGCAACGAAGAGAACGTGATCGGTAGGATCCGCCAGTACTTCCAGGAGTCCTGGTCTGAACTGAAGAAGGTGACCTGGCCCACCAGGGAGCATGTCCGCAACCTCACGATCCTCGTGTTCGTGATCAGCGGCGTCTTCGGGGTGTACCTCGGGTTCTGGGACCTGTTTTGGAGGACCGTGCTGCGCTTCATCACGGACACGTTCTAGTGACCAGCTTCCTCGACCACCTCACTGAGTCCGCACAGCCGGAGAAGCGCTGGTACGTGATCCACACGTACTCGGGCTACGAGAAGAAGGTCAAGACCAATCTCGAGCATCGCATCGAGACGATGGGCATGGAAGACAAGATCTACCAGGTCCTCGTGCCCGAGGAGGATGAGATCGAGATCCGCGGCGGCCAGCGCGTCACCGTGCAGAAGAAGGTCTTCCCCGGCTACGTGCTGGTGGAGATGGTCCTCGACCCCGAGTCCTGGTTCGTCGTGCGCAACACGCCTGGTGTGACCAGCTTCGTGGGCGGCGGCAACATCCCCGGCTCGCGCAACGAGCCGGTGCCCCTCGAGGAGCACGAGGTCAAGCAGATCCTGCGGCAGATGGGTGTCGAGACGCCCAAGTACCGCGTGGCCTTCACCAAGGGCCAGTCGGTGCGCGTGACCGACGGTCCCTTCGCCGAGTTCATCGGCACCGTGGACGAGGTCAATCCCGAGCGCAACAAGCTCAAGGTCCTGGTCAGCATCTTCGGGCGTGAGACGCCCGTGGAGCTGGACTTCCTGCAAGTCGAAAAGCTCTAGCCGCCCAGACCCGGGCCCCATTTCAACGAGGTAGAACGAGACGTACCGATGGCCAAGAAGATCCGCACCGTCCTGACCCTGCAGCTGCCCGCCGGCAAGGCCACCCCGGCTCCGCCCGTGGGCACCGCGCTTGGTCCGCACGGCATCAACATCGTCGAGTTCACCAAGTCCTACAACGAGAGGACCGCGGCCCAGAGCGGGCAGATCATCCCCGCCCGCATCACCATCTTCGAGGACCGCAGCTTCACCTTCGTCCTCAAGACGCCGCCGGCCGCTGACCTGCTGCGCAAGGCCGCAGGCGTCGAGAAGGGCTCCGGGGCGGTCGGCCGCGATGCTGCCGTGGGCTCGGTCTCCCAGGCCCAGCTGCTCGAGATCGCCGAGATCAAGAAGGCAGACCTCAACGCCCACGATCCAGAGATGGCCGCCCGCATCATCGCCGGCACGGCCCGCTCCATGGGCATCGAGATCACCGACTGAGCGTTCGCCTGAGCACCGTCCGCCAGCCCTGACGGACGGGACGGTCGCGACTGCGGCCGCAGCAGAGGGCACGACCACCCCGCGTCAACAGGGGGAGGCCAAGCGACGGCCGACATGGAAGGAACCAACCACATGGGCAAGAACGGAAAGCGCTACCAGGACGCAGCCAAGCTCGTCGAGCACGGCAAGAACTACGAGCCTGACGAGGCCATGGCGCTCCTGAAGCAGACCTCGACGACCAAGTTCGACGGCTCCGTCGAGGCACACATCCGCCTCGGCGTCGACCCTCGCCATGCCGAGCAGATGGTGCGTGGCACCGTCTCCCTGCCGCACGGCAGCGGCAAGGTGGTGCGCGTGGCCGTCTTCGCCCAGGGTGACAAGGCGGCCGAGGCCACCGCGGCTGGCGCCGACTTCGTTGGCGCTGAGGACCTGGCCCAGAAGATCGAGGCCGGCTGGACGGACTTCGACGTGGCCGTGGCCACGCCGGACATGATGGGCAGCGTGGGCAAGCTCGGCCGCATCCTCGGCCGCAAGGGCCTGATGCCCAACCCCAAGGCTGGCACCGTGACCTTCGATATCGAGCGCGTGGTCGGCGAGCTCAAGGGCGGCCGCATCGAGTTCAAGGTGGACAAGGGCGGCATCATCCACGTGCCCTTCGGCAAGTCCAGCTTCGAGCAGGACCAGCTGCTGGACAACCTCGCGGCCCTCACGGACGCCATCAACCGTGCCCGACCCAAGGAGGTCAAGGGCCAGTACTTCAAGAGCCTGACGGTGGCCGCCACCATGGGCCCCGGCATCCGCGTGGATGTCCCGGGTCTGCTGGCCCGCGCGGTCTAGTCCGGCGGGGCCCGCTCGGGCCCCAACCACAGCGTTGACGGGGCGCCACCCGTCGAAACGAAGATCGTTCCGCCAGAGACAGCGATGCGTCCCAGGCCGCCCTCCGGGGCGGTCGCGCCGAGGGTCCCCAAGCGAGGCCCACGGACCGGACCGAAATCGTCGACCGGACCGCCCCCTGGGGTGGGGACGCCGACGGGCACGCCAAGGCAGGTGTCGAGACCGGACCCGCTCGGGTTCGGGGGCTGCATGTCGCAGCGACTGACGCTCCTGTGCGGGACTCACAGGGGTAGTCGCGCCAGCGGCGCCCGAACGAAAGGAGGTCACATGCCCACAGAAGCCAAACAGGCAGCCGTGGCGGAGCTCGTCGAGCTCCTCAAGGAGTCCGATACCGCTATCGTCTCCGACCACCGGGGCCTGTCCGTGGCTGATCTGCTGAAGGTGCGCCGAGAGCTGCACTCGAAGGACATCCAGTACCGGATCATCAAGAACCGCCTGGCCAAGATCGCGGCCGAGCAAGCCGACCGTCAGGAGCTCGTACCGCTCCTGACCGGCCCAAGCGCGATCGCCGTCGGCGGCGCCGACGAGTCCACGCTGGCCAAGAGCCTGCTGGACGCCACCAAGCCCTTCAACGTCGAGATCCGTGGAGCCGCCCTCAATGGCGTCACGGTCGACGCGGCTGCCGTCAAGGCCCTGGCTGCATTGCCCGGCCGCGAGCAGTTGCTGGCCCAGCTGGCCGGCACCATGGCCTCGCCGCTGAGCTCGATGGCCAGCCTCTTCGCCGCTCCGCTGCGCAACCTGGGCTACGGCCTGCAGCAGCTCAAGGAGCAGCGCGAGGGCGCGGAAGCCGCCTAGCACTCAGCCACTGACACCCTCTGCATCTCCCGCTACCGAAAGGAACGACATCACCATGGCTACCAAGATCTCCCAGGACGAGCTGCTCGAAGCCATCGACGGCATGACCGTGCTCGAGCTCTCCGAGTTCATCAAGGCCTTCGAGGAGCGCTACGGCGTGACCGCCGCCGCTCCAGCTGCCGTCGCCGTCGCCGCTGCTCCCGCGGCAGGCGACGATGCTGCGGCCGCCGAGGAGCAGACCGAGTTCGAGGTCGTGCTGACCGAGGTCGGCCCCAACAAGATCCCCGTCATCAAGGTCGTGCGCGAGCTGACCGGCCTGGGCCTGAAGGAGGCCAAGGACGTGGTCGACGCCGCACCCAAGGCCGTCAAGGAAGGCGTGGACAAGGACGAGGCCGACAAGATCAAGGCCGCGCTCGAGGAGCAGGGCGCCAAGGTCGAGATCAAGTAAGACCTTCGCGATCCCAGGGGATGGGGGAGGCCAGACGGCCTCCCCCGTTTCGCCGTGCGAGGCCACTGTTGACGGGTCGCCGATGAGGCGATACCATACACGGTCGGTGAGCGCGGCCCTTTTCTTTTCAACGACCCATGTGGTCGGATTCCCGTGCCTTGATCGCCTCTCCCTGAGGCCAGGAGTGCTCCATGACCGTGTCTGAAGTCGATCGTCGGCGTGCGCCCATGTCGCTTGAGCGTGAACGATACTCTCGGATCCCAGAGGTCCTGCCTATCCCCGACCTGATCGAGCTTCAGCGCAAGTCCTACGACTGGTTCGTAGAGCGTGGCCTGCGTGACCTGCTCGACGAGATCAGCCCCATCCAGGACTTCACGGGCAAGTCCATGGAGCTGCACTTCAACGCCTACGAGTTCGGCGACCCCAAGTACGACCAGCTCGAGTGCCGCGCGCGTGACCTGACCTTCAGCCGCCCGCTCTACGTCGAGGTCGAGCTCGTCATCCACGAGACCGGCGAGCACATCCAGCAGCGCGTCTACATGGGTGACTTCCCGTCCATGACCGAGCGCGGCACCTTCATCATCAACGGCGCCGAGCGCGTCGTGGTCAGCCAGCTCGTGCGCAGCCCCGGCGTGTACTACACCTCCACCGAGGACACCAACACCGGCCGCCAGCTCTTCAGCGCCAAGGTCATCCCCAACCGTGGTGCCTGGCTCGAGTTCGAGACCGCGGCCAAGAACGTGCTCTACGTCAAGGTCGACCGCAAGCGCAAGCTGGAAGCGACCAAGCTCCTGCGGGCCGTGGGCTACGAGACCAACGATGAGATCGTCGACCTCTTCAAGCGCGTCGACACGGGTGAGACCAGCTACATCGGCGAGACCCTCGACAAGGACACCACGACCACGCGCATGGAGGCCCTGATCGAGGTCTACAAGAAGCTGCGTCCCGGTGACCCGCCCACCGGTGACAACGCCGAGAAGCTGGTCGAGAGCCTCTTCTTCAACTTCCGCCGCTATGACCTCGGCCGCGTCGGTCGCTACAAGTTCAACAAGAAGCTGGGCCCCGTCGCGGACCGCATGGGCATCAAGCTGCCCGAGGTCGAGCGCACCATCACCAAGGAAGACATCGCGGTCATCGTCGGCCACCTCATCGAGCTGGACAACGGCCTGGGCACGGCCGATGACATCGACCACCTCGGCAACCGCCGCATCCGCGCCAACGGTGAGCTCATCCAGAATGCCTTCCGGGTGGGCCTGCTGCGCATGGAGCGCGTGGTCAAGGAGCGCATGACCATCCAGGAGCCGGAGAAGGCGACGCCCAACGTGCTCGTCAACATCCGTCCCGTGGTGGCAGCCATGAAGGAGTTCTTCGGCGGCAGCCAGCTCTCCCAGTTCATGGACCAGACCAACCCGCTGGCGGAGCTGACCAGCAAGCGCCGCCTCAGCGCGCTTGGCCCGGGTGGCCTCTCGCGTGAGCGCGCCGGCTTCGACGTCCGTGACGTCCACCACAGCCACTACGGCCGGATCTGCCCGATCGAGACGCCGGAGGGTCCGAACATCGGCCTCATCGGCTCGCTTGCGACCTACGGCCGCATCAACGAGTACGGCTTCATCGAGACGCCCTACCGCAAGGTCAAGCGCACCGCGGACTACAAGGACAAGGGCCTCATCGACGAGATCGCCGGCGAGGACGTGGTCGACGCCAAGGGGGTGGTCATCCTCGAGAAGGGCCAGCCCATGACCGAGGCCGCCGTGGCGGAGCTCAAGACGCAGAAGCGCAAGGCCTTCAAGATCAAGCCGCGCGTGACCGCAGAGATCGAGTACCTCGCGGCCTACGACGAGGAGGAGCGTTACGTCGCGCAGGCCAACGCCCAGCTCGACGAGCAGGGCTACTTCGTGGCCGAGCGCGTCCCGGCACGCCACCGCGAGCAGTTCCCGGAGGCGCGTCCGGAGCAGATCGACTACATGGACGTGAGTCCCAAGCAGGTCGTGTCCGTGGCCACCGCGCTCATCCCCTTCCTCGAGCACGACGATGCCAACCGCGCGCTCATGGGCTCCAACATGCAGCGTCAGGCCGTGCCGCTCCTGGAGCCGGAGTCGCCCATCGTGGGCACCGGCATGGAGGCGCGCGCCGCCAAGGACTCGGGGCAGGTCGTGGTCGCTCGCGCCGCCGGGGTGGTCACCTCCGTGACCGCCGACCTCATCACCGTCGAAGGCGATGACGGGGAGCTGCGCGAGTACCCGCTGGAGAAGTTCGTCCGCTCCAACCAGGGCACCTGCATCAACCACCGACCCATGGTCGAGGTGGGCATGCGCGTGGCGGAGGACGCGGTCCTTGCTGACTCCTCCTCCACGCAGGAGGGTGAGCTGGCCCTTGGGCGCAACATCCTCGTTGCCTTCATGAGCTGGGAAGGCGGCAACTACGAGGACGCCATCGTCGTCTCCGACCGCCTCGTGCGGGAGGACCTCTACACCAGCATCCACATCGAGAAGCACGAGCTCGAGTCGCGTGACACCAAGCTCGGGCCTGAGGAGATCACCCGCGACATCCCCAACGTCGGCGAGGACTCCCTCAAGGACCTCGACGAGGACGGCGTCGTCTACATCGGCGCGGAGGTCCAGCCTGGTGACATCCTCGTGGGCAAGATCACGCCCAAGGGTGAGACCGAGCTGACCGCGGAGGAGCGGCTGCTGCGCGCCATCTTCGGTGAGAAGGCCCGCGAGGTGAAGGACTCCAGCCTGCGCCTGCCGCATGGTGAGCGGGGCAAGGTCGTCGACATCCGTGAGTTCAACCGCGACAACGGCGATGAGCTGCCCCCGGGCGTCAACCGCCTCATCCGCGTGAGCGTCGCGGCCAAGCGCAAGATCAGCGTCGGCGACAAGATGGCCGGCCGTCACGGCAACAAGGGCGTGGTCGCCAAGATCCTGCCCCAGGAAGACATGCCCTTCCTGCCCGACGGCACGCCGGTCGACATCATCCTGAACCCGTTGGGCGTGCCCTCGCGCATGAACATCGGCCAGATCCTCGAGACCCACCTGGGCTGGGCGCTGCACACGCGCGGCGTCAAGGAAGGTCGCACCATCAAGGCCGCCACGGCGGTCTTCGACGGCGCGAGCGAGGAGCAGATCGAGCAGGAGCTGCTCGCCGCGGGCCTCCCGGTCACCGGCAAGACCACGCTGCGCGACGGCCGCTCCGGCGAGCCCTTCGATCGCGAGGTCACGGTCGGCTACATCTACATGCTCAAGCTCCACCACCTCGTGGAGGACAAGATCCACGCCCGCTCCACCGGCCCCTACAGCCTCATCACCCAGCAGCCGCTCGGTGGCAAGGCCCAGTTCGGCGGCCAGCGCTTCGGCGAGATGGAGGTGTGGGCCCTGGAGGCCTACGGCGCGGCCAACATCCTGCAGGAGCTCCTGACCGTGAAGTCCGACGACGTCATGGGCCGCGTCCAGACGTACGAGGCCATCGTCAAGGGCGAGGACATCCAGGCGCCTGGCGTGCCGGAGTCGTTCAAGGTCCTCATCAAGGAGCTCCAGAGCCTCGGGCTCAACGTCGAGATCCTCAACGAGAACGAAGAAGAGATCCACTTCGCCGAGGATCCCTCGGCCTACCCGCTGCCCGACCTGGGCGGCATCAACCTCGCCGGTTTCGAAGACTAGCCACCAGCCTGGGCCCCCGGCCCGGACTAACCCTCCGGGCCACCCGCGCATCCCGCGCCGCTGACGACGGCGCGGCACAAGGAGAACGATGCTCGAGGTCAACAACTTCAACGCCATCCGCATTTCGCTGGCTTCGCCGGACCAGGTCCGTGACTGGTCCAAGGGTGAGGTCACCAAGCCGGAGACGATCAACTACCGCACCCTGCGACCGGAGAAGGACGGGCTCTTCGACGAGCGCATCTTCGGCCCCTCCCGCGACTGGGAGTGCTACTGCGGCAAGTACAAGCGGATCCGCTACAAGGGCATCATCTGCGACAAGTGTGGCGTCGAGGTCACGCGCGCCAAGGTGCGCCGCGAGCGCATGGGACACATCCAGCTGGCCAGCCCGGTCAGCCACATCTGGTACTTCAAGGGCACGCCCAGCCGACTGGGCATCCTGCTCGACATCAGCCCGCGCAACCTCGAGGGCGTCCTCTACTTCGCCAAGTACATCGTCACCTGGGTCGATGAGGACGCGCGCGCCAAGCTGCTCCAGCAGCTGGAGGACGAGGCCGAGGGCCGTGGCGGCCGTGGCGGCCAGGCCCTCGCCGAGCTGGAGGACCGTCTGCAGGCGGACATCAACAAGCTCAGCGATGAGCTCAACGCCGACCTCGAGCAGTTCAAGAAGGATCGCGAGCAGGAGCGCGAGATGCGCACCGCTCAGATCGTGGAGGCGCAGCAGGCGACCGAGGCTGCCATCAAGGCGCTCGGTTCCGATCCTGCCGAGGACGCCATCGTCTTCGAGGAGACCGGTGAGGTCCTCGTGGCCGCCGGCCACAAGGCCACCAAGTCCACCAGCGACAAGCTGCGCAAGCTGACCGCGGAGCTGGTCGAGAAGATCAACGACGACATCACCGAGAAGGAGGACCTCGAGGAAGCTGCGGTGGCGCAGAAGATCGAGGACGTCAAGCTCGAGATGTCGGCGGCCATCGAGGCCGAGCAGGAGCGCCTCAAGGTCGAGGCCGAGTCGCTCAAGGACGAGATCCGCAAGGCCAAGGACGAGATCACCAAGCTCAAGGGTGGGGACCTCCTGCCGGAGATCTCCATCGACGGCTGGAACTTCCGCGACCTCGATCGCAAGTACGGCAGCGGCATCCGTGGCGGCCAGCGCCTCTTTGCCGCGGGCATGGGCGCCGAGGCCGTGCGTGAGCGCATCACCCGTCTCGATCTCGAGGAGCTGAGCAGCACCCTCCACTCGGAGGTGCGCACGACCAGCGGCATGCGCCGCAAGAAGGCCATCAAGCGGCTGCGCCTCATCGAGGCCTTCCGCCGCTCCGGCGCTCGCCCCGAGTGGATGATCCTCTCGGTGCTGCCGGTCATCCCGCCCGACCTTCGGCCCATGGTCCAGCTCGATGGCGGCCGCTTCGCGACCTCCGACCTCAACGACCTCTACCGTCGCGTCATCAACCGCAACAACCGCCTCAAGCGACTGCTCGAGCTGGGCGCGCCCGAGATCATCATCCGCAACGAGAAGCGGATGCTGCAGGAAGCCTGTGACGCGCTCATCGACAACGGTCGGCGCGGCCGGGCCATCGCCGGCACTGGCAACCACCGCCTCAAGTCACTCTCCGACATGCTCAAGGGCAAGCAGGGCCGCTTCCGCCAGAACCTGCTCGGCAAGCGCGTCGACTACTCCGGCCGTTCGGTCATCGTGGTCGGGCCGGACCTGCTGCTGCACCAGTGCGGCCTGCCCAAGAAGATGGCGCTGGAGCTGTTCAAGCCCTTCGTCATGCGCCAGCTCGTCGAGAAGAACTACGCCCACAACATCAAGAGCGCCAAGCGTCTCGTGGAGCGCGTCGAGGACGTGGTCTGGGATGTCCTCGAGGAGGTCATCCAGGATCACCCCGTCCTGCTCAACCGCGCACCCACGCTTCACCGCCTGGGCATCCAGGCCTTCATGCCCAAGCTCGTCGAGGGCTCGGCCATCCAGATCCACCCGCTCGTCTGCTTCGCCTTCAACGCGGACTTCGACGGTGACCAGATGGCCGTGCACGTCCCGCTCAGCCGGGATGCCCAGGACGAAGCCCGGCGCATGATGCTCTCGACGGAGAACCTGCTGAGCCCGTCCGATGGCGCGCCGGTGGTGGCACCCACCCAGGACATGATCCTCGGCTGCTACTACCTGACCATGGATGCGGCCACGCCCATCAAGGGTCCCGTGCCGACGTTCGAGACCGACGCCGAGGCGCTGCTGGCCCACGAGCTGGGCACCATCGATACGCGCGTGGAGGTCGAGGAGCTTCCGCGTCACCGGGTGCGCCGCCTCGAGCTGCACACGCCGGTGCGCATCGTCCGCGTGCAGGTCTGGGACCCGGAGACCGAAGAGCTCGTCGAGACCGCCATCGAGACGACCATCGGCCGCCTCGTCTTCAACCAGATCCTGCCGCCGCGGCTGCGCTACACGGACAAGACCAACCGGCCCATGGCCCGCGCCCAGCTGCGCGAGGTGGTGGCCGACTGCTACCGCTTGCTGGGCCGCAACGAGACGGCCCACCTGGTGGACGGCATCAAGAGCGTCGGGTTCCGGTACGCCACCCAGGGCGGCATGACCATCGCCGTCGACGACATCCGCGTGCCCGAGACCAAGAAGGGCTTGCTGGAAGCTGCCGACAAGAAGGTCGCCGACATCGACGCCCAGTACCAGCGAGGCCTCATCACCGACGAGGAGCGCTACGCCCGCGTGGTCGAGGTCTGGCGCAATGCCACCGACGAGATCTCCGGCCAGATGATGGCCAACCTCGATCCGGAGGGATCGGTCACGATGATGACCGCGTCCGGTGCCCGCGGCAACAAGGGCAACATCGGCCAGCTGGGCGGCATGCGCGGCCTCATGGCCGATCCGTCCGGCCGCATCATCGAGGTGCCCGTCCGCTCCAACTTCCGCGAGGGCATGACCGTGCTGGAGTACTTCATCTCCACCCACGGTGCGCGCAAGGGTCTCGCTGACACCGCTCTCCGCACCGCCGACTCCGGCTACCTCACGCGTCGACTCGTCGACGTGGCCCAGGACGTCATCACGCGAGATGACGACTGCGGCACACAGGAGGGCACCTGGATCACCCGCTCCGAGACGGAGGAGTTCGCCGGCTCCGAGCCCGACGCCTTCTGGCGCCGCCTTGTCGGTCGCTTCGCGGCCGGACCGGTGGCCCACCCCAAGGCCAAGAAGAAGGATGCGCCCATCGTCGACCGCGGCGAGCTGATCACGGAGGGCATCGCGCGCGAGATCGACGCTGCGGGCAAGCAGGACGATCGCATCGAGGCCGTCCTCGTGCGTTCGGCCCTGACCTGCCAGTCGCGGCTGGGTGTCTGCCGCACCTGCTACGGCCGCAACCTCGCCACGCGCGAGCTGGTCGAGGCCGGTGAGGCGGTGGGCATCATCGCCGCCCAGTCCATCGGTGAGCCCGGCACGCAGCTGACCATGCGAACCTTCCACACCGGCGGTGTGGCAGGGACGGACATCACCGCCGGCCTGCCGCGCGTGGAGGAGCTGTTCGAGGCCCGCATGCCCAAGGGCAAGGCCGAGATCAGCCACATCGACGGCACCGTCGAGGTCCTCGAGGGTGAGGACGGCACGCGCAAGGTCAAGGTCACCAGCCGCGAGACCTTCGACGTGCCCATCAAGCTGGGCAAGAAGTACGAACGCCTCGTGGCCGATGGTGACGTCATCGAGGTCGACCAGCTCATCGCCCGCCTGGAGCACAAGAACGGCGAGGTCGACGAGGTCCGCGCCCCCGAGACCGGCCTGGTCACCTTCACCGACGAGGGTCTCAGGATCGGCGGCGAGGACGTCGTCGAGCGTGAGTACCCCATCGCCCACAACGCCAAGCTGATGGTCGAGGATGGCCAGCTGATCCGGGCTGGTGACGCCATCACCGAGGGTCCCATCAACCCGCAGGAGTACCTCGAGACGCGCGGTCGCGATGCCGTCCAGCGCTACCTGGTGAAGGAGGTCCAGAAGGTCTACCGCAGCCAGGGCGTGACCATCAACGACAAGCACATCGAGATCATCGTGCGGCAGATGCTGCGCAAGGTCCGTATCGACCAGCCCGGTGACAGCGAGCAGCTGCCCTTCGAGCTCGTCGACCGCTTCGACTTCGAGGACATCAACGAGCGCGTGCTCGCCGAGGGTGGAGAGCCGGCGACTGCCGAGACCGTCCTGCTGGGCGTGACCAAGGCCTCGTTGAACACCAGCAGCTTCCTGGCCGCGGCCTCCTTCCAGGAGACCACGCGGGTGCTGACCGAGGCGGCCATCAACGGCGCCAAGGATGGCCTCGTGGGGCTCAAGGAGAACGTCATCATCGGCAAGCTCATCCCCGCGGGCACGGGCGCGCCGGCCAACATCGCGCGTCGTCGCGAGGAGCAGCGCATCGCTGCCGCGGAGGCACTCGCCGGTGGCGAGCTGCCCGAGGGCTTCGGTGAAGAGTTCAACGTCTTCCTGGCGGAAGGCGCGCCTCCGGCCGACGACGAGGGGGCCGGGGCCAACCCGCTCCTCGAGGAAGCCGAGCTGCGGGCCCAGGCTGAAGCTGCGGCCGAGGCCGAGGCGGCTGCCGAGCCCAATCCCTTCCGCGAGGGTGAGGTCGCCCGGTCGCCGATCGACGAGCCCGAGGCCAACCCGTTCCTCGAGGAGGACGAGAGCTAGCCGACCGTTCCACCAGCAAGACCGACCACGACCGGTTCTCGCACCAGCGGGAGCCGGTCGTTCGTATCCTCGACCCGTGGGGCCCGGGGCACGTTGCGACGGCCCTCGTTGACGAGGCTCGAGCACGCTGCTAGACTCCACGGCCGCGGCTGCAACAGGCCGCGCGGTCGCGTGTGCGTCGTCCTTCGTGGACGATGAACAGCATCGAGGCAGCGCCCCGCGAGGGGGCCCGCGCTCGGGCCCGGAGGTCGGGACCCAGACCGCTGCCGCACCAGACAGAACACCGTGAGACAGGGGAACGTGCGCGCCGCGCGCGATCCGATGACGCGTCATCGAGACGCCACTGAAAAGGGAGACCACCGCTCCGTGCCGACCATCAGCCAGCTCGTGCGCAAGGGCCGCAAGCCCAAGCAGGCGAAGATCAAGGCCCCGGCCATGCGCAAGAACTGGAACAGTCTGCGCCAGCGCCAGGTGCCGATCCCGGGCGCCCCGCAGAAGCGTGGTGTCTGCCTGCAGGTGCGCACCATGACGCCGAAGAAGCCCAACTCGGCACTGCGCAAGATCGCTCGTGTCCGTCTCACCAACCAGATGGAGGTCACGGCCTACATCCCGGGCATCGGCCATAACCTGCAGGAGCACTCCGTCGTGCTCGTGCGCGGCGGCCGGGTGAAGGACCTGCCCTCGGTCAAGTACCACATCATCCGCGGCACGCTCGACGCCTCCGGCGTCGCCGACCGCAAGCAGGGCCGTTCTCGCTACGGCACCAAGAGGCCCAAGTAATGCCCCGACGCTCCAAGACCCCGCGCAAGGTCAAGTACTCGCCGCCGCTCGCGCGCACCACGGACCGCTTCGTGGTGAAGCTCATGACGGACGGCAAGAAGGGTCTCGCCGAGAAGATCCTGCGTCAGGCCCTGGCCCGCGCGGAGGCGTCCGCCGGCCGGCCCGGCCTGGAGGTGCTCGACGCGGCCCTCAGGAACGCCACTCCCATCATCGAGGTCAAGCCTCGCCGAGTCGGCGGTGCCACCTACCAGGTGCCGGTCGAGATCCGCGGTGAACGCCGCACCAGCCTCGGCGTGCGCTGGCTCGTGCAGGCTGCGCGCAAGCGCAGCGGCAAGTCCATGAGCGAGAAGCTGGCCTTCGAGCTGGTCGACGCCATGAACGGTCTCGGTGCCGCGGTCAAGCGTCGCGAGGACACCCACAAGATGGCTGATGCCAACAAGGCCTTCAGCCATTTCCGCTGGTAACAGCGACCACCCCCGTTACGAGGAACCTGTAGACCGATGACACGGAAGTTCCCGCTTGCTCGCACGCGGAACATCGAAATCATCGCGCATATCGACGCCGGCAAGACCACCGTCACCGAGCGGATCCTGTTCTACACGGACAAGATCTACAAGATCGGTGAGGTGCACGAGGGTGCGGCCACGATGGACTGGATGCCCCAGGAGCAGGAGCGCGGCATCACCATCACGGCCGCGGCCACGACCTGCTTCTGGAACAACACGCGGATCAACATCATCGATACGCCCGGCCACGTGGACTTCACCGTCGAGGTCGAGCGCAGCCTGCGCGTGCTCGATGGCGCGGTCGTCGTCTTCGACGGTGTAGCGGGCGTGGAACCGCAGTCGGAGACGGTCTGGCGTCAGGCTGACCGCTACGGCGTGCCCCGCTTCTGTTTCATCAACAAGCTCGACCGCACCGGCGCCGACTTCTGGCGCTGCGTCGACTCGATCAAGGAGCGTCTCGGCGCCAATGCCGTGCCCATCCAGATCCCCATCGGGCAGGAATCGGGCTTCCTCGGCGTGGTGGACCTCATCGAGATGAACGCCATCATCTACCGGGATGACCTGGGCACCAAGCCGGAGGTCACGGAGATCCCGGCCGAGCTGCTGGCCGAGGCCGAGAAGCAGCGTGCGATCATGATCGAGGCCGTGGCCGAGCTCGACGACGAGCTGACCATGAAGTTCCTCGAAGGCCAGGAGCTGGAGCCCAGCGAGATCCGCCATGGCCTGCGCCTGGGCACGCTCCAGAACCGCATCGTGCCGGTGCTCACGGGTACGGCCCTCAAGAACAAGGGCGTCCAGCCCATGCTCGACGCGGTCGTGCACTACCTGCCCAGCCCGCTCGACGTGCCGCCCATCGTCGGCATGGACCTCGAGGGCAACGAGATCACCCGCGTCGTGGACGACAAGGAGCCCTTCGCGGCCCTGGCCTTCAAGATCGCCGCCGATCCGTTCGTGGGCAAGCTGGCCTTCTTCCGCGTCTACAGCGGCAAGCTGAAGACCGGCTCGTACGTCTACAACGCGAGCAAGAACAAGCGAGAGCGGGTCGGCCGCATCGTGGAGCTCCACGCCAACTCGCGCGAGGAGATCGAGGAGGTCGCCGCGGGTGACATCGCCGCCGCGGTCGGCCTCAAGGAGACCTACACCGGCGACACCCTCTGCGACATCGACAACCCCGTGATCCTCGAGTCGATGACCTTCCCGGAGCCCGTCATCGAGGTCGCCATCGAGCCCAAGACCAAGGCTGACCAGGACAAGCTGGCGGTGGCCCTGCAGCGGCTCGCCGAGGAGGACCCCACCTTCCGCGTCCACATCGACGAGGAGTCGGGTCAGACCCTCATCGCGGGCATGGGCGAGCTCCACCTCGACGTCCTCGTCGACCGCATGGTGCGCGAGTTCAAGGTCGCCGCCAACGTGGGCAAGCCGCAGGTCTCCTACCGCGAGACGATCCGGCGCGCCGCCGAGGGCAACGGTCGCTTCGTCCGCCAGACCGGCGGCCGCGGCCAGTATGGCCACGCCATCATCACGCTGGAACCCGGCGAGAAGGGCAGTGGCTACGAGTTCGTGGACAAGATCGTGGGAGGTGTCATCCCCCGCGAGTACATCAAGTCCGTCTCCGCGGGTATCCGTGAGGCCCTCGAAACGGGCGTCTATGCCGGGTACCCCATGGTCGACGTCAAGGCCACCCTCTTCGATGGCTCGTACCACGACGTGGACTCCTCGGAGATGGCCTACAAGATCGCCGGCTCCATGGCCGCCAAGGACGCCGTTCAGAAGGCGGACCCGGCCATTCTCGAGCCGATCATGCGCGTCGAGGTCGTCATGCCCGAAGAGTTCATGGGCGACGTCATCGGCGACCTCAACAGCCGTCGCGGTCACATCGAGGGGATGGACAACCGCAACGGGACGCAGGTGGTCAGCGCCTTCGTGCCGCTGGCCTCGATGTTCGGGTATGTGACCGACCTGCGCAGTGTGACCCAGGGGCGTGCGACGTCCTCGATGGAGTTCTCGCACTACTCAGAGGTCCCCAAGAGCCTGGCCGCGGAGCTGGTCCAGAAGTCCGCGGTCTGATCACACGCAGCAACAACCATCAACCACTCAGCAATCAGTCAATAGGACATAGCAGAGGACGACGACGGCAATGGCCAAGCAGAAGTTCCAGCGCACCAAGCCCCACGTCAACATCGGCACCATCGGTCACATCGACCATGGCAAGACCAGCCTGACGGCGGCCATCACCAAGTACCTGGCCCTCAAGGGCGAGGCGTCCTATCGCGCCTTCGACACGATCGACAACGCTCCCGAGGAGCGTGAGCGCGGGATCACCATCGCCATCGCCCACGTCGAGTACGAGACGGACGTCCGCCACTACGCCCACGTCGACTGCCCCGGTCACGCCGACTACATCAAGAACATGATCACCGGCGCCGCCCAGATGGACGGGGCCATCCTGGTGGTCGCGGCCACCGACGGGCCCATGCCCCAGACGCGTGAGCACATCCTGCTCGCCCGCCAGGTGGAGGTGCCCTACATCGTGGTCTTCCTCAACAAGTGCGACATGGTCGACGACGAGGAGCTGCTCGAGCTCGTCGAGCTCGAGGTCCGCGAGCTGCTCAGCAAGTACGAGTTCCCCGGCGACGACCTGCCGGTCGTGCGCGGCTCGGCCCTCGCGGCCCTCGAGGCCCCCGACGATGTCGACAACGAGGCCTACAAGCCCATCGCCGAGCTGATGGACGCGGTCGACAGCTACATCCCCACGCCCGAGCGTGCGGTCGACAAGCCCTTCCTCATGCCCGTCGAGGACGTCTTCAGCATCAAGGGCCGCGGCACCGTCGCGACCGGCCGTGTCGAGCGTGGCGAGGTCACCGTCGGCGAAGAGGTCGAGATGATCGGCATCAAGGACACGCGCAAGGTCGTGGTCACCGGTGTCGAGATGTTCAACAAGCTGCTCGACTCGGGCCAGGCCGGCGACAACATCGGCGCCCTGCTCCGCGGCATCGAGCGCGACGAGGTCGAGCGTGGCCAGGTCCTGGCCAAGGCCGGCTCCATCAAGCCCCACACCAAGTTCACCGCTCGCGTCTACGTCCTGACCAAGGAGGAGGGCGGCCGTCACACGCCGTTCTACAACGGCTACCGGCCGCAGTTCTACCTGCGCACCACCGACGTCACCGGGGCCATCGGCCTGCACGATGGCGCCGAGATGATCATGCCCGGTGACCACGTCGACATGGATGTCGAGCTCATCACGCCCATCGCCATCGAGGTCGGTCAGCGCTTCGCCATCCGCGAGGGTGGCCGCACGGTCGGCGCTGGCGTCATCAACGCGGTCGAGGACTAAGCGATATGGCAAGGCAGCGGATCCGGATCCGCCTCAAGGCATACGATCACCGGCTGCTGGACCAGTCCGCGCTCCAGATCGTGGAGACGGCCCAGCGCACCGGTGCCGAGGTCGTCGGCCCGGTACCGCTGCCGACCCGTATCGAGAAGTTCACGGTCCTGCGGTCCCCGTTCATCGACAAGGACAGCCGGGAGCAGTTCGAGATCCGCACGCACAAGCGGCTCATCGACATCCTGGACCCGTCTTCGAAGACCGTCGACGCGCTCATGCGCCTTTCGCTGGCCGCTGGCGTCGACATCGAGATCAGGATGTAAATGAGTATCGGCGTGATCGGCCGCAAGGTCGGAATGACACAGGTCTTCGCGGAGGACGGCACGATGGTGCCGGTCTCCGTGGTGGCCGTCGAACCCAATACCGTGACCCTGCTCCGCACCCAGGAGCGTGACGGCTACACGGCCGTCCAGGTCGGCGCGGGCACCGCTCGCAAGACGACCAAGCCCCGTGCGGGTCAGCTCAAGGACCTGCCCAAGGTCCGCGACGTGCGCGAGTTCCGCGTCGATGACGTGTCCGAGTTCGAGGTGGGCCAGACGCTTGACGTGGGCCTCTTCGAGGATGGCGAGTCGGTGCACATCACCGCCACGTCCAAGGGCAAGGGCTTCGCGGGCACCATCAAGCGCCACCACTTCCGCCGTGGTCCGGAGACGCATGGCTCCGACTCGCACCGAGCCCCCGGCTCGATCGGCGGCGGCACGTACCCGGGCAAGGTCTTCCGCGGCACGCCCATGGCGGGCCACATGGGCCATGAGCGGGTCACCGTCAAGAACGCCACCATCGTGCGTAGCGATGCCGAGCGCAGCCTGCTGCTCGTCAAGGGCCCGGTTCCCGGACCCCGCAACGCGCTGGTCGTGGTCAGGAAGGCATAGTCCGATGCCAACGACACCCCTCTTCGACAAGACCGGCTCGGAGGCCGGCACCATCGACCTGCCGGACGCGCTCTTCGCGGCGCCCGTGAACACGGCCGTCATGCACCAGGCCGTCGTGGCCCAGCTGGCCGGTCGCCGCATCGGCACGGCCAAGGTCAAGACCCGCGCCGAGGTGCGCGGCGGCGGCCGCAAGCCCTACCGCCAGAAGGGCACCGGCCGAGCCCGCCAGGGCACGCGCTCCGCGCCGCACTATGCGGGCGGCGGCGTCGTCTTCGGCCCCACCCCGCGCAAGTACGACAAGCGCCTGCCCAAGCGCATGCGCCGGCTGGCGCTGGTGGGAGCGCTCACGGCCAAGTTCGACGATGGCGTCATCAAGGTCGTCAACGACCTGGCCCTCGACGAGATCAAGACCAAGCAGCTGCTGGCCCACCTCACCTCGCTGCAAGCGTCGGGCAAGGTGCTCGTGGTCGAGGATGGCAAGAACGAGGCCCTCGAGCTCTCTGCTCGCAACGTGCCTGGCCTGGTCATCATCCGCTCCGACTCGCTCAACATCGTCGACGTCATCGATGCCGACGCCATCGTCATCACGAAGCCCTCGATCTCGACCATGTCGGAGGTGTACGCATGACCCTCGAGGCCACGCAGATCGTCCTTCGGCCGGTCATCAGCGAGAAGTCCATGGACCAGTCGAACGTCAGCAAGTACACCTTCGCGGTCGCCGACGGCGCCAACAAGATGCAGATCAAGGCGGCCGTGGAGGAGCTCTTCAAGGTCACCGTCATCGGCGTCAACGTGCTGACCATGAAGCCCAAGGAGAAGTCCCGCAATCGCCGCCGCGGGCGCCAGGTCGGCTACACGTCCCCCTGGAAGAAGGCCGTCGTGACCGTCAAGGCCGGCGACTCGATCGAATTCTTCGAAGGGGTCTAGACGATGCCGATTAGGGGCTATAAGCCGACCTCGCCCGGTCGCCGCTTCATGACGCGGTCGACCTTCGAGGAGATCACCACCGACAAGCCGTACAAGCCGCTGGTCGAGTCCAAGAAGCGCGGCTCGGGCCGCAACTCGCAGGGCCGCATGACCGTCCGCCATCGTGGTGGCGGGGCCAAGCGCAACTACCGCCTGATCGACTTCAAGCGCGACAAGTGGGATGTGCCTGCCAAGCTCGCGACCATCGAGTACGACCCCAACCGGTCGGCGCGCATCGGCCTGCTGCACTACGCGGACGGCGAGAAGCGCTACATCCTGGTGCCCAACGGGCTGCAGGTCGGCGACGTCGTCGTCGCCGGCACCAAGGCCGAAGCGCGCGTGGGCAACGCCCTGCCGCTGAAGGCCATCCCGCTCGGCACGCAGCTGCACAACATCGAGCTGGTCCCCGGCAAGGGTGGCCAGATCGTCCGCTCCGCGGGCACCTCGGCGCAGCTGATGGCCAAGGAGGGCCAGTACGCCCTCGTGCGCCTGCCCTCGGGTGAGGTGCGGCGCGTGGACATGCGCTGCATGGCCACGGTCGGCCAGGTCGGCAACATCGATCATGAGAACCAGAGCCTCGGCAAGGCCGGTCGTGCCCGCCACATGGGCAAGCGGCCCGAGGTCCGCGGTGTGGTCATGAACCCCAGGGACCATCCCCACGGTGGTGGCGAGGGCAAGTCGCCCACGGGCATGCCGCCCAAGACACCCTGGGGTCAGCCCGCCATGGGTCACCGCACCCGTCGCAACAAGAAGTCCGGGAGGCTCATCGCGACCTCCCGTCATCGCAAGTAGGCAAGGAGGAACGACATGTCACGTTCCCTGAAGAAGGGCCCGTTCGTCGAGCAGCGGCTCCTGGCCCGCGTGCAGACGATGAACAGCAAGAACCAGAAGCAGGTGCTGAAGACCTGGTCGCGTGCCAGCGTCATCTTCCCCGACTTCATCGGGCACACCATCGCCGTCTACAACGGCAAGAAGCACATCCCGGTGTTCATCTCCGAGAACATGGTCGGCCACCGCCTTGGTGAGTTCGCCCCCACCCGCAACTACCGCGGGCACGGGCGTCACACCGAGCGGTCGACATCGCTGAAGTAGGGCCGCGATGCGAGTTTCCGCTACCGCCAAGTACATCCGCCGCTCCACGCGCAAGACGCGTCTGGTCACCCAGGCCATCGTCGGGCGTCCCGTGGAGGAAGCGGCGGCCCTCCTGCAGTTCATGCCGCAGGGTGCCGCCCGGGACGTGGCCAAGGTGCTCAAGAGCGCCACGGCCAACGCCGAGAACAACCATGACCTTCCGGCCGACGAGCTCATCGTCGCGGAGGCCACTGCCAACGAGGGACCCACCATCAAGCGCTGGCGACCACGCGCACAGGGACGCGCATTCCCTATCAACAAGCCCATGACCCACATCACGGTCGTGGTCGAGAACCGGGAGGCCTAGGTATGGGACACAAGGTCCACCCCAACGGCTTCCGCCTGGGCGTCTCGCGCACGTGGAACGCCAAGTGGTACTCGGACAAGGAGTACACCGAGCTGCTGCGCGAGGACATCGCCATCCGCACGCTCGTCAAGAAGCGCCTTGCCAACGCCAGCGTCTCGCTGGTCGAGATCGAGCGCGGCATCAACCACGTCACGGTCACCGTGCACACGGCCAAGCCGGGCATCGTCATCGGCAAGGGCGGCGCCAACGTCGAATCGTTGCGCCAGGCCGTGGGCAAGCTCACCGACCGCAAGGTCAAGCTGGAGATCCGTGAGATCCGCCAGCCGGAGCTCGACGGGGTGCTGGTGGCGACCAACATCGCCCAGCAGCTGACCCGCCGTATCGCCTTCCGCAAGGCCATCAAGCAGTCCATCCAGCGGACCATGAAGGCCGGCGCCAAGGGCGTGAAGATCCAGGTCTCCGGCCGCCTCGGCGGCTCCGAGATGGCGCGCCGAGAGTGGGACAAGGAAGGTCGCATCCCGCTGGGCACCCTGCGTGCCGACATCAGCTACGGCCAGGTCCTCAGCCGCACCACCTACGGCGCGATCGGCGTCAAGGTCTGGATCTATCGGGGCGACATCCTGCCCGAGAAGACCCAGCAGCCGACCGAGATCGCGGCCGGGGGAGGGGCGTAAGACATGTTGATGCCCCGTCGCGTCAAGCACCGCAAGCAGCAGCGTGGCCGCATGAGCGGCGTCGCCAAGGGTGGTTCGACCATCGCGTTCGGCGACTACGCGCTGATGACCGAGGAGCCTGGCTACATCACCAGTCGCCAGATCGAGGCCGCTCGTCGTGCCATGACCCGCTACGTTCGCCGTGGTGGCAAGATCTGGATCCGCATCTTCCCGGACAAGCCCGTCACCAAGAAGCCGGCCGAGGTCCGGATGGGCAAGGGCAAGGGCGCGGCCGACCACTGGGTCGCCGTCGTCAAGCCCGGCCGCATCCTGTTCGAGATGGCCGGCGTCCCCCACGACGACGCGGTCGAAGCCATGCGCCTGGCCAGCCACAAGCTGCCCACCAGCGTCAAGGTCCTGGTCAGGGAGGGGGTCCATGATGGAGATCGCTAAGGCCCGCACCCTCTCGGAGCAGGAGCTCGTCGAGGAGCTGGCGTCGGCCCGCCGACATCTCTACGACCTGCGTTTCCAGCTGGCGACGCGCCAGCTCACCGATTACAGCCAGATCTCGCAGACGCGCAAGGACATCGCACGCCTGTTGACCGTCCAGACCGAGCGCAAGCTCGATGGCGGCGCAGCCAGCGGTTCGGGCGCGACTGCCGGAGGAGAGTAGATGAGCGCCGCCACAGCACCTGAGCGCGGAAAGCGCAAGGCCAAGGTCGGCCGCGTCGTTTCCGACAAGATGGACAAGACCATCGTCGTCTCCGTCGAGCG
Source organism: uncultured Chloroflexia bacterium (assembly GCA_963706695.1). Lineage (GTDB taxonomy): Bacteria > Chloroflexota > Limnocylindria > Limnocylindrales > CSP1-4 > JAFMJV01. The sequence continues at coordinate 265,530 of CAVPNC010000003.1, read as the reverse complement.
TCTTGCCCGTCACCGCATCTACAAGCGCGTCATCCGCCTGACCACCAAGTTCAAGGCGCATGACGAGAACAACGAGGCCCACGTCGGCGACACCGTTCGCATCGAGGAGGCTCGCCCCATCTCCGCGACGAAGCGCTGGCGCCTCACCGAGATCGTGACCAAGGCCGGCCTCGGCGCCGGTGAGGACGTGGTCTCCGAGGAGGCCGAGACCGCCGAAGCCATCCACATGGTCGCCCACCCGGGCAAGACCAAGGCTGACGAGGCCGAGGGAGCCGCGACCGCGGAGGTCGCCGAGGAGACCCCTGCCGAGGCGCCCGCGGAGGGCGAGGAGGCGTCTGCATGATCCAGCCCAGTAGCCGCGTGCGCGTGGCTGACAACACCGGTGCGCGCGTCATCGAGTGCATCCGCATCATGGGCCGTTCGCAGAAGCCCACGGCCGGCGTCGGCGACGTCATCGTGGCCTCGGTCAAGCAGGCCATCCCCAACGCCGCGGTCAAGAAGGGCGACATCGTCCAGGCCGTGATCGTGCGCACGGCCAAGGAATACGGTCGCCCTGATGGGAGCTACATCCGCTTCGACGAGAACGCGGCCGTGCTCATCAACAACCAGGGCAACCCGCGCGGTACGCGCATCTTCGGCCCCGTGGCCCGTGAGCTGCGCGACCGTGACTACATGAAGATCATCTCGCTTGCTCCGGAGGTGCTGTAGATGGCACCGTCAGCCAAGCCTCGCCGCCACACCCGCGTCCCGGACCTGCGTTCGGGTGACGAGGTGGTGGTGCTCAAGGGCAAGGACGCCGGCAAGCGCGGTGTCATCCAGAGGGTGCTGCGACACCAGCAGGGCTGGGCCCGCTCGAGCGAGCGGTTCGGCTCCGGCTGGCAGGACAAGGCACCCCTCTCCGGTGCGGCCGTCGTCATCGAGGGCCTCAACATCGCCAAGCGGCACACCAAGCCGCGCCAGGTGGCGGGCCGGACGGAGCGCCAGCCTCGCATCCAGCAGGGCGGCATCCTGGACATCCCCCAGCCCATCGCCATCAGCAACGTCATGCTCGTCTGTCCGCACTGCTCGCGCCCGACCCGCGTTCGCCATGAGCGCTCCGGCGACGGCCGCAGCATCCGCACCTGCAGGCACTGCAGCGAGTCCGTGACCCGAGCGGAGGCCAAGTAGTGAGCAGCGGACTGCGACAGCGCTACGAAGAAGAAGTCGTGCCGGCCCTCGTCAAGGAGTTCGAATACCAGAACCCCATGGAGGTGCCGCGCCTGACCAAGATCACCGTCAACATCGGCCTGGGTGAAGCGCTCACCAACAGCAAGGCCGTTGAAGCCGCCGTGGCCGACATGACCACCATCACCGGCCAGAAGCCGGTGGTCACCAAGGCCAAGCGGTCCATCGCCCAGTTCAAGATCCGCGAGGGCAACACCATCGGCGTCAAGGTCACCCTGCGTGGCCAGCGCATGTGGGATTTCCTGGAGCGGCTGACCCGGCTGGCCCTGCCCCGTATCCGCGACTTCCGAGGCGTGCCCTCCAAGTCGTTCGACGGGCGTGGCAACTACTCGCTGGGCCTGCGCGAGCAGCTCGCGTTCCCGGAGATCGACTACGACAAGATCGATCGCCTGCGCGGACTGGAGATGACGGTCGTGACCACAGCCAAGACTGACGAGGAAGGGCAGCGTCTGCTGGCTCTCCTCGGCATGCCCTTCGAGAACTAAGGAGCGACCGAATGGCCAAGAAGTCCATGATCGCGAAGGCGAAGCGCCAGCAGCGCTTCCCGGTGCGCTCCTACCACCGCTGCTTCGTCTGCGGCCGTTCCCGCGCCTATATGCGCCGGTTCGGTCTCTGCCGCATCTGCTTCCGGGAGCGCGCCCTGATGGGTGAGCTGCCGGGCGTCACCAAGTCGAGCTGGTAGGCCCATGAACATCTCAGATCCCATCGCCGACATGCTTACGCGCATCCGCAACGCCAGCCGGGCGCGTCACGACGAGGTCAGCGTGCCTGCCTCCAGGACCAAGCTGGCCATCGCCGCCATCCTGCGCGAGGAGGGCTTCATCGAAGACTTCTCCGAGTCGCAGAGCGGGTCCAACCCGGAACATCGACATCAAGCTCAAGTACGTGGGCAAGGTGCCGGTGGTCAGCGGCCTCAAGCGCATCAGCAAGCCGGGCCTGCGGGTCTACGCATCCAAGACGGAGATCCCGCGCGTGCTGGGCGGTCTCGGCGTCGTCATCGTCAGCACCAGCCAGGGCATCATGACCGGCCAGCAAGCTCGCAAGAGCCAGCTTGGTGGCGAGGTCCTGGCCTACATCTGGTAGGCGAGACGATATGTCACGAGTCGGCAAGCTCCCGATCACCATCCCCTCTGGCGTCGATGTCGCCGTCGAGGGCAGCCATATCAGGGTCAAGGGCCCCAAGGGCACGCTCGAGCGTGAGCTCACGCCCGTGCTCTCGGTCGTCACCGAGGACGGCCAGCTGCGCGTCGAGCGGCCCAACGAGGAGAAGCGTTCGCGCGAGCTCCACGGCCTGACCCGGACGCTCATCAACAACATGGTCGTGGGTGTGACCGAGGGCTACACCCGCAACCTCGAGATCCAGGGCGTGGGCTACCGCGCTCAGCTCGTGGGCAAGAAGCTGCAGCTCAACCTGGGCTACAGCCATCCCATCGAGATCGATCCGCCCGAGGGCATCGCCTTCGCCGTGGAGACCCCTACCAAGATCGCCGTGACCGGCATCGACAAGCAGCTGGTCGGGCAGATCGCCGCGCAGGTGCGCTCGACTCGCAAGCCTGAGCCCTACAAGGGCAAGGGCGTCCGCTACGAGGGCGAGGTCGTGCGCCGCAAGGCCGGCAAGGCCGGCAAGATCGGCGGCTAGGCGCCCCCGGCACACTCATCACCAGACCATCCCTGGTCGCGGCGCCATGAGGCGCCCCGGCCGCTAGCAGGAGACCGACGACCGCGATGCCAACGGCACGAAGCCGCTCCGCCGCACGTCAGAAGCGACACTCGCGGCTCCGCCTTCGCGTGGCGGGGTCCGCTGAGCGACCGCGCCTGGCGGTCTTTCGGAGCATCAACCAGATCTACGCCCAGGTCATCGACGACTCCACCGGGCACACGCTCGCCGCAGCTTCCTCCGTGGAGGCCTCGGTGCAGGGTGCCGGTGGGACCAAGACCGAGCGCGCCAAGCAGGTCGGCACCCTTGTGGGTGACCGGGCCAAGGCCGCTGGGGTCGAACGCGTCGTCTTCGACCGCGCCGGGTTCAAGTACCACGGACGGATCCGTGCGCTCGCAGATGGCGCGCGCGACTCCGGCCTGGAGTTCTAGGAGGGCCCATGGCTCGGATCGATCCCAGCAAACTCAACCTCGAGGAGCGAGTCGTCCAGATCAACCGCGTGGCCAAGGTGGTCAAGGGTGGTCGGCGCTTCAGCTTCTCCGCGGTGGTCGTCGTCGGTGACGGCGCCGGACACGTCGGCGTCGGCCTGGGCAAGGCCGGCGAGGTGCCCGAGTCCATCCGCAAGGGCGTCGAAGACGCCAAGAAGAACCTGGTCAAGGTGCCCATGGTGGGCACCACCGTGCCGCATGAGGTGCGTCAGCAGTTCGGTGCCAGCACCGTGCTCCTGAAGCCGGCCTCGCAGGGTACCGGCGTCATCGCCGGCGCCTCCGTGCGCGCCGTCGTCGAGGCTGCCGGCATCCACGACATCCTGTCCAAGTCGCTGGGCTCCAACAACCCGGTCAACGTGACTCGGGCCACGCTCGAAGGCCTGCGCTCCATGCGCTCGGCCGCCGAGCTCTCGCAGTGGCGCGGCAAGAAGCTGTACTCGGTCATCCCGGGCCAGCCCAAGCCGGGCAGCGATGAGGCCGAGGCCACGGTCTTCGGGGAGGCCGCAGATGGCCGATAGGCTCCTCGTCACGCTCAAGAAGTCGATCGTCGGCACCAACCCCAGCGCACGCGGCACCGTTCGCGCCCTGGGCCTGCGCCGCATCGGCCAGACCGTCGAGCTGCCCGACGACCCCGCGGTGCGCGGCCAGATCCGCGCGGTCCGCTACCTCGTCGAGTGTGAAGAGGTCTCGGCCGCCCCGGCCACGAAGAAGTCGGCAGCCAAGAGCAAGGAAGAGGCTGAGGCGTGAAGCTCCATGACCTGAAGCCGGCCCCCGGCTCCCAGAAGCGGCGCATCCGCGTCGGTCGCGGTATCGCGGCCGGTCGTGGCAAGACCGCCGGTCGCGGCACCAAGGGACAGAAGTCCCGCTCCGGTGCCAGCATCCCCGGCTGGTTCGAGGGCGGCCAGACGCCGATCCACGTGCGCGTGCCCAAGCTGCGTGGGTTCAAGCCCGTCAAGCGCATCGACTACCAGGTGGTCAACGTCGGCCGCATCTCCGAGTACGCGGCGGCCGGTCGCTTCGGCTCCGAGGCCTGGCTCCGAGCCCACCACCGTCAACGCCGAGGTGCTCGCGGGCGCCGGCCTGATCGCCCATGCCGATCGACCCGTCAAGGTGCTGGGCGACGGCGACCTCGAGGTCAAGGTCTTCGTGGCGGCAGATGCCTTCACCAAGTCGGCCAAGTCCAAGATCGAGGACGCCGGCGGCTTCGTGCAGCTGCTGGCACCCGAGCCGGCGACGGCCGAGGTCGCGAGCGAGGCTCCCGCCGAGGCGGCCGCGGGCCGAGGCCGCCGAGGAGCCCAAGGCTGAGGCTGCCCCGCGAGGCGGCCGAGGCCGAGACCAAGAACCCCGACGAGCCGGCAGCCGAGTAACCCGTGTTCGAAGCACTCGTCAACGCGTTCCGTGCGCCGGACATCCGCAAGCGCATCCTCTTCATCCTGGGGATGCTGGTCATCGTCCGGATGCTGGCGCACGTGCCTGTTCCGGGCATCGATCGAGATGCCCTCGAGAACATCATCGGCGAGAACAGCTTCCTGCAGATGCTGAACCTCTTCTCCGGAGGCGGCCTGCAGAACTTCTCCATCATCGCGCTGGGCGTGAACCCCTACATCAACGCCTCCATCATCATGCAGCTGATGACGGGCGTCGTGCCGCGTCTGCAGCAGCTCTCCCGCGAGGGCGAGTACGGCCGAGGCAAGATCAACTCCTACACGCGCTACCTGACGGTGCCGCTGGCGATCCTGCAGTCCTACGGCTACCTCGCGCTGCTGTCGTCCGGGACCAACCCGGCCGTCCCCGCGTTCGACATCACCAGCTTCACCACGCTCACGCAGATCATCACGCTCACCGCCGGCACCATCCTGGTGATGTGGATCGGTGAGCTCATCAGCGAGCGTGGCATCGGCAACGGCATCAGCTTCATCATCTTCGCGGGCATCGTGGCCGGTCTGCCGGGTGCCATCAACACGTTCCTGGCCTCGCCCGACCTTGCCGCCGGTATCGCCTTCGGCGCGCTCGCCATCGCGGCCGTCGCGGTCATCGTCTACATCCAGGAAGGCCAGCGCCGCATCCCCATCCAGTACGCCAGCCGTGTACGCGGCCGCCGCATGTACCAGGGTGGAGCCACGTTCCTGCCGCTGCGCGTGAACCAGGCCGGCGTCATCCCCATCATCTTCGCCATCTCCATCCTGCTCTTCCCGGTGCAGATGGCCAGCTACTTCAGCGCATCGGGCGGGATCATCGAGGACGTGGCCAACACGATCATCACCTGGCTCAGCGATGGCAGCCCCATCTACGCCCTGGTGTTCTTCCTGCTGGTGGTCGGCTTCACCTACTTCTACACCGCCTTCACCTTCAAGCCCGATGAGACGGCCGACCAGCTGCGCAAGAACGGCGGCTTCATCCCCGGCATCCGCCCGGGAGCGCCGACGCGTGACTACCTGGCCAAGGTGGTCTTCCGCATCAGCCTCGCCGGCGCCGTCTTCCTGGGCACCGTCGCGGTCAGCCCGATCATCGTCGGCGCGCTCTTCGCGGACAGCGTCATCGGCTCCTTCAGCCTTGGCGGCACGGCACTCCTCATCGTCGTCTCGGTGGTGGTGGAGACGATGAAGCAGCTCGAGGCGCAGCTCATGATGCGCAACTACGAGGGGTTCATCAAGTGACATCAGAAGCTGCCGCCGATGCGGCAGCTCGCAACGGGGGGATGCGCCGCGTCATCGTGATGATGGGCGCCCCTGGCGCGGGCAAGGGCACCCAGGCCGAGCGTCTCGCCGAGGCCCTGGAGCTGCCCCACGTTTCCACCGGCGAGCTCTTCCGGGCCATGCGCCTGAGCGACACGCCGCTGGCCAAGAAGGTCAGGGACATCATGGATGCGGGAGCCTTGGTGCCCGATGACATCGTCGTGGCCATGGTCGATGACCGCCTGACCTGGAAGGACGCCAGGGCCGGGGTCATCCTCGACGGCTTTCCCGCGCACCGTGGCCCAGGCCGTGGCGCTCGACGCGATGCTGGCCCGGGTCGGCACATCCGTGGCTGCTGCGCCCTACATCGAGGTCCCGCAGGAGCTGCTCCTGGCGCGCCTGACCGGCCGTCGCATCTGCACCGCGGACGACCAGCACGTCTACCACGTCGTGGGCATGCCGCCGGCCGAGGAAGGCATCTGCGACATCGACGGCGCTCCGCTCTATCAGCGCGCTGACGACAGCGCGGAGACCGTCCAGGGGCGGCTCGACAAGCAGCTGCCGCCGATGTTCGAAGTGGTCGACTACTACGCCGGCAACAACGTCCTCTTCTCGGTCCCGGGCGATCAGCCGCCGGAGGCCGTGACCGAGGAGCTGCTTCGCCTCATCAAGAGCAGGGCGAGCGCGTAACGTGCTCTTCGACCGTCGGCGCGTGGTGCTCAAGTCTCGATCGCAGATCGAGAAGATGGCTGTGGCCGGCAGCTTGACCGCGGCGGCGCTCGACGCGGTCGCGGCGGCCATCCGGCCGGGCCTGACACCGCTGCAGCTGAACGCCATCGCCGACGAGGTCATCCGCGACGGGGGAGGGACGCCCAACTTCATCGGCGTGCCCGGCCACCTCGCCCCCTTCGAGCACGCGACCTGCATCTCCATCGACGACGAGGTCGTGCATGGCATCCCCGACGACCGCGTCATCGAGGAGGGCATGATGGTCTCCGTCGACTGCGGCGCCGAGGTCGACGGCTGGAACGGTGACTCGGCTCGCACCTTCCTGATGGGCGAGGTGCCACCCGAGAAGCGCAAGCTCTCGGAGGTCACGCGCGCCGGCATGCTCGCAGGCGTCAGGGCCGCTGTGCCCGGAGCCACGCTCGAGGATGTGGCCGGCGCCATCGAGGACGTGGGCCTCGCGGCCGGCTACGGCATCGTGCGCGGCTACGTCGGTCACGGCATCGGCAACGAGATGCACGAGGAGCCGCAGGTCACCAACTACCGCACCGGACGCCGCGGTCGCAAGATCGAGGTCGGCCTGTGCATCGCCATCGAGCCCATGTTCACCATCGGCTCCCATGAGACGCGGGTGAAGGCTGACGGCTGGACCGTGGCGACCGCCGATGGCAGCCTGGCGGCGCACTGGGAGCACACCATCGCCATCACCGCTGACGGCCCCCGCATCCTGACGCTGGCCGCCGGCGAGGCCATCGAGGGCCTGGCCACCGCGGTCGAGGTCGGCGCATGAGCGCGGCCCGGTCGATGGTTGCGGGTTCACGTGGACTTCTGATACACTCATCCTTCGCGCGCCGGGGCTGCCCCGGCGTTTGCTGGCGCCCGGCCCATGAACCCTGTTCCGGTCCTGGGCGCGATCATTCCAACACGTAGTCGGGGTCTAGCGGTCGCCTGTGGCTAAGCGAGATGCAATCGAGGTCGAAGGAACGGTCATCGAGCCGTTGCCGAACACCATGTTCCGAATCGAGCTCGAGGACAAGCATCAGGTGCTGGCTCACATCAGCGGCAAGCTGCGGATGAACTTCATCCGCATCCTCCCCGGCGACCGCGTTCGCGTCGAGCTGTCGCCGTACGACCTCTCCCGCGGTCGCATCACTTATCGACTCAAGTAGGACGCAGGGTAGGACGACGTGAAGGTCTCTGCATCGGTTAAGAGGCGCTGCGATCGCTGCAAGGTGATTCGGCGCAAGGGGCGAGTGATGATCATCTGCGCGAACCCCAAGCACAAGCAGCGCCAGGGCTAGGAGGAACGGTGGCACGTATCGCCGGCATCGATATCCCCCGCGAGAAGCGGGTGGAGATCGCGCTGACCTACATCTTTGGGATCGGGCTGCCAACCAGCCAGAAGGTCCTCGCACAGGCCAACGTGAATCCGGACACCCGCGTCCGTGACCTCACCGATGAGCAGGTCAATCGCCTGCGCGAGATCATCGACCGCCGCTACACCGTCGAGGGCGACCTTCGCCGCGAGACGGCCATGAACATCAAGCGGCTGACCGAGATCGGTTCCTACCGCGGCCTGCGGCACCGGCGCAACCTGCCGGTCCGCGGTCAGCGCACCAAGACCAACGCACGCCAACGACGCGGTCCCAAGAAGACCGTCGGCGTCCGGCGCAAGAAGTAACCCACAACGCCACCGCGGCCCAGCCCCAGTAGCTGGTCGACCGTGCGGCGAGACGCAGGAGAGACACTCGATCGATGGCGGAACGAAAGCGCGCCACGAAGTCCAGGCGCAAGGAGAAGAAGAACATCCCGTCAGGGCATGTTCATATCCAGGCGACCTTCAACAACACGATCGTGACGATCACGGACCTCAGTGGTGCAGTCGTGGCATGGGGTAGCGCCGGCACGGCCGGCTTCAAGGGCTCCCGCAAGTCCACCCCCTACGCCGCCGCCCTCGCTGCCGATGGTGCCGCCAAGCGGGCCATGGAGCATGGCATGCGCCAGATCGAGGTCTTCGTGAAGGGACCCGGTTCAGGTCGCGAGCAGGCCATCCGTTCGCTGCAGGCGGCCGGGCTCGAGGTCAGCGCCATCACCGACGTCACCCCGCTCCCGCACAACGGCTGCCGCGCCCCCAAGCGGCGTCGGGTCTAGGGAGGCCAGCCATGAGTCGATATCGCGGACCAGTGTCCCGCCTGTGCCGGCGCGAAGGCATGAAGCTGTACCTCAAGGGCAGCAAGTGCTACACCAAGAAGTGCCCCTTCGAGCGCCGTGGCACCCCACCCGGCCAGCACGGCATCCGTCGCCGCAAGATGTCCAACTACGGCATCCAGCTGCGCGAGAAGCAGAAGGTGCGCCGCATCTACAACGTCAACGAGCGGCCGTTCAAGAAGTACTACGACACGGCCGCCTCGCGCCCCGGCGTGACCGGTGAGAACCTCCTGCGCCTGCTCGAGACCCGCCTCGACAACGTGGTCTATCGCATGGGCTTCGCCAGCAGCCGCGCCCAGGCGCGCCAGCTCGTCGGCCATGGCCACTTCGACGTCAACGGCGTGCGCACCAACATCCCCTCGTTCCGCGTCCGTGAGGGCGACAAGATCGAGGTGCGTGGCACCAGCCGCAAGACCGAATACTTCAAGCAGCTGAAGGACGTCATCGGTGGCGCCCAGAAGCCTGACTGGGTCAACGTCGACGCCGACAAGCTTGTCGGGACCGTGACGGCGATGCCGACCCGCGACCAGATGCCGCTCGAGCTCAACGAGCAGCTCGTGGTCGAGTACTACTCGAGGTAGCGCCAGCACATGATCGAGTTGGAAAACGCCCAGATCGAATCCGTCGAGGAGCTCGAGACTGAGACGTACGGCAAGTACGAAGCCAGCCCACTGCGCGCCGGGTACGGCGTCACGCTGGGCAACGCGCTTCGGCGCGTGCTGCTGTCGTCCCTGGAGGGCGCCGCTGTCACGTCCGTCCAGATCCGTGACGTCAGCCATGAGTTCAGCACCATCGCCGGGGTCAAGGAGGATGTCATCCAGATCCTCCTCAACCTCAAGCGCTTGCGGCTCAAGAGCTACGTCCCCCACCCCACCCAGCTGAAGCTCGTCAAGAGCGGCGCCGGCCCGGTGACCGCGGCTGACATCGTCGAGTCCGCGGATGTCGAGATCGTCAACCCCGACCAGCACATCCTGACGCTGGAGCCGGACGCGACCATCGAGATGGACCTCACCGTGGAGCGAGGTACCGGCTACCTCTCCGCCGAGGACACCAAGGAAGGCCTGCCCATCGGGGTCATCCCCGTCGACGCCATCTTCACGCCCGTGCGCAAGGTCGATTACCACGTCGAGAACACGCGCGTCGGACAGGTCACCAACTACGACAAGCTGACCCTCGAGATCGAGACGGACGGCACCATCTCCCCGGAGGAGGCGCTCTCGCGCGCCGCGGAGATGCTCGTCGAGCAGTTCGGCCAGTTCACCACCGCCGGACGCCAGCTCACCAGCGAGGTCGAGGCCGTGAGCGGGCAGGAGACGCTGCCGCCAAACGTGCTCGACATGCCCATCGAGGACCTGGACCTGCCCATGCGGGCCTACAACTCGCTCAAGCGCAACAACATCGTCAAGGTCGGGCAGCTGCTGCAGCTCCAGGACGAGGATCTGCTGCGGATGCGCAACTTCGGCAAGAAGTCCCTCGACGAGATGAAGGACCGCCTGCGCATGCGCGGGTTCCTGCCGCCTGAGGATGAGGCGCTCGAAGGGTTCGAGATGGAGTCCGACGAGGAGCTCGCTGACGACGTCCTGGACGAGGCCTTCGATGAGGAGGAAGAGGTCTAGGCCATGGCACACCGTATCGATGGCCGCAAGTTCGGCCGCAAGACCGCTCCGCGCAAGGCCATGTACGCGAACCTCATCGTGGCCGTCCTGCGCTATGAGCAGATCAAGACCACCGAAGCCCGCGCCAAGGAGGTGCGGGGCATGGTCGAGCGTGTGATCACGCTGGCCAAGGGTGGGACGCTCGCTGAGCGCCGCCGCATCGTGGCAGAGCTGCCCAACGAGCCGCTCGTGATCGAGAAGCTCTACGACGAGATCGTGCCCCGCTACGGGGATCGCAACTCGGGCTACACCCGGGTCGTCAAGCTTGGCCCTCGGCCCGGCGACAGCGCCCCCATGGTCCAGCTCGAGCTGGTCTAGCCAACCCGCCTGACCGGACGCTGAGCGTCAGGGGACGACGGACAAGATGAAGCCTGCCCGAGAGGGCGGCCCCGTGCGGTACCGCGCACGGGTCGAATACGACGGCACAGAGTTCGCCGGCTTCCAGGCCCAGCCTGGCCGTCGGACCGTCCAGGGAGAGTTGGAGCGCGTGTTGGCCCACCTGTCGGGTGAGCCCACCATCCGGATCAAAGCGGCCGGTCGGACGGATGCCGGAGTCCATGCCACCGGGCAGGTGATCGCCTTCACCATGCCGGGAGGGATGGCCGCGAAGGAGCTCGGTCAAGCGATCGGGGCGTTGCTGCCTCCGGACGTCGCGATCGGGCCGCTGACGCGGGTGAGGCTGGACTTCGATCCTCGTCGCGCAGCGACGCGGAGGGAGTATCGCTACCACATCTGGACGGGACCGCGCAGGCCGCTCGGTCGGCGCACCGTCTACGAACTCGATGAACCGCTTGATGCCGAAGCCATGCACGAGGCCGCCCAGCAGCTGGTCGGCCGGCACGACTTCTCGGCCTTCGGGCGCGTTCAGAGCACCTCGGTCCGGACGCTCTACGAGATCCGGGTCCGCAGGCGAGGCCACCTGGTCACGATCGACGTGGCCGGCGACGCCTTCCTGCAGCAGATGGTGCGCAGCATCGTGGCCGCCCTCATCCGCATCGGGATGGGACGGGCCACGGCAGAGGACCTCGACCGCGAGCTGCGCTCGCGGAGACGGGCCTTCGGAGGGGCGGTCGTCCCCGCACACGGGCTTTGCCTGCGGCGGGTGGTGATCGGACCATCACGAACCAAGGACAACGACAAGGAAGCACGACAGGGGCCATGAGCAGGACCTACACGCCCAAGGCAAGTGAGATCGAGCGCCAGTGGCTGGTCGTCGATGCCGACGGTCAGACGCTCGGCCGTCTCGCCACGTCTGTGGCGCGGCTGCTGACGGGCAAGCACAAGCCCACGTACTCGACCCACATCGACACCGGTGACCACGTCATCATCATCAACGCCGAGAAGATCAAGGTCACCGGCGACAAGCTGGAGTCCAAGCGCTACTACCGGCACAGTGGCTATCCCGGTGGCTTCCGCGAGGAGAAGCTCAGCCACCTGCTGGCACGTCGACCCGAGGAGGTCATCCGCCGCGCGGTCAAGGGCATGGTCCCGCACACGCGCCTCGGCACCCAGCAGATGCGCAAGCTCAAGGTCTACGCCGGCAAGGAGCACCCGCACGAGGCGCAGCAGCCGGTTCCCGCTCCGACAGGAGGCGCTAACTCATGAACCAGGTCACCTTCCATGAGGGCACCGGCCGGCGCAAGACGGCGGTCGCGCGCGTCCGTCTGCTGACCGGTGAAGGCGAGGTCGTCGTCAACGGCCGCAGCCTCGAGGAGCACTTCGGCAACGCCGTCGATCTGCAGGACATCCTGATGCCCTTCCGGGTCACCAACACCGAGGGCAAGTTCAACGCCATGATCAAGGTGAACGGCGGCGGCCACCACGGCCAGGCCGGCGCCATCCGCCACGGCATCGCCCGCGCGATCCTGCAGTCCGATCCGGAGGCGCGCGTGCCACTGCGGCAGGCCGGCTTGCTCTCGCGCGACCCGCGCATGAAGGAGCGCAAGAAGTACGGCCTCAAGCGAGCTCGCAAGGCGCCGCAGTTCACCAAGCGCTAGTCGTCTACGAACGAAGGAGCGCAGCCGCCGGCTAGGGGCATCCCGGGACCGGGGTGGACGAACCACCCCGGACCGTCGGCAACCATACCTACCTGCAGCCCGGGACCTTCGTGGCATCGTCCCGGGCTTGTTCATGCCTGAGACTCAGCTGAGATGAGCGATCCTGTCTCCGTCCGCTACAAGGAGGCGCTGCAGCGTGGCCATCTGGCCGTGGTCAAGGGCCGTCCGCGCGAGGCCATCAGCCACTACCAGGAGGCCGCTGCGCTCGTGCCCGAGCGCCCGTTGCCGCACACGCGCATCGGCCACATCTACCTGGGCATGGCCCAGCCGCGTGATGCCCTCGCCGCGTTCGAGGCAGCCCTCGAGCGTGCCCCCACCGATCGAGAGGCGCTGGAGGGCAAGGCCACCGCGCTCGTCGCCACCGGTCGATCCGAGGAGGCCAGCCGAGCCCGCTCCCGAGCCGCCGAGATCGAAGCCATGGAGCTCGCCGACCGCCGCGGACGGCAGCGACGGCACCCGGCCGATCCGCGCCTCGCCGAGATCGAGCGGCACGTCATCAACGGAGCGGCCGCCCGCGCCGCCGGCGACCTGGGCGTGGCCTCGGCGGCCTACCTCACGGCTGCCAACGGCTATGTCGCGATCAACGACTTCGACGCCGCCCTCGACGCCTGCCTGCGAGGACTCGAAGCCCGGCCGGGCAATCTCGACATCCACTTCGTGATGGCCATGCTCTACCTCCGACGTGGCTGGACCGAGCTGGGCCTGCAGCGAGCGCTGCTCATCGAGCGGCGCCTGGACATCGACGATGACCGGCTCCGGCGCAACGCCCTGGGAGCCCTGGCGCGCGACTTCCGCACCCTCTCACCGGAGCTCGAGCGCCTGGCCCTTGGCGGTAGCTGAGCGCGTCCTCTGCCCTGCGGCTCCCCGCGCACGGCGGTGGTAGTCTCAGCCACAGATGGATCAGCTGCGTGACCTAGCCGCGGATCTGCGGATCGAACCGAGCGCACTGCTCGACATCTTCCTGACCGCAGTCCTCATCTACCTCGTGCTGCGCCTCATCCAGGGCACGCGCGCGGTCCGGCTTGCCCTCGGTGCGGCCATCGTCTACGGCGTCTACGTCATCGCCCTCGAGCTCGACCTGCGCCTCCTCTCGGGCATCCTGCAGACCGGCGCCGTGGTGGGCCTGGTGGCGCTCGTGGTCATCTTCCAGCCGGAGCTGCGTCGTGGCCTTGACCGCATCGGCCGCGTGGGCTCGGTCACGGTCCTCGCGGGCTCTGCCAACGGCTATCAGCGCGTGGCCGGCCTGCTCGCGGCATCTGCCGCCAAGCTCTCACGCCGGCGCACGGGTGCGCTCATCGTCATCGGGCGTGACACCGCCCTCGGCGACATGGCCGAGACGGGCGTGATGGTCAACGCCGACCTCAGCGCGGAGCTCCTGTCATCGCTCTTCGCGCCGGGCTATCCGCTCCACGACGGTGCCGTGCTGGTACAGGGCGACCGGATCGTGGCCGCGGGCGTGATGCTGCCGTTGGCCGAACGGGAGGGTTCGCTGGAGGACTACGGCACACGTCACCGCGCGGCCCTGGGCATCAGCGAGCAGACCGACGCGGTGGCCATCGTGGTCAGCGAGGAGAGCGGCTCCATCAGCCTGGCCGTCGGCGGCAACCTCGTGCGCCGTCTGGACGAGGACGAGCTGCGTCAACGCCTCGACGGCCTGCTGGCCCCGGTCGACGTCGGCAGTCGTGCCCGTCGCATCGGATGGCCCGGCCGCGAGAGCGGCACCGACGCCGGCGACGCCACCGGCGGGGGCACTGCCACGTGACCGCGATCACCCGCGCGATCTTCAGCAACTGGCCCCTCAAGCTGACCGCCCTGGGCCTGGCCACCGTGCTCTACATGGGCGTGGCCATCTCCGAATCGACGAAGACGTGGACCGGACCGGTGCCCATCGAGGTCCTCAATGCCCCCATCGGCGGCGCCCTCCTCGACGACCCTGGCGCCGTCGCGCTCATCGAGTTCCGCGCCTCCGACGCCATCGCGGACGCCCTCACCAACGACAGCTTCCGGGCCTCGCATCGACCTCTCCGCGGTCCAGCCCCGAGCGGGCGCCAACACGGTCGAGGTGCCGGTCGACGTCTTTCCCCTCGACCCTCGTGTGCGCGTGGTCAGCTACGACCCGCCGGGTGTGACCGTCCGCGTCGACGAGGTGGTCTCGCGGACCTTGCCGGTCGATGTCGACCATGGCCCGCTGCCCGATGGCATCGAGCTGGGCCCCCTCACCATCGAGCCCAACCAGGCCCTCATCCGCGGGGCCTCGTCGCGGCTGCAGAACGTGCGCTCGGTGGAAGGTCGCTTCGTGGTCGACGCGAGCGGCATCAACATCGACCAGGACGTCACGCTCGAGGCGCTCGACGAGGTCGGGGCCATCGTGCCCGGCGTGGAGGTGGAGCCGCCGACCGCGCGCGTGCAGGCGGACGTGGCCCGCCAGCTTGCCTACGCCACCCTGCCGGTCCTGCCCGAGCTGGTGGGCGAACCGGCTCGCGGCCGGCGCGTCGACAACGTCTCGGTCCTGCCGGCCACCGTCACCGTCAGCGGCGAGAACCCTGCCATCCGCGGCCTGGAGCACGTCGCCACCGAGGCCCTCGACATCAGCGGCCAGTCGGTCGAGCTGGTGGCCGAGGTACCGCTGGCGCTTCCCGACGAGGTGTCCGCCACGGGTGACGACTCGGTCAGCGTCATCGTCACCTTCACCGAGGCGCTCGGTTCGCGCAGCTACGAGGTCGGCACGGCCCTGACCGGCGCCCAGCCGGAGTTCAGCTACCGCCTCGAAGAGCCCTCGCTCAGCGTGGTCGTCTCAGGGACCGGTCTCCCAGCTCGACGAGCTGTCCATCGGGGAGCTCAGCGTGGAGATCCCGGTCGCCGATCTCGAGGTGGGCGACAATGAGGTCATGCCCATCGTGCGAACCCCCCGCGGCACCGAGCGTCGTCCGCGTCGACCCAGAGACCGTGCGCGTCACCGTCGCGCAAGCCTCATGAGCAACCTCTTCGGCACCGACGGCATCCGCGGCGTCGCCAACGAGGACCTCAAACCCTCGCTGGCCCACGCCCTCGGTCGTGCCCTCGCCACGCGCCTGGCCGGGCCGGGTGGTCGCATCCTCGTCGGCCAGGACACCCGTCGCTCGGGTGACATGCTGGTGGCGGCGCTGATGTCCGGCGGCACCAGCGCCGGCGCCGACGTGCATGCCCTGGGCGTGTGCCCGACGCCGGCCCTGGCGCACGTGACCGCGGTGGGCGAGTACGCCGTGGGCGTGATGGTCAGTGCCTCCCACAACCCGGCCGAGGACAACGGCCTCAAGGTGCTGAGCGGCAAGGGTCTCAAGCTCGATGACGAGATGGAGGATGAGCTGGAGACGCTCATCATCCGCTCGGAGGAGCTGGGCAGCCCGCGCAACGCCGAGCTGGGCCGCGTCGTCGACGCGCGCGCCGACCTCAGCCACTACCTGGACCATCGTCTGGGGATGGCTCGGCGCATCGGCTCCGACCTGCGGCTGCACGTCGACTGCGCCAACGGCTCGGCCTCCGCCGTGGCCGGGGAGATCCTGGCCGCGTCGGGAGCCCGGGTCACGACACACTACGACCAGCCCGACGGGCTCAACATCAACCTCGACTGCGGCGCGACCGTGCCGGAGACCCTGGCCCGCGTCGTGGCCGAGCAGGGTGGCGACGTCGGCTTCAGCCTCGATGGCGACGCCGATCGCTGCGTGGCCATCGACGAGCGCGGCCAGGTCGTCGACGGCGACAAGCTGCTGGGCATCATCGCGCTCGACCGCCTGGCGCGCGGCGCCCTGGCCGAGGAGACCATCGTCGTGACCATCCTCAGCAACGGCGGCCTGGCGCGAGCGGTCGAGCAGGCCGGCGGCCGGGTCCTGCGCACCAAGGTGGGCGACCGCTACATCGTCGACTCGATGCTCGTCTCCGGTGCGGGCCTGGGCGGTGAGAAGAGCGGCCACGTCATCGTGCGCGAGCACACCACCACCGGTGACGGCATCGTCACGGCCCTCGAGATCCTCGACATCCTGGCCCGCAGCGGGCGCCCGCTGAGCGAGCTGGCCGCGGCCATCCCGCTCGATCCGCAGGAGCAGCGCGCGGTGCGCGTCAAGACCAAGGAGTGGCGGGCAGACCGGGTGCTGGCCGATGCGGTCGCCGCGGCCGAGGCCGAGATGGAGGGGCAGGGCCGCGTGGTCGTGCGCCCGTCGGGGACCGAGCCGCGCCTGCGCGTGATGGTCGAAGGGCGTGACGGCGCGCGCGTGCTGCGCCTCGCCGACGAGCTCGCGGCGCTCGCGGCCGAGCGCCTCAACCAGGAGCGCTGAGACATGTGTGGGATCGTCGGCTACGTCGGCCATCAACAGGCAGCGCCGGTGCTGCTGGAAGGCCTGGCCCGCCTCGAGTACCGCGGGTACGACTCGGCCGGCATCGCCCTCTCGACGCAGGACGGCGAGCTCTTCGTGCAGAAGCGTGCGGGCAAGATCGCGGTCTTGCGCGAGTCCCTGGCCGAGGGCACCCCGCCGGCCACGGCAGGCCTCGGGCACACGCGCTGGGCCACCCACGGCCGGCCCAACGACCTCAACGCCCACCCGCACATCGACTGCACCGGTGAGCTGACGGTCATCCACAACGGCATCATCGAGAACTTCATCGAGCTGCGCGCCGAGCTCGAGGCGGCCGGCCACGTGCTCGACAGCGAGACCGACACCGAAGCCATCGCCCATCTCGTGGAAGAGGCCTACGACGGCGACCTCTCGGCCGCGGTGCGCACGGCCCTCCAGCGTGCCCATGGCGCCTACGCCCTCGCGGTCATCCACAAGGGCGAGCCCGAGCGCGTGGTCGGGGCCAAGATGAACGTGCCCCTCATCGTCGGGCTCGGGGACGGACGAGGCCTTCCTGGCCTCGGACGTGGCGGCCGTGCTGGCCCATACCCGCGAGGTCATCTTCCTGGAGGAGGGCGACGTCGCCGACATCCGCCCCGGCTCGGTCACCATCACCGACATCGTCGGACGCGAGCAGGAGCGCCCGGTCACCCACATCGACTGGGACATCGAGGCTGCCGAGAAGGGCGGCTACGAGCACTACATGCTCAAGGAGATCCACGAGCAGCCGGAGGCCATCCGCGCCGCCATCGCCGGCCGCATCCACGAGGACGAGGTGCGGGTGCCGGAGCTGGCCCCGCTGCGGCCGATCCTGCCCTACATCGAACGCATCGAGCTCATCGCCTGCGGCTCGGCCGCCTACGCAGCCGCGGTGGCCGCCACCGCCCTGCAGGCCTGGACCGGCATCCCGGCGCGCTGGAACGTGGGCTCCGAGTTCCGCTACGACCCGCCACCGCTGGACCAGAAGACGCTGGTCATCGCGGTCACCCAGTCAGGCGAGACGGCGGACACGCTGGCGCCCACCCGCCTCGCGCGCGAGAAGGGCTGCCCGGTCGTGGCCGTGACCAACACCGTCGGCTCGGCCATCACCCGCGAGGCCGATGCCGTGCTCTTCCTGCAGGCCGGGCCTGAGATCGCCGTCGTGGCCACCAAGACCTACGTCACGCAGGTGGTGACGCTGCTGCTCATCGCGGCCCAGATCGCCAAGTCACGCGGCGGGCTCGACGAGCTCTACGAGAAGGCCCTCGTCGAGGGCCTGCGGGCGCTGCCGGCCAATGCCGAGCGCACCCTCGAGATGAACGAGGCCTCGGGCGGCGGAGCTGGCCCGCGAGTACGTGCACTCGCGTGGCTACATGTACGTGGGTCGCGGCATCACCTACCCGGCGGCGCTGGAAGGTGCGCTCAAGCTCAAGGAGGTCAGCTACGTGCACGCCGAGGGCTACGCCGCCGGCGAGCTGAAGCATGGACCCATCTCGCTGCTCGACGCGGAGGTGCCGCTGGTGGCGGTGGCCACGCGCACGGCCGTGCACGACAAGCTCGTGAGCAACCTCATGGAGGGCCGTGCCCGTGATGCCCGCGTCCTCGCCGTCGTGACCGAGGGCGACGACCGCATGAAGGCCGTGGCCGACGACATCCTGTGGGTGCCGCCCACGGTCGAGATGCTCAGCCCGGTGCTGGCCATCATCCCGCTGCAGCTCTTCGCCTATCACACGGCCGTCGAGCGGGGCACCAACGTCGATCAGCCGCGGAACCTGGCCAAGTCGGTGACCGTCGAGTGACGAGCCTGCCGACGCCGCCCCCGGGCGCCCAGGAGGTCGGCATCGACATCATCAAGGTCGATCGCATCCGCAAGGCCATCGCCAAGCACGGCCGGCGCTTCGCCGGGCGCGTGCTCACCGACCACGAGGACGCCTACGTGCGCGACCGGCCGGAGAACTTCGCCGGACGCTGGGCCGCCAAGGAGGCCGTCTCCAAGGTGCTCGGGCTCGGGGTCCGCGGCGTCGGCTGGCGAGAGATCGAGATCATCCGCCTGCCCACGGGCGCACCCATGTGTCGGCTCCACGACCGCGCCCTCGTGCGCGCCAACCAGCTGGGCATGGAGCGCATCGCGGTCTCCATCAGCCACGAGCGCGAGTACGCGGTCGCGGTCGCCTTCGGCATCCGCACGCAGGGCGGCGAGTTCGTCTTCCCCATCGACATGGAGGCGCGCATGGACGACCGCGAGAAGCAGCTCATGGCGCGCATGCGCCGCCTGCGCGACCTCGATGCCGAGGTGCGCGGCGGCCGAGTCGGAAGCCGGGGTGGGCCGACGAGCCGGAGTCCGAGTGAGCAGCCCGGGGGGCGCGCTCATCGACGAGGCCGCAGCCGCCGAGCTGCTGCCCGAACGCGATCCCCGTGGTCACAAGGGCACCTTCGGCCGGGTCGTGGCCGTGGCCGGCTCGCCTCGACTACGCCGGTGCGGCCCTGATGGCCGGCGCGGCCGCGCTGCGTGCCGGTAGTGGCCTCGTGACGCTGTGCGTGCCGGCCTCGCTGCAGCCGATCATCGCGGGGCGCGTGCCGGAGCTCATCACCCGCGGGCTGGCCGAGACGTCACCCTACGAGATCGATCCGGTGCCGGCCGCGGCCACGATCGCGGCGGCTGCCGCACGACGCACTCCTGATCGGCCCGGGACTGCCTGCCCACCCGTGCCACGACCCGCCTGACCGCGCGCCTGCTGGCCGCCGGAGGGAGCGCCCGCCGTGGTCGATGCCGGCGGCCTGGCCGCGCTCGCGGGGACGCCCGGCTGGTGGCAGCGCCTGGGCCGGGCCGTCGTGGTCACGCCACACCCGGGCGAGTTCGCGCGCCTGGGCGCGAGGCCGGGACCAGCGACCCGCAGCGGCGGACGGCGGCTCGGGAGGCCGCGCGCGAGTGGGGCCTGACGGTGGTGCTCAAGGGTGCCCACACCGTGGTCGCGGCGCCCGACGGCCGCGACGTGACGGCCCCCTTCGAGGTGCCGGCGCCTGGGCACGGGCGGCAGCGGCGACGTGCTCGCGGGCGTGATCGCCTCGCTGGTCGGGCAGGGGCTCGAACCCTTCGAGGCCGCGGCGCTGGGGGTCTACCTGCACGCGCGTGCGGGCGTGGACATCAGCAGCCACCTCGGCGACGCCGGCCTGATGGCCACCGACCTGCTCTCCGGCCATCCCGCGTGTGCGCCGTCATCTGGCGGCCGTGCGCGACCGCGGCCGGCGGCCGCCTCGGCTTCGATGTCCCCGGAGGAGCCGCATGACCGACCGTCGCGGCGCCTGGCTGGAGATCGACCTCGATGCCATCCGCCACAACCTCGGGCTCATCCGCTCGGTCGTGGGCGACGCCGCCGTGGGCCAGGTGGTCAAGGCCGAGGCCTACGGCCACGGCATGATCGAGGTCAGCCGCGCCATCGAGCCCATCGTCGATGCCCTCTGCGTGGCCACGCTCGACGAAGCCATCACGCTCCGCCCGCAGGTCGGCAGCCGCATCATCATGCTCTACCCGGTGCCCCACCCGGCCGTGGCCGAGGCGCTGGAGTACGACATCGAGCTGCCGGTGATGTCGGCGGCGGACCTCGAGGCCATCCAGGCGGCAGCCCGCCCCGGCCGTCCGCCGGTACGGGTCCACCTGGGGGTCGAGACGGGCATGGGCCGCGGCGGCCTGCAGCCCGAGAACGTGGTGGCCGTGGCCGCTGCCGGCCCACGCCGATCCGGCGTCTGGAGCTGGCCGGGCTGTGGTCGCACCTGCACAGCCCCGAGGATCCGCCCACCTCCGACGGGCAGCTGCTCCGTTTCGACATCGCCACCACGGCCCTGCGCGAGGCGCGCGTCCCGGTCCCGCCCCGACACGCGGCAGCCTCGGGCGGCATCTTCGCCGGTGACGAGCCTGCGCTCGACTTCGTGCGGCCCGGCGTGGCCTCCTACGGCGTCCTCGACGAGGGCCTGCCCATCGCGGCAGATGCCCGGGAGGCGGCCGCCCAGCTGCGTCCGGCCATGGCCCTCAAGGCTCGGCCGATCGCCTTCAGTCGGGTCGCGCAGGGTGGCACGGTCGGCTATGGCGGCACCTGGCGTGCAGCAGCGACCGTCGCGCATCGCGGTCCTGCCGGTGGGCTACGGCGACGGCTACCTGCGCAGCACGCAGCCCGGCGCGGAGGTGCTCGTGCGAGGCCGCCGGATCCCGCTCGTGGGGCGCGTCTCGATGGATGCGGTCACGGTCGACGTGACCGATCTGCCCGGGCTCGACTACTCCGAGGAGTTCGTGCTGCTGGGCTCCCAAGGCGAGGAAACGATCACGGCCGGGGAACTGGCGCGCCGACGCAACACCATCGCCTGGGAAGTGCTCACGAGCATGGCTCAGAGGCTGGCCCGGGTGTACCATCCGCTGGCCGGTACGGCCGATAGGGGATGACAGATCACAGGCTCCGGCGCCAGGCACGATCGCGACCGGTCGCGAGGTACGGGTAGAGAGGGACCCGACCCCGCTGCCGTGCCGGTTCGACGTGTCCCGAGGAGGACATACGGGTTTGCTACGACCGCCCGAGATGACCGAGCAACTCCCGGAGTCGCCAGACTTCGGCGGGTACGACGACGTCGACATCGAGAGCGTCGCGCGTGAGATCACCCTGCGTGGGGCGACCGTGCCCGCCGTGCTCTTCCTCGAAGCCAACCGTGGCGCCGGAACGCTCGACGGCCTGGGCATGCTCTTCTTCGACCCGGCCATCCGCCGCATCTTCGGCGGCCAGGATCGCGGCGCCAGCAACCTGCTCGCCGACGACGATGGCATCGAGCGCCTGATCGATCGTCTCGAGGAACTCGACGCCGAGTTCGGCCTCGACGCCTGAGCGCAGGCCCCCTGAGCCGGTCCCGGCTACCATCTGACGCGTGACCCAGGACACACCCGCCTTCTTCACGCTCGACCGCGGCACCGTCAGCACGAACGCCGCGCTCATCGCTCCCGTCGATGGCCGCTACCGCATGGTCGCGGCCGGCGGCCGCTCCCGTGGGCGTGGATCCCGAGTCCGTGCTCGAGGACCTGGCCTGGCGCGTGGCCCGCACCGATGCCACCGTGGCCGGCTCCATGGAGGGCTGGCGCGAGTGGTCTCGCCTGGAGGTCTTCAGCGGACGGCCGCCGCGCGCGGTGCTGCTCGCGGCCTCCGAGGAGACGGGCACGCTGCTCGAACGTGCCTTCGTCGGCGCCGGTTGGACCATCGCCGGTCGCTTCTTCGGCTCGGACCCGGACATCGTCGCGTCTCGGCGAGGGCTGCCTCGACCCCGACACCGACGCGGTCGTCATGGGTGGCCGCGACGGCGTCGATGAGAGCGAGGCGGAGAGCGCCCAGCGCCTGTGGCCGCGCGCGGCCGCGCTGGCCCGCTTCCGCGACGATCTCGCGGTCATCGCCTGCGGCCCGTTCGTCGACCGGCCGGAGGGCATCCCCGACGGACGGCTCTTCGCCCTGCCCGCGCCCGACCCGGTCCCGGTCACGGCCGACTCCAGCCTGCGTGATGCGGCCTTGCAGGTCGGTCGCCACCTGGCCGATCGCGGCGCGACCCCCGGGATGGACGCCCGCACGGCGCTGCGCGCCTCGATCGCCTCGCTCGGCACCGTGCTGGGCACGGACGTCGACGGCATCGAGATCGGCGTCACCTCCGGCTCGCGGACCCTCGCCGGCCCCGACGCAGCGACAGGCCCACGGGGTGTTCGCCGGCGCCGGTGCCTGGCCTCGACGACTGCTCGACGACGAGGAGACCGGGTGAGGCCGTGCTCCGCTGGTGCACCCTCGGGGGCGGCGATCCCGCCGTTCGGCTCGACCGCTTGCGCGATCTGGCGCTACGCCCGTGGGCCTCGTGGGACCGGGACGACGCGCACCTGCGCATGGCAGCGCTGCGCGCCGCCCTCGAGCGTCTCGAGACGACGTGGCCGGCCGATCGCTGCCGGCAGGACCCGCGGTGCCGGCGTGACCGTCGCTCAGCGGTGGGGCCTTCGCCGGACTGCCGCCGGCCGCGACCGCCCTGGCCGTCGTCGATGGCGTGCGCCGGGCAGGTGCCGTGAGCCTGCTGCACGACCACGCCGGCGTGCTCGCGCCGCTGGGGGCGCTGCCGGTGGAGGCGGACCGCCAACGACTCCTCGCCGACCTCATGGGCGACTGCCTCCTGCCGCTCGGGAGCGCCATCGTCAGCGGCACCATCCCCGAACGCAAGAAGGGCAAGGCGCCCGCGGCCATGAGCATCTCCAGCGTGCTCGGCGATCAGCGCCTGCAGCTCGATCCGGGTCGGCTCCAGCTGGTGGACTTGCCTCCGGGCATCAGCGCGCGCGTGAGCATCGATCCCGGCGACGGCCTGATCCTCGGCAGCGAGGGCGGGCCCATCACGATGGAGCTCAGCGGCGGGCTCGGTGGTCTCTTCGTGGACACGCGCCCCATCCCGCTCGACCTGCCCGCCAGCGGTGAGGCGCGTCGCAGCGCCATCGAGGCCTGGGAGGCCCCGGCCTGGGCCGGGAGCGAGCGATGACCCAGTCGACCTCGACGGGGGCTGAGACCGGGCGACCCGATCCGGGCCGCTTCGTGCCGCCCGCGAGCCGCCCCGGCAGCGGTCGCCTGCTGCGCATCCCGCTGCACCTCGCCGACCGCCCGCTGGTGGCACCCGGCCAGCCGGTGGAGCTGGGCCAGCCCATCATCGAGCACTTCCGCGAGCAGCAGGCCGTCGAGGTCGCCAGCAGCGCCGGCGTCATCGGCATCCCGCCGGGCTCCGTGCTCGACAACGTACCGGCCGAGTCATCGGGTCGGCTCGGGCGCCGCTCGAGCGAGACCACCTACCGCACGCGCGTGCTGGAGCACGGACGCGACGGCGTCACCCGGCTGGTGGCCGGCACGGCCGAGGTCATCGTCAGCGCCCCTGCCAGCGGGGTCATCGAGGCGGTCACCCCGGCACGCATCGACCTGCGTGCCGATGGCCTCGCGCTCGATGCTCGCATCGGGCTGGGGCCGTCCCACCGTCGGACGGGTGATGGTGGCCGTCGATGCGCCCGATGCCGAGATCCAGACCTCGCGCATCGACGTGAGCGCAGCCGGGGCCATCCTCGTGGTCGGCTCCCGCATCGACATCGAGGCGCTCTCGCGTGCGCGTGCCATCGGCGCCGCCGGGGTCATCACCGGCGGCGTGGCCAGTCGTGACCTGCGTCAGCTGGTCTCGTCGGAGGCTCGCCAGCAGGCCGCCCTGCACGCGGCCGCGCCCTTCGGCCTGGTGGCCCTCGGCGGGTACGGTCGCGCGCCCATCCCGGACCATCTGTGGGACCTGCTGGTGGCCGCCGACGGTCGGCAGGCGGGTCTCTTGCCCGGCTTGCGCACTGCTCGTCATCGACGGCGACCCGGCGCCGCTGCTGGAGGCGGCTTCGCGTCCGCCCGGCACGCGTCCGCGTGGTGAGCGGCGATCACCGTGACCACGAGGGACGCCTGGTCGGGCTCTCCGGCCCGCGGCGCTGGCCCGGTGGCGCCTACGCTCCCGGTGGCTTCGTGGAGCTGCCCGGGCCGAGCGGCGAGCTGGAGCGCCACTGCGTGCCGCTGACCGTCCTGGAGCGGCTCGGCTAACCTGCCGCGATGACGATGTCCGACGCTGAACCGCGCCACCAGGCCCTCCGCGTGCGCACCGCCTCGACCGAGCAGACACGCGCGCTGGCGGCGGCGCTGGCGCCCGTCGCCCGAGCCGGCGATCGGCTGGCCCTCGTGGGGCCGCTGGGTGCCGGCAAGACGCAGTTCGCCAAGGGCTTCGCCGTGGGCCTGGGCATCGACGACGTGGTCAACAGCCCCAGCTTCACGCTCATGGCCGAGTACGAGGGCCGGCTCACGCTCTTCCACCAGGACCTCTATCGCCTCGCCGGTGCTGACGAGGTGCTCGCCGGCGGCCTGCTCGACGAGCGCCAGGACGAGGGCGTCACGCTCAGCGAATGGGCCGACCGACTCGACGAGGGCCTCGACCCGGCGCGCCTGACCGTGGCCATCGAGCCGGTCGAGGCGGACGACCGCGAGATCGAGCTCAGCGGACATGGCGAGGTCGCCGCTCCGCTACATCGAGGCCGCTCGCAGCTGGCAGGAGTCGGCCGCATGAGCGAGACCCTCATCCTGGCGGTCGACACCTCGACGCGCGCCAGCATCGTGGCCCTGGGCAGCGCCGAGCTGCTCGCGGTCAGCCGCCGCGACGTGCAGCATCGACATGGTTCACACGTGCTCGAGCAGATCGACGAGGTCCTCGCCGAGGCCGGCAGCACGCTGGCCGACGTGGGCGCTCTGGCGGTCGGCACCGGCCCCGGCTCGTTCACCGGCCTGCGGGTGGGGCTGGCCACGCTCAAGACCATGGCCTACGCCCGCGAGCTGCCGCTGGTGGGCCTGATGTCCTCCGATGCCTTGCGCCTGGCCGGCACCGCCGCCGGCGCCCCCGTCGGAGCGGCGGTGGTGCTGCCTGCCGGTGCCCGTGACCACTACCTTGCGCGGGTGGGGGAGGACCCCGTCATCATCGCGCCCGGCGAGCTCGCGGCGGCCCTCGCCGGTGCGCCCGTCCTGGCCGTGGACATGGATGCGGAGCTGCTGGGCGAGGAGGCGGTCCGCCTCGGGAGCCGCCGCCGTGGAGGCCATGCCGCGCGCGATGCTGGCGCTGGCCAGGACCCGCATCGACGCGGGCGAGACCGACGACGTGGCCCAGCTGACGCCGGCCTACGTGGCCTTGCCGCGCGGCGTCAAGCGGGCAGCGGAGGACCTGGGATGGTCGCCCGACCTCCGGTGAGGCTGGTGGTCGCCGAGATGACCGCCGAGGACATCCCCGCCGTCCACGCCATCGAGAGCGCCTCCTTCCCCACGCCCTGGCCGCCCTATGCCTTCCGCCAGGAGCTCGAGACCAACCGCATGGCGCGCTACATCGTGGTGCGAGCGGGCGAGCGCGTCATCGCCTACGCCGGCATCTGGCTGATGGTCGATGAGGCCCACGTGACCACCTTCGCGGTGCTGCCGGCCTACCGTCGCCGCGGCATCGGCGGCCTGCTGCTGATCGAGCTGATGGAGCTGTGCGCGGACCTCGGCGCGGCGGTGTGCACGCTCGAGGTGCGGCTCAGCAACGCCGCGGCCCGGCGGCTCTACCAGGAGTTCGGCTTCAAGCCCGTGGGGGTCCGGCCGCGCTACTACACCGACAACGGCGAGGACGCCCTGATCATGACCACCGATCGCCTCGACGACGCCCCAGATGCAGCGCTCATGGCGGCCAAGCAGGCACGCTACGCCACCGACGTGCTGCCCGAGGATCCCGGCTACGTGCCCGATCCCGACGACCCCCCGGAGGTGCTCGACCAGTGAGCCGCGGACGCATCCTCGCGGTCGAGTCCTCCTGCGACGAGACGGCCGTGGCCGTGGTCGAGGGCGGCCGACGCATCGTGGCCAGCGTCATCGCCAGCCAGGTGCAGCTGCACTCGGCCACCGGTGGCATCGTGCCCGAGGTCGCGGCGCGCGCCCACCTGCGCTGGATGATCCCGGTGCTCGACGAGGCCCGCACTCGTGCCGGTATCGAGGACTGGAGCGAGGTCGAGGCGGTGGCCGTGACCGAAGGCCCGGGCCTGGCCGGGTCGCTGCTCGTGGGTATCACCATGGCCAAGACGCTGGCCTGGGGCCTGGGCCTGCCGCTGGTGCCGGTGAACCACCTCGAGGGCCACATCTACGCGGCCTGGCTGCTCGACCCGGACGAGGAGGAGAAGCCCGCGCCGCAGTTCCCGCTGGTGGCGCTGGTGGTCAGCGGTGGCCACACCTTCATCGTGGAGATGGAGGACCACCTCACCTACCGCCTCCTGGGCCAGACCGTCGACGACGCCGCCGGTGAGGCCTTCGACAAGGTCGGCCGGCTGCTGGGGCTCTCGTACCCGGGTGGGCCCGGCCATCATGAAGGCCGCGGCGGGAGCGACCGCGCACGATCGCCGCTTCCCGCGGGCCTGGATGGGCGACTCCTTCGACTTCTCCTTCTCCGGGCTCAAGACCGCGGCACGGCACGAGGTCGCGGAGGCCCTGGGGCTGCCCCAGGAGTCGCGAGAGCTCGATGGCTCCAGAGCTCGGCCGAGGACGACGTGGCCGAGCTGGCCTGGGCCTTCCAGGAGTCGGTCGTCGACGTGCTCTCCTCCAAGCTGCTGCGGGCTGCCCGCGAGCTGGGTGCCAGGTCCATCATCCTGGGCGGCGGCGTGGCCGCCAACGCGGTGCTGCGCGACCGCATCGACGAGGGTGCCCGGGGCCTGGGCGTGCCCCTGCGTCGTGCCGCGGCCGGGCCTGTGCACCGACAACGCGGCCATGATCGGCGCGGCCGCCTATCACCGCCATGCCGCCGGCGTCCGTGGCGACCGCTCGCTCGACGCGCGACCCTCGCTCAAGCTGGCCGTCTGACCGTGGCACGCGACGGGACCGAGCTGGACCCCGCGCATCTCGGCCCCGAGGCCGTCGAGCGCTACCTGCGCCAGCACCGCCTGGGCGCACGCAAGTCGCTCTCGCAGAACCACCTCGCCGACGGGGCCGTGCTCGAGCGCATCATCGAGGTCGCGGACGTGACCCCGGGGGAGCGCATCGTGGAGGTCGGTCCGGGCGTGGGCATCCTCACCGCGCAGCTGCTGGCCGCGGGTGCCCTCGTGACCGCGGTGGAGCTGGACTTCCGCCTGGCCGGGCACCTGCGCCAGCGCTTCGTGGACGAGCCCGGCCTGACCCTGGTCGAGGACGACTTCCTCGACGTGGAGGTGGCGGAGGTGGCGACCGACCCGTGGGCGCTGGTGGCCAACGTGCCCTATCACATCACCAGCCCCATCCTGCACCACGTGCTGGGCGCGGAGCCGCGCCCGACCCGCTTCGTGATGATGGTCCAGAAGGAGGTGGCCGAACGCATCGCCTCACCG
This sequence comes from uncultured Chloroflexia bacterium, assembly GCA_963706695.1. Taxonomy (GTDB): domain Bacteria; phylum Chloroflexota; class Limnocylindria; order Limnocylindrales; family CSP1-4; genus JAFMJV01. Next base: position 237,564 of record CAVPNC010000003.1, on the reverse strand, counting down.
CCCGGTGGCATGAGCTACCTCTCGGTCTTCGTCCAGTACCACGCCCACGTCGAGATCGCCTTCGTCGTGCCCGCTGCGGCCTTCGAGCCCGCGCCCGAGGTCGACTCTGCCATCCTCGTCGGGACCACGCAGGAACGGCGTCTGGGCGAGGAGGACGAGGATGAGCTCTGGCGCCTGGTGCAGGCCGGCTTCCGGGAACGCCGCAAGATGATCCACAACGTGCTTGCCCGCCAGCTGCCGGGCCTGGACCGTGAGCGCGTCGATGCCGGGCTGGCGGCCTGCGACATCGCCCCCGATCGGCGCCCGCAGACGCTCTCGGTCGACGAGTGGATGGCGCTGCGTGCGGCGCTGACCCCGCTGCCGTGAGCCGTTTCGCGGCCGACGCCCACGCCAAGATCAACCTCGCGCTGGCGGTCACCGGCGTGCGCGACGACGGCTACCACACGCTGCGCTCGGTCTTCCTGCGGCTGGCCCTCCACGATCGTCTCGAGGTGGAGCTGGACCCCGCGGCCTCGGCTGACAGCCTCGACATCGAGGGCGAGCTGGAGGCCGACGCCGACAACCTCGTGCTCCGCGCTGCCGCCGCGCCTGCGAGCGGCCATCGATCCCTCGCTGCCGCCGCTCCGCTTCCGCCTGCGCAAGCGCATCCCTGCCGCGGCCGGCCTTGGGGGCGGCAGCTCTGATGCTGCTGCTGCGATCGACCTGGCCCTCGCCGCCTGGGGTGTTCGCCTGCACCCGGCCGAGCGCCTGGGCGCGGCCCTGCGCCTCGGTGCGGACGTGCCGTTCTTCGCGGCCGGCCATCCGGCCTCGCTTGGTAGAGGGCATCGGTGAGCGCATCTCGGCCCTGCCGGCTCCCGAGCCCGCTGCCGGTATCGTGCTCATCACGCCCCCTGAGCGGCTTTCCACCGCGGAGGTCTTCGCCGAGTACGACCGGGGACCGCGGAGCGGCGCGCTCGAGCGTGTGGACGAGGTCGCGAGCCTCCTGCGAGAGGGCCTCGACGGCATGACCCTGGCCGCCACCACCGCCGATGCTGCGAGAGGCCAACGACCTGTGGGCACCGGCGCTGCGGCTCCTGCCCCGGCTGGCCGCGCGTCCGTGACCTGGCCGGCTCGCTCCTGGGTCGCGCGGTCCTGCTGACAGGCTCCGGGCCCACGCTCGTGGCCGTCTATCCTTCGGAGGCCGCGGCCACGCGCGGAGCCATCACGCTCGGTGCCGCCGCCGCGCCCGAGCTCGAAGGCGCCAGCATCATCACCACATCGACCATGGGAAGGGAAGAGGACTCGTGAAGCAGCGCATCCAGACGTCGAAGGCCCCCAACGCCCTGGGCCCCTACAGCCAGGCCATCGCCACCGACTCGCTCGTCTTCTGCTCCGGCCAGGGGCCGATCGACCCTGAGACGAACACCCTCGTCGAGGGCGATGTGGCCGTCCAGACCACGCGTACGATGGAGAACATCGGGGCCCTGCTGGCGGAGATGGGCCTCGACTTCAGCGACGTCGTGAAGTCCACCTGCTATCTCGCGGACATGGACGACTTCAAGGCCTTCAACGAGGTCTACGGCTCCTACCTGCCTGAGCCGTACCCAGCGCGCACCACCATCCAGGCTGCGCGGCTGCCGCTCGACATCCTCGTCGAGATCGAGGTCATCGCCCAGAAGCGCTAGCTGAGCCGGCGTTTCTGACCGTTTGACACCCGTGCAGGCTGCGCCCTACATTCATCCCCAACCTGATGCCCGAACAACCTCCATCAGCGAAGGGCGGTAGCGCCGCTTCGTGAACACCCACCAACCCCAGCCCCTCGTGGCGGTCGTGATGGCCGCCGGGCTGGGCACTCGAATGCGTTCGAGCACTCCCAAGGTGCTCCACCCCATCTGCGGACGGCCCATGCTGGCCTATGTCCTCGATGCGGCCGTGGCTGCCACCAGCACCACTCCGCTGGTGGTCATCAGCCCGCCCGTGGCCCAGATCGCCGACGTCTTCGCGGGTGCAGCCGACTTCGCGATCCAGGCTGAGCCGCGAGGCACCGCCGACGCTGTGGCCACGGCCCTGCGCGACCTGCCCGGCGATGTCGCACGAGATCCTCGTCCTCTCGGGCGACGTGCCCCTCGTGGACGCCGGACATCCTGGCCGAGCTGGCGCAGGCTCGGCGCGACAACGACGCGGCGGTGGCGCTCATCAGCGTCGACATGGAGGACCCGGCCATGCTCGGGCGCGTGGCGCGCGGCCCCGACGGGCGCATCACCGGTGTCGTCGAGTACAAGGACGCCAGCCCCGCCCAGCGCGACATCACCGAGATCAACTCCGGGCTCTACGCCTTCGATGCCGACTGGCTGCGGCTGCGCATCGGCGAGATCGAGCCCAGCCCGGTCACCGGCGAGCTCTATCTGCCCGAGCTCATCCCGCTCGCGCGCCGACGACGACCGAGCCGTGGTCACGCTGGAGGTCGAGCACGACGGCACGCTCCTGGGTATCAACGATCGCAGCCAGCTGGCCGACGCCGAGCTGGACATGCGACTGCGCATCCTCGAAGCGCACATGCAGGCGGGCGTCACCATCGTGGACCCGTCCACGACCTACATCGACGAGAGCGTGCGCATCGCCGAGGACGTGACCCTGGAGCCCAACGTCATCCTGCGTGGCCAGACGGTCATCGAGCGCGATGCGGTCATCCGCGCCGGCTCGCAGATCTTCGACACCAGCGTGGGCGAGCGATCGGTGGTCTGGGCCAGCGTGCTCGAAGGCTCGACCGTCGACACCGACGTCACCATCGGGCCCTTCAGCCACGTGCGCAAGGGCGCCTACATCGGCCCCAACGTGGAGCTGGGCAACTACGCCGAGGTCAAGAACAGCAACATCGGCGCCGGCACCAAGAGCCATCACTTCAGCTACCTCGGCGACGCCGACGTGGGCGAGAAGGTCAACATCGGCGCCGGCTCCATCACCGCCAACTACGACGGCGTGAACAAGCACCGCACGCACATCGGCAACGGCGCCTTCATCGGCTCGGACACCATCCTGCGCGCGCCGGTCAGTGTGGGCGAGGGCTCGTTCACCGGCGCCGCCTCGCTCGTGACCAGGGACGTGCCGGACGGCGAGATGGTCCTGGGCGTGCCCGCACGCATCCGTACCAAACGTTCGAGCGCGCCGGAGAGGGCATCGGCTGAGGCCGACAGACCTGCCGACGGTGCAGACGAGGCCCGCACCGAGGACGCCCCGGACCGCTGATGGGCTCCCTCGTCGAACTGGGCATCATCGGCATCCTCGTCGTCTTCAACGGCGTGTTCGTGGCGGCCGAGATCGCGCTCGTGACGGTCCGCCGCAGCCGCGTGCGCCAGCTCAGCGACGAAGGCGACGCGCGCGCGCAGCGCGTGGCGCGCATGACCGAGAAGCCGGCCGGGCTGCTGGCCACCATCCAGATCGGCATCACCTTCATCGGCTTCCTGGCCGCGGCCTTCGCCGGTGCCAGCATCGCCGGCCAGCTCGCCGAGTGGCTGCGTGACATCGGGTTCGCCGGCTCCGCCGACATCGTGGCCCTGCTCATCGTCACGCTCTTCGTCAGCGTCGTGACCATCATCTTCGGCGAGCTCGTGCCCAAGACCCTGGCCCTGGCTCACGCCGAGCGCTATGCCCTCACGCTCTCGCGTCCGATCGAGGTCCTCGGTCGCATCCTGGCGCCGGTGGTCTGGTTCCTGACCACGGTCACGCACGCTGTGACGCGCGTGCTTGGTGTGCGCGACGTGAGCAGCGATGACGCCATCACCAGCGAGGAGCTGCTCATCCTGGTCGAGCGCGGCTCGGAGCAGGGCACCATCGAGGCCGAGGAAGAGCAGATGATCGGCGGCGTGCTCGAGCTCGGAGAGCAGCGTGCCCACGAGGTCATGGTCGCGCGCGTGGACATGGTCGCGCTCGAGGCCGATGCCTCCCTCGACCAGATCGTCGAGACCATCGTCAGCGAGGGCCACTCGCGCATCCCGGTCTACGAGGACAACATCGACAACGTCATCGGCATGCTCTACGCCAAGGACCTCCTGCCGTACCTGGTGGGTGAGGACCGCACGCCGTCGATCCGCACGCTCCTGCGCACCCCGCTGTTCGTGCCCGAGTCGATGCTCGTCGATGACCTGCTGCGCAGCCTCCAGCGGCGACGCGTCCACATCGCCATCGTGCTCGATGAGCACGGCGGCACCGCCGGCCTCGTGACCATCGAGGACATGCTCGAGGAGATCGTGGGTGAGATCCAGGACGAGTACGACGAGGAGGACCCGATGATCGTGCCCCTCGCCGATGACGCCGCGCGGATCGATGGCCGAGCTGGCGTGGACGACATGCTGGAGCACTTCGACACCGCGCTCGACGGTGACGACCAGGAGGAGTTCGACACCGTCGGCGGCCTCGTCTACCACCACATCGGCGGCGTGCCCTCGGTCGGCGACACGGTCGAGGTCGATGGCCTCAAGATCACCGTCGAGGCCACGGACGGCCGGCGCGTGCGCACGGTGCACGTCGTGCACACCCCTCCTGAGCCTGCCGAGGACGAGTCCGCGGACGACTAGGACCGCTGGGCTGAGCCCGCGGGATCATGCCCTGGGCGACTGAACGGGCCAAGCGCGCACCCTGGGCCCGCGGGATCATGCCCCGGGCGACTGAACGGGCCAAGCGCGCACCCTGGGCCCGCGGGATCATGCCCCGGGCGACTGAACGGGCCAAGCACGTGCATAGCGCCACGGGTCGCTTGGTCGGTAGAGGCGTGGAGGGCATAGCGCGACGGGTCGCTTGGTCGGTAGAGGCGTGGAGGGCATAGCGCCACGGGTCGCTTGGCCCATAGAGGCGTGGAGGGCATAGCCGCAACGGAGCGGCGCTTGGTCAGCTCCGCCAGCGTGGGCCTCGCCGCAGGCGGGGCGAGGCGGCAGGTCTAGGCGCTGATGACGCCGCGGACGACGTCCGCGAGGCGCTCCATGGAAGCCTGGTCGACGGTGCCGACCGACTCCAGCTGGGCCAGGGCTTCGTCGCGATGCTCGCGGGCGCGATGCGCGGGTGTACTCCTGTGCGCCCGACGCGATCGAGGATGCTCAGGACCTCCGTCACCTCCTCGGGTGTCGGCTCCCGCTCGGACTGGGCCAGGATCGCCTGCAGCCGCCGGCCATCCTGGCCGGTGGCCTCCGCCAGCGCGTAGATCAGCGGCAGCGTCTTCTTGCGCGTGGCGATATCGGACGTCTCCTTGCCCGTCTGGGCTTCGTCGCCCCAGATGCCGAGCACGTCGTCGTTGAGCTGGAAGGCCAGCCCCAGGGCCCAGCCGAAGCGGCGATAGGCGGTGATGACCGACTCGTCGTCGGTGGCCAGCACGGCGCCCGCCTCAGCCGAGCCGGCGATGAGCGCGGCGGTCTTGCGGCCGATCATGTCGAAGTAGTAGTCGACCGACATCCACTCGTCGTGCTCCGACGTCCAGATGTCCATGAACTGGCCTTCGCAGAGGTCGAGGCAGGTCTGGTCGTAGAGGCGCATCAGGCGCAGGATGCGGCTGGCGTCGAAGCCCTCCTCCTCCAGCCGGTAGAGCGCCATGCGGCTGAGCGTGAAGAGCGCGTCGCCGGTGTTGATGGCCTGCGCCTTGCCCCACACCGTCCAGAGCGCGGGCCGGTGGCGCCGCTCGGTGCCGTTGTCCTCGATGTCGTCGTGGACCAGGCTGAAGTTGTGGCCCATCTCCACCGCGGCCGCACCCGGCAGGGCCCTGGCTGTGGTCGCCGGCGATCGACTGGTATGCCAGCAGCCCGATGAGCGGGCGCATGCGCTTGCCGCGAGGCGCGTCGCTGTCGAGGCCCATGTGGTACCGGACCATCGTGTAGAGCTCGCGGGTGCGCTCATCCTCATGGCGCTCGATCAGACCGAGCATCTCCTGCTCGGTGTCGGCGATGAGGCGGTCGAGGTCGATTGCGGTCAGCACGGCGACATGATACCGCTTCGTAGCACATTCCCCGATGACGAATCGACGACACGTCCGCGCGGTCGCCGCGATAGGCTCGACTGCGTGCCTCGGCCACGGACCTACAAGACGCGCGCCATCGTCCTCGCCCACTTCGACCTGGGCGAGGCCGACCGCATCATCACCCTGCTCACGCCCGAGGACGGCAAGATCCGCGCCGTGGCCAAGGGCGTGCGCCGGCCCAAGAGCCGCATCGGCGGATCGGTCGAGCCCTTCGCCGAGCTGGAGGTCGCGCTCGCACGCGGCCGCAACCTCGACGTCATCACCCAGGTCAGCGTGGCCCACGCCTGGCTGCGTCTGCGCGACCGACTCGAATCGACCGCCACGGCCTGGTACCTCGGCGAGCTGGCTGACCGCGCCGTCGAGGAACGGGGAGGGGAGCATCCGGTCTACGGGCTGCTGCGCCGGGCCTGTCAGCTGCTCGACGACGGCATGGAGCCCGGGCGCGTGGCGCGCTGGTTCGAATCCGGGCTGGCCGATGCCCTCGGCGTCCGGCCCGAGCTCGATCGCTGCGCGGAGTGCCACCGGCCGCTCGAGGAGACCGACGCCTTCCGCTGGGTGCCCGCGCTCGGAGGTGTCCTCTGCCCCGACCACCCACCGCCCCCGGCCGAGACGGTCAAGCTCTCGCTCGACGCGCTGAAGCTGCTGAAGGCCTATCGCCGCTTCGACGTGGAGGCCTCGCGGCCCTGCGGGTGCCGCCGCCGGTGGAGTCGGAGGTGGAGTCGGTCATGCGCCGCTACACCCGCTTCATCCTCGAGCGCGAGGCCCGCTCGCTCTCGTTCGTCGACGAGGTCCGCCACACGCACGACTGACTCGCGCCATCGGTGCCACAATCAGGAACCCACGACCGGCTCTGCCACCGCCGGCGCCACGCCCAGGAGACCCCACACGTGACCGACCAGCCTTCTACCAACGCGCCCGATCCCGGCCCCACCGTCAAGAACCTCGAGACCATCGTCTCGCTGGCCAAGCGCCGCGGCTTCGTCTACCCCAGCTCCGAGATCTACGGCGGCATCAACGCGGTCTGGGACTACGGGCCCCTCGGCGTGGAGCTGAAGAACAACGTCAAGAAGGCCTGGTGGCGCTCGATGATCCAGGAGCGCGACGACATCGTGGGCCTCGACGCGGGCATCCTCATGCACCCCGAGGTGTGGGTCACGTCCGGCCACGTGGGCTCGTTCAGCGACCCGCTCGTGGAGTGTGGCACCTGCCGCCGCCGCTTCCGTCTCGACGAGCTGAAGGGCGCGGAGGGGCTCAGCGCCACCGAGCTGCAGGACGAGACCATCGTCGAGAAGCTCGGCATCGTCTGCCCGGTCGACCAGGGCCCGCTGTCCGCGCCGCGCCGGTTCAACCTGATGTTCAAGACGCACATGGGCCCGGTCGAGGACGAGGGCGCGACCATCTACCTGCGCCCCGAGACCGCGCAGGGCTCCTACGTCAACTTCAAGAACGTGCAGGTCTCGAGCCGCAAGAAGGTGCCCTTCGGCATCGCCCAGATCGGCAAGTCCTTCCGCAACGAGATCAGCCCCGGCAACTTCGTCTTCCGCATGCGCGAGTTCGAGCAGATGGAGATGCAGTACTTCGTGCGTCCCGGCGACGCCGCCGCGGAGGCCTTCGAGGAGTGGCTGCCCAAGCGCAAGGCCTGGTACGAGCGCTTCGGCGTGACCCCCGAGCGGCTGCGCTTCCGTGAGCACGCCACCGACGAGCTGGCCCACTACGCCAAGAAGGCCATCGACGTCGAGTACCGCTTCCCCTTCGGCTGGAAGGAGCTCGAGGGCGTCCACAACCGTGGCGACTTCGACCTCGGCTCGCACGCCAAGGCCAGCGGCGAGAACCTCGAGTACTTCGACCCCAAGGCAGAGGAGCACTTCATCCCCTGGGTCGTGGAGACGGCGGCCGGCGCCGACCGCGCCGCCTTCACCTTCCTCATCGACTCGTACCACGAGGAGCAGCTGGAGAAGGGCACGCGCGTCGTGCTCAAGCTGCACCCGGACATCGCGCCCTACAAGGTGGCCGTGCTGCCGCTGCTCAAGAAGCGCCCCGAGATCGTCGAGCTCTGCCACAAGCATCAAGGGCGATCTGCAGAAGGACATCATGGCCGTCTACGACGACACGGCCGCCATCGGCAAGCTCTACCGGCGGCAGGACGAGATCGGCACGCCCTGGTGCGTGACCGTCGACGTCGACTCGCTCGAGGACGGCGCCGTCACCGTGCGCGACCGCGACACCATGACCCAGGAGCGCGTCTCGGTCGAGAACGTCAAGCGCCTCATCCTCGACCGCATGGCCGAGGCTCGCGAGGCCTAGCCTGCGGGCCCCTGGCGGGTAGGCGTCGGGGCTGCACCTGCGCCACCCACCGGGCTGTCTGGCCCTTGACCGTGGGGCTCGGGGCGACAAGTGCCATCCGGCACGCTGGCCTTGAGCGCAGCGAGGGCCAGGCTGGGGATAGCGATCGCGGGTGGTACTGGCGACGTCCAGGGACGACTACGCGCCGGGGGCGGCGCCCTCGTCCTCGGCCTGGGCCTCGGCCCTGGCCACGGCGCCCGGGATCAGGTCCTGCACCGACCCGAGGTACTTCTCGATGGCGCGTGCCGCGCGCTTGCCGTCGCCCATGGCCAGGATGACGGTGGCCGCGCCGCGCACGATGTCGCCACCCGCGAAGATGCCCGGCACGGAGGTCATGCCGTCGTCGTCGACGACGAGGTAGCCCCACTCGTTGATCCTGAGGTCCGGCTCCGACGAGGTGAGCATGGGGTTGCTGCGGGTGCCGATGGCGACCACGACCATGTCGCAGTCGACGACGTACTCGGAATCGGGGATGGCCGTGGGCCGTCGTCGGCCGGAGTCGTCGGGCTCACCCAGCTCCATCATCTGGCACTCGATGCCGCTGACCCAGCCCTCATCGTTGCCGAGGATGCGGATGGGCGACGCCATCAGCTCGAACTTCACGCCTTCTTCCTCGGCGTGGTGGACCTCTTCCGCGCGTGCCGGCAGCTCATCCTTGCCGCGACGGTAGGCGATGATGGCCTCCTTGGCGCCCAGGCGGCGTGCGGTGCGGACCGCGTCCATGGCCACGTTGCCACCACCGACCACGACCACCTTCTGGCCGTGCAGGACCGGCGTGTCAGTGTCCTTGCGGAACGCGCCCATGAGGTTGACGCGGGTGAGGTACTCGTTGGCCGAGTAGACGCCCTTGAGCTCCTCGCCGGGGATGTTCATGAACACCGGCAGCCCGGCACCCACCGCGAGGAAGACCGCATCGAAGTTCTGGCGCAGCTCCCGCAGCGTCCAGGTCTTGCCCACGACGGCGTTGACCTCGATCTGCACGCCCAGGTCCTTGAGGCGGTCGACCTCCTTCTGCACGATGTCCTTGGGCAGACGGAACTCGGGGATGCCGTAGATGAGCACGCCGCCGGGCGCGTGGAAGGCCTCGAAGACGGTGACCCTGTGGCCGGACTTGGCCAGCTCACCGGCCGCCGTCAGCCCGGCCGGACCTGAGCCCACGATGGCCACACGTCGCCCGGTGTCCGGGTCGACGTTGGTGTTGAGCTCGTCGAGATGGTCCTGGGCCCAGTCGGCCACGAACCGTTCGAGCGCGCCCACCGCCACCGGCTCACCCTTCTTGCTGCGGATGCAGAGCCCCTCGCACTGCGTCTCCTGGGGACACACCCGGCCGGTGACGCAGGGCAGGGCGTTGTCGTCGAGCAGGGACTCGGCCGCCTTGTGCAGGTCACCCTCAGCCAGGTGGGTGATGAACTGGGGGATGTTGACCCGGACCGGACAACCATCGATACAGCGCGGGTTCTTGCAGTCGAGGCAGCGCTCGGCCTCTTCCATGGCCAGGGCCTGCGAGTAGCCGAGGCTGACCTCGTTGAAGTCCATCGAGCGGATGACGGCCGAACGGGCCGGGACGTCGTGGCGCTCGATCTGCATCCGTTCCTTGGGGGAGAGGTCGGGACGCTCGGTCATGGGGCGGTATCTCCTCCTGCGGCCTCGGCCAGGCCTTCGATCATGCAGCGGCTGCCCTTGTAGGCGTCCGCCTCCACGTCGCGGTACATGGCCAGGCGGTCGGCCAGCTGCTTGAAGTCCACCTCGTGGGCGTCGAACTCGGGGCCCTCCACGCAGGCGTACACGGTCTTGCCCCCGACGCTCACGCGGCAGCCGCCACACATGCCCGTGCCGTCGACCATGATGGCGTTGAGGGAGACGGTGGTGGGCACGTCGTAGTCCCTGGAGACCTTGGCCACGGCGCCCATCATGGGCACCGGCCCGACCGCGTAGATGTGGTCGACCCCGCCCTCCTCGAGCATGTCGCGCAGCTCGTCGGTGACGAAGCCATGGCGGCCATAGGAGCCGTCGTCGGTGCACACGCGGACGTCACCGTAGCGCTTGAGCTCGTCCTCGAAGATGACCCACTCCCTGGCCCGTCCCCCGATGATGCTGGTGACCTGCACGCCCTGTGCGGCCAGGCCCTGGGCCATGGGGTGGACCACGGCGGTGCCGACGCCGCCGCCGACGCAGACGGCGTGGCCGCTCTCGATCAGCTCGGTGGCCTCGCCCAGCGGGCCGGCCACGTCCTGGATGGCGTCACCCACCTGCAGCATGCACAGGTCACAGCTGGTCTTGCCCACGGCCTGGATGGTGAGCGTGATGGTGCCGGCCTCCGGGTCGGCATCGGCGATCGTCAGCGGCACGCGCTCGGCACCGTCACCGATGCGCACGATGACGAACTGGCCGGGCCGACGCACTTGCGCGATACGCTCGGCCTGGATCTCGAGGCGGGTGACGTTCGGGGAGAGGACCTCCCGCTTCACGACTGGATGCATGTGACCTCCGGAGGGAGTTGGCGCCTCTTCCGGCGAGCGCTTGCGCTTGAGTCTGACCGACCAAGCCAAGAATGCATACCACTCTGCGTACCTTTTGGCCCGGGCCGAAGGTCACGAGCCACCGGATCAGGCGGTGGGCTTCTTGCCCTTGGGCCAGTAGAGCTCCTTCTTGACGTGGAACTCGGGGTAGCCGTCGTCCATCAGCACCTGCTCCGCATTGAGGATCATCTCAGGATTGCCGCAGAGGTAGACGACGGTGTCCTGTGGATCGAGGCCTTGCTCCCGGCACACGTCCTTGACCACCGCCTCGGCGCGGCCGGTGTGGCCGGTCCAGCCCTTGTTGCGCTCATCGCGCGGGCGGGAGATCGTGGGCACGTAGGTCATGGGATAGCTGCCGTCGCGCTCGAGGCCCTCCAGCCACTCGCGATAGCCCAGCTCATCCTGGTAGCTGCAGCCGTGGACCATCACCGTTCGTCGAGGCTGCTGCTCGTGCAGCTGGTGCTGGGTCATGGCGATGAAGGGGGCGATGCCTGTGCCGGTGGAGATGAACAGGTGCGTGCGATCGTCGTCAGGCTCGAGCATGAACCGGCCCTTGGGCCCGATCATGCGCATCTGGTGGCCCACGGGCAAGCGCCACAGCAGGCTGGTGAAGCGCAGCACCGGTACCAGGCGAACATAGAACTCGAAGCCCTGCTCGCCGGTGTCGCGGGGCGCGGACGCGACCGAGTACGGGCGCTGATAGAGCTTGTCATCGGCGTACACGCCGATGGTCATGTACTGGCCGGGCTCGAAGTCAGGCATGGGGCCGTCGGTGCGGACCCAGAAGCGGGCCAGCGAGTCGTTGTCGTCCTCGCGCTTGACGAGCGTGGCGTTGTACTTCTCCGCCGTGGGCTCGATGGTGCGAGTGTCAGGGAGTTGGTCGGTCATGACCCTGAGTGTACGGTCCGCAGCCGGAACCGTGGTGAGGAGTCGCGCGCCCGCGACGGTCGATCACGGGGCTGCCAAGGTGCCGTACCTCACGGGGGGCCGGATGGCAGTGGCCCACCTTGGGCGGTCGTCTATCATGCAGGTTGTCCAGATACCGACGCTGCGGCACCCCATGCCCGCAAGCCCACATCCAGAGGTCCCTCTTTCTATGTCTGCTTCCACTCGTCCCCAAGTCGCTGCCAAGCGATACGTCTACACCTTCGGCGCCGGTGAGGCCGAAGGTGATGGCACCATGCGCGACCTGCTCGGCGGCAAGGGCGCCGGCCTGGCCGAGATGACCAAGGCCGGTCTTCCGGTCCCGCCCGGCTTCACCATCACCACCGAGGCCTGCAACGACTACTTCTCGGCCGGCGAAGCGCTGCCCGAGGGCCTGTGGGAGGACGTCAAGGCTGCCGTCGCCCAGGTGGAGGCTGAGTCCGGCAAGGGCCTCGGCGACGTCGAGAACCCGCTGCTCCTGAGCGTTCGCTCGGGCGCCAAGTTCTCCATGCCGGGCATGATGGACACCGTCCTCAACCTCGGTCTCAACGAAGAGACCCTGCAGGGCATGATCAAGCTGACCAACAACGAGCGCTTCGGCTGGGACGCCTACCGGCGCTTCATCCAGCTCTTCGGCCGCATCGTGCTGGGCGTCAACGGCGAGCGCATGGACGCCGCCCTCGACGCGGTCAAGGAGCGTGTCGGCGCCACCCAGGACACGGACGTCGATGCCGCGGGCATGAAGGCCGTGGTGCAGGAGCTCAAGGCCATCGTCCTCGACGAGACCGGCGCCGAGTTCCCGCAGGATCCGTACCAGCAGCTCGACCTGGCCATCAAGGCCGTCTTCGCCAGCTGGTTCGGCAAGCGTGCTCGCGACTACCGCGAGAACCAGAAGATCGCGCATGACCTGGGAACCGCGGTCAACGTCATGACCATGGTCTTCGGCAACATGGGTGATGACTCCGGCACCGGCGTCGCATTCTCGCGCAACCCCAGCACCGGCGAGAACACCCTCTTCGGTGAGTACCTCACGAACGCCCAGGGCGAGGACGTGGTGGCCGGCATCCGCACCCCGTTCCCCATCGCGCACCTGGCCGAGCAGATGCCAGAGGCGCACGCCGAGTTCCAGGCCATCGCCGATCGGCTCGAGCACCACTACCGCGACATGCAGGACATGGAGTTCACCATCGAGCGCGGCAAGCTCTACATGCTGCAGACCCGCTCGGGCAAGCGCACCGCGGCGGCCGCGGTGAAGATCGCTTCCGACATGGTCAAGGCGGACATCATCACCAAGGAGGAAGCCCTCCTGCGCATCGAGCCCGGCATGGTCGACCAGCTCCTGCGGGACCAGTACGACCCGGAGGCGCTCAAGGGCGCCAGCAAGATCGCCAAGGGCCTCAACGCGTCCCCCGGCGCGGCCGTCGGGCGTGCGGTCTTCAGCGCCGACGAGGCGGTCGAGTGGGTGGAGCGCGGCGAGAAGGTCGTGCTCGTCCGCGTCGAGACCAGCCCTGATGACTTCCACGGCATGGCCATCGCCGAGGGCATCCTGACCGCGCGCGGAGGTGCCACCAGCCACGCTGCCGTGGTCGCGCGCCAGATCGGCAAGCCCTGCGTCGCGGGTTGCGCCGAGCTGACGGTCGACTACAAGACCAAGACCGCGACCTCGGTCAACACCGGCCTCTCGTTCAAGGAGGGCGACTGGATCAGCCTTGACGGCGGGACCGGTGAGGTCTTCGAAGGTGCGCTGGGCACCATGTCGGCCGACTACGACGAGCAGGACGACCTCAAGACCGTCCTCGGCTGGGCCGACGAGATCCGTCGCCTGGGGGTGTGGACCAACGCTGACAAGCCGGAAGAGGCCGAGCGTGCGCGCAGCTACGGTGCCGAGGGCATCGGCCTCTGCCGCACCGAGCACATGTTCCGTGAAGGTGACCGACTCGAGATCGTGCGCGGCGCCATCCTCGTCTCCGGTGCCGCCATGCGCGCGCGTGCCAAGGCCGAGGCCGGTGAGACTCTGACGGCCGACGAGGCCGCCGCCATCGAGATCTTCGATGGCGCGATGGCCAAGCTCGAGGTGCTCCAGCAGGGTGACTTCGAGGGCATCTTCGAGGCCATGAAGGGCCTGCCCGTGGTGGTTCGTCTCATCGACCCACCGCTGCATGAGTTCCTGCCCAACCTCGAGGAGACGCTCGTCGAGGTGACCAAGGCTGGTGACGCAGCGACGCAGGAGCAGAAGGACCTCCTGGCCATCGTGCAGTCGATGCATGAGCAGAACCCGATGCTGGGTCTGCGCGGCGTCCGCCTGGGCCTGATGATCCCCGACTTCGTCAAGATCCAGACGCGCGCCATCCTCAACGCGCAGGTCGCGGTCAACAAGCGGGGCGGCGACGCCATCGCCAAGATCATGATCCCGCTCGTGGGGCATGTGAACGAGCTCTCGCGCGTGCGCGGTCTGCTCGAAGCGGAGGCGGACAAGATCGCCGAGCAGAGCGGCGTGACCCTCGATTACAAGTTCGGCACCATGATCGAGATCCCGCGCGGCGCCCTGACCGCCGACGAGATCGCCAAGGAGGCCTCGTTCTTCAGCTTCGGCACGAACGACCTCACGCAGATGGCCTTCGGCTACAGCCGAGACGACGCCGAGGGCGGCTTCCTCCTCAAGTACGTCGAGGAGAAGGTCCTGCCCTTCAACCCCTTCCAGACGATCGACGCCACCGGTGTCGGCCAGCTGGTGGAGATCGCGGTCCAGAAGGGTCGTGCTGCCCGCCCCGACATCGAGCTCGGCGTCTGCGGTGAGCACGGTGGTGACCCCGAGTCCATCTTCTTCTTCGAGAAGGTCGGGCTTGACTACGTCAGCTGCTCCCCGTTCCGCGTGCCGGTGGCCCGCCTCGCGGCTGCGCAGGCAGCGCTCGCCAACAAGTAGACGCACCTCCAGGAGGTCCGGTCGCGGGGAGCGACCGGACCTCTTCCGATTCATGCGGCAGGGCGGAGCTCGCGACGTCGGGGTGTGGTCGCAGCTGGCCCCGTGCAGGCGCGTTGCTTCACATCGCATACACTATTGCCAAGTCGCAAGGTAAATGAATCGCCGTGTTCCCCAGACAGCCCGTCGAGGAGGAGATCCTCGAGCTCTTCCATGCGCTGATGCGCCACGTGGCCGAGTCCCACGCGCCCGAGTTCATGGGTGTGGACGTGACCATGTCCCAGGCCAAGGCCCTCTACCTGCTGTCGGTGCGCCCCGGCGTGCCGATGTCCTCGATCGCCGCTGAGCTCGGCGTCGGCCCCTCCGCCGTGAGTGGCCTCGTGGACCGGCTCGTGGCCCAGGGCTACGTCGAACGCAGGGAAGACCCGGTCGATCGCCGCCAGCAGCTGGTCACCATCACCGACACCGGCACGGCCGCCCTCGACCACATGCGCGAGCTGCGGGCCCAGGTCACGCTCCGCTTGCTCAAGGGCCTCGACGACCACGAGCTCGAAGCCTTCCGCATCAGCCTCATCGCCCTTAGCCGCGAGGTCCAGCACCTCGATCAGACCGACCCGCCTGAAGCCCACACCGAAAGGACCGCCCCATGATCCGGCTCACCCAGTTCGCTGTGCGGGAGAAGAGCGTCATCATCCTCCTCGCGGTGGGCGTGTTGATCGCAGGCCTCTTCTCCTGGACCACGCTCCGGCAGGAGCTCTTGCCAGACATCGAGTTCCCCTTCGTGACCATCATCACGCCCATGCCCGGCGCGGGTGCGGAGGATGTCGCGACGCAGGTCACCGAGCCGGTCGAGCAGGCCATCAGCAACATCCCGCGGCTGCAGACGGTGCAGTCGACGTCGGGCAGCTCGCTCTCGCTCGTGTTCGCGGAGTTCGACTTCGGCACCGACCTCAAGGAGACCCTGACCGAGGTCGAGCAGGCCGTGGGCCAGCTGAGCCTGCCGCAGGGCAGCGAGCCGCAGGTCAGCTCCTTCGACTTCAATAGCCAGCCCATCGTGGTTGCCACCGTCGGCCCGGTCGAGGGTGCCGATCCCACCGAGGCCGCCCAGATCGCCCGCACCGAGGTGGTGCCGGCCCTGCAGGGCATCGACGGCGTCTCCACGGTCGACCTGACCGGTGGGCCCACGCCCATCCTCGACATCGTGCTCGACCCTGCGGCCATGGCCGAGACGGGCATCAGCCTGCAGCAGGTCCAGGGACTGCTCTTCGCCAACCAGATCACCATCCCCTCGGGCGCGATCGACGAGGCCGGCCTGCGCCTGCCGGTCAGCACGCAGCACGAGTTCACCTCCGTCGAGGCGCTCGAGCGCCTCATCGTCGGTGCGCGAACGCCCGGCCTCGGCGAGGCCGTCACTGGCGCACCGGGCGAGACGACGACGGAGGAGGCGCCCGTCGAGGAGGGCGACGGTGGCCTCTTCGAGCTGCCCGACCTCAGCCGCCTGGGTGAGGCGTTGGCGCAGATCCCGCAGCCCGTGACGCTGGGCGAGATCGCCACCATCGAGCCGCAGGAGGTGCAGGTCTCCGGCTACGCCCGGACCAACGGCCAGCCCTCGCTGACCCTGAGCGTCACCAAGCAGTCGGGTGCCAACACGGTCGCCGTGGCTTCAGAGGTCGAGGACGTCTTCAACGAGGCCACGGCGCCGGAGGCCTACGGAGACATCATCCGCATCGATGTCATCCAGGACCAGTCGGTCTTCATCGAGGAGTCGACCCAGGGCCTGGTGCAGGAGGGCTTGCTGGGGGCGCTCTTCGCGGTCCTCGTCATCTACACCTTCCTGCGCAGCGCCCGCACGACCCTCGTCGCTGCCGTCAGCATCCCCCTCTCCATCTTCCTCGCCATCGCCATCTTCGGCATCGCCGGACTGACCATCAACATCCTTACCCTCGGCGGCCTGGCGGTCGCGGTCGGCAGAGTGGTCGACGATTCGATCGTGGTCCTGGAGAACATCTATCGCCATCGCGGTATGGGTGATCCCATCGACGAGGCGGTCATCACCGGCACGAAGGAGGTCGCGGGCGCGATCACCAGCTCCACCATCACCACGGCCGCGGTCTTCCTGCCCATCGGCTTCGTGGGCGGCCTCGTGAGCCAGTTCTTCCTGCCCTTCGGCCTGGCCGTCAGCTTCGCGCTGCTGGCCTCGCTGCTGGTGGCCCTCACGGTCATCCCCGTGCTGGCCTACTGGTTCGTGGACAAGGTCGATATCGAGTTCGACGAGGACGGCGAGCCCAGGATGACCATCTGGCAGCGGCTCTACACGCCGGTGCTCATCGTGGCGCTCAGGAACCGCCTCACCAAGTGGGGCACCATCGGCATCGCCGCGCTGCTCTTCGTGGTGACCCTGGCCCTGGCTCCACTGCTGCCCACCAGCTTCGTCGACGCTGGTGGCGAGAACTTCCTGACCATCACGGTCTCGCCGCCGCAGGGCTCATCCACCGCGGGCGTGCGGGAGAAGACCCTCGAAGCGGAGGAGATCCTGCTGGCCAACCCCGACGTGGAGCTGGTCCAGTCCACCATCCCCGGCGAGGCTGACACGGGGGCACAGGCGCTGCAGGCGGCCTTCAGCGGTCGCGCCTCCAACAGCGCCGTCGTCACCGTCCGGCTCGATGACGGGGCAAACCTCGAGGCGGCCCGCGAGGACATCAAGGCGGACCTGGAGCCCATCTCGACCGATGGCTTCGACGTGGCCGTCTCCGAGCAGGACGCCTTCGGCGGGGGCGGTGGCCTGCAGATCGTGGTCAGCGGCCCCAACCCGGTCGAGATCGAGCAGGCAGCCGATGCCATCGTGGTCGAGCTGTCCACCATCGAGGAGCTCGACAACGTCGAGAGCGACGCGGTCTCCGAGACGCCGCAGGTGGCCGTCACGGTCGACCCCAACAAGGCGGCCCTGATCGGCTCCAGCACGGCCCAGATCGGAACGCAGATCCGAGACGTGCTGGTGGGCAACCCCATCGGCTCCTACACGCTCGACGACGGCACCAGCGTGACCACCATCCTGCGCGTGGACGACGCCAGCGTCGACGGCGTGGAGGGCCTGCGTGCCATGCCCGTGAGCGGCATGGCCGGCAGTTCCACCCTCGGTGAGGTCGCCCTCGTCGAGGCGGTCGAGGTGCGCGGCACGGTCACCCGTGTCGATGGCTCTCCGGCAGCCACGGTCTCAGCCGACATCCTCGGCCCGGACCTCGCCGGGATCTCGGCAGAGGCGGAGGCGCACATCGATGACCTGCGCGAGGCGGGGGAGATCCCCGCCTCCGTGGAGGTCACGTTCGCGGGTGCGACCGCCGAGCAGGCGGAAGCATTCGGCGGCCTCTTCTTCTCGATGGGCGTCGCCATCCTCGTGGTCTACATCGTGATGGTGCTGGCCCTCGGCTCGCTCATCACGCCCTTCATCATCCTCTTCAGCTTGCCGCTGGCCATCATCGGCGCCATCCCGGCGCTGCTCATCAGCGGCAACCCCCTGGGCATCAGCGCCCTCATCGGCTTCCTCATGCTCATCGGCATCGTGGTCACCAACGCCATCGTGCTGCTCGATTTCGTGGAACAGCTCAAGAAGAAGGGTGAGACGCCGTACGACGCCCTGGTCAAGGGTGCCAACACGCGCGTGCGGCCCATCCTCATGACCGCCATCGCCACCATCCTGGCGCTCACGCCCGTGGCCATCGGGTTCGCGCACGGCTCGATCATCGCGGAGGAGCTGGCGACCGTCGTGATCGGCGGCCTCTTCAGCTCGACGTTCCTGACCCTCATGGTCATCCCGGTCATCTACTCGCTCGTCGATGGTGGCAAGGAAGGCTTCCGCAAGCGGTTCGGGGGCAGTGGCTCCGACGAGGACGCGGCGCCCGACCTGCCCGCCCCGACACCCGTGGAGGGCTAGCCCGGCAGGCTCCTGGCCCAGACGACGATCCGGCAAGGCCCGGCCGCGCGAGCGGCCGGGCCTTCTGCTACCTCCGGCAGGGGTCTTCAGGACGGTCGGCCCGGGTCAGGTTGGTTCATGCCGCCCGTATCATTTGCAACATGCAAAGTATTCCGGTACGACTAACTGTGCGTGCTGTCAGAACCGAGCCATGAACGAGGCGTCGGCAGACATCCTGCGCCGTGACATCCTGGCCAGCTTCGAGCAGCTCATGGGCCACGTGACCCGCTGGCGGCACCTCGACATGCTCGATGTCGACGTGACCATGCCGCAGGCGCGCTGTCTCCTGCTCGTCGCGCTGCAGCCGGCGCTCTCCATCTCAGCCCTCGCCTCGCAGCTCCACATCAGCCTGCCCGCGGCCAGCGGCCTCGTGGACCGCCTGGTGGAGGCGGGCTACCTGGAGCGCAATCCCGACCCCCACGACCGCCGCCACCAGCTGGTGACGCTCTCCGAGCCCGGCCAGCTCCTGGTCGAGCGCTTCCACGAGCTGCCCACCGAGAAGCTCGGTCTGCTCCTGGCCGGCCTCAGCCGCGACGAGCTGCACAGCCTGCGGCGCGGCATCGCCGCCATCGAACGCGAAGCGCAGCTCATCGCCGATCGCGCCACCCCGCCCCACGCAGCTACCGAAAGGAATCCTGCATGACCCGCCTGACCGAGTTCTCACTGCGACAGAAGAGCGTCGTCATCCTGCTCTCGATCGCTGTCTTCCTCGCTGGTGCCTACTCGTGGACGACGCTCAAGCAGGAGCTCATCCCCGACATCCAGCTGCCGTTCGTCATGGTCATCAGCCCGATGCCCGGCGCTGGGGCCGAGACGGTCGCGGCACAGGTCACCGAGCCGATCGAACGGGCCATGGTCAACGTGCCCAACCTCGACGGGACGCAGTCCAGCTCGTCCAACTCGATGTCGATGATCTTCGCCGAGTTCGACTTCGGCACGGATCCCAAGGCGGCCGTCGATGACATCGAGCGCTCGCTGGGCTCGGCCACGCTGCCGGCAGAGGTCGAACCCATGGTGATGTCCTTCAGCATCGACCAGATGCCGGTCGTCACGGCCACCATCGGCGCGGCTCCCGGCGCCGACCCGCTGGAGGCGGCCCGGATCGCGGAGGAGGAGGTGTTGCCGCGGCTGCAGGGGATCGACGGCGTCTCCACCGCGGAGCTCACCGGCGGCAGCTCACCCATCCTCGACATCGTCCTTGACCCTGAAGCCATGGCTGGGACCGGCGTCTCACTGCAGCAGGTCCAGGGCATCCTCTACGCCAACCAGCTGACCCTGCCTTCGGGCTCGATCGCCGATGGCGACCTGCGCCTGCCCGTCTCGACCGCGCACGAGTACACCTCGGTGGCCGAGCTCGAGTCACAGATCGTGGGTTCGACCGGAGGCACCGGCGCGAGCGCCCCGCAGGCGGGTGCTGCCGCGACCACGGAGGAGCCGCCAGCGGACCCGGTCCAGGACGAGGCCCAGTCCGAGGAGGCTCCTGGCGGTCTGCTCGCGGGCCTCGCCGAGCTCAGCCAGCTGACCGAGGCGCTCGCGGCCATGCCCGTGCCCGTGACCCTCGGTGACATCGCCACCGTCCAGCAGACCACGGTCAACGAGTCCGGCTACGCCCGCACCAACGGCGAGCCCTCGTTGACCGTCTCGGTGTCCCTCGCTTCAGGCGCCAACACCGTGCAGGTCTCGGAGGACGTGCACGCCGTCTTCGAGGCGGCCGAGGCGACCTTCGGCGAGGTCGTGGCCATCGAGACGATCTACGACCAGGCCGACTTCATCACCGAGTCGGTCGACGGGCTGCTGCAGGAGGGCCTGCTCGGTGGCCTCTTCGCGGTGCTCGTCATCTTCGCCTTCCTGCGCAGCGTGCGCACCACGCTCGTCGCGGCCATCAGCATCCCGCTGTCACTGTTCATCGGCATCGGCCTCTTCGGCGTCTTCGGCCTGACCATCAACATCCTCACGCTCTCGGGGCTGACAGTGGCCGTGGGCAGGGTCATCGACGACTCGATCGTCGTGCTCGAGAACATCTATCGCCACAGGGGCATGGGCGACACGAAGGGTGAAGCGGTCATCAACGGCGTTCGAGAGGTGGCCAAGGCCATCACCGTCAGCACCATCACGACCGTCGCCATCTTCCTGCCCATCGGGTTCGTGGGCGGCCTCGTGAGCCAGTTCTTCCTGCCCTTCGGCCTGGCCGTGACCTTCGCCATGCTGGCGTCGCTGCTGGTGGCGCTCACGGTGATCCCGGTCCTGGCCTACCTCTTCATGGACAAGGTCACGATCGTGGTCGACGACTCGGGCGAGCCACCCCAGACCTTCTGGCAGCGTGTCTACACGCCCATGCTCGAGTTCGTCCTGCGCAGCCGCGCCAGCAAGTGGGGAACGATCGGCGTGGCCACGGTCCTGACGGCGCTGGCACTGGCCATCGCCGGCACCCTGCCCACGGCCTTCATCGACATGGGCGGTGAAGACCTCGTCTCGATCACCGTGGTGCCCCCGCAAGGCGCCTCATCCGAGGCCGTCAGCCAGAAGACGGTCGAAGCGGAGCAGATCCTGCTGTCGCGCGATGACGTCGACCTGGTCATGGCCACCATCCCGGCCGAAGGCGATACGGGCAGCCAGGCGCTGCAGGCGGCCTTCGCAGGACGTCCCGCCAACAGCGCCTCGATGACCGCCCGCGTCGTCGAGGGCACCGACCTCCAGCAGGCGCGCGAGGCCATCAAGGAGGACCTCGGGCCGGTCAGCAGCGACGGCTTCGATGTGGTCGTCTCGAGCGAGAGCTCCATGGCCGTGGGCATGAGCAGCATGGCCATCGTGGTCAGCGGCGACGACCCCGAGGAGATCCGGGCCGCCAGCGACCTGATCATGGCGGACCTCGCCGACATGGAGGGCATCGACAACCTCACCAGTGACGCGGTCGCCGAAGCCCCCCAGGTGCTGGTCGCGGTCGATCCCAACATGGCCATGATGATCGGCTCCACGACCGCTCAGGTCGGAACCGAGATCCGGGGCGTGCTGGTGGGTTCACCCCTGGGCACCTACTCGCTCGAGGACGGCAGCGTGCTCGACGCCCAGCTGCGGGTCTCCGACGACGGCCTCGACTCGGTCGAAGCCCTGCGCCGGATGCCCGTCAGCGGCCTGGCCGGCAGCGCCTCGCTGGGTGACGTGGCCGATGTCGATGTGGTCGAGGTGCGCAGCACGGTCACCCGCGTCGATGGCTCTCCCGCAGCCACCATCTCCGCCGAGATCATCAGCCAGGACACCGGGGCCGTCTCCGAGGAGGCGGCCTCGAGGATCGAGGCGCTGCGCGAGGAGGGACGCATCCCCGAGACCGTGGTCACGACCTTCGCCGGTGCCACGGCCGAGATGAACGAGGCCTTCTCCTCGCTCTTCTTCGCCATGGGCTTCGCCATCCTCGTGGTCTACATCGTGATGGTGCTGGCCCTCGGCTCGCTCATCACGCCCTTCATCATCCTCTTCAGCCTGCCGCTCGCGGCCATCGGCGCGTTCCCGGCGCTGGCCATCGCCGGCCACCCCATCGGGATCAGCGCCATGGTGGGCATGCTCATGCTCATCGGCATCGTGGTCACGAACGCCATCGTGCTGCTCGACTTCGTAGAGCAGCGGCGAGCCCGCGGTGCCTCCGTCTACGACGCGCTCGTCGATGGTGGCCGCGTGCGCGTGCGGCCGATCCTGATGACGGCCATCGCCACGATGCTGGCCCTGACCCCCGTGGCCATGGGCATGGCCCACGGCTCGATCATCGCCGAGGAGCTGGCCACGGTCGTCATCGGCGGCCTCTTCAGCTCGACCGCCCTGACCCTGCTCGTGATCCCGGTGCTGTACTCGCTGGTCGAGGGCGGCAAGGCCGGCTTCCGCGAGCGGTTCGGCGGTGACGATGCCGAGGAGCAGGTCCGACCCGTCGTCAGCGCCGAGAAGGCGCCGGCTGAAGGCTAGGGGGCCGGGTAGAGGTGGCCGCGCCCCTGACCACCAGCCCCTCGAGCAGCTGGCGCGTGGCCCGGGCGACCTCGTCGACGGCCGCCTCGAAGACCGCCTCGTTGGCTCGAGAGGGGGTGCGGTAGCCGCTCAGCTTGCGCACGTACTGCCGGGCTGCTGCCCGTATCTCCTCGTCACTGACCGGTTCGGTAGATCCCCGCAGTGTCCTGATCGATCGGCACATGGCAGCAGATGGTAGCGCCCTGGTGCCTGAACGCAACACCTTGGGCAGGAACAGGGACCCGGCGCTAGACTCGGGCCCAGATCGCATCTCGGCGCGGGGTCCCTCCGTTCGGGGAGTGTGCCCATGATCCCGTCCGGCCGTGACACGTCGTCGCACGACCAGCTAGGAGTCGCCCCCGCCATGAGCCGAGTGCTGCTGGCCCTCGTTGCCTTCCTCTTCGCCCTGGCCGTCTCAGGCTGTGGCGAGCTGGCGGTGGGCGCCGGCAACGAACAGGACCGGGGCCAGGTCAGCAGGCAGGCCGTGGCCGAACCAACGCCCGAGCCGACCAAGCCACCGCTGCGCGTCGAGGAGCTGGTCGGAGCGGACGGGCGTCTCACCGTGCTGGTGCTGGGCAGCGACTACCGCGACGGTGTCATCGGCTCGCGCACCGATGCCATCATCGTGGCCTCGATCGATCCCGGCTCCGGTCGTGTCGCCCTCGTGAGCCTGCCACGCGACACGGTCAACGTGCCCATCGCGCCGGGTCGCGTCTACAGCGGCCGCATCAACTCGCTCTTCTGGGAGTACGAGCGTGCGGGAGGCAAGCGCAAGCCCGCCCTCAAGAAGGTCGCGCGCGATCTGTCCTACGCCTTCGGCGTGGAGATCGACTACTACGCGCTCGTAGAGTTCGATGGTCTCGTCCGGCTCATCAACAGCATCGGTGGCGTGGAGGTCACGCTCGCAGAGGCGCTCGTGGACCCCACCATGCACATCGGCGAGAACGGCCTGAAGCTGAAGGCGGGCAAGCGTGAGCTCGACGGCAAGAAGGCGCTGGCCTTCTCGCGAACCCGGCATGCGGATACCGACTACGACCGCTCCCGGCGCCAGCACCAGGTGCTCACGGCCGCGGCTGAGAAGGTGCGCAAGCGTGGCCAGGATCAGCTGGCGGCGCTGGTGGACATCGTGCGCAAGAAGGTCGTCACGGACATGCCCATGCGCGCCGCGCCGGCCATGCTCGAGCTCGTGGCCAGGGCTGACCTGGACAAGGTCAGGTCAGTGGTGCTGGAGCCCGGGCGCTACGCCCGCCAGCTGACCGGCAGCTACACCATCGTGCCCAAGGTGCTCGAGCAACAGAAGCTCTTCGATCGCCTCATGAAGCCGGTGGACTGACAGACCGTCTCCCGCACAGGCGGTGCCGGAGTCAGCAGAACGAGGGAACGCCGCCGACCACACGGTCGGCGGCGTTCCTTCTCCTTCGCGGGCGTCTGCCCGCAGGCGCGTGGGTCAGGCGGTCGCTGTTGGCTGCTCTTCCTTCTTGGCAGCGCCAGCCACCCAGATCAGGAGCACGCCGGCGGCACCGAAGCCGAGTCCCATGAGCAGGACCACGAGGGCGATGCCCACGCCGACCTGTGCCAGCGAGGCGGTCACCGCGCCGACGCCGAGCTCGGCGAAGAGTCCGTGGACCGTGCCGCTCCAGGTCTGCTCGCGAGCCGGGCCGTCGAGCGGGTGCAGGCGGTTGAACTGCGTCCAGTAGCGCTCGTTGACCGGCACCGTGTACACGCCGGCGTTGAACACGGCGTCCTCGCGGGCCGTGGTCGGATCCCACTCACCACCGGAGAAGACGGGCGCGTCGGCCGCGACCGTGCCGTCGCCGTCGCCGTCCCACTCGACCGTCTCGGGCAGGACCACGGTCTGCTCGCCGTGCAGGGTGTGATAGGCGATAGTGGCCATCTGGTACATGTACTCGGTGGCTGTGTTGACCAGCGGATCGTCGGGGTTGAGCTCGGCATCGACGATGGGCCAGCGCCAGGTGTCGCCCAGCAGAACCAGGATGGCGTCCGCACCGTCGGTGGTGCCACGGTCGATGAGCTGGCCGTCTTCGTTGTAGCTGAGGTTGACGTCCTGCGCTTCGCTGAAGCCTTGCAGCGAGTCAGCGCTCGACTGCGTTCGCAAGTACGTGTAGCCGGACGCGCCCAGCGCGACGATGCCGATGATGATGAGGATCACGCCCGTGATCCGAAGCCGTGAAGCCATGGGTTGGGGGGCTCCCTTCTTTCTTGGCGGCCGTCGTCTTGAGCAGCGGCCGGATGTCCCGAACCCTGCGATCCGCGAACTCCCCTCGTCGCGAATGAGCAGAGACGTGCTATGTGTTGCCCACATCATCGGTGTTCACCACGGCCGGCCCGTGTGCCATACGGCCCTAACCTACAGGACACCTAGACGATAGGAATCAAGGCCACTTGAGACCCGTACCTGGGCCGCAGTCACTCGCGAATCGGAAAGAGCCGAGCGTCGCGCCCGGCTCTTGGAGCGTTCCGATCGGACGCCGCCGTCAGTTGACCGGCTTGCCGTAGAAGTTCATGACCACCTGCGTCTTGCGGCTGCCGTAGCGCGCGACGCCCACGCCCACGCTCTCGAACTTGCCGTTCTTGATCTGCTTCCAGTGGGGCCCGCCCCAGGCCTTCTCGGCCTGCCACATGCGCACGAGCATGACCACGGTCTGCTTGCCAGTACCGTACATGCCGCAGCCCATGTTCTCGCCGTTGGCGATGTGCTTGAGGCTGGCCGCCGCGAAGCGCTTGTCCACGGTGGAACCATTCCAGGCGTGGCCGATCCAGCAGCGGCGCGTGCCGTAGAACTGGACCGACTTCTTGGCCCACGGGCCCGAGACCTGGTTGGAGATCCTGGCGCTGCGCTTGAGCAGCGGCTGGACCCTTGAGTAGCCGCCCTTGCCCCAGCCCTTGCACTTGCCGGCCTTGGTCACGTGCCCGCCCGAGCGGATGCAGTTGGTGAGCCGGATGGCGACGTCCTCGGCGCCCTTGGCGCGCCACGCTCCGCCGGCAGCGGCCGGCACCGCGGTCAGGGCCAGCAGGGCGAGCGTCAGCACGCTGGCGATCGCAAGGTGGGTGGTTGTGGTGGCGTGCGTCATTGGGCAGCTCCAGTTCCTGGCTGCCACATGGCGATGCGCAACGGCGGACCTCCGTCGTTCTCCCTACGTCACGGAATGTCGAGCTGGGGCTCGAGTGGCCGGGCACAGGCCTGTCATCCCTGATCGGCCGTCCATCGCTGGGGCGACGGGCTACCGACGACCGCCACAGGGTACCCCGACTCCGGTCCGTTTGTCTCGGCCGTTCCAGCCAGCCCCCGGCCGCCACCGGTGGCCTACGGCTGCACCTCTGACAGGCGCACGGGCCGGCCCTCGGCTCGGCTGCGCGTGCACGCGATGGCCAGCCGCAGGGTCTCGAGCCCCTCGCGCGCGCCAGGTGAGGGAGCGCGTCCCTCGCGTACGGCCTCGATGAAGGCGGCCAGCTCCAGGCGGAACGCGCGCTCGAAGCGATCGGGGAACGACTCGAAGTGATCGCCGTGGAAACCGAAGTCGTGGCTGAAGGTCGCGGCCGTCTTCTGCGGGGCTTCGATCACGACCTTGCCCCGCGCGCCCGCGACCTCGGTGCGGATGTCATATCCCCAGGGGCTGTGGCGGGCGGTCTCGATCACGCCCATGGCGCCGTTCTCGAAGCGGAGCATGGCGACGGCGGTGTCGAAGTCGTTCGCCTCGGCGAACGACGGCTCGGCGAGGACGGCAGCCCATGCGCTGACCTCCTCGACCTCGCCCACGAGGAAGCGCGCCAGGTCCAGGTCGTGCACCGCCATGTCCAGGAAGATGCCGCCAGCGTGGTGGAGGAACTCCACGGGGGGTGGGTAGGTGTCGCGGGAGAGGGCTCGGAACTGCTCGATGCGGCCGAGCCCGCCCGACGCGATACGCGCCTTGGCCGCGGCGTAGCCCGGATCGAACCGTCGCATGAAGCCGAGCTGGAGCGGGATCCCGCTGGCTTCCACGAGGTCGACCACGCGAGCCGTCTGGGCCAGGTCGAGGGCGATGGGCTTCTCGCTCCAGACGGCCTTGCCCTCGTGCGCGGCCATCTCGATGAGCGACGCATGCGTGCTGGTCGGTGTCACGATGATGATGGCCTCGACCTCGGCCGCCTTGATGGCGTCACGCGGGTCGGTGCAGGAGCGTTCGGCCCGCGCAAGCGCGCGGCCGGCCTCCGCGGCATGAGGGTCCGGGTCGGCCACACACACGATGCGTACGTCCGGGTCGGCCGCCAGGTTGCGGATGTGTGTCTGGCCCATGCGGCCGGCGCCCAGCACCGCCACGCCGATGGGCTCGCCCCCGATGCTCATGCCCACAGTGTGGCGCACGTGGGAAGTGCCGGCTGGAGCTTGATGGGAACGCTAGGCTACGGCCCAACGGATGTGGAGCCGAGCCGATGCTGAACCTTCCTGTCATCGACGCACACCACCACCTCGGTGACGATGGCAGTGGACCGGAGGACCTCCAGCCTGAGCTTCGGGCCGGGCAGATCACCGGCACGGTCCTGTCCTCGACGCGGCAGTCGCTGACCGAGTCGCGGGAGCTGCTGGCGCACGCGGCCACCATCCCCTGGGTCCGCGGCGTGGTCGGCTGGGTCGACCTCACCGCAGCCGACGTCAGCGCCCAGATCGCGTCGCTCCGAAGCGGTCGGGGCGGGGACCTCCTCGCAGGCCTGCGCCATGCGGTGGCCGCGGAGGACGACCCCGATTGGCTGACCCGAGCCGACGTGCGGCGAGGCCTGGCCGCGGGTGCCGCCGCTGGTCTGGCGTTCGACCTCGTGGTGCGCACGCGCGAGCTGCGAGCCGCCGCGGAGACCAGCCGGGCGTTGCCCGACGTGCGTTTCGTGCTCCAGCACCTGGCCTGGCCGCCGATCCTCAGCGCAGACCTCTCGGCCTGGGGTGGGGCGCTGCTCGAGCTGGCCGAGCAGCCCAACGTGAGCGCCACGCTTTCCGGCTTCGTCACCGAGGCTGATCCACTGACCTGGTCCATCGATGACCTGCGCCACCCGGTCGAGCTGGCGCTGGACGCCTTCGGGCCGGAGCGGCTGATGCTCGGCTCGGACTGGCCGCACTGCCTGCAGGCCGGCTCCTACGGCGATGTCGTGGATTCGGTGCGCTACCTGCTGGCCGAGTTGCCGACCCATCAGCAGGACGAGATCAGGGGTCGGACAGCGGTGCGCGTCTACGACCTGCGGAACATGTACCCCGCGGATATGGGTTAGTCAGAAGGTCCGATATCGCTACCGGTGCGTCGGCGCACCACGGTGGTTGCGGTTCGGTCGGATTCGCTCGAATCAGGCCGTTTGGCCCCGTTCCCGAGCACGAACCACGGCCCAAGACTTGCTATCCTGCGCCGACGCGACCCGTCTGGGAGGACCGTCGCGGGCACTCGCGGGCACTCGCGGACGATCGTGAGCGATCTCGCGTGCCACCTAGTTCCCGCAAGGAGGAGTACGTCTTGAAGAAGCTCGTACCCGGGCTCGTTATCGGAGCCCTCGTTCTCGGTTCGTCGGCTGTCGCCGCTCAGGATGGCGGCACCCTGGCCGCGGTCCAGGAGCGCGGCACCCTCGTTTGTGGCGTCAATGGCGGTCTGCCCGGCATGAGCGTCCTGAACGAGGCGACCGGCGTCTTCGAAGGCATGGATGCCGATTACTGCCGCGCCATCGCAGCGGCCGTGCTCGGCGATCCCGACGCCGTCCAGTACACCCCGCTCACCGCGGACCAGCGTGCGACCGCCATCCAGGGTGGTGAGGTCGACGTCATCTTCCGTAACACCACCAATACCCTCAGCCGGGATGCGGCGTGGGGTGATTTCGGCCCGACCATCTTCTACGACGGCCAGGGCATGATGGTCCGTAGCGACCTCGGTGTGACCACGCTCGAAGAGCTCGACGGCGCCAGCATCTGCGTCACCTCCGGCACCACCACCGAGCTGAACCTGGCCGACCAGATGGCCTTCCTCGGCGTGGAGTACAACCCGGTCGTGGCGGCTGAGATCGACACGGTCTATGGCCAGTACGAAGAGGGCCGCTGCGACGCGGTCACCTCCGACAAGTCGCAGCTGCTCGGTCGCCGCACCTCGTTCGCCGATCCCGAGGCGCACGTGATCCTCGACGCGACCATGTCCAAGGAGCCGCTGGCTCCGGTGGTCGCTTCCGGCGACAACCAGTGGGCAGACGTCGTGCGCTGGGTCGTGTACTCCACGATCGAGGCGGAGGAGCTTGGCATCAGCTCCATGAACGTGGCTGAGTCCGCCGGTAGCGACAACCCCGTCATCGCTCGCCTCCTCGGCGAGACCGGTGAGCTGGGCTCCGCGCTCGGGCTCTCCGACGACTTCGTGGTGCAGGTCATCAGCGCCGTGGGCAACTACGGTGAGATCTATGACCGTGCCTTTGGTCCTGAGACGGCCCTCGCGCTCAACCGCGATGGCACCGTCAACGACCTCTGGACGAACGGCGGCCTGATGTACTCGCCGCCCTTCCGCTAGTAGAGCCCTAGGCGTGACCCCGGAGGAAGCCAGCAGGTTGCCTCCGGGGTCGATACTTATCCAAGCATGCCGAGCAGGTACTGATGGCTGACGAACCGAGCGGCACGCCCGCTGGCTCGCCGGGGGGCGGCACCGGCGCATCGATCCCGTTCTATCGGGATGTGCGCGTGCTCGCGGTCATCACCCAGATC
Organism: uncultured Chloroflexia bacterium; assembly: GCA_963706695.1. Taxonomy (GTDB): domain Bacteria; phylum Chloroflexota; class Limnocylindria; order Limnocylindrales; family CSP1-4; genus JAFMJV01. Next base: position 208,206 of record CAVPNC010000003.1, on the reverse strand, counting down.
GTCTTCCTGGCGATCGTGCTGCTGTTCATCGGCTGGCTCCTGAACAACCTCATCGCCAACTCCGAGGCGAGGAACATCACGACCTCGCTCGACTGGCTCGACCTGCGAGCAGGCTTCACGCCATCCGAGTCGGTCATCCCCTTCACGGCTGACGATTCGCACGCCCGGGCCCTGCTGGTGGGCCTGCTGAACACGATCATGGTCAGCGTGGTCGGCATCTTCCTGGCCACGATCATCGGCCTCATCGTCGGCGTCGCTCGCCTGTCGAGCAACTGGCTGGTGAGCAAGGTTGCGCTGACCTACGTCGAGATCTTCCGCAACACGCCGGTGCTGGTCCAGCTGCTGGTCATCTACTTCGTCGTCTTCCTGCAGATGCCCCAGGTCCGGGACTCGATCCGCTTCCCGCTGGACATGTACCTCTCGCAACGCGGCTTCTACCTGCCCCGACCGGAGGTCGCAGCCAACGGCGTGATCTGGTTCGTGGTCGTGATCATCGCGGTCGTGGGCTTTGCCGCTCTGTGGTGGTACGCCGGTCGGCGCGAAGCGGAGGGGCGGCCCACGCTGGGCCTGCGCTGGATCGCCGCCGCGGTGCTCGTGGGGCTCCCGCTGCTGGTCTGGTTCCTCATCCCCGGCGGACCGCTGGCCTTCGAGAACCCTGAGCTGGGCGCCTTCAACATCAACGGCGGCCTGCGCTTCTCGCCCGAGTTCCTGGCCCTGACTGTGGGCCTCGCGCTCTTCACCGCGGCCTTCATCGCGGAGATCATCCGTGGTGGCATCCAGGCCGTGAGCAAGGGTCAGCTGGAGGCGGCACGCACGATCGGCCTCAAGGAGGGCGAGGTCCTGCGCCTGGTCATCCTGCCGCAGGCGCTGCGCATCATCATCCCTCCGCTCACGAGCCAGTACCTCAACCTCATCAAGAACTCCAGCCTGGCGCTGGCCATCGGCTACGCGGACATCTTCAACGTCAGCCGCACGGTCTCCGAGCTGACCGGGCAGCCGGTGGCGGTGCTGCTGGTGGTCATGGCCGTGTACCTCGTGGTCAGCCTGGCCACCTCGGTGCTCATGAACTTCTACAACCGCATGGTGCAGATCCATGAGCGGTAGCCCTCAGATGAGCCCTGACACGCGCGTGGTCACCGAAGAGGTCCGCCCGCCGAGCACCGAGGTCGGCGTCGTCGGCTGGCTCTATCACAACCTCTTCAACAGCAAGCTGAACGGCCTGCTCACGATCATCGTCGGGCTCATCGTCGCGCTGGTCGTGATCGGATCTGGCGCAGTGGATGATCTTCGACGCCCGCTGGGGTGTCATCACCGAGAACATGCGCCTCTTCCTCGTGGGCCGCTACCCGCCGGACCAGATCTGGCGCGTGTGGCTGGCGCTGACCGTGATCTCGTTGGCCACCGGCCTCTCCGCGGGCGCCTCGACCAGCGGTGCCGTGCGCATGCTGGCGATGATGCTCACGGCCGGCCAGCTCATGCTCGCGGCCCTCATCCTCGTCTCGGGTGAGGGCATCGCCGCGGCCCTGGCCCTGGTGGCCGGCGCCGGCGTGGTGGTGCTGTCCATGTTCGCCACCAAGCGCTATCCGCTGCGCCGTCTCTGGATCTCGCTCATCTGGCTGATCGCTGCCATCACCGGCGTCATCCTCCTGTCCGGGCTCGGAGAGACCACGGTGCTGTCGTCGGTCTCGAGCAACATCTGGGGCGGGCTGCTGCTCACGATGGTGCTGTCGGTGGCGGGCATCCTCTTGTCATTCCCGCTGGGCGTGGCCCTGGCCATCGGACGGCGCAGCCGACTACCGGTCGTGCGCGTCGTGAGCACGGCCTACATCGAGATCATCCGCGCCGTCCCACTCATCACCGTCCTGTTCATGGCGCAGTTCCTGTTCCCGCTGGTGCTGCCGGACGGGCTGCGCATCGACAACGTCATCCGGGCCATCGGTGGCATCACGCTCTTCAGCGCGGCCTACGTGGCCGAGAACGTACGCGGCGGGCTGCAGGCCATCCCCGCGGGCCAGCACGAGGCCGCCTTCGCGATCGGTCTGCGCACGTGGCAGACGACGATCTTCATCGTGCTGCCCCAGGCCCTGCGCATCACCATCCCCGCCAACGTGGGTCTCTTCATCAGCCTCCTGAAGGACACCACGCTGGCCTACATCATCGGCCTCCTCGAGATCCTCGGCATCGGCCGTGCCGTGCTCGCCAACCCCGAGTGGCTGGGCACGCAGTTCGAGGTCTACTTCTTCATCGCGGCCGTCTTCTTCGTCCTCAGCTACACCCTCAGCCAGGCCAGCTATCGCCTTGAAAAGGAACTAGGGATCGGTGAACGATGAGTGACCCTCTAGCGACCAACGAGCCCACCGTCAAGGGCCTCGACACCAAGCCGCGCGCCGTCAAGCGCACGCCGCCGGGCCCGGATGCGGAGGACATCATCGTCTGCCGTGGCGTGCACAAGTGGTTCGGCGAGCTGCACGTGCTCAACGACATCAACATCGCCGTCAAGCACGGCGAGGTGCTCGTCATCGCCGGGCCGTCCGGCTCGGGCAAGTCCACCTGGATCCGCACCATCAACCGGCTCGAGGAGCATCAGCGCGGCGACATCATCATCGATGGCATCGAGCTCACCAACGACATCCGCAACATCGCCGCCATCCGCTCCGAGATCGGCATGGTCTTCCAGCAGTTCAACCTGTTCCCGCACCTGTCGGTCCTGCAGAACATCACGCTCGGCCCCATCCGCGTGCGCAAGATCCGCAAGGATGAGGCGGAAGAGCGGGCCATGCAGCTGCTGAGCCGCGTGGGCATCCCCGAACAGGCCCTCAAGTACCCCGCGCAGCTCTCGGGTGGGCAGCAGCAGCGCGTGGCCATCGCGCGAGCCCTGGCCATGGACCCCAAGATCATGCTCTTCGACGAGCCCACCTCCGCGCTCGACCCGGAGATGATCTCGGAGGTGCTCGACGTCATGCGTGAGCTGGCCGAGACCGGCATGACCATGCTCTGCGTGACCCACGAGATGGGGTTCGCCAAGGCCGCCGCCGACCGCATGGTCTTCTTCGACTACGGGCAGATCGTGGAGACCGGCACGCCCGAGCAGATCTTCGAGAACCCGCAGCACGACCGCACCAAGCTCTTCCTGAGCCAGATCCTCACCCACTAGCGCTTCCTGTCGCTGCGGCGGCCGTGGCCTGACCCACCGTCTCACCCGGGCGGGTCGGTGGCCTGCTTCAGTCGAAGACGGACAGCAGCTCCCGCACCAGGTGGGCCGAGCTGGCCGCGGCCGCGTCGACGAAGGCCGTGAAGTCTTCGAGCGAGTCCTCCCCGGCGCGGTCGGAGAGTGCCCGCACCACGAGCCAGGGCACCTCGAAGCGCTCCGCCACCCCGCAGAGAGCGGAGCCTTCCATCTCTACCGCCAGGCCACCCCACTCCCCGGCCAGCTCGTCGCGCTCCTTCGGCGAGGCCAGGTAGGCATCGGTGGTGAGGATGGTGCCCAGCGTGGCTTCGAGACCGGTCTCTGCCAGGCGCCTGCGGACGCGGTCGGCCAACGCGTGCGGCACGACGTAGCCGGGCTCGGGCTTCTCCTCAGGGATGGGCAGCACCCCCGGCTGGTAGACGATGCGACCCTCCGGCGTGAGGCGGCCATAGTCGATGTCGATGAGGCGGTCAGCGATGACGATGTCGCCGATGGCGGCATCCGCGCTCAGGCCCCCCGCCACGCCACTGAGCACGAGCGCGCGACAGCCCAGGCGCTCGACCAAGAGCGTGGCGGTGATGGCGGCCCTGACCTTGCCGACGCCGGCGGCAGCGACGACGACATCGCGGCCGTCGAGCCGGCCAGCGCGTGCCTCGATCGCCCGATCGGGCAGGGGAGGTGGATCACCGAGCCAGTCGGCCAGCAGCGCCTGCTCCTGCGGCAACGCGCAGAGGATGCCGATCGGTCGCCTGCTGCCGCGTCATCGGCTAGCGGCCCGCTCGGGCGAGGTGGTCGACTCCCGTCTCGCGTGCCACGGCCACGGCGGCCGCGACACCGTCGGTCCAGGGCGCGCCATGACCGGGCAGCAGCCATCGCGCCTGAAGCTGCTCGATCTGCGCCAGCGAGGCGAGGGCCTCATCCGGGTCCGCGCTGAAGGGTGAGATCTGCGGACCCACTCGGCCGGAGGTGACCGCCAGCGTGGAAAGCGTGTCACCGGCGAACAGGGCATCGAGGTCGGGGGCATGCAGCGCCGTGTTGCCGGGCGTGTGTCCGGGCGTGTGGATCACGCGCAGCGCCCCCGGCACGTCGAGCGTCGTACCGGAGCCGAACGTGCTCACCTGGGCCAGGACCTTCGTGCGCAGGGCTCCGTGACGGGCACCCCACAGCAGGAAGCTCGCGAGCGACCTCAGCTTGCGTTGGCCCAGGCCTGCGCTGGGGTTGGGGACATCACCACGGGCCAGGGCGGCGTCGAGCTCGTGGACGCTCACCGGTATCCCATGCTCGTCGCGAACGCGTTCGGCGAAGCCGATGTGATCGGAGTGGCCATGCGTGAGGACGACCGCGCGCACGGCCTCGATCGTGCGGCCCATCGCGCTGAGCTCGTCGATGAGGTCGCTGTAATACGCGGGTACTCCGGCATCGATGATGGTCACCTGGCCGGCTTCCTCGACGAGGTAGCAGCTGACGAGATCCTCGCCGAGACGGTGCACGGAGGGGGCGATACGCACGGGCGGTCTCCTTCCCGAGGAAGTCCTCTGGCGGTTGCGCGGAAGCGGTCCCCCAGCATAGCGACAGGCGGGCTGCCGCCTAGCGGTGGCGGATGCGTCATGGAGCCTCCCCCCGTAGACTCGGTGACCCCGACCGTCACAGGACATCGATGAACGAGACGACCGATCCCCGCGAGCCGATCATCCGTACCGAGGACGTGGTCAAGCGTTTCGGCAAGGAGACGTTGGCGCTCGACGGCTTTCTCAGCCGGTGACGATCCTGACCAACACCGTGCGCCTGCTGACGTTCCCGGACGCGCCGGTCGCGGGTGGCGATTCCCTTGAATCGCTGCTGTTGCGTTCCGCCCTCTGGATCGTGGGGCTCATCGCGGTCTTCGGCTGGCTCAGCGTCCGCCAGTACAAGAAGGTCGTGGCCTGACCTCGCAAGGCATCGCGGTCCCGTCCGCCCAGCCGCGAGGAGCACCGGGCGACGTGACTCCCGGCCCGTCTCGAATCACGGATGGGTCATCGCGCTACGCTCGTGGTCGTGACGCGACCTCTCCCACGCCCTGGCATGCCGGCACCGATCGCCACGATGCACGCGCGCCTCTCGCGCGAGCAGCGCAAGTCGCTCGTGGCGCTCGAGCGGAGCCGCTGGGGGCGACATCACAAGCTGGCGACCGCGTACGTGCGCGAGGTCTTCGACGACGACCTGCTCGGCCTGGCCGCCGAGCTGTCCTACCGCTGGCTCTTCGCGCTCTTCCCGGTGATGATCATGCTCGTGGTGCTGGGCCGTTTCGTGGCCCAGAACCTGGCCCTCGAGGACCCGACCGACTCGATCATCGACGCCGTCGGCGCACAGCTGCCGGCCGAGGCCGCGGCCGCCATCCGCCCGCAGCTCGAGACCGTCGTCGGCGACGGCAGCATCGCGCTCTTCTCGCTCGGCCTGCTCCTCACCGCCTACGCCGCGTCCTCCGGCATGAAGGCGCTGATCAAGGCGCTCAATCGGGCCTATGACCTGACCGAGACGCGCTCCTTCGGGCGCCGGCTCTTCATCGCCCTGGCGCTCACGGTCCTGCTGGCGACGAGCGTCGTCGTGTTCTTCGTCCTCCTGCTCGGTGGCCAGCAGGTGACGCAGGACCTCGCGCGCTCGCTCGGGTTCGGCGAGGTGGCCGTGGGGGTCTTCGAGCTCGCCCGCTACCCGCTCTCCGTCCTCGCCCTCGCCTTCGCCTCGGGCTTCCTCTATTGGGCAGCGCCCGCCGTCAAGGTTCGCCCGCGGTCGGTCATCCCCGGCGTGCTGCTGTTCGTGCCGTGCTGGATCGGCATGACCGTCGGCTTCGGCTTCTACATCACCGAGTTCGGCTCGTACGGCGAGACCTACGGCAGCATCAGCGGGATCATCATCCTGCTGCTGTGGCTCTACTTCGTGGCGCTCATCCTCTTGCTCGGCGGAGAGCTCAATGCGACCATCGAGCAATACCGTGAGGCTCAGGCGGCCAGGAAGCAGCGGCTCGAAGAACGGAGGCAGGAGCTGATCGCCGAGCGTGCGGCCATGCGCGCCGAGGCCAGAGGTCGAACCGCTACGAGGCTGGCCGGGCTAGGCTCCGGTCCTTCGCCGCCCTTGGCGTGTCAACCCCTTTGTCAACCCCTGGGGGCCCTAACGTGCTGGTTTCGGCCCTTGTCAACCCCTTTGTCAAGCCCTAGACTATGGCTCTGGCGCCTTGTCAAGACTTGACAAGGCCACTGCTGTGTCCGTCACCCTGCGCCGGCGGACGAGGGCTCGAGGCGCGGCGATCCGCTGGTGAGGATCGCATCCGGAGCCTGGGCGCAGGCGGACACCATCGAGTACAGAGGCACAAGCGAACTTGTCAGTCGGCGTAGCCGCAACCATCAAGGAGAAGCTGGACATCGTCGAGATCGTCGGCGAAAGCGTCCAGCTCAAGAAGGCCGGGACCATCTTCAAGGGTCTCTGCCCCTTCCACGGCGAGAAGACGCCCTCGTTCACGGTCACGCCCACGCGTGAGCGTTGGCACTGCTTCGGCTGCGGTCGCGGCGGGGACATCTTCAACTTCGTGATGGAGCGCGATGGCGTGGACTTCCCCACGGCGCTGCGGTCGCTGGCAGGCCGGGCCGGTGTCGAGCTCAGCGAGCGCACCACGCGTGAAGACGCGCAGCGCAAGCGCATCCGCGACGCGCTCGACGGCGCCATCGCCTTCTACCACACGGTCCTCACCAGCCACCCGAGTGGCAAGCCCGGCGCTCGACTATCTGCACGATCGCGGCTTCACCGACGAGACCATCGAGACCTTCCGCCTGGGTTGGGCGCCAGACGCCTGGGACGCCATGAACACGAGCGTCCGCCGCAAGCGCCAGGTGTCCGAGCAGGACCTCGAAGCCGCCGGCCTGGTCAGCCGGCGTCGCTCGGGTCGCGGCTTCTACGACCGCTTCCGCGCGCGCGTCATCTTTCCCATCCGCGACGCCTCCGGTGGTGCCACCGGCATGACCGGCCGCATCCTCGGCGCCCAGGGTCCTGATACCGGCCCCAAGTATCTCAACACCCCCCAGACGCTCCTCTTCGACAAGGGCCGCACGCTCTTCCTCATCGACAAGGCCAAGTCGGCCATCCGCAAGGCCGGCGTGGCCGTGCTGGTCGAGGGCAACACGGACGCCATCATGGCCCACCAGTCGGGCTTCGAGAACGTGGTCTGCTCCATGGGCACCGCCCTCACCGCTGGCCAGGTGGAGCTGCTCACCCGCTACGCCCCGCGCATCGCGCTGGCCTACGACGTGGACGCGGCAGGGCAGGGGGCGGCGGCCTTCGGGGCCACCGAGCTGACCGCGCTGGTGGGCGAGATCGAGCGTTCGCCCTACCGCGGCCGCCTGACCGATGTGGACGTCGTGCGCCTGCCGGACGGCCGCGACCCTGACGAGATCATCCGCGACGACCCCGAGGTCTGGCGAGAGGCCACGCAGAACCCGCAGCCGATCATGGAGTTCCTCATCGACCGTGCCGCCACGCGCCACGACCCGTCCACCGTCGGTGGCCGCGAGAAGCTGGTGGCGGAGGTGCTGCCGACGCTGCGCACCATCGGCGATCCGGTTCGCCGTGACGGGTACCTGCAGCTGCTGGCCCGCCGCTCGGGCGTGGAGGAGCGCACCTTGCTGGAAGCCATGCGGCGCCGTGACGAGCCGCTTCCTGGTGGTGGCCGCGACGGGGCCCACGTGGGTTCGCGCATCAACCTGGAGGCCGTCATGGCCCAGCCTGACGCGCTCGATCCGCGCGCCGTCGAGCGCGCCGTGGACCCGGCCGAGGCCACCCTCCTGCGGCTGCTCATGCGCTATCCCAGCCGGGTGCACGAGACGCTCGGAAAGATCGAGGGCGACCCCTTCGAGACCACCCCCGCGCGGGAGCTGTGGAAGGTCCTCAGCGCCCAGGTCACCGAGCACGGCACGGACGGCTTCGAGCTCAAGGCCTTCATCGAGGGCCTCGAGCCGACCACTCGCGCGCTGGCCCAGACGCTCCTCGCCGGAACCGACCCCATCCCGGACCGGGAGGCCCAGATCACGCAGGCCATCGACCAGAGCCTGCTCGCGCTCGAGCGGGCTCGCCTTTCGGAGCAGATCGAATACACACGTGCGCGCCTGGCCGAGGCTGAGGCCGCCCATGACGACGCCGAGCTGGGGCTGCTCCAGCGCGAGGTCCTCGACCTCCAGCGACGGCGCCTCGAGCTCGACCGGGCAGTCGATGACTCATCGCTGCTCGCCCGACGACGTATCAACCCCAAGCAAGCGGATCAAGTGGAGGTCGCACATGGCAACTGACGCCACCGACAAGCTGCTCGTGGCATCTGTCCTCGAGCGGGGCAAGCGAGACATGGATGGCGATACCGTCCAGCCTGAACAGGAAGACGTCATCGGCGCACCGAGGAACTTCGGTGTGGCAGGTGAGCTCGGCGTGCAGGTCACGGTCGAGGAGTCGCAGAAGCAGCCGTGGCGCGAGCCGCCGGCCAAGCTCGAAGAGGATGAGGACGACAAGCCCCACACCCAGGCCGAGCTCGAGGCCATGGCCCAGGACATGGTCGGCATCGACGACCCCGTCCGCATGTACCTCAAGGAGATCGGCAAGGTCCCCCTCCTCAACGCCGAGGAAGAGGTCGTCTTCGCCAAGGCCATCGAGCTCGGCGAGCAGATCGTCGAGGAGCCCTGGCGGGCCACGCTCTCCCTCTGGGAGTGGACCAGGAACGACACCGAGCACGCCTCTCGTCAGAAGCGACCCGAGCACCGGCTCGACTACTTCGCGGCTGACGCCGAGCGCATCGTGCGCTCGTCGTTCGAGGCGGCCGACAAGGACGGCCTGCTCGTGGCTGCGCCCGACCTCAAGCTGACCGGCGCCCAGCGCGCGGCCAAGGAAGACGCGGTCAAGGCCCTGCTCAAGGAGGCCAAGAAGGAGCTGACCCACTACAACGAGGCGCCGGGGGCGGAGCGCTTCATGCAGCTCGTGGACTTCAGCTACATGGCGGTCCACAACGGCAACCAGGACTGCCGTGACAACAAGGGCTTGCGAGCGCTCTACGACTGGAGCCAGGACCTGGCCCATGAGTCATTGCGCCGCTTCATCCTGGCCGGCAAGGAAGCCGAGGTCATGGATGCCTGGGGCTGGGATCCCGAGATGACCCAGGAGCACCTCAAGCCGCGTAACCGGCGAGGCATCGTGGTGCGCTACGGACGGGAGGGGCGCGAGTCGCTGACGTCCGCCAACCTGCGCCTGGTGGTCTCGATCGCCAAGAAGTACATCGGCCGCGGCATGTCCTTCCTCGACCTCATCCAGGAAGGCAATATCGGCCTCATCCGGGCGGTGGAGAAGTTCGACTACGAGAAGGGCTTCAAGTTCTCCACCTACGCCACCTGGTGGATCCGGCAGGCCATCACCCGCGCCATCGCCGACCAGGCTCGCACCATCCGCATCCCCGTGCACATGGTCGAGACCATCAACCGTCTCATCCGCGTCTCCCGCGGCCTGCTCCAGGAGCTGGGCCGAGAGCCGACGGTGGAGGAGATCGCCTTCGCCATGACCGTTGGTCCGGAGTTCGCGACCGAGATGCTCAAGCGGCTCGGTGGCGCCACCAACTTCGCCCACATCGAGGTCAACAACGGCCGTCAGGCGACGATCACGGTCCACGTCCTCGATGACCGCCACGTCAAGCCCAAGGTCAGCGAGGACTACATGATCGAGGGCGCCGACCACAAGTACGAGGTCAAGCTGCCCAAGAAGAAGGACAAGGAGATCGACAACGTCGTCCTTGTGACCCCGGACAAGGTGCGCGAGATCATCAAGGTCAGCCAGGAGCCGGTCTCACTCGAGACGCCGATCGGCGAGGAAGAGGACTCGCACCTCGGGGACTTCATCGAGGATCGCGCGGCGCTGGCCCCGGCCGACGCCGCCTCGCACCAGCTGCTCAAGGAGCAGGTGGAGGCGGTGCTCGACAGCCTCTCCGGGCGTGAGCGGCGTGTGCTCCAGCTGCGCTTCGGCCTCGAGGACGGGCGCTCCCGCACCCTCGAGGAGGTGGGCAAGGAGTTCAACGTGACCCGCGAGCGTATCCGGCAGATCGAGGCCAAGGCGCTGCGCAAGCTCCGCCACCCGTCCCGCAGCCGCAAGCTCAAGGACTACCTCGAGTAGCCCCTCCCGGGGCGGTGCCACCTCGGCGCACCGCTCGCCACGAACGATCCGCGACGAGGCCGGCCCTTCCCACTGGGCCGGCCTCGCTGCATCCCGGTGCGGGCGCAGCACCCGCCGCGCCCCTGGCAGCTGGCACGGCCCTTGGCAGCGGCACGGCCCTTGACGCCAGCCGCAGCCTTGGCACCCAGCCCCGCCCCTGGCAGCGGCACGGCCCTTGCGCTCTCCACGGGCTCTGGCAACTGCCGCACCCCCTCTTGCCGGCCGAAGCCACCCTGCTGATGCTGTGAGTGGTGCAACTCGACGGTGCGAGTGCCGAACCTGCAGGTTTGCTGCTGTGAGTGGTTGGCGCTGCCAGTTCGTCTCTGTGATTGCGTCACGGTGACGAGGATGAGCAATCACTTGGTCGCGTCTGCCCAATCACAGAAACACTCCTAGGTCCGAGGGACCGGGAGGAGCACGATCGCGCTGCCGCCTGGATCTGACGAGCGTGCGAGCGAGCGCATGGCTTCCCTGCCAGAGAGTGGGAAGTCCGCTTGGAACCCGGCGCCGACCGCGCGCAGGAAGGCTCGATTGTGCCTGGTGTCCGCCAGGAGCAGGATCACGTGCTCGACCGCGCCGTCGCGCCGTTTGCCGGCCAGCCGTCGCTGCAGCTCCTGGGAGTCGTGGGCCCGCGTCTCCGCCTCGACACCCACTCGCACCGGAGGCACCAGCGCGAGGCCATCCCAGCTCCGGCGGTCACCCGCATTCGGGAGGGGCACCTCCGTTCGCCAGCGCACGCCCGGACCGAGTCGCCGGCGGAAGGCCTCGAGCAGCCGGACGTGGGCCACGTCGCGGAGCGGGCTCCCTGCGGGGTAGGCGTTCAACCTGAGGTCGTGACCTACGACCGCGAGCGCCCGAGCCAGCTCCCGCAGGTGCTCCGAGGGCCCCAGCCCGCGCTCGAGCCGACTCCAAGTCGCGGGTGACACCCCAGCAGCCCGGGCGGCCACCCGCTGGCTGAGGTCGTGGTTCAGCCGAGCCAGGCGCAGTTCGCGGCCGATGTCAGAAAGGGCGCGACGGGCGGCCCGTTCGGCTCGAGCGGTCTGCTTCTCGTGGGCGGCCATGGCGCCACGATGGCACGAGCCACCCAGCGCCCACTTATGCTCGACTCATGCCGGCTGTGCGCTACCCCACCGATGAGGATCTCGCGCGTTTCGCCGCGGATCGCCACGGGTTCATCGGCCGCCTGCTCGACGTGATCGAGCACGAGATCGTGCCGCTCACGCGAGTCGGGGTAGAGGAGGGGAACAAGATCTTTGGTGGCGCGGTCCTGCGCAAGAGCGACTTGCGAACGGTCGTGGCCGTGACCAACCGCGAGACCGCGAACCCGCTCAACCACGGCGAGATCGCCACCATCAACGCGTTCTACGACATCCCGCCGACAGACCGACCATCCGCGTCCGAGACCATCTTCGTCAGCACCCACGAGCCCTGCCCGCTCTGTCTCGGCGGCCTGACCTGGGGCGGCTGGGACAACTTCTTCTACTTCTTCAGCTACGAAGACACGATGGCTGCCTTCGCCATCCCCCACGACATCCGCCTCAACGAGGAGATCTGGCGCGTCAAGGACGGCAAGTACGACCACAAGAACCGCTACTGGTGCGCCTGGCACATCGGTCGGCTCATCGACACGACCGGTGACCCGGCACTCACCGCCCAGGCCGACCGACTGACCGAGACGTACGCCAGCCTCTCAGCCGCCTACCAGCGGGGCAAGGGCTCCGGCGCCGAGATCCCACTGCCCTAGCCTAGTCCGCCTGGCTCTCAGCGTAGATGTCGAAGGAGGCCTCCCATGGGCATCACGCTCAACATCACCGTCAGCACGCCCCTGTCCGAAGAGGACGACAACATCCTCGCGGGCACCGCCATCTGGCTGATGGCGACCGCCAACCGCAACGGTCAGCAGGAACAGGAACAGGACGAGGAAGAGCTGGGTGAGCCGATGCCCTGCGGCTTTCAGAGCAAGACCGACCCCGCCCTGTACTGCGTCAGCAAGGTCGGCCACCCCGGTCGCCACAAGCTCCGCCCCATGGGCTTCGAGGGTCCGCTGAACTGACCCTGCAAGGAGGCGGCTGACACCAGCCGCCTCCACCCCTATCGAGAGCGCCCGAGAGTCCCGGCTCGATGACGGCGCGGCAACCGGCCCAGCCGGGCACGGTGCCCCAGCCGGGAGCGATAGGAGAACCCCATGAGCCGGTACGTCATGTTCGCCGACCTCGGCGAGAAGGTCGTCATCACCGACGCCACCGAGCATCCCGAACCCCCGCCCGTCCCCGGTGCGGTGGCGAAGCCCTGGAACGCCTGCACCATCCCCGGCTGCCGCAGCCGCTGCTGCGAGCTGCGTCCTCGCTACCGGCGCTATGGCGAGGCCGGCCTGCGTCCCAAGCCACGCCCGGCCTAGCGGCCCGCTCGACGCCTGCCCGAGCCGCTCGTCGATGCCATCCTCGGCTTTGCCGTGGCGTTCCCGACCCACGGCGAGCGCGCCATCGCCGATGCCCTCGCCCGATCGCGGTTCGCTGCCTGGCGGGTGATCCACGGCGGGGTCGCGCAACGTCCGCCGCCTCGGGCCCGGTCTCTGGCCGGCGCCTGGCCCGCTCGCGTCGGCCCGGTGCCTCGCCGCCTCGGGCCGTCGGCCCGCTGACCGAGCGGAGCGCGGAGGGAGGTCCGCGCGATCGAGCGGGCTCGCACGGTCCACTATCGGCTCGGACGCGCCGGGCGAGGAGGTCTTCTGCGACACCGTCGACGTGGGACAGCTCCTGAAGGCTGGGAGTGGGAGACGCTCTTGCTGGAGCCGCAAGGGACATCGTCCTGGTTCTTCTCCATCCAGGTCCCCAGCGCCGGTTCGGCTTCCGGGACCATCGCCTGCACCGACGATGCAGCCGGCCTCTTCGCTCGACGCGCTGAGGTGGATGGTGCGGTCGGTGTGCCGTCGCGTCACGCCATCCCGATCGGCTCGGGTGACCAGGAGATCGACTCCCACGTCGCGACCGAGGTCGTCCTGATCGGCGATGCGTCACGGGCGACCCACGATGCCCTTTGGGACTACACGACGCTCCAGTGGCGCAAGGCTGACTTCGTGGGTGAGGTTCGGGCATCCGGAGGCCTGGACTTCGCCGATGTCGAGGCCTTTGCGCTAGCGCTGGACGCCCTGCTGCCGGGTGACTAGGGACACACCCGCTCCCGCGCCAGCCGCGTCAGCCGCGCCGCCGCGGCCGTCCGGCCTTGACCGGCGGGTCGTCACAGTGAGAGATCATCGAGGGGAGGTGACCGATGCGACGATTGGTGGCCCTGGCTCTCGCCGGGGTGCTCGGCTCGAGTGCCGCGACGTTCGCACAGTCACCGGCACCCCCGTTCCCGCACTGGCCCGGGATGCGGGTGGAGATGCCCGAGCACGGCTTCGCCATCAGCCTGCCCAGCGGGTGGTTACACACCGAGGCATCGATGGTTCCGGACGAGTGGTGGGATCCCGACAACGGCACGCCCGAGGCTCAGGGCCAGGCCTTCCTTGAACGCGGCGGCGTGCTCATCGCGCGCAATGCCGTCGGCGCGCCTACCGCGGACGAGTACTGCAAGGTCGAGCTGTGGTCGGCCGGCTTCGCGCAGGGCTACGTCAACCAGATCCCGCGAGACCCTCGTGTGGTCGCCTCTGAGTCATTCCGCCTCATCGACCTGCCCGGTGGCCGGGCCGTCGTCTATGACACGCAGCACCGGAACGGCTGGGACTGGCGCGACTACCTGGTCACCGACGGTCAGCGATGGGTCGCTCTCGTCTGTGGCTCGCCGGTGGCACCCGAGGACCGCTGGCGATCCATCGCCGAGACCTTCGAGTTCCTGCCCGCCGAGGTGTAGGCGCAACCCGCTACGTCGCAACTTGCCGGTGCGCTTGGCGTAGGGCTTGTCCGCACCCTGGCAAGCGCCGGATAAGTCCGGCTTCGCTACCCGTCGGCCATGACCGACCGCGACGCTGTAGTGGTCCTCGTTCGCTGGATACGGCTACGTGCCCCCGAGGCGGCGGCAACGCTCCCCGGCGCGGGGACCTGGCACCGACCAGAACGCAGACCGGATGCGACCGGGGTCCACCGAAGCGACAGTCCAGGCCAATGCACTGTGCCTGTCGGCAGCGCCCAGGGGAAGCATTGCCTGGACGAACCCGTAGGCGAGAAACGCCCCACCTCGGCGTTGAGGGCCGAGGCGGGGCGCGTGTCACGGTTCGTTCCTTTGCCCCTCGACGACACGACGCTCGCCCGGTACCTTCGCTCCCGTGGCGGACAACGCAACGAGGCGCAACGGCCTTGTGAACCTCGCTCTCTTGCTCGCGTACTTCGGTGTCATCGTGCTTGGGGTTCTCGGCCTCATCTCCGTCAACGCGTTCATGGCGGCGATGGTGGTTGGCGCCGTCGTAGGCGGCGCCTGGCTCTGGTGGACACGTCGTTAGCCATTGGTGATGGTGGGGCCGGTCGCTCACAGCTGAGGCGCGGGCCGGAGGTTCCCGCGGACCGATGCGTCGAGCCACTCATCCAGGAAGCGCCCGGTCGTCAGGTCGGCACGGGCCGTCGTCACGCCGGCGTCGGCCAAGCGCTGCGTGCAGGAGATGGCGGGGTGTCTGGGTGCGCAGAAGGCAGGGCGCTGGCCGAAGGAGGGGCCGGTCTGCGTGCTTGCGTCACAAGGGAGAATCATCCGTAGCGGGAGGCTCTGACGCGCGGCCCACCACCGGCCGCCTGGACCGTGTCAAGCCACTGGCGAACCCGGCCCGCAGACGAGAAGGGGGGACGAGATGCGCATCTTGTCGGCTGCCGGCACGGCCACCGTGCTGTGCACGGCGTTGGCTCTGGCAGGCGGGACCGCCGTCGCGCAGGACCCGGACGCGTGGACCGGCGACTGGCTGGCACCGACCGAGGAGGGCGCCTTCGGCATGGCTGGTCACGACCTGCCCATGTGTGTGCTCGACAAGAGTGAGCGTGAAGGCGAGTACGGACCCAGTGGTAGTGCCAAGGAGATCCGCAACCTGCTCTTCACCTGCGAGGTCGTGTTCAGCGACCCACGGCTGACCGGCACGCAGACCACGCACTTCACCGAGCGCTGCTTCACCGAGGGCGGCTGTGTGAACTGGGGCACCATGGAGATCGTGGGTGCTGACGGCACGTGGAGTGGCTGGTTCCAAGGGATAGAGGACCCAACGGGACAGACCGACCTACACATCGTGCTCACAGGGTCAGGGGCCTACAAGGGGTTGACCAACATCCGCCACGCGAGCGGCGGGTTCTGGAGTGCTATGACCCAGTCGGGGGTCATCTACAGCAGCGATCCGCCTCCGGTGCCCGCGGCCGAGTAACCTCATCGCGCCGCCTTCGGTTGCCTGCGTCTGCGATTCCTCAGCCCGCCCACGACGCACGCAAGACGGCGATAGCCCCGCGGCAGGGTGATCGACCACCCACGGCCACGGCGGGGCGTACGGGCGGTCTAACGAGGTCGCCGGCTGCGAGCAGCTGCTAACCGCTACGTCGTAGCTTGCCGGTGCGCCACGGTAGCGTGGTGGCTGTCATCACCACTGCTCCGATGTGATGCCTAGATCTTGGCGTTTGGCCGCTCACGCTCCTCGTCGTCGGCGCTGAACATCTCCATTTCCTTCCAGCCGAAGAGCGGCCGCAGCAAGACTCCCGGGACGGTGGTGATTGCCACATTCTACTGGTAGACCTGGTTGTTGAAGAGCTCGCGACGGCGGGCGATGAGCGTCTCGAGCCGCTCGATCTCCTCTTGCAGCGCCATCACGTTCTCGTGTGACTTGAGCTCCGGATAGTTCTCGACGGTGGCGAACAGCGAACGCACCGCTGACGAGGTCTGCTCCGAGATGACGGCCTTGTCGTGGATCGAGGCATCTGGCTGGTACGCCGCGCGTGCCTGCGTCACCCGTTCGAGCACCTGCTCTTCGAAGGCCATGGCGCCCCGCACGGCCGCCACGAGGTTGGGCAGCTGGTCGTGGCGCTGGGTCAGGGCCACATCGATGTTGGCCCAGGCGCGCTGGCATCGTCGCTGGAGGGCGACGACGGTGTTGTAGTTGACGACGATGAGGAAGGCGACGAGCACGATCGCGAGGACCAGCCCGACTGCCAACGCCAGCTGTACGGCCATGGCTACAGCGTACCGGTGAAGATGGCCCCGAGGGCGAAGGCGCACAGCGCCGCCATGACCGCTCCCACGACGCCCAGGAGGAAGGCCTCGTCGTGATGCTGCGTCGCCTTCTGGGGTGCACCCAGGTACACGGCCATGCCGCCCCTGAGGCCACGGGAGAGCACGAGCTCCTCGTCCGGGATGTCGTACTTGGCCAGCGCCTGCTCATGGACCGCGGGGTCGTCCGGAACCTCCGGATGACGGGCGTTGGGATCGAGCTCGGGCATGGACGTGGGGGCGCCGATGCCGAAGCCCGGGATGGCGGCGTTGCCCCAGGCCTCCTCAGGGCTGCCTGCGAGCAGGCCCATCTGCCGCGCCACGGCCAGGTCAGCGGCGATATCGCGCTCCACGTTGTCGCTCGGGTTCCAGGCCAGCACCACCTCCTGCACCTCGCCCCAGGGCCAGGCCTGGCCCAGGACCGTGACCGTCTGACCCGGCTCCAGGCGCGCCTCACGGTAGCGCCGACCCTGGGAGCGCTGCGCGGACAGGAAGCTGCCTCCACCCTGGTCCCAGTCGTCGCTCGGCGTCCCCGTCGCGGGGCGCTGGACCGTGAGCAGGGCCTGCGCGGCCGTCTGGCGCTCGAGCTCGGTCATGCGCTCGGGATCCTGCTCCAGGGTCGCGGCGAAGGCGGCACCCGCGCGGCGTCTCAGCCCCGCTGGCTCGGCGCCGGTCCAGCTGGTGCGTTCGTCGAAGACCGTCCGGATCTCCCAACGTGCGCCACGCGGCACGACCCGGATGTCACCGGTTTCATCCCTGATGCGGAACTCGCGTGACTGCTCCTCGTCAAGCAGGACGCGGCTGTTGTCGCCGGTGGTCTCCACCCGGGCCCGGTACCAGACACAAGGCACCGACTGCAGGGGCGAGATGAGCGTCCCGTCGATGGGCTCGACCACGCCGCTCACGCGGACCTCGCCGGCGGCGATGCCGTCGAGGCTGGAGGTGGCGACCGAGGAGATGAGCCGGTCGCGCCGGTAGGCCATGAGTCCGCGGGCGAAGAGCACGATCCCGCCGATGAGGCCTGCGGCGACGAAGAGCACGATGGGCCCGAAGTCGCTCGATACGTTCACTCGAGCGATGCTAACGGGGCGCGGACGCACCACGGAAGGGGTTCGGAAGTACCGCCGAGTGGGCTGCCCCCACTCACCTGTGGAAGGTGCTCGCGAAGGTGCTACCATTTCCGCGCAGCCACCGTGCGAGGCTGTCTTCGTCACGCGATCCGGCGTAGCTCAGTGGTAGAGCGTTCGGCTGTTAACCGAGTGGTCGTAGGTTCGAATCCTACCGCCGGAGCCACTCCTTCCCATCCCCCTGACGTTCCGTCTGTCTGCACGCTTCTGCGCGGGCCTGCTGCACGTAGCTCCGGGGCGCGGCATCCTACGGGCATGCGCATCGTCCCAGCTCGCCGGCTCGTGGCGACACTCGTGGTCCTCGTCATGGCCACGGCCACGCCCCTCGCGGCCAACGCCGGAGACCGCGACGGGGACGGCCTGACCGACACGTTCGAGACCAGGTGGGGCCTGACCGACCCCGACCGGCGAGACTCCGACCGCGATGGCGTGGTCGACTCGGCTGAGGACCTCGACGGAGACGGCCTGGGCAACCTCGGGGAGCAGCGCGCGGGCACGGACCCGGGCCGCATGGACACCGACCGCGACGGCCGACCCGACGGTCGCGAGGACCACGACGGCAACGGCCGCAGCAACGCCCGCGAGCAGGATCTGCGTCCCATCCCGGCCGGCCTCAAGCCCACCCTCGCGAAGGCACCCAAGGATCGTCCCTACACCAGGGGCCAGTGGTGCGCGCCGCCTACCAAGAGCTCCAAGCTGGTGCTCTGCCACTTCGGCAACCGGGACAGCGACACCACCATCGTGCTCATGGGTGACTCCCACGCGATGGCCTGGTCCGAAGCCGCCTGGCGCGCAGCCAAGGCACGCGACTGGCACCTCATCACCGTGCTCAAGAGCGCCTGTGTGCCGCTCCGGGGCGTCTACACCGTGGCCATGCACAACGCCGACCGAGGCACGGCCTGTCGCGGCTGGCGCAACAACGCGCTCGACTGGATCAACAAGCGTGCGGCCAAGATCGATGCCCTTGTCCTCACGCACGGTGATGGCTACGCCCTGGCCCGGACGAACGGGGCCCGGATCTCGTCGCAGGCCAAGGTCGGGGTGTGGGCTGCCGGCCTGCGCCAGACGCTCCGGGCCATCCCCGAGCGCATCGACGTCATCGTGCTCGCTGACATCCCGCTCAACGCCAGGGATCCGGTGCGCTGCCTGCGCTTCCACCCCAGGAACATGTCCGCCTGCGTGACCGATCGCGAGCCACAGGCTTCGCTCACCGTCGAGAACGCCCTGCGCGACGTCACCGAGCAAGAAGGCGAGTATCACCGCTCGCTCTCGGGGCAGGTCTGCCCCTATGACCCCTGCCCGGTGGTCCAGGGTGACACGCTCATCTGGCGCGACAAGGCGCACATCACCGGCACCATCGCCCGGCGCCTGACGCCATCGTTCAGGCGCATGGTCAACGAGGTCGTCAGCGGCGCCGACTGATCCCGGCTACGACGCGCGCGTGAGCCGCCGTAGCTGCGAGCGGGCGTAGGTCCGGGCACGACGCTGGCCACCCTGCGTCTCGATGGCCGTCTCGAGTGACCGCAGGACGCGGACCAACGTCTCGCGATCGGGCTGCCAGCCTCGTCGCTCGCACTCTTCGAGCCACTCGCCCGGGGTGAGGTGTCCGCGCTGGCCGTTGCAGCGGCGACAGGCTGCCACCTCGTTCTCGATCCAGCTCGGTCCGCCCTTGATGCGGGGCACGACATGCTCGGTGGTGGCTTCCACCAGGCCCATGTCGATCGGTCGGCCACACCACACGCAGGCGCGCCCGTCGCGCTCGAGGATGAGGGCCAGGCGTCTGCGTCGGTCAGGTTTGGTCGCCACGGCACAGAATGGTCACATGAGTGGACGTTTCGCGCCGTCCCCGACCGGCGAGCTGCACCTGGGCAATCTGCGCACCGCGGCGGTCGCGTGGCTGTCAGCGCGTGCCGCAGGCGCCGGCTTCCTGATGCGTGTCGAAGACCTCGATCGGGGTCGGTCTCGAGCGGAGCACGAGGCCCAGCAGCTGGCCGACCTCGCTGCCATCGGGCTCGACTGGGACGGTGCGATCGTCCGCCAGAGCGAGCGCTTCGAGCTGTACCACGCGGCCATCGAGCGCCTGCGCGCCGAGGGGCTGGTGTACGAGTGCTTCTGCACCCGTCGCCAGATCCGCGACGAGATCGAGGCGGCCCCGAGCGCGCCGCACCTGCCACCTGACGCCTATCCGGGGACGTGCCGCGACCTCGACCGCGCGCGGGCGGCCGAGCTGCGAGCCGCGGGGCGTGTGCCGGCCCTGCGCCTCCGGGCCGACGGACGGTGGATCGACTTCAGCGACGAGCTGGTCGGCCCCAGCGGTAGGGGCGTGGACGACTTCGTCCTGCGCCGCAACGACGGCACACCGGCCTACAACGTGGCTGTGGTCGTGGACGATGGCGAGCAGGGCGTGACCGAGGTCGTCCGTGGCGCTGACCTGCTGGAGTCCACCCCACGGCAGATCCTGCTGCAGCAGCTGCTGGGCTACCCCACGCCCAGCTATCTGCACGTACCCCTGGTGCTCAACGAGGCGGGTCAGCGCCTGGCCAAACGCGACGGCGCGGTCACGCTCTCCACGCTCCACGAGATCGGTGTGGCGACCGCCGATGTGGTCGCCTGGATCGCTCGTTCCCTCGATCTCGCCGGCCGCGACGAGCGACCGCGGCTGCAGGACCTGGTCGAGCGCTTCGAGCCACGGCGGATCCCTCGAGACGCGATCGTCGCCCCGAGCCTGGGCTGAGGTGGCGCCGCGTGCCACGCGTCGGTGGTGGCGACATGTGGCAGGCCCCACCGTTGACGCGGGAGGCCGCGAGGGCGCCCCTGCCGTCAGCGGTCGACGATCGGCTCCCCGGGATCGGAGCCGCCCGCGACGGGCATGCCCGCACCGACCCAGTCGCTGAACGACCCTGGGTAGAGCACCGGATCGGGCAGCCCCGCCACGCGAGCGGCCAACGACCCGAAGCAGGCGGTCACGCCGCTCCCGCAGGAGAGGACCAGGGGCCGTTGCGCACGCTCGCCCTCGCCACGGATGAGTGGCCGCAGCTCGTCGGCAGGCAGCAGTCGTCCGTCCTCGGCCACCATCGTGCCGCAGGGTCGATTGCGTGCACCGGGGATGTGGCCGGCGACCCGCTCCACAGGCTCGACCTCGCCGCTGTAGCGTTCGGCGGCGCGGACATCGACGAGGTCGATGGTTCCGCCCGCTGCCACCACCGCCTCGCGGTCCATGGTGCCCGGCCACTCAGCGGCCAGGGTCATGGTGGACCGCACCGGCGTCGAGCGCTCCACCGTCCACGCGCCACCTGCCGCCTGCCACGCGCCGATGCCGCCATCGAGGAGGTACACGCTCTCGTGGCCCAGGCGATCGAGCATCCACCACAGTCGCGCGCCGTACTGCCCATGTGCCGCGTCGTAGACCACGATGGTATGGCGGTCCCCGAACCCGAGCTCGCCCATGCGGTCGGCGAAGGCCGTGGGGTGGGGCAGGGGATGGCGCCCGGCGCCCCGCGGCGCCGCGAGGTCCCGGTCGAGGTCGACGAAGATGGCGCCGGGGATGTGGCCTTGGGCGTACTCGGTCCGGCCGCGCTCGGGCTCACCCAGGAACCAGCGCACATCGGCGATGCGAAGCGTGGGATCGTCCAGCGCCTCGAGCAGCTCCTGTGCGGAGACCAGTGGGCTTTCTCGTTCGTCCGTCATGCGCTCACGGTAGCGCACGCCGCGGACGCTTCTGGTGGCCGAAGCCGACGCCCTGACGGGCGAAGGATCGACGTGACCGTGGTGTCGATGCAGCTAGCGCGCCAGCGCTGGCCGGACGTCAGCGCCGCCGCCGACCACTCGCTCGACCGAGGCTGGGTGCGTCATTGAACAGGAAGTAGCCGCTGAGCACGATGAGGGCGGCCACGATCAAGGCCAGGAACGAAGACAAGTCCATCGGGATCCTCTCTCTACGGAATCGCCACGGAGCGACGCTCCGGTTATCGCGCATCCCGTCGATGCTCACAACGGGCCGATGTGATCTCTCGCGGTGACCAGCTTGGACTGCCCGCAGCCCATCGGTACCACGGCCGGTGGAGGGCGCTCCGCGATGGTCGGGCAGAAGCCGTGAGGGTGGCAGATGCGCCCAGTACGACTCGCGCTGCGCAGCGCGCCATGCGAGGCCGAGGCCTGGGGTTCAGGCTCCTACACTGGTGGTCTCGACCCGCGCATGAACCCTGTTGAGGAGGCAGTCGGATGGCTCGGATCCGTTCGTTCGTCGGCCAGTATCAGCATCCCGTCAACCGGCGGCTGGTGGACGAGGCGCCCCTCGGGGCTCGGATCGCCGAGCGCGTGACCCGCTTCATCGGCAGCTGGAGGTTCGTGGTCATCCAGACCGTGCTCGTGACCATCTGGATCGCCATCAACATCGGCTTCATCACCGGCTTCATCCCGTTCGACCCGTACCCCTTCATCCTGCTCAACCTTGCCTTCAGTACCCAGGCGGCGTACGCAGCGCCACTCATCCTCTTGGCGAGCAACAGAAGTGCCGACCACGACCGGCTGGTCCTGGAGCACATCGCTGTCGAGGCGACTGACGAGGAGGCGAGGATCGCGGCGCTCGGAGACGCTCACTCGGAGATCCTCCAGCGCCTGACCGAGCTCGAGTCACTCATCCGGAGCGCGTCCGCACCCGAGGCGATCGATCGAACGCCAGACGCGGTGGGCGCCGCTGAGTGCGAGGCCGGAGCGCCGTCTCCGGGGTCGCGTACAGCCAGCAGGACCTCGCCCTAGGCTGTCCGCCGCAGGAGCCGACTCCGAACCCGCGGATGACGCTGGTGACGCCCGGTCAGAGGGTCACACGGTCGATCCACGACTCCGCGTGTGCCGGCAGGGTATCTAGTCGCTCCGACGCCGATCGGCCAGGTCTCGGTCGGGGCGGTGGGCGATGGCTCTGCCGATACCCTGCGAAGCCGATGCCGCGGTCGAGCGCGACCTCGCGCACGACCAGGAGCCTGCACATCCGGGTTCCTCATGTAGTCCCGCCGTCGTGATCGGACAGCTCGCGACACACCTCGACCCAGCGACGCCTCAGCGTGTGCCCGCAGGGTATCAGTCAGTCCTCACGCCCACGCCGATGGGGCAGGCCACGCCGGTGCCGTGGTCGGGGCAGTAGCCGTTGGGGTTCTTGCTGAGGTATTGCTGGTGGTAGGGCTCGGCGTAGTAGAACTCGGCAGCATCGATGATCTCGGTCGTGATGTCGCCGTAGCCGGCCTTGCCCAGCTGGGCCTGGTAGGCGTCGCGGGAGGCCTCCGTCACGGCTCGCTCCGCGTCTGAGCCGACCATGATCAGCGACCGGTACTGCGTGCCCTGGTCGTTGCCCTGGCGCATGCCCTGCGTGGGATCATGGTGCTCCCAGAAGACCTTCAGCAGCTGCTCGTAGGTGATCTGCTGCGGGTCGTACACCACGAGCACGACCTCGGCATGTCCGGTCCGACCGGAGCAGGTCTCCTCGTAGGTCGGGTTGGGCGTGTAGCCGCCCGCGTAGCCGACAGCCGTGGAGATGACACCGGCCGTCTCCCAGAAGGCCTTCTCGGCACCCCAGAAGCAACCCAGGCCGAAGATGGCGGTTCGGGCGCCATCGGGCCAGGGCGGGGTCAGCGCGGCGCCGTTGACGTGGTGCGGCTCGGTGATGGCGATCGGTTCGGCCCGGCCGGGGAGCGCATCCTTGGGGTCGGGCATGACAGAGGGTCGTCGGAACAGGAACATGATGGCCATGGTAGTGCTCGGTGGTCACGGTGCCATGACGACTGCCGGGCGCGCTACCATTCCACGCGAGCCATCTATCGGAAAAGGAGCCCGGTTTGTCGTCTGAGGGCCTGTCAGAAGATCCCAAGGTCTACCGCCAGCGGCTGAGTGAGCAGCCCGACGAGCAGCTCGATGCCTGGATGATCGAGTTCATGCGGGACATGTCCATCCGTCGCGGCGTGCTCAGGGTGCTGGCCGATCTCCGTTCGGCCACCGGCTTCGATGACGCCGCCATCGAGCGTGTCTTCACCGCTGGGGGAGGGGCGCCCTCGACGATCGGTCGCACCGCCGCGGGCGAGCTGATGCTGCCGGCCATCTCGCTGCACTTCCTGGTGCCGGGCCTGCGTGCCCAGTCACCCAAGGCGCGCGAGCAGGAGATCGACTACCTCGTCGATGGCTTCCACGACGTCGTCTACATCTAGGCCCTGACGCTGCCGTTGCCCCGGTCGGTGGGGCTGGCGCTCAGCCCTTGGGCCGATCGTCAGGGCGCTCGTCGCCGACGACGCGGGCCCGGGCCACGCGGGTCTTGTCCGAACGCGCCACCTTGGCCTCGCGCTGGAGCATGCGCAGGATGCCCTCCACGTCGCTGCGCAGCAACCGGTCGCGGACCTTGTCGGTCCAGCTGGCGCCGCTGACCGCCGTGCGCTTGTCGATGTCGACGTCGATGTAGCCGAGGTCCGGATCCTCCTCGTCGACGTCATCGAAGACGACACGCATGACCACGAAGTGGCCGCTCTCGAGCTGCCACGCGGCCACGAACGAACCATCCTCAGCCGCACGCCAGCGGACCACGTGGTTGCGGGCCTCGATGTGGCCTTCCTCCGGCAGACCCTGGTAGTCCTCGCGCCGGATCTCGATGCCGCCGTGGCCGGTGAAGTAGCGGTACAGCAGGATGCCCACGGCGCTGGCCGCGAGGAGGTAGATCAGCTCGGTCGGGATGTAGGGCATGGCTGGTCGTGCTCGCCGTCGGTCGCGCCCGCCGCTGGCGCTAGGAGCGTCGCTCCGCCGATTCCTTCTGGGCCAAGGCGGCCTCGTGGGCATCCCACTTGGACGCGAGCTGGCTGGCGAGGCTCCCGCTACTGCCGTGGGCGTCACCAGCGCGCACGATGGCGATGGCATTCTCGAGCTTGATCTTGGCCAGCGTCAGGTGCTTGGCGAAGAGCTGGCGCTCCGACGACGAGGCCTCGCCCAGCGCCGGGTCGATGGCCAGGGCTTCGAGCAGCTGGGCCACGGAGGCCTCCAGCTGTGTCGCCGCATCGTCGATGGTGGGGTCGTCGACGGCCAGCCCTTCGGGCTCGATGGGGATGGCCACATACGACGCTTGCTGCGGTTCCTCGACCTCGATCTCGACCTGGGTGGCGGCCTCGGTCGGGATCTCCAGTGGCGTCTCCCACTCGCCATCGGCGTCGGCTGTCTCCGGCTGGGGCGCGGGCGCTGGCCTGGAGTAGCGTTCGATGCGCTGGCGCAGCTTGACCAGGCTGAGCTCGCCCGATGCCACCTGCTTGGCCAGGCGACGTCGCCTGCGGGGGTCCTGCACCTTCATCAGCTCGTAGGCATGCGAGAGCGTGTCGCTCCGCACCGAGACCAGCTCGCGCACGTCGGCAGGTGCATCGACGAGGCGTAGGCGGTTCTCGAGGTAACCCTTGTCCTTGCCCAGCTTCGTGGCCAGCTTGCGCAGGCTGTAGCCGTGCTCCTTGGTCATGCGCTCGAACATCTCCGCCTCCTCCAGCGGAGAGATGTCCTCCCGCTGGAGGTTCTCGATGATGGCGATCTCCAGCGCGGCCTCGTCGTCGAGCTCCTCGATGATGACGGGGATCTCTGCCAGACCAGCCAGCTGCGAGGCTCGCCAGCGACGCTCGCCGGCCACGATCTGATACTGGCCGTCGGCCCACGGTCGCACCAGGATCGGCTGCAGCACGCCGTGCTCACGGATCGACGCGGCCAGGTCAGCGAGGGTCTCCTGGTCGAAGCGCTGGCGCGGCTGCTCGGGGTTGGAGCGGATGCGCTCGATGGGCATCCGCCGCACGTCCTTGACCGAGCCCGGCTCCGTGGGTGTGAGCAGGTCGAGGAGGGCGGGTGTGTAGCCGCTGCGCTCGGTCGCGAGGCGCTGGGCGGCTTGCGAGCGGAAGTCGGGTCTAGCCAAGGTCGATCACCTCCTGTGCCAGGGCCCGATAGCTCTCGGCAGCGGCCGAGCGTCTGGCGTATGACGTCACGGGGACCCCCGCGAGCGGTGCTTCCCCCAGGCGGACGGTCTGCTTGATGACGACGTCGAAGACGTGGTAGTCACCGAGCTCGGACAGCTCGGCCAGCATGTCCTTGGCCAGGTTGGTGCGGCCGTCGTAGAAGGTGGGCAGGATGCCCATGATGCGCAGGCGCGGGTTGAGGCCCTTGCCCTGGATCTGGGTCACGAGGTTGGCCAGCGCCCGGAAGCCCTTGAGGCTGTAGTACTGCGTCTGGACCGGGATGATGACCGCGTCGCTGGCCACGAGGGCGTTGATGGTCAGGAGGCCGAGCGTCGGTGGGCAGTCGATGATGATGTAGTCGTATTGCCGTTCAGCCCAGCCGTGGAGCACCTCGCGCATGGCGTGCTCGCGGCCGATGCTGCTGAAGAGCTGGTTCTCCGTGGCCGAGAGGTCGATGTCCGAGGGCGCCACGTCCACGTTCTCCGTGTCCGTGGTCTCGATGATGTCCTCGAGCGAGAGCGAGGCATCGAGCAGCACGTTGGCGATGGAGACGTCGATGTCCTGTGCGCTCAGCCCCAGCCCTACGGTGAGGTTGGCCTGCGGGTCCATGTCCACGCAGAGCACCTTCCGACCCTGTTCGGCGAGCGCACCGGCGAGGTTGATGGAGGTCGTGGTCTTGCCGACGCCGCCCTTCTGGTTGGCGATCGAGATGATCCGAGCCAAGTGCACCCTCCTGGTGATGCCGTACGACGACCCCTCGGCATTCCGCGCTGAGTCTACCGTAGTGGTGCGCGGACGCACCACCCTGTCCGTACGCGTGGAGACACTCGGGGTGGGCGCCTGGGTCGGCGCGTCGGCCGGGTCGCGCGGCGGCCGGGTCGCGCGTCGGCTGGTCATCCGAGCCGGCTGGCCGGCTCCTGCCGCCTTGACGCCCGGCTCCTGCCACGTTCCCGCCGGGCTCCTGCCGCCTTGACGCCCGGCTCCTGCCACGTCCCCGCCGGGTTCCCGCCACGTTCCCGCCCCGCGGGCGAGTCCGACGTTCCGGACGGGCCAACGTGTTGCGGGGCCCGTTCGGCGGGAGGACATGCCAGAGTCGCCCTCCGTACGGGCAGATATCCCGCTGGCCGGCACGAACGTAGGCACGGGATTGCCACCGTGCCGGGCTGGCCCACCGAGCGGGCACCAGCACCGTGCCGGGCTGGCCCACCGAGCGGGCACCAGCACCGTGCCGGGCTGGCCCACCGAGCGGGCACCAGCACCGTGCCGAACTGGCCGGTCGAGCGGGCACCAGCACCGTGCCGAACTGGCCGGTCGAGCGGGCACCACCACCGTGCCGGGCTGGCCCACCGAGCGGGCACCAGCACCGTGCCGAACTTGCCGGTCGAGCGGGCACCACCACCGTGCCGGGCTGGACCGTCGAGCGGGCACCAGCACGGCTCGAGTACGGATACCCCGCCGACCGCGCCCGGCCCTTGGAGGCCCCGCCGACCGCCGACGGTGTCCGAGCGCTACGATGCTGCAGGCACGGAGGAGCGGAGGAGAGGCGAGCGTGAGCGATAACCGGGCGCAGATCGAGCGCCTTCACGAGCTGCGCGCCCAGTCGCGCCTCGGCGGCGGGCAGGCCCGCATCGACAAGCAGCACGAGAAGGGCAAGCTGACCGCTCGCGAGCGCCTGGAGCTGCTGTTGGACCCGGAGTCCTTCGTCGAGCTCGATGCCTTCGTGACCCACCGCTCGACGGACTTTGGCCTGGAGAAGCAGAAGTACCTGGGCGACGGTGTCGTCACCGGTCACGGCAAGATCGACGGCCGGCTCGTCTTCGTCTTCAGCCAGGATTTCACGGTCTTCGGCGGCTCGCTGTCGGAGGCGCACGCGGAGAAGATCTGCAAGGTCATGGACCTGGCCGTGAAGGTGGGCGCGCCGGTCATCGGCCTCAACGACAGCGGCGGCGCGCGCATCCAGGAGGGCGTGGCCTCGCTCGGTGGCTACGCCGACATCTTCCTGCGCAACGTCATGTCGTCGGGCGTGGTCCCGCAGCTCTCGCTGATCATGGGCCCTTGCGCGGGTGGCGCGGTCTACTCGCCGGCCATGACCGACTTCACGCTGATGGTCGAGGGCACCAGCTACATGTTCGTGACCGGCCCGGACGTGGTCAAGACGGTGACGCACGAGGACGTCGACTTCGAGCACCTCGGCGGCGCCTCGGTGCACACGGCCATCAGCGGTGTCGCCCACTACGCCGCTCCCGACGAAGGCGCCCTGCTCGCGAGCGCGCGGCGACTGCTCGGCCACCTGCCCCAGAACAACACCACCACGGCGCCGTGTCTGAGCACGTCCGACCCACGCGACCGTCGAGACCCCGCCCTCGATGCGCTCATCCCCGAGTCGTCGGCGCAGCCGTACGACATGCACGAGGTCATCGAGCGGATCGTCGACGACGGCGAGTTCCTGGAGCTGCAGCCGGCCTGGGCCGGCAACATCATCATCGGCTTCGCCCGCCTCGACGGCCGCTCGGTCGGCGTGGTGGCACAACAGCCGGCAGTGCTCGCAGGCGCCCTCGACATCGACGCC
Organism: uncultured Chloroflexia bacterium; assembly: GCA_963706695.1. Lineage (GTDB taxonomy): Bacteria > Chloroflexota > Limnocylindria > Limnocylindrales > CSP1-4 > JAFMJV01. The sequence goes on along the minus strand of CAVPNC010000003.1, from coordinate 180,003 downwards.
TCGGACAAGGCAGCTCGCTTCGTGCGCACCTGTGACGCCTTCAACGTGCCGTTGCTCACGATCGAGGACGTGCCTGGCTTCCTGCCCGGCGTCTCGCAGGAGCACGGCGGCATCATCCGCCACGGCGCCAAGCTGCTCTACGCCTACTGCGAGGCGACCGTGCCCAAGGTCACCGTCATCACGCGCAAGGCCTATGGCGGCGCCTACGACGTCATGAGCAGCAAGCACGTCCGCGGCGACATCAACTTCGCCTGGCCCACCGCACGCATCGCGGTCATGGGTGCCGAGGGCGCGGTCAGCATCCTCTACCGCAACGAGCTGGCCATGGCCCAGGACAAGGTCGCCGAGCGGGCTCGTCTCACAGCCGAGTACGAGGAGACCTTCGCCAACCCCTACGTGGCCGCCTCCCGCGGCTACCTCGACGATGTCATCGTCCCGTCGGAGACGCGTCCGCGCATCATCGAGGCCTTCGAGATGCTGCAGGGCAAGCGCGACGACCAGCCCCGCCGCAAGCACGGCAACATCCCCCTCTGATGGCGTCTTTGTGCAAAGACCCGGTTCGAGCGTGAGCCCGCCCTTCGATCGCGTGCTCGTGGCCAACCGGGGCGAGATCGCCGTGCGCATCTTCCGCACCTGCCGGGAGCTGGGCATCGAGACGGTCGCGGTCTACTCCGACGCCGATGCGGAGGCCCTCCACGTCCGCCTCGCCGACCGGGCCATGCGCCTGGGCCCGGCGCCGGCCTCCGAGTCGTACCTGCGGGCCGAGGCCATCATCGAGGCGGCCCTGGCCACGGGCGCGCGGGCCGTGCATCCGGGCTATGGCTTCCTCTCCGAGCAGGCCTCGTTCGGTGCCGCCGTGGAGGCCGCAGGCCTGGCCTTCGTGGGTCCGGCGCCGGAGACCCTGGCTTCGCTGGGCGACAAGCTGGAGGCGCGGGCTACCGCGACCGCGGCCGGCGTGCCCATCGTGCCCGGCATGTTCGACCCGCTGCCGACCGGTGACGAGGCGGCCGTCGCGCGTGTCGAAGGGCTGGCCGCCGAGATCGGCTACCCCTTGCTCATCAAGGCCGCGGCCGGTGGCGGTGGCCGCGGCATGCGTCGCGTGGATGTTCCGGCCGAGCTGGCTGGGGCCGTCAGCGCTGCCGCGCGCGAGTCGGAGCAGGCCTTCGGCGACGGCTCGGTCTACCTGGAACGGCTGGTCGAGGGCGGTCGCCACATCGAGGTCCAGCTGCTGGGCGACAGTGCCGGGAACGTCGTCGCGCTCGGCGAGCGGGACTGCTCCACCCAGCGGCGCCACCAGAAGCTGGTGGAGGAGGCGCCGGCGCCCGGCCTCAGCCAGGCCCAGCGCGAGCAGCTCCACGGGCTGGCGGTGCGGGTGGCCCAGCAGGTCGGGCTGCGCAACGCCGCCACGGCCGAGTTCCTCTACGCCCCCGACGGCTCCTTCTACTTCCTCGAGGTGAACGCGCGGCTGCAGGTGGAGCACGGCGTGACCGAGCTGGTCACCGGGCTCGACCTCGTCCGTGAGCAGCTCTTCATCGCCGCCGGTGAGCCGCTCTCGCCGGCCGTGCTGGCCGCCGCCGACCGCGCCGCCACTCCCGACCGCCATGCCATCGAGCTGCGCATCAGCGCAGAGGATCCCGCGCGCGACTTCATGCCGGCTCCCGGGCTGGTGACGCGCTGGCGAGAGCCCGCCGGTCCCGGGGTCCGCATGGACTCCGGACTCGAGCAAGGCTGGCAGGTGCCGGGGGACTACGACCCCATGCTTTCGAAGGTGCTGGCCGTGGGCCCCGATCGGAAGACCGTGCTGGCGCGAGCCCGCCGTGCGGTCGACGAGTTCGAGACTGGCGGGGTGCAGACCACGCTGCCCTTCCACGCCTGGTTGCTGCGGCATGCCGAGTTCACTGAAGGTCGCCTGCGAACCGACATGGTCGCCCGCGACTGGGACCCTGGGCCGCTGCGCGCTGCTGCCGCCGAGCGCGCGGCCGATGCGGTCACACGGCACATCGCCGGCGTGGACGCTGCCGCGATCGGTGCGCCCGAACCGATCGGTCCCTGCACCCACGCCGCCCAAGGCTGGAAGCCGGAGCCCTGGGCATGAGCGACCATCGCGGCCACTACCGGATGCACGTCGCGGGCATCGGCGACGAGCGCTTCCACCGGGATCCCGACGCGATCGGCCCGCCCGAGGGACGCCAGCCAGAGGTGCGTGTCCTGCGCCAGACGGCCGACGACCGGGCAGCGGGCATCCGACGCTTCGAGACCAGCATCGACGGCTGGGTCTTCGAGGTATCGGTAGAGGACGAGCCGCGCGCGCTGTTGCGGGAGAAGGCAGGGCAGGGGGCCAAGCGTGACGGACGCCGTGGCAGCGACAGCATCAGGGCCCAGATCCCGGGACGCGTGGTACGGCTGTGGGTCGCGGAGGGCGACACCGTCGAGGCCGGCCAGCGCCTGCTCGCCATCGAGGCCATGAAGATGGAGAACGAGGTGCGTGCTCCGCACGCCGGCACCATCGAACGGATCGGCGTGGTGGTGGGGGGCAGTGTCGAGCTCCGCGACGAGCTGCTGCGTTTGCGGTAGTGCTCAGGCGGATCTGCGCCGGAGCCGAACCAGCGGGATGGCGCGGTCGGTGGCACGGAGGTAGCGCTCATACGACGGTGACCGCTCGAGGACCTGCTGCCAGAGGGCTTCTGCTTCGGTCTCGCCGACACGTTCCGCCAGCACCGGGATCGAGTCGCCGCGGACGTCCACCTCTGCTGCCGGCTGTGCCATGAGGTTGTGATACCAGCCGGGGTGATGTGCGGCGCCGCCGTCGGCCGCGACGAGGAGCATGTCTTCGCCATCGCGGAAGTACTGCAACAGCACGGAGCGCTGCTGGCCGCTCTTGCGTCCCGTCGTGGTCAGCACCAGGCCGTCGACGCCGGCCCGCTCGGTGATGCCGCCAGCGGTCCTGCGAAAGAACGCCACGCTGAGGCGGCTGAAGCGCTTGTCCAGGGTGCGATGGAGCCAGAGCCCGACTCGTTCCTTGCGGGACAGCGTGGTGGTCATGCGTCAACGATGCCATCCCCACGGTTCCTCGACCGGCTCGTGTCGGCGGAGGATGCTACCGTCGAGCCATGAGCTCATCCGAACCCAACCGCGACCGCTGGCGTGAGACCACGCGCTCCGGGTCGCTGAAGGGGCGCAGCGAACGCCGCGAGCGGTTCGTGACCACGTCGGACATCGAGATCGCTGACGTCTATGACGCCTCTGACACCGCCGGTCTGGTGCCCGAGGAAGCCCTTGGCTTCCCCGGCGAGTACCCCTTCACCCGCGGCGTGCAGCCCACGATGTACCGCGGCCGGCTGTGGACCATGCGCCAGTACGCTGGCTTCGCCAGTGCCAGCCAGACGAACGAGCGCTTCCGCTACCTGCTCGAGCAAGGCCAGACCGGGCTGTCGGTCGCCTTCGATCTGCCCACGCAGATGGGCTACGACTCGGATGCGCCATTCGCCGCCGGGGAGGTTGGCCGAGTGGGCGTGCCCATCAGCTCCATCGAGGACATGAAGGTGCTCCTGGACGACCTGCCCCTGGGCCAGGTCACGACCTCGATGACCATCAACGCCACCGCGCCCATCCTGCTCGCGATGTACGTGGCCGTGGCTGACGAGCGCGGCATCCCCCGCGAGCGGCTGGGCGGGACGACCCAGAACGACATCCTCAAGGAGTACATCGCGCGCGGCACCTACATCTACCCGACCGAGCCCTCGATGCGCCTGGTCACAGACATCTTCGCGTTCTGTGCCGCCGAGCTGCCGCGCTGGAACACCATCTCCATCAGCGGCTACCACATGCGCGAGGCGGGCGCGACCGCCGCGCAGGAGATCGCCTTCACCCTCGCTGACGCCATCGCCTACGTCGAAGGTGCCGTGGCGCAGGGCCTGGACGTGGACCAGTTCGCCGGCCGCCTGTCGTTCTTCTTCGGGGCCTGGAGCGAGCTCTTCGAAGAGGTGGCCAAGTTCCGCGCCGTGCGGCGCATGTGGGCCCGCATCATGAAGGAGCGCTTCGGGGCCACCGACCCACGCTCCATGATGTGCCGGTTCCACGTGCAGACCGCCGGCTCCTCGCTGACGGCGCAGTCGGTGGACAACAACGTCGTGCGCACCACGCTGCAGGCGCTCGCGGCCGTGCTCGGCGGGACGCAGTCGCTGCACACCAACGCCCGTGACGAGGCGCTGGCCCTGCCCACGCCGGAGACGGCACGGCTGGCCCTCCGCACGCAGCAGATCATCGCCCACGAGAGCGGTGTGACCGACACGCCCGACCCGCTCGCCGGCTCGTACTACATCGAGTCGCTGACCGACGCGGTGGAGGCCGCGGCCTGGGCCTATCTCGAGGAGATCGACGAGATGGGCGGCGCCATCGCCGCGATCGACGTCGGCTACCAGCAGCGCCAGATCCAGGACGCGGCCTATCGCGTGCAGCGCGAGATCGAGCGCGAGGACAAGATCGTGGTCGGCGTCAATCGCTTCACCGACGACGAGGTCGTGACGCCCGCGCTGCAGCGCATCGATCCTGCCCTCGAACGTGAACAGGTGGCGCGCCTGCAGGCGCTGCGGTCGTCCCGCGACGAGGCCGCCTGGGCCGCTTCGCTCGAGCGGCTGGAGATCGTGGCTCGAGGCACGGACAACATCGTGCCGGCTGTCATCGACGCCGTGAAAGCCAAGGCCACGCTGGGCGAGATCAGCGACCGGCTGCGCGTCGTCTGGGGCGAGCACCGCGAGGTCGTCACCGTCTAGGAGGGCACATGGCAGAGCTCGCAGGTCGCACGTTCAGCCGGGTCCATCACGTGGCCTACATCGTGCGTGACATCGACACCTCGCTGGCGTTCTACCGCGACACGCTGGGCTTGCCCGTGGGGCTGGTGCTGCCCATCGAGTCGGACGAGGTCATCGTGGCCTTCCTCGAGATCGGTGAGACCAAGATCGAGCTGGTGCAGCCGACCTCCGAGACCACCGGCGTGGCCCGCTTCCTCGACAAGAAGGGGGAGGGCTTCCACCACGTCTGCTTCGAGACGCCGAACGTGGACGAGACCCTGGCCGACCTCAAGGCCAGAGGCGTCGAGATCATCGATGAGCAGGCGCGCAAGGGCGCCGAGGGGCCGGTGGCCTTCATCCACCCGCGTGCCTGCAACGGCGTCCTGACCGAGCTCATCGAAGCACCCGGTGGCCCGGCCTGGGATCGGCTGGGCTACGAAGGCGACCCGCTCGCGATCTGACGGGCTCGAGCGGCTCGAGCGCCGCTGGAGGGGATGTGGCCCGGACTCCCACACGCTGGGCAGATCGCGACGACCGGGCCGGATCGCCGCATCTGCAGCGGCTACCGTGGGACAGGATGACCGAACAGCGCGCGGATCTACCGGGTGGATGGCTGAACTGGCCCTCCTCGAGTCGACGGGTCGCCGTCATCCTGGGCCTCGTCGTCACCTCGCTCTGGGCGACGTCGGTGGTAATGATCCGCATCGGCGTCAGCGACGAGGACATCGAGCCCATCGGGTTCGCGGGCACACGGTTCTTCCTGGCGGCGATGCTGCTGCTGCCCCTTGCGGTCCCGGGGATACGGGCGGCTCCCACCTGGCACGGGAGTGGCCGGTGGCTGACCGGCGTGGCGGTCTACGGCCTGCTGATCTTCTGCGTGGCCCAGTTGGGCTTCTACATCGCGCTCGGGGAGGTGGAGGCCTCGACCGTCGGTCTCTTCATGGGAGTGGCTCCCGTGGTTACCGCCATCGCGGTGATGCGGAACCGGCACGAGCGGGCGAGCGCGCTGCAGGTGGGTGGTATCGCCGTCCTGGTCGCCGGCGTGGTCGTTTACTTCGGGCTGGAGATGCCTCCGGCCGATGCGACGACCGGCCTGCTCGTGGCCGCCTCCATCCCCGTCGTGGTCGGCGGAGCGGCGGTCCTCGGGCGCCGGGTCGCCGTGGAGTCGAGGGACTACGGAGGGCCCGCGAGCATGACGGCGCTGGCCATGCTTGTCGGCGCATCCGTCACCCTCGTGATCGCGCTGCTCGTCGAAGGCGTGCCGGCGTTCAGCCCGACGGCGTGGTTGCTCATCGCCTGGCTGGCCGTCATCAACACGGCCTTGACCTACACCCTGTGGGCCCAATCGCAGCGCTCGCTCCGAGCCGTGGAGTCGAGCGTGCTCGGTGACCTGACCGTCATCCAGGTCGCACTGCTCGGTTGGGTCGTGCTCGGCGAGGGCCTCGATGGGGCGCAGATCGTAGGGATCGTGGTGGCCCTCGGTGGCGTGGTCATCGTGCAGGTCGCGCCGGTGTTCCTTCGCGCCCGGTCACGCCACCTCGGGACCCATTAGGACGGGCCCCGCAGACGGTGGGTCGTGACTTCGGTCACTTGCGCTCCTGGACGCCTTGCTGTCACATGGCCGGTACCGGGAGGTCTCGCCGTGCGCACGTTCTGGATCAGCGCCGTCATCGCGACCATGGTGATCGGCTCAGCCATCGGGGTCAGCGGACAGCATGATGGGCTGTCCAGCCCGACGCCCAGCCTCGAGATGCACGAGATCGAGGGCAGGCACAGCGCCACGCTCCTGCAGGACGGCTCGGTCCTCCTCGTCGGCGGCACCGGTGTGCGTGGTGCACAGCCGGGCGCCGCCGAGATCTACGACCCGGCCACCAGGTCGTTCTCGGCGGTGGGGTCGTTGCAGTACCCGCGAGACTTCCACACCGCGACCCGCCTGGCGGACGGCCCCGTCGTGATCCTGGGCGGTACCGGCGGGGACCGCGGGGCAGAGAAGCCGATCGCGGCGGTCGAGGTCTATGACCCCGAGACACGGCAGTTCAGCGTCCAGGGTCGCCTCAAGCGGCCGCGCCATGATCACAGTGCCGTCTTGCTGGACGATGGACGCGTCCTGGTCGTCGGAGGCATGGACTGGTCAGGTGAACGACCCGGGCCTGTCGCCGCGATCGAGATCTATGACCCGGCGACCCAGCGGTCGACCAGGGTCGGACGGCTTCGTCAGCCGCGCTGGGACCACGACGCCTTCCTGCTCCCGGATGGTCGTGTGCTGGTCATCGGCATGGTCCTGCGAGGAGATCCACGGTGGATGGACTCCCGAGTCCTCGTCGAGGTCTTCGACCCAGGGAGTGGCGAGTCGGAACGGCTGGGCCGTCAGGGCCTGGACCTGATGGGTCGAAGCGGGGTGCGATTGGCCGACGACCGCGTCCTGCTGGTCGGCGGCCACCGACCAGGGGTGCTCTTCGACCCCACCACCGAGCGGTTCGAGCAGACCGAGCGAGCCGCGACGTCACGCTCCGGCGAGAGCCTGACGCTGCTCGATGACGGGCGGGTCCTGGTGCTCGGCGGCGAGGAGCTGGGACCTGCCACGATCGAGCTGTACGACCCGGTGACGGAGCGCTTCGAGGTGATCGGTGAGCTCCACTCGGCGCGGAGCGGACACGAGGCCACCGTGCTCATGGATGGCACCGTCCTGCTGACCGGGGGCTACGGCTACGAGACGCCGCTGCGGAGCGCCGAGCTCTTCGACCCCGGCCCCCTCGACATCGTGGCCCACGGGCCGGTGCCCGCGGCTGAGGCAAGCGCGCCAACGCCGGTTCCCACGCCGGTCCTGGCGCCCCTCGGGTCGGTCCGCGGCGGCGGCGTCATCGAGCTGCCCGGCTCCGGATTCAGCCTCACGCTACCCGAGGCCTGGGCGGTGGAGGTGCTCGAGCCCGATCGTGACTATCGCTCGGCAGCAGCCGGTGACACGTGGACAGCCCTCCGCGCCCACGCACCCGACGGCATCGAGGCCTGCACCGTGGCGGTCGGGGTGGTGTCAGCGGGGGCCAACGACCTGGAGCTGGAGGTCGATACGGACGAGACCGTCGCTGAGGCCTACTGGCGGGGCAGGAGCCGGCTGATGGTGCCGCTGCCGCGGATCGAACCGCTCGGCTACGGGTTCGGAGGCGTGACCGGTGGCTTCGAACGGCGCGCCGCGAGCGACACCGGCCTCAGCCACGACGTCCTCTATGGGCTCACGTGCCTCTCAGCGGGCGAGGACATGCCGGACGCGGCGTTCAGGAAGTTCAGGCTGCTGCCGGCCGATGCATCCGACGCATCGGTCGGGCCGGATCAGGCCGGACGGACAGCTCCAGCCAGTCCGGGACCACTCCCGGCCCTCGGTGCGACCGTGGCCGGTGGTCGCATCGAACGGACCGGATCGGGGTTCGCGGTGACCCTCCCCCGAACGTGGATCGTCGAGGTCGCCGATCCGGACCGCGACGTCTCCATGGCCGAGCCCGGAGATGCGTGGGAGGCGCTGCGCGCCCACGCTCCAGGGCGCCGCCGCGCTTGCTCGGTCTACGTCGGCATCGTGCCGCTCGACGCTGGCCCGGTCGGCGTGTCCGCGGCCGTCGACACCGACGGGGCCGCCCTCGTTCCGTACTGGAGCGCCGAAGGGAGACCGACGCTGGTGGTACCACCGGTTCGCTTCCGACAACGCTCCGGCAGCGGTTCGGAGACCGTGGAGGGCAGGTCGCGCCTGCGTGCCGATGACGCCGGCCTGCTCCACGACGTGGTCTACGTCATCGCGTGCAGCGCCGACGGCGAGCGAGACACTCGGAAGATCACTGACTCGATGGAGCTCCTCGCGCGCGAACCGTAGGGTCGAGCGCAGACAGGCGTGGTGCTGGCGGGCAGACCTCGCCCCTGGCCAAGGTTCCTGACGCACTCACCCGCGAGCGAGCCGTCCGCCCTGTGACCGGCTGATGCAGCGTGCCGAGGACGCGAGCCACCGCTGGGCGTGGGTGGCTGCAGGCGCACGTTCAGAGGCCCGCCCTCGCGGGACGGGCCCCTGATGCTGTCTTGAGGTGCGACGAACGGTCGGGCAGACCGCTACTTGACGCCGACGCCGACGATGCAGCGACCGTTGGTGGTGACCTTCACATTGACCGTCCGATCGTACGTGTCGGGCCTCAGGGTCCAGACGCCGTAGCGCGAATACGTGCGCGCCCACTTCTGCAAGTTGCGCCATACCCACGTCTTGCCGTTCTTGGTCACTCGCACCGTGGCGCGGCAGTTGGTCGGGCCGGCCTTCTTCTGCAGCAGGATCACGACCGAAGTGACGCGAGGTGTCCGGTCGATGAGTGTGCGCGAGGCGCTGTACTGGTTGGTCACCATCATGTGCCAACCGCTGTCGCGAAAGGTGCTCACCCTTGCGTCCGTGGGGAGCGAGAGCGTGGTGACCGCGAGGACCGCCCCGACGGCGGCGATCAGGAACTTGTGCATCGGTGCACCCCCTGGGTAGTGGTGTCGAGCGGACCGCAAGGGCCTCGCTGCTGTTACTGATGACCCTCGCTCGGAGTACATCGTTCCTACCACCGTGCCAGAAGACCCCCTTGCGAGGGCCAGGCAGACCGTGGCCCGACCCGACTGCACCACACCGGCCAGCCACAGGTACTGGCCACGGCGGCTATTCGTCCGGCGTGCAGGGGTTGCCTCGCGCGCAGGGTCGCTACCCTAGCCCCATGCCAGCCGAATACATCTACAGCGCCTACAAGCTCGCCCGGCACTATCCGCCCGACCGGACCGTGCTCGAGGACATCTCCCTCTCCTTCTATCCCGGCGCCAAGATCGGCGTCATCGGGCCCAACGGCGCCGGCAAGTCCAGCCTGCTCAAGATCATGGCCGGGCTCGACGACGGCTACAGCGGCGAGGCTCGGCTGACCCCGGGCTTCAGCGTCGGCTACCTTGAGCAGGAGCCCCAGCTCGACCCATCCAAAGACGTCAAGGGCAACGTGCTCGATGGCGTCCACGAGGTCCAGGCACTCATCGACCAGTACAACGCGGTGATGGCCCGCTGGTCCGATCCGGACGCCGACTACGATGCCATCGGTGCCGAGCAGGCGGCCCTGGAAGACCGCATCGTGGCCGCGGACGCCTGGAACCTCGAGCGCAACGTCGACATCGCCATGGACGCGCTGCGCTGCCCGCCCGACGATGCCGACGTCAGCACGCTGTCAGGTGGCGAGAAGCGCCGCGTGGCGCTGGCGCGGTTGCTCTTGCGCCATCCGGACCTGCTGCTGCTCGACGAGCCCACGAACCATCTTGACGCCGAGTCGGTCGAGTGGCTCGAGCGCTTCCTGTCCGAGTACACCGGCACCGTCATCGCCATCACCCACGATCGCTACTTCCTCGACAACGTGGCCAAGTGGATCCTGGAGCTCGATCGTGGCCGCGGCATCCCGTTCAGCGGCAACTACTCGAGCTGGCTCGAGCAGAAGCTCGCACGCATGGCGACCGAGCAGAAGCAGGCCGACGCGCGCCAACGAACGCTCGCGCGCGAGCTCGAATGGGTGCGCATGGGCTCGAAGGCGCGCCAGGCCAAGGGCAAGGCTCGACTGTCGGCCTACGAGCAGCTCCTGGCCGAGGCCAACGACGACAAGGGCAGCGTGCGTGAGCTCGAGATCGCCATCCCACCGGGGCCGCGCCTGGGTGACAAGGTCATCGACGTCGCGGGCCTGCGCAAGGGCTACGGCGACAAGCTGCTGGTCGAGGACCTCACGTTCTCGCTACCGCGGGCCGGCATCGTCGGCATCATCGGGCCCAACGGGGCCGGCAAGACGACGTTGTTCCGCATGCTCGTGGGGCAGGAGGCACCCGACGCCGGATCGATCGAGATCGGCGACACGGTCGAGCTGAGCTATGTCGATCAGGAACGCGATGACCTGGCCGCCGACAAGACCGTCTTCGCGGAGATCACCCAGGGCGCCGAGTTCATCAAGACCGGGGCACGCGACGTTCCGGCCCGGGCCTACGTGTCATCGTTCAACTTCCGCGGCAGCGACCAGCAGAAGCTCGTGGGCCAGCTGTCGGGTGGCGAACGGAACCGGGTGCACCTGGCCAAGCTGCTGCAGGCCGGCGGCAACGTGCTGCTCCTCGACGAGCCGACCAACGACCTCGATGTGGACACCCTGCGAGCGCTGGAGGCTGGCCTGGAGTCGTTCCCTGGCTGCGCCGTGGTCATCTCGCACGATCGCTGGTTCCTCGACCGCATCGCGACCCACATCCTGGCCTTCGAGGGCGAGTCGCAGGTTCGGTTCTTCCAGGGCAACGTGAGCGACTACGAGGCGTTCCGGCACAAGGAGCTGGGGACCGCGGCCGACCAGCCGCATCGGATCAAGTACAAGAAGCTGGCCAAGCCGTAGGGGCGTGCGGACCCGGGCCGGACCGAGCGTCGCTCGACCGCAGCCTGGATGACGCCCTCGACATCTATTACCTCCGCGCTGTACATTAATGGATCGCGGTCACACCGAGCAGCGGTCTCCGCTGCAACACCGTGTGAACCGTCCCGGGGGGATAGGGAGAATGCTTCGTGAAGAAGCGATCCATCATGGCCCTTGTGGCCAGCGGACTCCTGGCCGCGATGCTGCCAGCCGTCGCGAGCGCGCAGGAAGGGTCCACAGCGAATGCGACCACGATCGTCGTCCTCGCGCCCGACTACGTCTGGGACGGCCGACTCGCTGCTAGCGGCCCCGCCATCGACTACGTCTGGAACGGCCGCCTGGCTGCCAGCGGCCCCGCCATCGACTACGTCTGGAACGGCCGCCTGGCTGCCAGTCCCAGCCTCGAGTTGGTGGCGTTCGCGAACGAGCGCCGATCCACGTTGGCGTAGCCACCGCTGCGCCGCCAACGGCCCTTCCCGCACGGGAAGGGCCTTCTTCCTGCCCTTGGCACGAGCGGCGTGGCTCCGCTCGGTCGCGGCCCGTTCGACACCCTCGGAGGCCCGCCCATCAGGGCCCAGCGTGGACGTCTCCTGGCGGCGGCGTCGGGCGCATGCGGCTCCAGGCGTAGGCGCTCGCGACCAGCAGCAGGCCCAGGAAGAGCAGCGTGATGACGCGGTAGGCGACGTCCAGCGACGACAGGTCGAAGAGGAAGACCTTCACGGTCGCCATCGCCAGCACCACCAGCCCGGCCACGCGCAGCTCAGCTCGCCGCAGGAGCAGGCCAAGACCCAGGACCACGACACCGACCGCGGTCCACAGGATGCTGAGGGCGACGTGCGCCTCCTTGCCCAGCTCCTCGATGCGGGCCCAGCTCCCGTAGGTCAGGCCGTGCGCTTCGCCCGCGAAGACGTCCACGGTGCCGATGGAGAGCAGATACAGCGCTGATGCGCCCGCGACCGCTGCCAGGCCCGTGATCCAGCTCGCCGGCCAGTACCCGCGGGCGACCCGCGCGACCGCCGCGAGCGCGATCATGAGGCTGCCGATCGCCAGGGTGGCGCCACTGATCAGGAGTGTGTGCGGTGGCACGCCTCCGACGTCGACCACGAGCCGCGTGGGTGGCGCCTCCGCGAGGGCCAGTCCGGCCAGCATCCCCAGGGATCCGACGGCCATGCCGCGGTAGGAGACGAAGCCCTGCCGATCGATTCGCGACATCCACGCTGCGCCCACAGCCAAAGCGCCCCAGACGATCACGTACCACGGTGCGTGGAACTCGGTGATCGAGACGATGCCGACGGTAAGACCGGCCGCGAACAGGCAGCGCCGGAGCGCGGACGGCCCGCCCACCACCAGGCCGATGGCCACCAGGCCGCCGGCAAGGGCGAGGGCCGCCAGCCCCGCCTGGTCGGTGAAGGGCACGCTGGGGAGCCGTTGCTGGTCCATCACCGCGACGATCGCGCCAGCGGTCGCGAGCAGCACCGCCATGGAGCCCGCCAGGATGGGCACGAGTGCCGCGGCCGGCGAGAGGTCTTCGGTCGGCCGGAGCCAGCGCAGGGCAGGTCCCAGGCGCCAGCGGATCGGCGGCTCGGGCAGGTTGGCCAGTCCGCGCGCCGCGCCGAGGGCGACGACGGCGACGATCATCCAGGCCGCGATGGTCGCGACATGGTCGTAGACCAGCGGTGCCAGTGGCAGCGCAGCCAGGCTGACCGCGCCCGCCACCAGGAGCTGGTACCAGCGCAGCGGCACGATGGTGAGCATGGCCAGGCCGGCAACCAGCAGGAACAGGAAGCCGATGACCACGCTCTCCACTGACCCGCTCGCGCCCTCGAGTGCCAGGAACCTGGCGACCGAACCGCTCTGCAGCATGGCGAAGGCGAGGCTGGCCGTGGCGATGGCATAGAGGGCGACGCTGCCCATGAGTGCCGGCCCGTGGTGGCGCCGACGGGCGAAGACCGCGAGGGCGAGTGCCTCCGCGGTCCAGATCACGGCCGTCCCGGGGGCGTCGAGCAGGAGCGGCACCGCAGCGGTGGCCATGGCACCGGCGTACGCGCCGGCGAGCAGCCCGAACGGATCGAGCAGGCCCCGGCGGCGGGCGAAGAAGACCGTGATCGTGCCGTTGAGTGCGGCCAGCACCAGCAGGAGGGCCGCCCGCTGCTCGTCCTCGGGCAGGACCACGAAGCCCAGTCCGATGACCGCGGCACCGACGGCCAGGAACAACGGCGCCGAGGTGAGCGAGAGCTCGTGGCGCGCACGACGGAAGGCCTCACCGCCGGCCGCGACCGTCATCACGCCCCAGTAGCCCAGCAGCGCCGGCAACGCGATCGTCGGCTCCGGCTCGGTGGCGATCCACTGGTACAGCTGCGGCACGGACAACACGAACGCGAGCGGCGGCAGCCACGGCCAGGTCTGCCACAGCGAGATCGCGGCGATACCGACGAGCGCGACTCCCACGTAGGCCACGGTGACGAGGTCCGGCTCGGCACCCATGAGTGGCGGCGCGGCCAGGGCTGCGGCGAGGCCGAGGCCGGCCACCACCTCGGACCGGCTTCTGATGGCGATGACCGTCGTCGAGGCGGCAGCGACGAAGGTGCCTGCGAGGGCCACCGTCGGCTCGACGAGCCCATACAACGATGTGGCCGCGAACAGGGAGAGGCTGATGACGGCGAGGCCGACCGCGGTCAACACGTGCCCCACGGTCCGTTCAGCACGCAGCAGCAGGATCGCGCCCGCGATCAGGCCGACCGACCCACCGATGAGCCCCAGTGCGACCTGCATGCCGGGGTCGATCCAGCCGCGGCTGAAGGCGAGGCTCAGGAAGAAGACCGCGCCGAGGAGCAGGGCTGCTCCTCCCACGAGCGCGAGCGCTCGGCCCGCGAAGCGCTCCTCGAAGCCGCGGAGATCGATGGCCGTCCCGCTCGGTCGAGACGACGCGGACGACGGAGGGGTCTGGGCGATCGGCGACGCGACGGGGCTGTGATCGCTCGCCTCTGCCGGTGGTGCGCCCTTCGGTTCCGGGGGCTCCGGCTCCCATGGCGTCGGCGGGGCCGCACTCGGCGGCGGTGCGTCGGCGACGCGGGCTTCGGCGGTGACCAGGCGCTGCGCGAGCGTGGGGACGGCGTCGACCTCAGCGTCGGAGGCGAGGACGGCCGCTTCGAGGAGCTCGACCCGCGCCTGGAGCTCGTCGATCCGCGTCCGGAGGGAGTCGTCGGTGGTCCCTGCGCTCGATCCCATGACCTCTCCTTCCGGCATGTGCCTCGCATCACCTGGCGTGTTGAGACGGAGACTCCGCCTAAGCCGTGGTCAGGTCATGGTCAAGCGACTTAGACCCGCCCTCATTCGGGGCGTGCCGCCGCCGATCTGCTCGGGCCGCCCCGCTGCGACTGGTGCCGCTGGGCGCTAGTGGGCGGGGTTGGTGGCAGCCTCATCGTCGATGACGTAGTCAGCGCTGAGGTAGTGGTCGAACACGGGCGCGATCGCCCGCACCAGCTGCTCACGTGACGCACTGGCCAACGGCTCCAGGCCGACCACGTGACGAGCGGTGGCCAGGCCCACGATCTGCGAGGCCGCGAGGGTCGCCCGCAAGCGCGGGTTGGCGCCGCCCACGCGCTCGGCGACCGGTAGCAGGACGGTCGTCGTCAGGACTCCCCGGATGAGCTCGGCAGCCTCCGGCTCCGAGGCTGCCGCGCGGATGACGCTGACCATCACCCGCCGCGAGTCCTCGTCCTCGAGGATGGCCACGATGGTCTCTGCGGCGCGCTCCCCGAGGGTGCCTGGTCCCGGCGCGAACAGACGCTCGAGCAGGACCGCAGGGTTGGTGGGCAGTTCGAGCGACTGGACGAAGAGCTGCTGCTTGGTCCCGAAGTAGTGCAGCACGAGGCGCGGGTCGACACCGGCCGCGGCGCCCACGCTGCGCAGCGTCGTGCCCTGGTAGCCCTTGTCGCTGAACTGCCTGCGGGCGGCCTGCACGATCGCCTCGCGCGTGTCCGTGCCAGCTGGCTTTGGTCCCCGTTTGCCTGAGCTCATCGTTGCCTGCTTGCGATTTCCTCGAATGGAGAATATCATTTCTCCAACGGGAGAAACTCAAGGAACAGGAGTCGACCCACATGGCACAGCCGCAGCAGCCGCCGCCCAGGCCCTGACCAAGAGGCAGCGACGCCTCGTCCTGGCCGTGGTCGGGCTGGCCCTCATGGCCGTGGTCTCGGCCGTGGCAGGCCTCAATGTCGCGCTTCCGAGCATGGCTCGGGACACGGGCGCGAGCCAGACCCAGCTGACCTGGATCATCGACTCGTACACGGTCGTCTTCGCCGGGCTCCTGCTCTTCGCCGGCGCGCTCGGCGATCGCTACGGCCGCAAGCTGCTGCTCATCCTGGGCTTGCTCACCTTCGGCGGTGCAGCCGCGGTCGGGCTCTTCGTGACCGACCCCGACCAGCTCATCGTCATCCGCGTGCTCATGGGTGTCGGCGCCGCCGCGATCATGCCCACGACCTTGTCAGTGATCACGACCTCGTTCCCGGAAGACGAGCGACCCCAGGCCATCGGCGTGTGGGTCGGCATCGCCGGCGGCGGTGCGATCCTCGGCCTGTTCGCGACCGGCCTGCTGCTGGAGTGGTTCCCCTGGTCCTCGTTCTTCGGGCTCAATGTGGCGCTGGCCGGGGTGGCGCTGGCGGGGACCCTCGCCTTCGTGCCCCCGTCGGTGGACGAGGACCCTCCGGCCCTCGATATCGTGGGCGCCCTGCTCTCGCTGGTCGCCATCAGCGCCTTCGTCTTCGGCATCATCGAAGGTCCCGAGCGGGGCTGGAATGACCCGCTCACCCTTGGTGCGCTGGCCCTGGGCAGCGGTGGCGGTCTCGCCTTCGTGCTCTGGGAGCTGCGCGTGGACAAGCCGCTGCTGGACCCCCGCCTGTTCAGGAACCGTGGCTTCAGCGCCGGGACGCTGACCGTGACCGTCCAGTTCATGGCTTCGTTCGGGTTCTTCTTCGTGGCCCTGCAGTACCTCCAGTTCGTGACCGGCCGCTCGCCGCTCGAGGCGGCGATGGCCATGTTGCCCCTGCCGTTCTTCCTGCTGCCGACCGCGCGGCGCGCTCCGGTGGTGGCGGCCCGCATCGGGTTCCGGCGTGTGGCCCCGGTGGGCATGGTCCTGACCGGCGTGGGCTTCCTCATCCTCAGCCAGCTCCAGGCCGACTCGTCCTACTGGCACTTCCTGGCCGGGTTGGCGGTCTTCGGAACGGGCATGGGCCTGGCCGGCACGCCCGCGACGACGGCCATCACGGCCTCGCTGCCGATGGACAAGCAGGGCGTGGCCTCAGCCGTCAACGACACCGGTCGCGAGGTCGGCAGCGCCTTCGGCATCGCCATCCTCGGCAGCCTCCTGAACCAGGGCTACCGAGACGGCATGGCTGACGCGGTGGCAGGCCTGCCCGACCAGATCGCGGAGGGCGTGCTCTCCTCCATCGCCTTCACCGCTTCTCCGCTGGTGTCACTCATGGGCGAGCGCGGCCAGCTGCTCGTGGCCCAGGCCATCGACGCCTTCGTCGCAGGCGTGGGTCAGGCGGTGCTGGTGGGCTCGATCATCCTTCTCATCACCGCGGTGGCGGTCTTCATCATCGCGCCCCGCGACATGTCCGTGGCCACGGTCAAGGAGGACCCGCCAGGAGCGTAGGGGCGCGATCGGTCAGTCGGGCTGGATACCGGCTTCGATGAGCAGCCGCGGGATCTGCGTCGGCGACTCGGCCACACCGATGCCGGCAGCCTCCAGCGCCCTGATCTTGCCTTGGGCCGTCCCGCCGGAGCCACTGATGATGGCGCCGGCGTGGCCCATGCGACGACCCGGAGGCGCGGTCCGACCGGCGATGAACGCGACCATGGGCTTGTCCGGCATGTGGGCAGCCTTCCATGCGGCTGCAGCTTCCTCTGCCCCGCCGCCGATCTCACCCATGAGCACGACCGCATCGGTGTCTGGATCGGCGGCGAAGAGCTCGAGCATGTCGATGAAGTCCGAGCCGTTGATGGGATCGCCTCCGATGCCCACGCAGGTCGATTGGCCGATGTCGTTGTCCGTCATGGCCTGCACCACCTCGTAGGTCAGCGTGCCTGAGCGGGAGACGAGCCCGACGCGGCCGGGCCGATGGATGGAGCCCGGGATGATGCCGACCTTGGCCTCGCCCGGCGTGGTCGCGCCAGGGCAGTTGGGCCCGATCAGGCGAGCGCCCCGTGCCGCGACCTCGGCCACGACCGGGATCATGTCCAGCGCAGGGATGTGCTCGGTGATGGCGAAGATCGTTTGGATGCCTGCGTCCACGGCCTCCATGATCGCGTCCGGCGCGGCGAAGGCCGGTACGAAGATGACCGAGGCGTTGGCCCCCGTCGCCGCGACCGCCTGCGCGCAGGTGTCATACACGGGCACGGCCCCATCGAGCGCCGTCTGGCCGCCTTTCCTGGGCGTCACTCCGGCCACCACGTTCGTGCCGTACGCCAGCATCTGGCCGGCGTGGAACCCACCCTCACGCCCGGTGATGCCCTGGACGACGAGGCGCGTGTCCTTGTTGACGAGGATGCTCATGCCACGCTCCCGGCCAGCTCCACCGCCTTCTCGACGGCTTCGTCGAGCGTCTCGGCGGTGACGATGTCCGCCCCGGACTCCGCGAGGATGTCTGCCGCGATGTCCGCGTTGGTGCCCACGATGCGCACGACCATGGGTACCGAGCGGCTCTGCTTCTGGCGGGCCTCGACGAGCCCCCGGGCGACCTCGTCCCCGCGAGCGATGCCGCCGAAGATGTTCACGAGGATGGCCTTCACGTTCTCATCGGTCAGGATGAGCCGCATCGCTTCCGCCACCTTGTCCGAGCGCGCTCCACCCCCGATGTCGAGGAAGTTGGCCGGCTCGCCGCCGGCGCGCTTGACGAGGTCCATGGTGGTCATGGCCAGGCCGGCGCCGTTGACCATGCAGCCGATGGTGCCGTCGAGGCGGATGAACGAGAGGTGCGCCTCGCGCGCGGCCAGGTCCGTGGGGTCCTCCTCGTCGAGGTCGCGCATCTCCTCGTGCCCGGGATGCCGGGCCAGGGCGCTGTCGTCGAGGGTGATCTTGGCGTCGAGCAGCTGGAGCGCTTCGACCGGCCCCTCGGGCCCGTCCTCACGCACCACCGCCAGCGGGTTGATCTCGACGAGGTCGGCGTCCTCGTCGACCATCACCTTGACCAGGCCGGCGCAGATCGCGGCCGCCTGCTTGAGGTGGTCGCCGAGCCCGAGCGCGAACGCCATCTCTCGTGCCTGGAACGGCTGCAGGCCCAGCTGCGGGTGGGCATGGATCTTGGTGATGGCGTCCGGGTCCTCTTCGGCCAGCGTCTCGATCTCGACGCCGCCCTCTGCCGAGCCCATGAGCATGATGCGCTGCTCGGTGCGGTCGAGGACGGCCGCGAGGTAGAGCTCGCGCACGATGTCTGCACCCGGCGCCACCAGCACCCGGCGCACGGTGATGCCCTTGATGTCCATGCCCAGGATGGCCTCGGCCGCGGACGCGGCCTCGTCAGCGGAGCGTGCCAGCTTCACTCCGCCGGCCTTGCCACGACCACCCACGAGCACCTGGGCCTTGACCACCACCGCAGTCGAGCCATCGGCGAAGTAGCCCGCCGCCTGCTCGCGGGCTTCAGCCGGCGTGGAGGCGACGGAGTAGGGGGGGACGGGCAGCCCGGCTCGCGAGAGCAGGGTCTTGGCGTGGAATTCTTGGAGTTTCACGGTCGCCTCCGAGGATAACGTGGCCGCGCCGATGACGTGAACGCGGTCTGGTGGCGCATCCGTCGCGAATGGGTCACGGCGATTGCGGTACATTGGCGACCACCGCCCGCCGACGGGCTCGACACCGCATGGACTCGAGGAACCCCGGGGAGATGATGCTCGCGCCCACGCCCCAGCCAGGCCGCCGCCCGTGACCGCGTCCCAGCCGGTCGAGCAGGGTCGTCGTGTCGAGGCGGCGCCCGCGACGAAGCCGGAAGGCAGCACGCCGCGCGGGTTCGGGCAGACGCTGCGCGTGGACCGCTGGGTCATCCGACCAGCGCTCATCGCCGGGGGACTGCTCGTCTTCATCGTCTACGCCACGTTGTCGGCGGTCTTCGGCATCCCCTACTTCGGCGTCGACTACGTGGCGCAGGGCTACCACTCACCCTTCTTCGGCATCGACCTCGGCGGTGCCCTGAACCTGCCCGCCTGGTTCAGCGCGGCCATCCTCGTACTCTGGATCCAGGTCCTCTTCCGTGGCACCTGCTACTACTTCCGCGGCGCCTACTACAAGGCCTTCTTCCTCGATCCACCTGCCTGCGCCGTGGGCGAGCCCCGCGTCCACAAGCGCTTCGCGATGGAGAACAAGTTCCCGTTCATCCTCATGAACGCGCACCGCTTCGCGCTCTACCTGGCCTTCATCCCGTTGGTCGTGCTGTGGTGGGACCTCGTGGTCTCCATGGTCCACGACGGACAGTTCCGCCTGGGCCTGGGCGTCTTCCTCATCGCGGCCGATGCCATCCTGGTGACGCTCTACGTGGGCAGCTGCCACTCCTTCCGGCACCTCGTGGGCGGCAGCATGGACTGCTTCAGCTGCAGCGCCTACACGGAGACCCGGCACGGCATCTGGAAGTGGGTCAGCCGCATCAACGTGCACCACGGCACGTACGCCTGGCTGAGCCTCTTCAGCATCATCCTCGTCGATCTCTACGTGCGCGCCCTCGCGCTCGACATCATCAACACCTCCACGCCCATCATCGGAGGCTTCCTCTAGGCCGATGATCGAGACCCGACCACACGACGTCCTCATCATCGGCGCCGGAGGTGCCGGCCTGCGTGCCGCGGTCGCCTGCATCGAAGCCGGCCTGTCGGTGGGGGTCGTGTGCAAGTCGTTGCTGGGCAAGGCCCACACGGTCATGGCCGAAGGCGGCATGGCCGCGTCCCTGGCCCACGTCGACGATCGCGACGGCTGGACCACGCACTTCCGCGACACCATGGTCGGCGGCTACCGGCTCAACAACCCGCGCATGGCCGAGCTCCACGCCAAGGAGGCGCCCGAGCGCGTGCGTGAGCTGGAGCAGTGGGGTGCCGTCTTCGACCGCACCGCTGATGGACGCATCCTGCAGCGGCCCTTCGGTGGCCACACCTACCCGCGCCTGGCCCACGTCGGCGACCGCACCGGTCTCGAGCTCATCCGCACGCTGCAGGATCGCAGCGTGGCGGTGGGCGCACAGGTCTACCAGGAAGTCATCATCACGCGCCTCTCGATGAAGGGTGGGGCCGTGAACGGGGCCATCGGCTACAGCCGCCTCGATGGCGCCCCCGTGGCCTTCCCGGCCAAGGCCGTGGTGCTCGCCTCAGGCGGCGTCGGACGAGCCTTTGCCGTGACCTCCAACTCCTGGGAGTCATCGGGCGATGGGCAGGGTCTGGCCTACCGCACCGGGGCCGAGCTCATCGACATGGAGTTCGTGCAGTTCCACCCCACCGGCATGGTCCACCCCGCGGGTGTCAAGGGCCTGCTGGTGACCGAGGCCGTGCGTGGCGAGGGCGGCATCCTGCGCAACTCCGAAGGCAAGCGCTTCATGTGGGACTACCTGCCCGAGGCCCGGCGCGACGAGTACGCCGCGACCGATGAGGAGGCACGCGCCTGGGTCGATGACCTGACCGAAGGCCGCCAGAGCAGTCATCGCCGCCCGCCCGAGCTCTCCACTCGCGACAACGTCGCTCGTGCCATCTACACCGAGGTCAAGGAAGGACGCGGTTCGCCCCACGGCGGCGTGTTCCTGGACATCAGCTATCTGCCCTCAGAGCGCGTGCGCGCCAAGCTGCCCTCGATGTACGAGCAGTTCAAGGAGCTCGCCGACGTCGACATCACGGCCGGACCCATGGAGGTCGGGCCCACCATGCATTACATCATGGGCGGCATCCGCGTCGACGCCGAGGTGGGCCAGACGACCACGCCCGGGCTCTACGCGGCGGGAGAGGTGGCGGCCGGCCTGCACGGCTCCAACCGCCTCGGTGGCAACTCGCTTACCGACCTGCTCGTCTTCGGGCGCCGGGCCGGCGAGGCGGCAGCTGCGGCCGCGGCGTCGAGTGCCCCGGTCGAGGAGCTCGACGCGGCCTTCGTGGAGGAATTGGTCGCGGCCATGTTCGCGCCCTTCGAGCGATCGTCGGGTGAGGATCCCAACCGCCTGCACGAGGAGCTGCAGGCGACGATGTCCTCGCTGGTCGGCATCTTCCGCCTGGAGTCGGACCTGCAGGAGGCCATCGAGCGCATCGAGGGCTACAAGCAGCGCTGGCACGGCCTGCGCGTGACCGGCCCGCGCCGCTTCAACCCCGGCTGGGACCTCGTCTTCGAGCTGCGCAACATGCTCGTGGTCTCGGAGGCCATCGCGCGCTCGGCGCTGGAGCGGCAGGAGAGCCGCGGGGCCCACTCGCGCCTCGACTACGTGGGTGCACGAGAAGAATGGGACGTGGTCAACGTCACCACCCACCGTGAGGGCGAAGCCATGGCCGTCGAGCGGACGCCGGTGGTGGAGCTGCCGCCCGAGCTGGCCGAGCACCTCGAGAAGAAGGGCTAGGGCATGGCTGACGAAGCGAAGCTCTGGGTCAACCGCGCCGAGGGCAACGAGGAGGGCGAGTTCTTCGAGTACATCGTGCCCGCGGGGGAGGGCATGGTGGTCCTTGACGCCATCCACTGGATCCAGCAGAACGTGGAGCCAGACCTGGCCGCGCGCTGGAACTGCAAGGCTGCCAAGTGCGGCTCCTGTTCCGCAGAGATCAACGGCAAGCCCGGGCTCATGTGCAAGACGCGCCTGTCCGACTTCCCCGAGGGTGAGGCCATCACGGTCGAGCCCATGCGCACGTTCCCGCGGGTCCGCGACCTCGTCACCGACGTCTCCTGGAACTACTCCATCAACGCCAAGATCACGCCCTTCACGCCGCCCGACACGCCGCAGTCGGAGTGGCGCTGGCAGCAGGAGGACGGGGAGCGGAGCCAGGAGTTCCGCAAGTGCATCGAGTGCTTCCTGTGCATGGATACCTGTCATGTGCTGCGCAACCACGAGACCGAGTTCGAGTTCTTCGGGCCGCGCTTCCTGGTGCGGGCCGCCTCCTTGGAGATGCATCCGCTCGACCAGGCTGACCGCAAGCAGGAGCTCAAGTACGACGGTGGCATCGGCTACTGCAACATCAACAAGTGCTGCACCGAGGTCTGCCCGGAGCACATCAAGATCACCGACAACGCCATCATCCCGCTCAAGGAACGCGTGGCTGACGAGTACTACGACCCCATCCGCTGGCTTTGGAACAAGCTCCGTGGCGGGCGGTATGGCTCATCGGCGGATGGCGCAGGGATCGAAGTGAGTGAAGAGGCCAAGGCGCTCGACAAGAAGCCTGATGCCGACGGGCCGAAGGCGTCTGCCGACTAGATGGTCGACCGCCTGCTCATTCGCACTGATGGCGCTTCGCGCTCCAACCCTGGGCCCGCTTCCTGCGGGGCCGTGCTCATCGACGCCTCGTTGCCGAACGCCACGGCACTCGATGCGCCCGTGGTCTCGCTGGTCTCCCGGCCGCTGGGCATCCAGACCAACAACGTGGCCGAGTACACCGGCCTGGTGCTGGCCCTGCGCGAGGCACAGCGATTGGGTGCGCGCGAGGTCGACCTGCGTCTGGACTCCAAGCTCATCGTCGAGCAGCTCCACGGACGCTGGCGGGTGAAGGACGCCAAGCTGCGCGAGTTCTGGGCCGAGGCCAAGCAGCTGCTCGCGACGTTCGACCGCTGGAACGCCACGCACGAGCGCCGCGCCACGAACAAGGCTGCCGATGCGCTGGCAAACCTGGCCCTGGACGATCCCGCTGCGGCCGCCGAGCTCGAGGCCAAGTACCGGGAGTAGGGGCTCGGGTCTGCCGTTGTCTCTGTGACTGAGCCAACACGACGCGTTGGCGGGGAACCTTGCCGAGGTCTTGCTCTGAGTGATCCGCGGTGACGCCGTGGTTCTGTGGCTGCATAGACTCGACGAGTTCTCGCGTCGGCACGTCGAGTTGAGCCACTCACGGCAACGCGCAGCCCCGGTGCCAGGCCATGCCGCGGTTGCCACCGGCATCGACGCCCGCCGAATGCGCCCAGGGCCGTCGTCAGCGGGCCCGTCGGCCCGGCGAGCACGTCAGCCCAAGGCGTTCGAACACCGGGCGTTCCATGACCCGATCGGCCCGGCCTCCGCTCGCGCGGGCAACACCTTGGCGTGACCGACGTGCGCGGGCTTGGGACACTTGCGCCTTCGGCCACGTCCATGGGGCATGGAGGTCATGACAGGCGCGATCGATCGCGACTTCAGAGGCGACATCGCCTCGGCTGCCTCGGGCGATGAGATCGCCTTCGGCCGGATCGTCGCGGCCTTCCACGCCGACATGCACCGCGTCTGCGTCTTCGTCTGCGGCGACCAGTCGGTGGCTGAGGACGCCGTCCAGGCCAAGGCGCAAGGTCAGTCGCTCCAACGTCCGGCGGCTGGGGTTCGCTGCGGCTCATCGGTAGCGCGGTGGCAAGACGGCACCCTCAGCGGTTCGATCCTCGGCGACAGAGCGGCACGACCGAACCACCCGAGGGCCGGCCCAGCTCCTCCTGGGCCAGCCCTCGGAATCTCGTGTGGTGAGCGATCTCGACGTGCTGGCTGCGGTTCTCGCGGTTCCTGCCAACTGGATGGGCAGAACATCAACACTGCTCACCGGATGGGTGGGTACGTCGAGATCGCTCGCCTGGCGAGAACCTCGCCTGCCTCGCCCGGCGCCCAGGTGCTGGATCACGACGCGATCCGACGATAGCGCCGGTGCCATGGACGGAGGCTGGTGGTAGAGTCCGTCGGCCAGTGAGGTGGCTGGATGGTCGCGTGTGGCGGGGCAACCCGTCACCCGAGGAAAGTCCGAGCACCACGACGCAGGGTAGCGGGTAACTCCCGTCCGCCGCGAGGCGCGGACCAGCGCCACAGAGACGAGTCGGTTCGGCTTCGGCCGACCGGGTGAAACGGGCAAGCTCTACCTGGTGCAAGGCCAAATAGGAGGGCACGTGCGGCGCAAGCTGCACAGGGGTGCGTCGCCCCGCCTTCGGGTCGGCCGCAAGAGGCGTCGGGCAACCGGCGTCCCAGATGGATGACCATCCCCGCGAGAGCGGGACAGAACTCGGCTTACAGGCCACCTCACTGGTGCTGCTCAGGTTCCTGTCATCGATACGTCGCAGTCTCGTCACAGAATCAGGGGTCTCCACGGCCGAGCCGGCCCCAGACCATGAGGTGACCCCAGATGCCACGCTTCTTCCCTGTCTTCAGCGCGAGCGTCCTCTCGATCGGCCTGCTGGCCGCGCCCGCACTCGCCCAGGACGATGCCCTCGACCGCATCGAGATGCCCGACGGCTGGGCTCCCGAGGGCATCACCACCGACGGCCAGTCGCTCTTCGCCGGCTCGCTTGCGAACGGCGCCATCCTGACCGCCGATCCCGCCACGGGCACGACCGAGGTCCTCGTAGAGGGCACCGACGGCAGCATCGTGGCCGGCCTCGACTACGACGACGCGGGTCGCCTCTGGACGGCCGGCGCCACGACTGGCGAAGTGCGCGCGTATGACGCCGCGACCGGCGAGCTGCTCGAGTCCTACCCCTTCCAGGCCGGGTTCCTCAACGACGTGGCCGTCACGCCTGAGGCCGTCTACATCAGCGACTCGTTCGTGCCCCAGGTCGCGGTCGTGCCGCTCGGTGAAGATGGCGCCTTGGCCGCGCCGGAGGAGGCCTTCGTGCTGCCCATCAGTGGCGACCTCCAGTACGGCGAAGGCTTCAACGCCAACGGCATCGTGGCCACTCCGGCCGGGCTGGTGCTGGTGCACTCCGGGCTCGGGCAGCTCTTCCTCGTCGATCCCGTGACCGGCGCCTCCACGCTCATCGACACCGGTGAGGCCGACCTCACTGCGGGCGACGGCCTCGAGCTGGTGGACCAGACCGTCTACGTGATGCGCAATCGCATGGGCGAGATCGTCGCTGTCGAGCTCGACGAGCAGGCCACCAGCGGCGCCGTCACGGGCTCGGTCACGTCGGACGACTTCGACGTGCCCACCACGGTCGCCGCGCTGGGTGATGACCTCTGGGTCGTCAACGCCCGGTTCGGTACCGACCCCACGCCCGAGACCAGCTACTGGATGAGCCGGGTCGACGCGCCTACCCCAACCGACGGCTAGCGGGCACGCCGGACCTTCGGCCGGTCACGCCATCAGCGATGACCGCTAGACTGCAGCGCGCAGGCACCGCCTGAGGTGCGCAACCACCAGAAGGAGTCGTCGAACTCATGATCGATCCCCGCACACGCATGGCCGCAGTGGCCGGCAGCATGGCCCTCACGATGTCACTCGCCGTGGCCCCCGTGGCGATGGCGCAGGACACACCCCAGGACGCCATCCAGGGCTTCATGGATGCGGTCGTGGCCAAGGACTTCGAGGCGCTTCCGGGCTACTTCTGCGAGGGTGAGGCCGCCCAGGCCGCGGAGTTCGACATCAGCGCGCTGGCCGGCGAGATGCCGGAGGGCATCGACGTCCAGTCGCTGCTCGATGCCTTCATCTTCGAGGTCTCGCTCAATTCCATGGAGCTCATCAGCGAGAGCGAGACGGAGGCCGTTGTCCACGTCGAGGGCAGCATGGGCATGGATCTCAACGCGGAGGCCCTGGTGCCCTTCGTCGAGGCCGTCATCGAGATGAGCGGCATGGAGGTCGACGAGGCCACCGTGGAGATGTTCATGGGCATCGTCACCTCGGAGTTCGAGGCCGAGTCCGAGGCCATCGACGCCGAGGTCACGCTCGTGCCCGGCGAGTCCGGCTGGCTCATCTGCAGCGACCTCGACTTCAGCGCCGACGCCTCCGACGACATGTCCAGCGACGACTCGATGGACGAAGACACCTCGGACGACTCCATGGACGACGAAGCGGCGACGGAGGAAGACGGCGAGTAGGCCGAGGGCCCCCAGCTGGCCCGCCACGGCCGGTCGCCACAACAAGAGACGCCCGTTCCCTCTCGAGGGGGCGGGCGTCCTGCTATGCCGGCCAGGTCAGGCGGGAGGGGTCAGTCCTCGTCGGGCCGGAAGATGCCCGCAGCCGTGCACGACTCGCAGATCGGCCGGGCAGCGTCGAGATCGCCCAGGGGCAAGGCCTGGTCGGAGGCGTAGAGGCACATCACCTCGTAGCTCGTCAGGGCCGAGCGACCCGGCAGCGCGGCGACCACGTCGATGCGCCGGAAGGTGCAGCGGCGAAGCCGACCGGCGGGGGTGACGGCGTCCGGCGCAGGCGCGTCCCTGAGCGGTACCGGCACGCCCATCTCGGGCACCGGCGGGCGTACCGCGGGCATGTTCGGCATGGGCGCGATGGCATCGATAACGCGGGGCCTTCGCCGGGCGATCGTCACTGACAGGTCCTCTGCAGGCGAGTAGGGGACCGACGCTATCTGCCCCGCCTCGCTCGGCACCATGGGCGAGAGGTACCCCCGACGGTGCTGCCGGAATCACCCCGACCCTCCGTCGCGAGCGGAGATCCGTGCTCGTGGGGAGATTTCTCCGTTCGGACCCTTGACGATGCCCACGGATTGGGTATGATGCCCATCCAAGTGGCACGAAGTGGTGCGAAGTGGGGAGGAAGGGTGATCCAGGCCGGCCAGCCACCGCCGTGGTGGTGAGCCCGGGCAGGACAGCCGTCCTCGCCGTTCAGTGAGGGAGTCGGGAGAAACCCGGCCGCTGCGTATCCGTGAGGCCACGAGTCGGAGCAGCCCAAGGCCCGATGTTCACCGGCGAGTATCGACACACGGTCGACGACAAGGGACGTCTCGCGATCCCGACGCGTCTCCGTGCGCAGCTTGCCGAAGGTGGCCAGGTCAGCGCCTGGATCGACGGGTGCGTCGCATTCCATCCGAAGGATGAGTGGGCACGCATGACGTCACAGGTCGATGCCCTGCCCATCACGGACAGGTCGGCCAGGAACTTCCGACGCTTGCTCTACGGCTCGGCCTTCGAGGCCAAGCTCGATCGTCAGGGCCGCTTCGTCCTGCCGCAGACGCTTCGCGACCACGCGGGCATCGAGGCAGAGGTGGTCCTCGTCGGCGCGGGAAGCCGCATCGAGCTGTGGTCACCCGAGCGGTGGAACGAGGTACGCGAGCAGATGGAACAGCCCGAGGCACTCGCTGAGTCCCTCGAGGGGCTGGGCATCTAGACCATATGAGCCTCCAGGGTCCGGGTGGACCGTCGGGGCGGTCGGATCGTTGATGGAACAGGAAGTAGGGCACCTGCCCGTGATGCTTGAGGAGGTCATCTTGGCTCTCTCGCCGCACCCGGGCAGCTTCCAGATCGATGCGACCGTTGGCGGCGGAGGGCACGCCGTTCGGATCCTGGAGGCCGCCAACCCCGGCGGCCGGCTGCTGGGGATCGACGCCGATCCCCGAGCCATCGAGCGCACCAGCGCGCGCCTCTCCGGCTTCGGCGACCGTGCGGTCGTTAGGCAAGCTAACTTCGAGGCCATGGCGGAGGTCGCCAGCGACAACGGCTTCGAGAACGTCGACGGCATCCTGATGGACCTGGGCCTCAGCTCCCAACAGCTCGACAGCGACGACCGTGGCTTCAGCTTCCGCTCCAGTGACGCGCTCGACATGCGCTTCGATACCCGCTCCGGCATCCCCGCCAGCGAGGTCGTGGCGACCTACGGCGAAGAACGGCTGGCGGACGTCTTCAAGCGACATGGGGAAGAGCCACACGCGCGCCGCATCGCTCGCGCCATCGTGGCCGAGCGGGAGCGGTCGGCGATCGAGACCCCGGCTCAGCTGGCCGAGATCGTGATGCGGGCCACGCCCCGGCCGCGCGACGGTCGACGACGACGGATCCACCCAGCCACGCGCGTCTTCCAGGCCCTGCGCATCGAGGTCAACCGCGAGCTCGAGACGCTGCCGATCGCGCTGGAGTCAGCCGTCGACCTGCTCAAGCCTGACGGACGCCTCTGCGTCATCAGCTACCACTCCCTTGAGGACCGCATCGTCAAGCGCTTCCTGGCGCGTGAGCGACGCGGCTGCACCTGTCCACCCGAGCTCCCCGTGTGCGTGTGCGGCAAGCAGCCGCGCATGGCCAGCGTCGGTGCTCAGCCACAGCTCCCGAGCGACCAGGAGGTGGCGACCAATCCCCGTGCGCGCAGCGCCAAGCTGCGGGCCGCAAGGAGGCTTCCATCATGAGCAGCCGTCACGGCAACTCTCGGCGCCAGGCCTATGGCCGCCGCATGAAGGAACTGCGTACCCGCCGCAATAGCGAGCTCGAGGTCGATCTCGACGGCCCGGGTGGCTGGAGTCGCGGTGACGCTTGGGAGCGTGACGGATCGCTTGCTCGCGCGGCCATGGACGTCGACACGTCCGGCTCGAGCGCGCGCGCCAGCTGATGGCGGTCTACCAGGGCACCCGCCTGCGGACCACCGCCCTGCCGGCCGAGTCGGTGGGTCGCTCGCAGCGTGCCAGCGTCACTGAGAGCGTCAGCGCCAGCCCCCGCGTCCGACCTGTGGGCCTGCTCATGGCCGCCATCGTGTCGGTCACGCTGCTGGGGATGGTGTACCTGACGCCGACCCTGGGTACCAACGCCGCCTCGACCGAGATCGGCCGGCTCGAGGTCCGGCATGAGCAGCTCGTCACCGACATCACGCGCAACGAGATCGCAGCGCTGGAGCTGACCCTGGCCGAGACCATCGTGCCCAAGGCCAAGAAGCAGGAGCTCAAGAAGCTACCCCCTCCGGTCGTGCTGGAAGCTCCCTGACATGCCCGCCCTCGGTCGTACCGACAGCCGCCTGCGCATGGTGGCCATCCTGCTCGTCTTCGCCGTCATCGGTTCGGCAGCCGGCTTGCGCCTCGGCTATTGGCAGGTCGTCGCCGCGGAGGAGCTGAGCGGGTACATCGAGGCCGACAAGGCGCGCCGGGCAGCCTCGGCCCAGAAGGTCATCCGGGCCGACATCGTCGATCGCCGGGGCACGGTGCTCGCGAGGACCTCCTCCTACGACAAGCTCGTGGCGTACCCCGACGTGATGGATCCCGATGATCTTGAGCCCAGCCTCGACCTGCTCGCGACCCTGCTCGACCTCACCGCTCCAGAGCGGCGCCAGTACACCGAGCTGCTGAGCCAGCAGATCGCGGAGGGCAAGCAGTTCGTCACGCTCGACAAGCAGCTGACCACGAAGCAGAGCACGAAGGTGCGCGACGCGCTCGAGCAGAAGCTCCTGCCCGGTTACGGCGTGGAGGCCGTGGATGCCCGCCACTACCCGGCCAAGGGTGGCGAACCCGGCACCTCGCTCGCGAGCCAGGTCCTGGGCTACGTGCGCGGTGACGGCGAGGGAGGCCAGGGCCTGGAGGCCTACTACCACGAGACCCTCACCACCGTCGATCCGTCGACCGTCGACGTGGCCACGATCGGCGGGTCGGGCATCGCACTCCAGAGCGTGGTCCAGCCTGAGCCGTTCGAGCTGACCATCGACGCTCGCCTCCAGCGCGCCGTCGAGAACGAGCTCCACACCGCCTACGTGGCCACGAAAGCCAAGAGCGTGAGCGCCATCGTCATGGACCCGGAGACCGGTGCCATCCTGGCCGTGGCCTCCGTGCCGGCGTTCGACGCGGAGGACTTCGCAGCCCTCGCTGACAAGGACATGGACCAGCTGCGCAACCGAGTCTTCTGGGACGCGTACGAGCCGGGCTCGGTCATGAAGATCTTCACCGCCACCGCCGCTCTCGACCTGGGCCTGGTCACGCCCAGCACCGTCATCCAGGACGCGAAGAAGCTGGAGTTCTGGAAGTACACCGTGCGCAATGCCGATCACAAGAGCGAGGGCGCCCTCAAGGTCAAGGACGTCATCGCGCTCTCGAGGAACGTGGCCACCGCCAAGCTCGCCCGCATGCTCGCGCCCAACAGCACCCAGAAGGCCGCGGAGCGCCTCTACGGCCTGTGGCAGAAGGTGGGCATGACCGACAAGACCGGCGCCGACGTGGGCTATGAAGAGGACGGCACCTGGTACGACCCGCAGGAGGCCCTCTGGTCACCCGTCGACCTGGCCAACCGTGCCTTCGGCCAGGGCGTGTCGGTGACGCTGCCACAACTGGCCCGCGGTGTCGCCACCATCGTCAACGGCGGGTACCTGGTGCAGCCGCACCTCGCCGCCGCCGGCGAGGCCGCCCAGGTCGAGCCGCAGCGCGTGCTCAAGGCCAAGACCGCCAACCAGGCCAAGGAGATCCTCAAGCACGTGACCGGGTCGGTGCCCTGGTACGCGAGGGGATCGCTCATCCCCGGCTACGAGATCGGGGGCAAGACGGGCACGGCCCAGATCTGGAACTCGAAGAAGGACAGGTGGAAGGAGCGCCGCTTCAACCACAGCTTCATCGGCTTCGTGGGCGGCCGGAAGCAGGAGTACGTCATCGCCGTCCGCCTGGAGGAACCGGTGCCCATCAGCATCAAGCAGGGTTCCATCCCGCTGCGCATCGAGTCGTACCAGCTCTACCAGATGGTGGCGCGCGCCACCATCGACAAGATGAAGATGAAGAAGTCCAAGGACCCCGGCGCCGGCCGCCCCATCATCGGGACCTACGCGGCCAGGGTCCTCGACCCGGTACGCAACAGGCAGGCGGTCAAGGCCGCCAAGAGCACGAGGTCGGGTGCCAAAGAGCAGGTCGACGCCACGGTCGGCGGCCGAACCAAGTCGAAGCCCACGGCCTCCGGCGCTGGAGGGGCCTCAGACCCGACCGCCATCGCGAGCCAAGGCACCTAAGGGTGTCAGGATGGGCCGGCATGGATGAAGGACCAGAGCGAATGGCACCGGTCGCGGCGTCGATGACCGACGCCGCGACACGATTCGACGGCCCCTCGCTGGCAGCGGCCGCGGGTGGCGAGCTGGTGCGCGTGGGCAGCGCCACCATCAGCGGCGGCGCGATCGACTCGCGAGCGGTCAGCGAGGGCGTGGCGTTCTTCGCCTTGCCCGGGGAGCGCACCGACGGACATCGCTTCCTCGAGGCCGCGGTCGAGGCTGGAGCGGCGGCGCTGCTGGTGAGCATCGAGCTGGAGCCCGCTCGGCTCGCGGCCCTCTCAGCGCACGGCCGGGTGTCGGTCGTGCGCGTACCCGACACGTCGGACGCCCTGCGCGCGGTCGCGGCCACCTATCGCGATCGGTTCAGGCCCCTGGTCGTGGGTATCACCGGCTCGCTGGCCAAGACGTCCACCAAGGAACAGATCGCGGAGGTCCTCCAGGAAGACTTCAGGGTGCTGCGCAACCCGGCCAACTGGAACAACGAGATCGGCCTGCCCATGACCCTGCTGCAGCTGCGTCCCGAGCACGAGGTGGCCGTCCTCGAGATGGGCCTCTACACCACCGGGGAGATCGCCCTGCTCGCGAGGCTGGCCCGACCCAGCATCGGCGTCGTCACCGCGGTGCGCGGCGTGCACCTGTCGCGTGCCGGCTCGATCGAGGCCATCGAAGCGGGCAAGCGCGAGCTGGTGGAGGCGCTGCCGGCAGAGGGCTGGGCCATCCTCAACGCCGACGACGAACGGGTCATGCGCATGGCCGGCCATACCCCCGCGCGGGTTCGCAGCTATGGCTTCGCCGCGGGCGCCGACGTGCGCGCCACCAACGTCGTCTCGCTCGGCACGGAGGGCATGCGCTTCACGCTCCACCTCGACGGGGACACCTACGAGGTCAGCACGCCCGTGCTGGGCCGTCATGGGGTGCACAACGCGTTGGCCGCGGTGGCGGTGGCCGACCGCGCGGGCATGGACATCGCCGACGTCATCACCGGCCTCGCCCGTCCACTGCAGATGCCGCACCGCTCACAGCTCGTGGCGGCCGGTCCGTGGACGGTCCTCGACGACTCCTACAACGCATCTCCCGATGCCGTCCTGGCAGCTCTGGACCTCCTCTCGGAGCTGCCGGGGCGGCATCTCGCCGTGCTGGGGGAGATGCTCGAGCTGGGCCACAGCGCCGCCGACGAACACCAGCGGGTGGGCCGCTACGCGGCCGGCATCGCCGATCAGCTCGTGGTCGTGGGCTCGGGTGCCCAGGGCATCGCCGAGGGAGCCATCGAAGGCGGCCTGGGCGCGGGGCGCGTCCACCAGGCGGCTGACCGGGACGAGGCGCTCGTGATGCTGTTGGGCCAGCTGCAGGAGGGCGACTCGATCCTCGTCAAGGCCTCACGCGGCGCGGCCCTCGACCTGCTCGTCGAGGACCTCGTGCAGGCAGGGGAGGCTCGGGCGTGATCGACGGCGAATCCATCGTCTACGGCG
This sequence comes from uncultured Chloroflexia bacterium, assembly GCA_963706695.1. GTDB lineage: Bacteria > Chloroflexota > Limnocylindria > Limnocylindrales > CSP1-4 > JAFMJV01. Next base: position 147,507 of record CAVPNC010000003.1, on the reverse strand, counting down.
TCCTCATCTCCTTCGCCATCGTGGTCGTGCTCATGCCGGCCTTCATCCGCCTGCTGCGGCGCATCGGCATGGGCAAGCGCATCCGCCTCGAAGGGCCCGAGACGCACTACGCCAAGGAAGGCACGCCCGCCATGGGCGGCCTCCTCATCGTGGTGGTGGTGCTGGGCATCGCGGCGGTGCTCGAGCTCATCACCGGCAGCTTCCTCGACGGTTCCACCATCGCGCCCCTGGCCACGCTCGCGCTGGTGGGCGGGCTGGGCACGGTCGATGACTGGCTCAATGCCCGCACCGGCGATGGCATCAGCGCGACCCAGAAGCTGCTGTGGCAGACCGTGGTCGCCGGCGTGGCCGCCTGGCAGATCCAGAACACGTACGAGATCGACCAGCTGGCGGTTCCGTTCGTGGGTGCCGTCGACATCCACCCCGTGGCCTTCATCCTCATCGCTGCCTTCGCCATCGTGGCCACGAGCAACGCGGTCAACATCACCGACGGCCTCGACGGGCTCTCCGGTGGCACGCTCATCTTCGCCTTCGTGGGCTACATGATCATCGCCTTCACCTTCGGGCAGCCGAACCTGGCCGAGCTGTGCGCCCTCATCATCGGCGCCCTCCTCGCGTTCCTTTGGTTCAACGTCCATCCGGCGCAGATCTTCATGGGTGACTCGGGCTCACTGGCGCTCGGGGCCACGCTGGCCGTGACCGCGGTGATCACCGGCCAGGTCCTGCTGCTGCCGCTCATCGGTCTCGTGTTCGTGCTGGAGACCGGCTCGGTCATCCTGCAGGTGGCCTCGGTCAAGCTCCGCGGCCGCCGCATCTTCAAGATGTCGCCGCTCCACCACCACTTCGAGCTCATCGGCTGGGATGAGGAGAAGATCACCCTTCGCTTCTGGATCATCGGCGCCCTCGCGGCACTCGTCGGCGTGGCCTTCTACATGGCCACCATCGGCTTGCTCAGTTGACCCCCATGGCGACCCCACCTCAGGCCTCCGTCATCGACCTCGGGAACCTGCGACCGGGCTCCTTCCGCGAGCAGCCCGTGGCGGTGCTGGGCCTGGCACGCAGCGGCATCGCCCTCACGCGCTTCCTGGCCGACCAGGGCGCGAGCGTGACCGTGTACGACACGCGCACGGCCGAGCAGCTGGGCGAGGCCGTCGAGGCGCTCGGTGGGCGCCGGGTCCGGTTGCTGCTGGGCCCGCAGGTGGATCCGGCGGAGGCGCTTGCCGGCCAGGCCATGATCTGCACCTCGCCCTCGGTCAGCAGCCGCTATCCCACCACCGAGCCACGCCTGCGCGGCGCCCTCGCCGCGGTCGAAGCGGCCGGGCGGGTGCCGGTGGTGAGCGAGGTCGACCTCTTCCTGCGCCTCTGTCCCGCCGCCACGGTGGGCGTCACCGGCACCAAGGGCAAGACCACCACCAGCTCGCTGACCGCGGCGGTGCTCGGCGCGGGCCAGGCCCCAGTCGTCCTGGGCGGGAACATCGGCGTCCCCCTCATCGAGCGCCTGCCCCAGCTGACCTCCGGGCACCGTGTGGTGCTGGAGCTCTCGGAGCTGCAGCTGCCCACCCTCTCACGCGGCACCGACATCGCGGTCTACACCCACGTCACCTCCGACCACCTCGACCGCCACGGCTCGCTGGAGGCCTACCGTCAGGTCAAGCGCCGCCTCGTCGAGCTGCTGCCCGTCGGCGGCGTGCTCGTGCGCAATGACGAGGACCCGGTCGTGGCCGGCTACACCGCCCCCGAGGGTGCGCGCGTGGTGGCCTACGCTCGCTCCGCCCCGGGCCCGGCCGCGCTGGGCGTGGCCGATGGCTGGGTGGTCGCCGGCGAAGCCATGAGGCCCGCGGGCCACGATGGTCGCATCCTGCCCCTCGCCGACATCCCCATCCCCGGCGAGCACAACGTCTCCAACGTCCTGGCTGCGGTGGCGGTGGGGCTGCTCCACGGAGTGGCCCCGGACGCGATCGCCCAGGCGGTGCGCGAGTTCGGCGGTGTCGAGCACCGGCTCGAACGCGTCGACGAGATCGAGGGCGTGACCTACATCAACGACTCCCAGGGTACGCAGCCGGACGCCGTCATGGCCGCCGTGCGGGCCTTCGAGCAGCCACTCGTGCTCATCGCGGGCGGGCGCTCCAAGGGCGTGCCCGTGGACGAGCTGGCGGCGGCCGTAGCCGAGCGCGTGACCGCGGCGGTGCTCATGGGGGAGACGGCCGATCAGCTCGAGGCCGCCTTCGCGGCGGCCGGGCTGGCGCGCATCGAACGCGCCGCCTCCATGGAGGAGGCCGTCGCGCGGGCCACGGCCATCGCACGCACGCACACCCCGGCCACCGTGCTGTTGAGCCCGGCGGCGGCCTCGTTCGACATGTTCGAGGACTACGAGGCCCGTGGCCGGGCCTTCAAGGCCGCCGTGACCGCCCGAGCCGCCAGAGGGGAGAACGCCTCATGACGGAAGCCCTGCGCTTCCCCTGGGAAGACGACGACGGTCGGCGCGAGGTCGCCCCGAGTGCTTTCCGGCCCCGGGCCGGTCGCCACCCGAGCAGCCGCTCCCACGCCAGCCGTCAGCCACGCAAGCCGGCGACTCGCCGTCTCCCCAGCGTCTCGCGCTCGGTGGCGACCGTCCCGATCCCCATCCCGCTGCCGCCCGCCATCCGCACCACCGGGCACGCCTCGCGGGAGGCTGCGCGCGACCGCACCGCCGGCCGCGTGGTGAAGGGTCCGCAGCGAGAGCAGCACGAGCCGGACTACCTCTTGATGGCGGTGGCCGCCGCGCTTTCGGCCATCGGCATCCTCATGGTCTACTCCAGCGGCGGCTGGAAGGCCGCGCTCGAGGGCAGCGTCTTCGACGCCGTCAGCGAGCAGCTTGGCTGGGGCCTGCTGGGCGGGCTGGTGCTCGTCTTCGTCAGCCGTATCGACTACCGCTACTGGCGTTCGTTCTCCATCCTCGGCATCGCGGTGGCCATCGTGCTGCTGGTGCTCGTCATCGGGCCCAGCATCCCGCCCCTGGTCCAGCCCATCGACGCCAATGGCGCCACGCGCTGGCTGAGGATCGGCGGCATGCCCTCGTTCCAGCCGACCGAGGTCGCCAAGCTGGCGCTGGTCATCTTCCTTGCCCACTGGCTCAGCCGCAAGGGCAAGGGCGTGGGCTCCTTCCGCCGCGGACTCATCCCCTTCGTGCTGCTCGTGAGCGTGTTCGCCGGACTCATCCTGCTCGAGCCAGACCTGGGCACCACCGGCGTCATCGTGCTCACCGCCTTCACCATGTTCTTCGTGGCCGGCGGCAGCGTCTGGCAGCTGCTGCTGATGGTGCCCCTGGGCGTGGCGGCCGTGGCCGGGGTGGTGCTGATGAAGCCGTACATGCTCCAGCGCGTGCTCATCTTCCTCGATCCCCTGTCTGACGCGTCCGGCGCTGGCTTCCAGACGTTCCGCGGCATCTACTCGCTGGCCTACGGCGGCCTCACGGGCAAGGGCCTGGGCTTCAGTCAACAGCCGGCGGGCTGGTCGGTCCCGGCGGCCGAGAACGACTTCATCTTCGCGGTCGTGGGCCAGGAGTTCGGGTTCGTTGGTGGCCTGCTCGTGATCGGCCTCTTCCTGGCGCTGGCCTGGCGCGGCATGCGCGTGGCCATGAACGCACCCGACACCTTTGGCGGGCTGCTGGCCCTGGGCATCACCGCCTGGCTCACCTACCAGGCCTTCATCAACATCGCGGTGGTGGTCAGCCTCATCCCCATGACCGGCATGCCGCTACCGTTCCTGAGCAAGGGCGGGACCTCGCTGGTGGTCGTTCTCGCCGCCGTCGGTATCCTTCTATCCATCTCCCGAGAGACCGTTACCCGAGGTGCCAGCGCGCATGAGGATCCTCGTCGCAGCCGGGGGCACCGGCGGCCACATCTATCCCGCCCTGGCCGTCGTGACCCAGGTACAGACGCGACAGCCTGACCTGGAGCTGCGCTGGCTCGGCGGACACCGAGGCCTGGAACAGGAGATCGTGCCGACCGCGGACATCCGCCTCGAGCGTCTGTGGCTGCGCTCGCTGCGCTCCGTCGATGCCTCGCCGAACACGGTCCTCGATCCCTTGCGCCTGGCCGCGTCGGTGCCGCAAGCCCTGTGGAAGCTCCTGCGCTGGCGGCCGGACGTCATCTACACCACCGGTGGCTACGTGGCCATCCCGGTGCTGGTCGCGGCGGCGCTGCTGCGCATCCCCAGCCTGCTCTGGGAGGGCAACGCCATCCCCGGGCGCAGCGTGCGGCTGAGCGCGCGCCTGGCCTCGGTCCGCAGCGTCTCGTTCCCCGTCACGCGCGGCCGGCTGCCGGAGCCGGTGCTGGTCACCGGCACGCCCATCCGCGGCCTCCGCGGTGTCGATCAGGCGGCGGGTCGGGCGCGCCTGCACCTGCCCGCCGACGTCCCGACGATGCTCATCTTCGGTGGGTCGCAAGCGGTCAAGCGACTCAACGACGCGGTGGCCGACGCCCTCCACGACCTCGTCGAACGGTGCAGCGTGGTCCACATCGCCGGGGATGCCGGCATCGAGGCGGCCGAGGCGCTTCGAGCCAGCCTGCCAGAGACGCAGCGTGATCGCTACCGGCCCTTCCGGTTCCTGCTCGACGACATGGACGCGGCCCTGGCCGCGTCGGACATCCTGGTCGGACGGGCCGGCTCTTCCTCCCTCGCCGAGTCGGCCGCCGCCGGCGTCCCCATGATCGTGGTGCCCTATCCGCACGCCGCCGCGCACCAGCAGGCCAACGCCGCGGAGATGGTCGATGCCGGCGCCGCCATCGTGGTGGACGATGCGGACCTCGATGGCGACACGCTGCGCATGGCCTGCGACCTGCTCTTCGATGCGCGTCGTGCGGCGATGGCAGCAGCAGCTCGTGGAGTGGGACGGCCCGGCGCGGCCGCAGCCAGCGCGCTCCTGCTGCAGCGGCTGGCCACGCAGCAGGAGCTGCCGACACAGGACGAGCTGGACGGCATCACCGGATCGGTGCCATCAGCATGACCCGCCTGAGCCCGGAGGAGCAGCTGAAGCTCGGGGGTGACATCCAGCGGCGGCTGGGCATCAAGACCTCGCGCAACGAGCCCCTCGCGCGCTTCACGACGATGCGCGTGGGCGGCCCGGCGGATCTCTTCGCCGAGGTGCGCAACCTCTTCGAGCTGCGCGGCATCGTGCGTTTCGCGCGCCAGCGTGACCTCCCCCTCTTCCTCATCGGCCGCGGCTCCGATCTCATCATCAGCGACGCCGGGATCGGCGGGCTGGTGGTGGTCGTCCGCTCGGCCGGCCTGCGGGTGGAAGACCGCTCGATCCACGCCGAGGCGGGCGTGCAGATGGCCAAGCTGGCGACGACCGGCAAGGGCGCGGGGCTCTCCGGGCTCGAGTTCGGGCTGGCCATCCCCGGCACCGTCGGGGGCGCGGTGTGGGCCAACGCCGGTGCGCACGGCTCGGACACGCAGGGTGTGCTCAGGAGTGCGCTGGTGGTCGGCGCTGACGGCGAGGAGCGGTCACTGGGCCCCGCTGAGCTGGGCATGTCCTACCGCGAGACGCAGCTGAAGCACAGCGCCATCGGCCGGCCTGACGTCGTGCTCCAGGCCAGCTTCGAGCTGGAGCCCGCCGAACCCGATACCATCGCCGAGCGACTCGGCTCCATCCGTCGCTGGCGCCAGGAGCATCAACCCATCGGCCAGAAGTCGGCCGGCAGCGTCTTCCGTAATCCCGAGGGGGACTCGGCCGGACGCCTCATCGACGAGCTGGGCCTCAAGGAGCAGCGCCTCGGGGGAGCCCAGGTGAGTCCCAAGCACGCCAACTTCATCGTCAACACCGGCGGAGCCACCGCCACCGACGTTCGCGGGCTGGCTGCGCTCGTGCGCGAGACCGTGCGTCGAGAGCGCGGGATCGAGCTGGCCTACGAGGTCGAGTTCGTCGGTGACTGGCCTGCATCGGAGGAGGGGACATGACCGTCAGCCACACCCGCACCACGGTGGCAGCATGAGCCTGCCGCCGACCGCCATCGCGGTGCTGCTCGGTGGTCCGTCCGCGGAGCACGATGTCTCGCTCGTCTCGGGCCGGGCCATCGCCGCCGCCCTGGCCCATGCCGGCCACGACGTCAGCGGCTGGCTGCTCACGCTCGATGGTGCGTGGTGGCGGTTGCCGGCGAGCGCCCTCGATCCGGACCTGCCGCTGCAGGTCTTCCGTGACCCCGTCGCGCTGGAGGCGGATGGGCCCTACCGCGCGGCGGCCGCCCTGGAGACGCTGGCTGGGGCTGACCCGGTGCCAGTGGTGTTCCCGGCCCTGCACGGTCCGTTCGGCGAAGACGGCCAGCTCCAATCGCTGCTCGAATCGGCCGGCCTGGTCTACTGCGGGGCCGGTCCGGCCGCCTCCGCGGTGGGCATGGACAAGACGCTCTTCAAGCGCGTCGTGGGCACGTTGGAGCTGCCCGTCCTGCCGTGGGCGGAGGTCGTGGCTCCGGAGCTGGCCGCCGATCGTGCTGCCGTGCTCGAAGGCCTGCGCCGCTTCGCCGCCGGGTTCGCTGACCCCCGTCTCATCGTCAAGCCCGCCCGCATGGGCTCGAGCATCGGCGTATCCATCGTCCACGAGGTCGATGGGCCCGAGCTCGACCAGGCGCTCGACGAGGCCATGCGCTACGACGACCTGGTGCTCGTGGAGCCCTACCTCGACCACCCTCGTGAGCTCGAGGTCGCGGTCATGGGCAACACCCGGCTCGATACGGAGGCCTATGGACCGGGTGAGATCATGCCCGGCAACGAGTTCTACGACTACCACGCCAAGTACCGTTCCTCCGAGAGCCGGACGGTCGCCCTGGCCGACCTCGATCCGCAGCTGCAGGAATCGATTCGCGCGGCCGCGGTGGAGGTCTTCCTGGTCATCGGGGCCAGCGGGTTCGCGCGCGTGGACCTCCTGCTCTCGAGTGACGGCATCCCCTATATCAGCGAGATCAACACCCTGCCGGGCTTCACTCCCATCAGCCTCTTCCCGCGCATGGCAGGGCTGGCTGGCCATGACTTCGCCGGCACCTGCGAACGCATCGTGGAGCTGGCCCTCGAACGGGCCGCTTCCCGTTCCCGTCACGAGCTGCGACCCGACGAGCTGCCGTGAGCAGTGCTCGCCCGGGTCGTGCCGGCGCCATCGCGCCACGCACGCCGCCGCCTCCCCGGCGGTCGGGCCACACCACCCTCGCGCGAATGGTCGGCGCCATCGGCCTGGTGCTGCTGACCTCCGTCCTCTTCTGGCTCCTGACCGACGACGCCTTCCGGGTGTCCGAGGAGAGCGTCGAGTTCCAGGGCCTGGTGCACGCGGACGAGGCCGCCGTCCGGGCGAAGCTCAGCGACCTCGAGCGCGGCCCCAACATCTTCCGCGTGCGGGCCTCGGACATCGTCAGCGAGCTCTCCACCCTGACCGAGGTCGACGCGGCCTACGCCCGCGTGACCCTGCCCGCGGACGTGACCGTCGGGCTCGACGAGCGCGACCCGGTGTTCATCTGGAGCAACCGGGCCGTCTCGTGGCTGGTGGACGAGGAGGGCATGCTCTTCGCGCCCGCCGATGAGACCACGGCCCAGGTCGTGGCCGATGGGGAGCCCGCGGCCACGGCCGAGGAAGCGGCCGGGAGCGCGCCACCCGACAGCGCGCGCGCTGTCGGGCTCGTGGCCCGTGAGGCCCTGCCCACGGTCCAGGACACCCGCAACTGGACCGAGGCACCCACGGTGGGGACCTACCTGCGACCGGCCGATCTGACGGTCATGCGCCTGCTGCTGGCGCTGACCCCGGAGCTGCTGGGCATCCGGCCCCAGGAGCTGACCCTGGAAGTCGACACCGACGCCGGCTACGTGCTCAAGAGCGATCGCGGCTGGCGTGCGCTGTTCGGCCACTACAACCCCACGGTGCAGCCGCCGGACACCATCCCGGCCCAGGTGCAATGCCTGCAGGCGCTGCTCGCGAGCGAGGAACGGAAGCTCGAGGTCGTGCGTCTCGCGCTCTCGGACGAGGCCTGCGGCACCTGGACGACGTTCGACTGATCAGCTAGCGCACGCGGCCCGCCAGGCCATGCGCAACCGCGCCGCATCGCCCACAATGTAGGTGCCGTGGTGCGTCGACGCACCGGGCCAGGCAGGCCCAAGAGGTCGAGGAAGGGAATCACTTGGAGTACGAAGCGATCCTGGTGGCGCTTGACGTCGGGACGAGCAAGGTCGTCGTGCTCGTCGGCGAAGTCACCAACGATGGCGCGCTGGACATCATCGGCAAGGGCACCATGCCCACGACCGGAGTCAAGAAAGGGCTCGTCAACAACATCGACCAGACGGTCAGCTCCATCCATGGCGCCATCGAGCAGGCCGAACGACTATCGGGCTTGCGCCTGGAGGCGGCCTTCGTGGGCGTCGGGGGTGACCATCTCGAGTCGCTCAACTCGCGCGGCACCGTGGCCGTCAGCGGGGCTCACCGCGAGATCACCCGCGAGGACATCGAGCGCGCGACGGAGGTCGCCCGCGCCGTGACCATCCCCTCCAACCGGGAGGTGCTGCACGTCCTGCCGCGAGACTTCACCGTCGACGGCCAGGAAGGCGTGAAGGATCCGGAGGGTATGAGTGCCGTCCGCCTGGAGGTCACGACCCACATCGTGCATGGTGGCGCGACGGCGCTCCAGAACCTGACCAAGTGCGTGCGCCAGGCAGGCGTGCGCCCCGATGAGCTGGTCGTCTCTGCCATCGCCTCGGGTGAGGCGGTGCTGACCGAGACCGAGCGAGAGCTGGGCGTGGCCGTGGCGGACATCGGCGCCGGCACCACCGACCTCGCGCTGTACGCGGAAGGCTCGCCCTTCTACACCTCGGTCATCCCGCTCGGCGGCGTCAACGTCACCAACGACATCGCCATCGGCCTGCGCACGAACCTCACCGCGGCTGAGCAGCTGAAGCTCCAGTTCGGCTCGACCGACCGAGCCGGCGCCTCGGCTGATGCGGAGGCGGCGGTGGAGATCGTGGATGACGGCGTGGCCCGGCCGGCGCGCAGATCCGACGTGACCGAGATCGTCGATGCGCGCATGCGCGAGCTCTTCGAGAAGATCGGCGAGGAGCTGACCGACAACGCCAATGCCCACCGGCTCCCGGCAGGCCTCGTGCTCACCGGTGGCGCGTCCCAGCTGGCCAACGCCGCCGAGCTCGCCCGTGATGTGCTCCAGATCCCCGTACGGGTGGCGGAGCCGGAGGGCGTCGGCGGTCTCACCGACCATCTGCTCACGCCGCAGTACGCGACCGCCATCGGCCTCCTGTTGTGGGCTGCGCGCGTGGTCACGACCGAGGACATGCAGCGCTACGAGCCGCCGCCGCGGACCCAGAGCTGGGACCGACTGCGCGAAACGTTCCGTCGCCTCTTCCCCTAGCCGCTCCGGGGGCGCGTCCGCTCCCCCGGCCGGCGGGCTGAGCGGGGGCACCGTTCACCGTTGACCAAAGGCGCCAGTTAGCCGTGCACGCGCTACGCTCACGCACGATTCGCGTCGGGGCGCCACTATCCGTGAGTCGAGGACCGACGATATACTCGCCCGACGACCAGGTGGTCTGCGGAGTTGCCCTGACCGTGAGGGTGGCCCAACGGGCTTAACAGATGCCTGGTAGCGCGATCTTGGAGGGATCACTACATGCCGTTGCGTTCAGACTCAGAGAACTTCGCCCTCATCAGGGTCATCGGAGTCGGCGGTGGTGGCAGCAATGCCGTCAACCGCATGATCCGGGCCGAGCTGATGGGCGTCGAGTTCATCGCCGTCAACACCGATGCCCAGGCCCTGCTGCAGTCGGACGCTCCCAACAAGATCCGCATCGGCGACAAGATCACCCGGGGCCTCGGCGCCGGCGGTGACCCCTCCATCGGCCAGCGTGCCGCAGAGGAAGACTCCGAGAAGATCGCCGACGCCCTCCGTGACTCCGACATGGTCTTCATCACCGCCGGCATGGGTGGTGGGACCGGGTCGGGAGCCGCACCCGTCATCGCTGAGATCGCGCGCGATATGGGTGCCCTGACCATCGGCGTCGTGACCAAGCCCTTCACGTGGGAAGGCGCCCGTCGCCGTCTCAACGCCGAGAAGTCGGCGGAGCTCCTGCGTGACAAGGTCGACACGCTCATCACCATCCCCAACGATCGCCTCAAGGAGGTCGTGACCGAGGAGACGTCGATCATCGACGCCTTCCGCGTGGTCGACGACGTCCTGCGCCAGGGCGTGCAGGGCATCAGCGACCTCATCACGGTGCCGGGCCTCATCAACCTCGACTTCGCCGATGTGCGCGCGGTCATGCGCTCGGCTGGCTCCGCCCTCATGGGGATCGGCCGCGCCAGCGGCACCGATCGCGCCGCGGAGGCCGCTCGCGAGGCCATCAGCAGCCCGCTGCTGGAGGTCAGCATCAGCGGTGCCCAGGGCATCCTCTTCAACGTGACCGGCGGTCCCAGCCTCGGCCTCTTCGAGGTCGACGAGGCCGCCGAGATCATCAAGGAGATGGCGGACCCGGAGGCCAACATCATCTTCGGCACCGTCATCGACGAGCGCATGGGTGATGACCTGCAGATCACCGTCATCGCCACCGGCTTCGACAGCAACCGCGCCGGGGCCTACCCGGGCCTGGAGGCTGACGCCGGCATCGACGCTGGCGTGCAGGCGGGTCTCGACAACCGCGACTTCATGCAGGAGCTGGCCCGCCAGCGCACGGCCGCCGGCGACCAGTCGACAGCCAAGGGTGAGACGGAGGCCAAGCAGGCCGTCGCCGTGCCCGTCTCGAGCGGTGAGCCCGTCGCCGCTGCCGAGCGGAGCGCCTCCAAGGAGGAGGATCTCGACATCCCGGCGTTCCTGCGCCGGAGCCGCTGATCCGCCGCCGCGATCGCTGATCCCGGCCCGCTCGGCGAGCGGGTCATCTCCGAGCTGGCCGCTGCCCGCGCCGAGGTCCTCGAGCGCATGGCGGCGGCTTGCGCGCGTTCGGGCCGCCCCGCGCGCACCGTGCAGCTCGTGGCCATCTCCAAGACCCTGCCCGTGGAGCGGTTGCGCCTGGCGCAGGCTGCCGGTCATGACCTGCTCGGTGAGAACCGCGTGCAGGAGGCGGCCGACAAGATCCCGCTCCTGGGCCCATCGACGTGGCACCTCGTGGGGCACCTCCAGAAGAACAAGGCGGCCAAGGCCATCGAGCTCTTCGATGTCATCGAATTGGTCGACTCGAGCGCCCTCGCCTCGAGGCTCGACCGCCTGGTGGAGGAACGCGGGTCACGAGCCGGAGGCAGGCTCCCGATCCTGCTGCAGGTCAACGTCGATGACGATCCGGCCAAGGCCGGCTTCCTGCCCGAGGCCCTCGAGCGAGGGCTGGGGAGCGTGCTGGGCTTGCCCCACCTGGAGGTCGCAGGCCTGATGACGGTGGGCTTCCATACCGGCGGCGGGGAGGCCGCACGACCCACCTTCGCCCGTCTGCGCCAGCTCTCCGAGCGCCTGCGAGCGGCCGACCCCCGGCTGGGGCCGGAGCTGTCGATGGGCATGACCGATGACTACGAGGTGGCGATCGAGGAGGGCAGTACGCTGGTCCGTGTGGGCCGGGCGCTCTTCGGGGAGCGGCCGCCGCCCGCCTAGAACGAACGCACGAGTGACGATCGAATGGAAGACTTCCTCCGCATCCTGCTGCAGTCGCTGGTCACCACCGCCTGGGTGGTGATGCTGGGCCGCGTGCTCATGAGCTGGATCGACCCGCAGTTCCAGAGGCCCATCGGCCAGTTCCTCTACAGCCTGACGGAGCCGTTCCTGGCGCCCATCCGCAACGTCCTGCCGCAGACGGGCCAGTTCGACTTCTCGCCGCTGGTGCTGCTGATCGGCCTGGGTTTGCTGATGCGCATCACCTGGTACCTGTGAGCGGCGCAGCCGTCATCGCCGTTCGAGTGACGCCGCGATCGAGCCGGGACGTCATCGAGGGGGTCGATGACGTCGGCGAGCTGCGCGTGCGGGTGACCGCGCCACCGGCCGATGGTGCTGCCAACGCAGCGGTGACACGACTGCTGGCCAGGGAGCTGCGCGTGCCCAAGAGCGCCGTGCGCCTGGCCTCCGGAGCCACCAGCCGGCACAAGCGCGTGGCCGTGGACGGACTCGCGGCGGCCGAGCTGCGCACTCGCTGGCCCGGCCTCGACGTCCGAGGCCGCTGACCGCGTTCTCGACAGCCGCCGCAGCGACTGCGCGTGGACCGGATGGGCACCGATGATCGCGAGGGAGGTCAGGGCAGGGGCTCGGTGGTGCCGCAGCCGGCCGCGACCGGCTCCTCGAACGTTCGCCGCGAGCGGGCTATACTCTGCACTCCCACGGGCGATTGGCTCAGTTGGTTAGAGCGCGCGGTTCACATCCGCGAGGTCACTGGTTCGAATCCAGTATCGCCCACCACCCCCGTCCTTCCCGGCCCGCGTCGCGGCGTGCCCGGGTTCCGGGGCGGGGCTCAGCCTTCCCGCCCGAGCGGCAGCGCCAGGGCAGGCAGGCGACCCACGTGCTCGTACTCGAGCTCAAGGGCCACGCCATCGCCGGTCGGCACGTCCAGGTACTCCACTGCCGCGGATGAGAGCAGCGCATACGCCTCCCAGCCCGTGGTGGCAACCACGTCGTTCTTGAGCATCCTGTGCGCGATGGTCACGTCGGGGCCCAGCAGCTCCGCGCGGCCGGCGATGGTTTGGGCCACATAGCTGCCGTGGTGGACGACGAACTTGAGGTCCAGGCGGGCGCCGGTGCTGCAAGCGTCGCAGGTGCACGTCAGCCCCGCCTCGGTCTCGCGCACGTACTCGCGGAAGCGCTCGTAGCAGCCACGCAGGCAGGCCGTGACTTCTGGCCCGCGCATATCCAGCGTCTCGTCATCGGCGTAGGCGAAGACGGCGTCGCCTTCCAGCTTCGCGAGCACGAACGGCGGCGTCAGGCTCCCCACGATCGAGTCGAGGAGCGTGGTCATCAGGGGGTAGGCTGGGGGCGTCTCGCCGAAGTCCAGCTGCGCACCGTGCGCGATGCCGACCGCTGCGAGGAACCCCGTGTACCCGGAGATGTCCGCCAGCACGAGCGTCGCCCGCTTCGCGCGCTGCTCAACCACGGGTGCTGGGTCCGTCCGCCACCGGCGCAGCGTAGCACCCACGGCGGTTCCGGCCGAGCGCTCTCGCCACCAGGCAGCGACCAGCTCCGCGAGCCGCGCCTTCTCCCTGTCGTCGGTGAAGGCGGCCTCGATGGCGTACGAGGTGTGGCCCTCCACGTCGAGCGTGGTCAGCTCGGCCACCTGGCGCAGGTCACCCGCGAGCGAGCACGCGAAGTAGGTGGGATCGTCGCTGTTGATGGTGACGCGTGCGCCGCGCTCGATGAGCTCGACGACCGGGTGTTCGGCCCACGATGCGACGACGCCGGTGCGGATGTTGGAGGTCGGGCACAGCTCCAGCGGGATGGCTGCATCCACAAGGTAGTCGACCAGCGCCGGGTCCTCCACCGAGCGTACGCCGTGCCCGACACGATCCACGCCCAGGTCCCGCAGTGCCGTCCACACGTTCGCCGGTCCACCGGCCTCGCCGGCGTGTGCGGTTCGGCCGAGTCCGGCGTCCCCTGCGCGCCGGTAGACCGACGCGTACGGCGCGGGCGGGAAGTCCTGCTCGGAGCCGCCGATGGTGATGCCCACGATCCCGGCCTCACCGGCGACCTCGATGACCTCCTCCAGCGTGCGTGCGCACCATCGAGGCCCGGTATCACGAACGAGGTCGACGAGCAGGTTCACCCGGGTGCCTGTGACCCGGTCGAGCCCGCGACGCACGGCCGTGGCGATGGCGCCGACCGAGAGCCCGTGCTGGCGGAAGTCGGTGGGCGAGATGGAGGCCTCCGCGTAGACGATGTGCTGTTCGGCCAGCGATCGCGCCACGGCCTCCGCCACGGCCGTCCAGTCGGCGGGCGTGCGGATGAAGGGCAGCATCCACTGCCAGGTCTCGATGAAGTGAGCGAAGTCGCGGTACTCGAAGCGATCGGTCATGGCCTCGAGCGTCGGTGTCGCAGGGTCGCCGTCGGCCTGCACCAGCGACCACAGGGCCTCGGGCGGGATGGCGCCCTCGAGGTGCACGTGCAGCTCCACCTTGGGCGCGAGGTCGAAGACGTCGGGCATCGGCCTACGGTATCGCGCGTGCGGACCTCGCGGCATCAGCGGTAGGCTTGCAGGCGTGCCCCTGATCGACCGTTCGCGCCGCCTGCTTGCCGCCGCCATGGCCGGTGCCTTCGTGCTCGCCCCGGCCGCCGCTGCAGCTCAGGAGGCGACGCCCGAGCCCTCTCCCTCTCTCGTCCCGACCGAGACGCCCGTGGCCGTCGCCACCAGCCCGGAGGGCAGCTGGGCGGTGGTGGCCTACGACGCCTGGGAGCAGGGCCTCTCCGAGCCGCTTCCTGAGAGCTCGTTGCAGGTGGCCTTCCTGGCCCAGGGCCAGCTCGAGGGGGAGACCGCCTGCGGCCGCTTCGATGGCGGCTGGTTCTACGAGGGCGAGGAGCTGTCCCTGGGCATTACCCCCACCGGCAACCTCGGGTGCGAGGAGCCGCAGACGGCGGAGGCCATCGGGCTCTCGACGGCACTCACTGCGTCGGTCCGTTGGCAGGCCGCCGGCACCGGCCTCGAGCTGCTCGACGGGGCGGGGGTGACGCGGGTGGTGCTCGAGACCCTCGGGATCGGCGACCCGACCGGTGACTGGAGCATCACGGGCTACCGCCGCCCCAATGGCAACCTCGTCGAGCCCCTGCCGGATCGTCCCATGTCACTGACGCTGCTCGAGGACGGCAGCCTCGAGGGCAGCTCCGGCTGCCGCCTGCTCCTGGGCCAGTATCGCTACGAGGGCAGCGGCATGACCCTCGGCCCCATCGAGCCCGAGGGCCTGCCCTGTGACGGTGAGGCCGCGCGCGCCGAGCGCCAGCTCCTGCGAGCGCTGGGCGAGATCCTCTACTGGGAGCAGGTGGACGACGTGCTCACGCTCTCCGATGGCTTCGACGAGCCGGTCGTGGAGCTGGTTCGGTCGGCCGGGACGTAACGATTGACCACGCGGCCACGGCCGGTCCGCGCGAGCCTGGTCATCAACGTCGCCATCATCACCCTCGCCCTGGTGGGCATCGCCATCCTCCTCGTGGGCCAGGTGCTCGAAGGTGAGGATGCGGCGGCCGACCCGCTCGACCTGCGGGTGGAGCTGTCGATCGTGTCCTCGGGCCTGGAGTCGCCCGTCTTCCTGACCGGGGCAGGGGATGACGATGGGCTCCGCTACGTCGTCGAGCAACGAGGCCTGATCCGCACCCTCGCCGCCGATGGCAGCGTGGAGCCGGAGCCGTTCCTTGATATCCGCGATCGGGTCCTGCATCACCACGAGCGCGGCCTGCTGGGCCTGGCCTTCCACCCCGAGTTCGCAGAGAACGGGCGGTTCTACGTGCTCTACTCGCGTGACGACGCTGACGGTGCCACGTCCATCAGCCAGTTCACGGTCGGCGGCGACGGGCGCGTCGAGGACTCCGAGCTGGCCCTGCTGGTCATCCCGTCCTTCAGCACCATGCACAAGGGCGGCATGCTGGCCTTCGACGCCGAGGGCATGCTGCTGGCAGGCATCGGCGACGGCAGCACCGGCAACGACCCTGCCGGCGCCGGGCAGGACCGCGCTTCGCTGCTGGCCTCGCTCCTGCGGCTCGACGTCGATCGCGGGTTCCCCTACGCCGTGCCACTCGACAACGGCTTCGCCGACGATCCCGAGGCGCGCGGTGAGATCCACGCCATCGGCCTGCGCAATCCGTGGCGGTTCAGCGTCGACGAGAGGACCGGCCACATCTACATCGGCGATGTGGGCCAAAGCGACTGGGAGGAGATCGACGTGCTGGCCCCAGGCACGCGCGAGCCATCGTTCGGCTGGTCGGTGATGGAAGGGGCGGACTGCTTCTACGGTCGCGCCTGCGACCCGACCGCACACATCGCGCCGGTCATCGCCTATCCGCACGTGGATGGCGAGGTCGGGCACTGCAGCGTCATCGGCGGCTACGTCTACCACGGAGCGGCCGGCTCGCTACCTGATGACACCTACCTCTATGCCGACTACTGCAGCGGCACCCTCTGGGCCGTGCCTGCCGAGCAGCTGCGGACCGGGCTGGCCCGACCCGCGGTCGTGGGCCGGGTGCCCGCCGAGCTGGGGCAGGTCCGGTCCTTCGGCACCGACGACGCTGGCGAGCTCTATCTCCTCACCGGCACCGGCGACGTCCTGGGGGTCAGCGCCGCGTCGTAGCCACCCGTCGCTGTGGGTCCGCCCCGCGGCAGCCACCCGTCGCTGTGGGTCCGCCCCGCGGCAGCCACCCGTCGCTGTGGGTCCGCCCCGCGGCAGCCACCCGTCGCTGGCCGCGACACGACGGGCCTGGATCGCCCGCGCCGGTAGACACCTGTCGCGTCCAGCGACCTTCGGCACACGAAGCGCGCGAGCGCACGACCCGGGCGTCCGCGGAGCAGCCCAGACACGCACCACGGCGGCGCTACGGTGATGCCGTGGAGTCGTCAGGGCCCGGTGCAGCTGGCTACGAGCGCACCCACGGTCGCCTGAGCCGACACCTGTCGCAACGCCCGGTACCACCGACGCCAGCCCTGCCGCTGAGGCCGGCCCCGGGACCGCCGTCAGCCCCACACCGGCGACGGCCGGCCACGAACACCGGCCGGAGCGACCCACCTGGACGGCAGCCGAGCGCGAGACCCCCGACGCGGCTAGCGCTTGGCCAGGCGGCGCAGCACGGTGGGCAGGATGCCGCCGTTGCGGTAGTAGTCGACCTCGATGCCGCCGTCGAGCCGGACGTCCGCCTCGAAGCGGGTCTCCCCGCTCTCGCCGTGGGCCACGATCGTCACCGTCGAGCGCGGCTGCAGGTCGTCATCGAGCCCGAGGACGTCGAAGGCCTCCCTGCCGGTCAGGCCCAGCGAGGCTGCGGTCTGACCATCGCGGTACTGCAGTGGCAGCACGCCCATGCCGACCAGGTTGGAGCGGTGGATGCGCTCGAACGATTCGGCCAGGACGGCACGCACGCCCAGCAGGCGGGTGCCCTTGGCGGCCCAGTCGCGCGAGGAGCCGGAGCCGTACTCCTTGCCCGCCAGGATCATCAGCGGGGTGCCCTGTCGGGCATAGCGCATGGCCGCGTCGTAGATGAACATGGGCTCACCACCCGGCTGGAAGGTGGTGTACGGGCCCTCCTGCTCGGCGAGCGCGTTCTTCAGGCGGATGTTGCCGAAGGTGCCGCGCATCATCACCTCGTGGTGACCGCGGCGGGCGCCGAACGAGTTGAACTCGCTCGGCGCGACGCCCTGCTCCTGCAGCCAGGTGCCGGCCGGGCTCCAGGCCGGGATGACGCCGGCGGGGGAGATGTGGTCGGTCGTGACCGAGTCACCCAGCACGGCCAGGGCGCGAGCACCACTGATGCCGGCGATGGGGGCAGGCTCCGTGGTGAGCCCCGCGAAGAACGGCGGAGCGGCGATGTAGCTCGAGTCCGGGTCCCACTCGTAGCGGTCGCCCTCGGGCACCGGCAGCGCCCGCCAGCGATCGTCGCCTTCGAAGACGCTGGCGTAGGTGGCGCGGAAGAGCTCCGGTGTGACCGCCTCGCCGATGGAGGCCTTGATCTCGTCGACGGAGGGCCAGATGTCTGCGAGGAAGACGGGCTCGCCGTCGTTGCCGGTGCCGATCGGCTCCGACTCGAGGTCGATGTCGACCCGGCCGGCAAGGGCGAAGGCCACCACCAGCGGGGGCGAGGCCAGATAGGCCGCCTTGACCAGTGGGTGGATGCGGCCCTCGAAGTTGCGGTTGCCGCTGAGCACGGCGGCCACGATCAGGTCGTGCTCCTCGATGGCCTCGTTGATGGCCTCATCGAGCGGGCCGCTGTTGCCGATGCAGGTGGTGCAGCCGTAACCCACGACGTCGAAGCCAAGCTGTTCGAGAGAGGGCAGCAGGCCCGCACCCTTGAGGTACTCGGTGACCGCGCGTGAGCCCGGCGCCAGGCTCGTCTTCACCGTGGGCTCGACCGTGAGGCCCTTCTCCACGGCATTGCGCGCGAGCAGTCCCGCTCCGACCATGACGCTGGGATTGGAGGTGTTGGTGCAGCTGGTGATGGCCGCGATGGCCACGGAGCCGGTGCTGATGACCGACTCGCGTCCGGCAGCCGTGACCGGCACACCCGGGTAGCCCGCGCCGTTCTCGCCGGGCGGCGGGAAGTCGGACTCGAAGGCGTCGCGCAGGTCGGAGAGCACGATGCGGTCCTGCGGGCGGCGGGGGCCGGCCACGCTGGGCACGACCGTGGCCAGGTCCAGCTCGAGCGTCTCGTCGAAGTCCGGGGTCGCTCCCGGCAGCCGCCACAGGCCCTGCTCCCTGGCGTAGGCCTCCACGAGGGGCACGCGCTCGTCGCGGCCGGTCAGGCGGAGGTAGGCCAGCGTCTCCTCATCGATGGGGAAGATGCCGGTGGTGGCGCCGTACTCGGGCGCCATGTTGGCGAGGGTGGCACGGTCGGCCAAGGCCAGCGAGGCCAGCCCGTCACCGTAGTACTCCACGAACTTGCCGACCACGCCGTGTGCTCGCAGCAGCTGGCTGATGACGAGCACCAGGTCGGTGGCCGTGCTGCCCTGCGGCAGCGCGCCGTGGAGGCGCACGCCCACGACCTTCGGCAGCGGCTGGTACAGCGGCTGGCCCAGCATGACGGCCTCCGCCTCGATGCCGCCGACGCCGTAGCCCAGGATGCCCAGGCCGCTGATCATGGTCGTGTGCGAGTCGGTGCCGACGAGCGAGTCGGGGAAGGCCACGGTCTCGCCCTCGTCGTCCTCACGCAGGCTGACCACGTCGCCCAGGAACTCGAGGTTGACCTGGTGCACGATGCCGGTCCCGGGCGGTACGACGCGGAAGCCACGCAGGGCGGTCTGGGCCCAGCGCAGCAGCTGGTAGCGCTCGCCGTTGCGCTCGTACTCCCGGGCCACGTTGAAGGCGAAGGCGTCCGAGGAGCCGAAGCGGTCGATCTGCACGCTGTGGTCGATGACCAGGCTGGCTGGCACCAGCGGGTTCACCAGGGCCGGATCACCACCGAGCTCGTCCATGGCGTCGCGCATGGCTGCGAAGTCCACCACGGCGGGGACGCCGGTGAAGTCCTGCAGCAGCACTCGACCGGGCATGAAGGGGATCTCGACCTCACTGCCCGAAGCCGGGCGCCAGCCGGCGAGCGCTGCGACATCGTCGGCCGTGGCGGTGCCGGCGGCTGAGCTGCGGAGCACGTTCTCGAGCAGGACCTTGACCGTGAAGGGCAGCTGCGCGAGCTGGTCGCAGACCGCATCGAGCCGGTAGATGACGACGTCATGGTCGCCCACGCGCAGGCGCGCGCGGGCATCGGCAGCAGGGGAGGTGGGCATCGAGGCCATGAGGCGAGTCTCCGATAGGGCGCGGCGGGCGCGCTCGCGTTGTCGGCTCCTGACGGGAGTGCCCGCCTCGGGTCGTTCGAGTTGCTGCTCCCAGTATACGTGGGGCTGCGGGACCGATACGCTTGGAGGGTGAACCATGACCACGGCGGTGCCCCCGGCCATCGCCACCCACACCCGCCCAGCGACCCCAGCGGTCATCCGCGGATCGGCTTCGTCGGCGCTGGTCGCGTCAGCAGTGCCCTGGGCGTGGTCTTCGCCCGCGCCGGCTGGCCGGTGGCGGCTATCGCCACCCGTGAGCAGGCCCACGCCGATCGCTTCCGGGAGCTGGTGCCCACGGCTCGTGCTGTGCCCTCGGTCGCGGCCCTCACCGACGACGTCGACCTCATCTTCGTGACCGTGCCAGACGACGCCATCGCCGACGTCGCCGCCGAGCTGCGCCTGTATGCCGGCCAGGCTGCGGTACACACGTCCGGCGCGCTCGACGCGAGCGTGCTCGAACCCGCCCGCGCGGCGGGCACGCAGCTCGGTTCGTTCCACCCCCTGGTGGCCTTCGCCAACCAGGACGCCGCCGTGCGCTCCCTGCCCGGCTCGACCATCGCAGTCGAGGGCGATGAAGAGCTGGTAACGCTGCTGGGCCAGCTGGCCACGGACATCGGGGCCCAGCCCGTGCGCCTGCCCCCGACCGGCAAGACGGCCTATCACGCCGCGGCGGTGCTGGCGGGCGGTGGCGTCATCGGGCTCCTTGACGGAGTGGCCGAGGTGGCCAGGGGAGCGGGGCTCGACGAAGCTGGCGCCCTGGCCATCTACGTCCCGCTCATCCGACAGGCCCTGACCAATGCGGAGGCGATGGGCATCGGCAACGCCCTCACGGGACCCTTCGTGCGTGGCGATGTCGGGACCATCCGGGGACACCTCGAGGCCATGCGGCGGCTGGCTCCGGGCGCCGTGGAGATGTATCGCGCCACCGCCGCGCGCGAGCTGGACCTGGCGCTCGGCCGCGGCGCCATCGATGAGGCGCAGGCGGCGCCGCTTCGGCGACTGCTCGAAGACGGATAGGCGGTACCATCGGCACATGCAGCGAGGCGTCAGCTCCATCCGCGCGACACACCCAGGGACGAGGTTCGTGTCGCGGGTCGGGTCAGCGCGGGCTCCGCATCCGTTGTCGCGTGGCCATTCGCGCATCACGCCAGGCCTGCCCGCGATCGTGCGTGCGGCCGTCGTGCGTGACCCGGTCGGAGCCATCCGCCGCTCCGCTCGCGGTCTGACCCCCGAGCCGCATTCCGAGCTGGCGGGCCACGCCACGATCCGGCGCGCCTCCATCCGCTGGTCATCCCCACACCGGGCGCTCCGCGACCCGCGTTCGTTCCGCGCGGTGACCCGCCCCCGCTGACGTGGGCAAGCCGAGGTCGACAGGCCTTCCCGTCGAGCGTGCCTTCAGCGCCGGCGGCGTCGTCATCCGCCAAGGCCAGGACGGTGCGCAGCTGGTGCTGGGCCGGCGACGGCATGACGGGCGGCGTGAGATCTGGTCGCTGCCCAAGGGCACCCCGGACGGTGACGAGACGCCGGAGGAGACAGCCCTGCGCGAGGTGACCGAGGAGACCGGGCTGCAGGTCCGCATCCTCGACACCATCGGTGATATCCACTACCGCTTCGTGCGCGAGGGCCGGCGCATCGACAAGACCGTCCACTACTACCTGATGGAAGCGACCGGGGGCGACCTCGCCGACCACGACCATGAGTTCGAGGATGTGCGCTGGTTCGAGGTGGCCGAGGCGGAGGCCCTGATGCGCTTCCCCACCGAGCGAGACATCGTGGCCCGGGCCCTCCCGGTGGCCGACCTTGCCTGAGCCCCAGGCCCGCCGCACGCCGCTCCACGACATCCACGTTCGGCTGGGTGCCCGCTTCACCGAGTTCGGCGGGTGGGAGATGCCCGTGCGCTACGGCTCGATCATCGACGAGCACCGAGCCGTGCGCGAAGCGGCCGGGCTCTTCGACCTCTCGCACATGGGCGAGCTGCGGGTCACCGGCAGCGGCGCAGGGGAAGGCCTCGCGCGCGCCCTCGTCAACGATCCACGACGCCTGCCGGTCGGCCGCGCCGGCTACTCGCTGCTGTGCCAGCCCGATGGCGGCGTCATCGACGACCTCATCGTCTACCGCCGGTCCGAGGACGGCTACCTGGTGGTGCCCAACGCCTCCAATCGCGAGGTCGTGGCCGACGAGCTGCGCGCGCGCCTGTCCGATCACGATGCAGCGCTGCTGGATGAGACGCTGGAGACCTCGCTGGTGGCGGTCCAGGGGCCGGCTGCGGCTGGCATCGTGGCTCGCCTCACCGACTACCCCCTCGAGCGCCTCGGCAACTACCGCGCCGCGGAGGCCACCGTCGCGGGCGCGCCCGTGCTGCTGGCGCGCACCGGCTACACCGGCGAGGACGGCTTCGAGCTCTTTGGCGCCTGGGACGACGCTCCGCGGCTGTGGCTCGCGCTCACCGAGGCCGGCACCGAGCAGGGCCTGCTGCCGTGCGGTCTGGGCGCCCGCGACACGCTGCGCCTCGAAGCCGGCATGCCGCTGTACGGCAACGAGCTGGACCGGCAGACGACGCCCATCGAGGCCGGCCTGGGCTGGGCGGTGGCGCTGGACCATGACTTCGTCGGCCGCGACGCCCTGGCCCGCATGAAGCCCCGCACGCAGCTCGTGGGGCTCGTGCTCCGGGGCCGTGGCATCGCCCGGCACGGCTATCCCGTGGTCCGCGCGGACGTGGCCGAGCCGGTGGGCGTGGTCACCAGCGGCAGCCAGTCACCGACACTGGGCGAGGCCATCGCCATGGCTCGCGTCAGGCCCATTGACGCGCCCGCGGGTACCATGCTCGGGGTCATCGTCCGCGGGGCTGCCGTGCCGGCGGAGGTGGTGCCGCTGCCGTTCTATCGTCGACCGGGCCGCTGAGCCCGGCCCGCAGGCCCGCCGGGGGAGCGTCGGGCTGTCGCTGATCGCTGGAGGACCGTGACGTGGATGTACCCCAGAGCCTGCGCTATACCAAGGATCATGAGTGGCTGCGCACCGAGGGCGATGAGGCCGTGGTGGGCATCACCGCCTACGCCGCAGAGGAGCTGGGCGACATCGTCTTCGTGGAGCTGCCGGAGGTCGGTCGCAGCGTGACCCGGGATGAGACCTTCGGCGTCATCGAGTCGGTCAAGACCGCCAGCGACCTCTTCGCCCCCGCAGCGGGTGAGGTCCTCGCCGTCAACGAGGCGCTCGCCGATGCGCCCGAGCTGGTCAATAGCGAGCCCTATGAGGGCGGCTGGATGCTGCGACTGCGGCTGGCGGACCCGGCGGAGGTGGAGACGCTCATGGACGCGGACGCCTACCAAGAGACGATCGCCGGCTGATCATCATGGTCTACGGCCCCCACACCCCCGAAACCCGCGCCGCCATGCTCGAGACGCTGGGCCTCGACTCGGTCGAGCGCCTCTTCGACGACATCCCGGCGCCGGTCAGGGCCGGCGGCCTGGACCTGCCGGGGCCCACCTCCGAGCTGACCCTGAGCCGTGAGCTGGCCGCCCTGGCCGCCCGCAACCGGGTGGACCTGGCCTCGTTCCTGGGCGCGGGGGTGTACCACCACTACATCCCGGCTGCGGTCGATGCGGTCCTGTCGCGTGGCGAGTTCTACACGGCCTACACGCCCTACCAGCCGGAGATCAGCCAGGGCACGCTGCAGACGATCTACGAGTTCCAGTCGCTGGTAGGGCAGCTGACGGGCCTGCCCGTCGTCTCGGCCTCGCACTATGACGGGGCCGCGGCCACGGCTGAAGCTGCCCTCATGACCGTGCGCGCGACGCGCCGGGATCGGGTGCTCATCAGCCGTGCGCTCCACCGCCACTACGTCGAGACCACGCGGACCTACTTCTCGGCCGGCACGCGCAGGCTGGAGGAGCTGCCCACCACGCCCGACGGACTGACGGACCTGGCCGCGCTGGAGGCGGCCCTCGCCGATACCGAGGATCCGGTCGCGGGGGTGATCCTGGGGCAGCCCAACGCCTTCGGGCTGCTCGAGCCGATGGCCGCCGCCGCAGCGCTGGCGCACGCTGCCGGCGCGCTCTTCGTGGCCGTGGTGGAGCCGGTCTCGCTGGCGGTGCTGGCGCCACCCGCCGACTACGGCGCGGACATCGCCGCGGGTGAGGGGCAGCCGCTGGGCATCGCGCCCCAGTTCGGCGGGCCCTACCTGGGCCTGCTGGCCTGCAGCACGGAGCTCATCCGCCAGATCCCCGGACGACTCGTGGGCAAGACCACGGACATCGAAGGACGACGCGCGTTCGTGATGACGCTGCGCGCGCGTGAGCAGGACATCCGCCGCGACAAGGCCGCCTCCAACATCTGCACCAACCAGGCGCTCTGCGCACTGGCGGCCACGACCTACCTGGCCACCCTGGGGCCGCACGGGCTGGGTGACGTGGCGGCCGCCGGCGCCGCACAGGCCCGGCACCTGGAGGAAGCGCTGGCAGGGGCCGGCATCGAGCGACTGCACGGCGCGCCCTATCTCAACGAGTTCGCCGTGCGGGTGCCTGACGCCCCGACCGTGCACGCTCGCCTGCTGGAGGCGGGCGTGCTCGCCGGCTTGCCCCTCGCGACCTGGTACCCGGGCGACCCGGTCCTCGCAGATGGCCTGCTGCTGTGCGCCACGGAGCTGACCACCGATGAGGACATCGAGCGGCTGCTGGCGGGCCTGAGGGGAGTGAAGACATGACCGAGCCGCATCTCGCGACCAACCGCCCCCGGCCCATCCTGGTCCCGGAGAATGCCCGTCGGTCGGCGGTCGGACCGGACCTGCAGCCGCTGCTCTCCGAGCTGCATGCGCCAGGCCGCTCCTCGTTCAAGGTGCCGCATGCCCCCGCAGGCGCGCTTGCCGGGGTGCCTGCCGAGCACCTTCGCCGCACGCCCCTGGCGCTGCCGGAGATCGACGAGCCCACCGTGGTCCACCACTTCGTGCGCCTCTCCCACCTCAACTACTCCGTGGACAGCGGCCTCTACCCGCTGGGGTCGTGCACCATGAAGTACAACCCCAAGATCAACGAAGCAGCGGCCCGCCTGCCCGGTCTGGCCCAGCTCCACCCGCTCGCGCCCGACGCCCTGGCCCAGGGCAGCCTGGAGCTGATGTGGACCCTCCAGCGGCAGCTCGCGGAGATCGGTGGCTTCCCGGCGGTCTCGCTGCAGCCGGCCGCAGGCGCTCACGGCGAGCTGACCGGCATCCTCGTCATCCGGGCCTATCACCTCGCGCGTGGTGACGTGGAGCGAGATGAGGTCATCGTGCCCGACTCGTCGCACGGGACCAACCCGGCCACCGCGTCGATGGCCGGCTTCAAGACGGTGACGATCACCTCCACACCGGACGGTCTCGTCGACATCGAGGCCCTGCGGGCAGCCGTGGGCCCACGGACCGCGGCCGTGATGCTGACCAACCCCAGCACCCTCGGGCTCTTCGAGCACCACGTGGTGGAGCTGCTCGAGGCGGTCCATGAGGCGGGTGCGCTGGCCTACATGGACGGCGCCAACATGAACGCGGTGTTGGGCCACTTCCGACCGGGCCAGGCCGGCTTCGACGTCATGCACTTCAACCTGCACAAGACGTTCTCCACGCCGCACGGCGGGGGCGGTCCCGGAGCCGGGCCCATCGCGGTGGCCGAGCACCTCGTGCCGTACCTGCCCGAGCCGCTCGTGCTGCGCGAGGACGATGGGTCCTTCCGGCGGGAACGCCCCGGAGAGCGCCCTCGGAGCATCGGCCGCGTGCGGGCCTACCAGGGCAGCACCGGGGTGCTCGTCCGGGCCTACGCCTACATCCGTGCGCATGGTGGCGAGGGCCTCCGCCAGGTCAGCGAGGACGCCGTGCTCGCTGCCAACTACTTGCGCGCTCGCATCGGTGAGGCCTACGACCTGCCCGTGGGCGGCCCCTGCAAGCATGAGTTCGTGGCCAGCGCCGCCACCATCAAGGCCCGCACCGGGGTCCGCACCTACGACATCGCCAAACGGCTCATCGACCACGGCTATCACCCACCGACCATCTACTTCCCCCTCATCATCGATGAATGCCTGCTCATCGAACCGACCGAGACGGAGTCGCTCGAAACGCTCGATGCCTTCGCCGACGCCCTCATCGCCGTCGCCCGTGAGGCCCATGAGGACCCCGAGCTGCTGACGACCGCCCCCCACGACGCACCGGTGCGACGGCTCGACGAGACGACCGCGGCCCGCAAGCCGGACCTGCATTGGCAACCGATGATCGGCGCGGAGCGCCCGTGTCCCTGGTGATCCTGTCGCGCCTGAAGCTGCCGGCGGCCGCGCTGGCAGGCCTGTTCGTGGCCGGTGCCTGCCTCTCCGATCCGGCCCCGCCGACCGCGGGGCCCACGGCCACGCCGGGTGCCAGCGACGTGGCCAGCGCAACCGCCGAGGTCACGCCCGCGCCGACCGCCGCGCCCGTGGTCACACCTCGTCCCACGAGCGACGATACGCTCGTGGTCGTCGCGCCAGCGCATCCCACGCGTCTCCTGCCCGGTGACAACCTCAACGCCACCGAGGAGCTGCTCGTGGACGTGCTCTACGATCCGCTCTATCGGCTGGACAAGGACATGCGCCCGGTGCCGGAGCTGGCCAAGGACCTGCCCACCATCAAGAAGTCCGCCAAGGGCTATGAGTGGTCCATCCCCATCAAGGCCGACGCCAAGTTCCACAGCGGCCAGAAGGTGAAGGCGAGCGACGTGCTCTTCTCGTTGCGCATGGCGTCGTCGCACTCGTGCCCCCTGGGCCGGACGCTGTGCGAGACCGTGCGCACCTACATGATCGACGAGCCCGACCGCGACGACAACGTGGTCAACATCCTGCTCGCGGAGCCGTACGCACCGTTCCTCACGGAAGTCCTTGCCCAGCTGCCCATCCTCTCCCAGGAAGACGTCAAGGAGGCCACGCGGGAGCTGCTCGAAGCTGCTGACCGACTCAACGAGAGCCGGCCTGACAAGCTCATCGCCCAGATCTACGAGAACACCCTGAGCGACGACTGCGCTGTGGCCGAACCGCCCAAGGGCTGCCGCCTGTCCGACTACCGCAAGCAGCTGGAGCAGGTCTTCCGGCGCGCCAACATCGACTTGCCCTCGGAGGCACCCTATACGGACGATACGGGCTACTTCGATGAGAACACCTACCTGGGCGACCTGCTCGACCGCCTCGTGGCCCTGGCCCAGATGCTCGACAGCGAGGCCCAGGACAAGAACTCGGCCGCGCTGGGCCTGCTCGACGCCACCGCCACGCCCTTCGGCGGCGGGCCCTACGAGCTGGAGCGCATCCGCGCCGACGGCACCTACGTCCTGAAGGCCAACCCCAACCACACGCGCAACGTGGCCAAGATCCCGCACATGGAGGTGCGCGTCGAGCCGGACCCGGAGATCGCGACCACGCAGCTGCTCAACGGCGCGGCCGACTGGATCCTGGAGGTGCGTGCCGACCAGGCCGACATCATCGACTCGGCCGATGGCTACCGTGCCGCCGCTCGCCCCACCGATATCCAGTACGGCGTGCTGTTCAACGTGCGTCCGGACCGCGTCTACTTCGACAATGCCGCCCGACGTGCCTTCGTGCAGTGCATCGACCACGAGGGTCTGGGCCTGGCGCTCGACGACGAGCGGCCGCTCGCCACCACGCCCTACACCGCCACCTCCTGGGCCACGCCTGCAGGCCTGAGCCTGACCGAGCGCGATGTGGAGGCGGCCATCAACGACCTGGAGATGGCCGGCTGGCAGCTGGCGGAGGACGGCGTGCGGGTCCGCGCCGATGGCACCCGCCTGTCCACATCGCTCGCGGTGCGGCCCACCAACGTCGACCTCTTCACCTTCGCCAACGCTGCCACCGAGCAGCTGGCCGAGTGTGGCATCGAGCTCATCGTCGACGAGCTCGACCTCACCGGCGGGGACATGCTCAACCAGATGCGCCATCCCAACGACTTCGACACGCTCATGTGGACGCGCTGGCTGGGCACCGATCCGGACACGGCCGTCCGCGCCTTCGAGTCATCGCGGATCACTACCAAGGACCGCATCGCCGACGAGAATCCCAGCGGCTTCAGCTCGGAGCTGGTCGACTATCACGTGGCCGCCGCGCGCGAGACGATGTCGGAGACGGAGCGAGCGGCCTCGTACGCCTCGGTCAACGAGGAGATCGAGAAGCTCATTCCCTATTGGCCGCTGTGGTACGAGTCCAGGTCCAGTGCCGTTTCCGGTCGCCTGCGCGACAGGGACGGCCTGGTGGACCCCGCCGAGTCCCGCTATGACTGGGACATCTCGGCGTGGTCGTTCCAGCCACCAGAAGGAGGCTAGGGTGGGGTCCCTAGGTCGCCCCGAGGCGCGACCTATGGCCCTGTGGTGGACCGTATCGTTAAGCCTTACTACAATCCAGTTGCCTGCGGCCCCTCCACGGGAGACGTGCACCTGCGTGCACGGATAGGGAGGACAGCGGCAGCCGAGAGCCCCATCGCGAGCCTCACCACCTAGGCGGGGACGCGCCACAGAGGAGGAACCTCTCTGATGAGTCATCGGACTCGCACCGGCATCGCCTTTGGCGCGGCCGCGGCCCTGACAGCCACGGCGCTGTTGGCCGGCCCTGTTGCAGCCCAGGATGAAACCGCGCTCGTGTACGCCATCGACGGTGAGATCAGTGCGTTGAACAACGCCGCCGACGACGTTCCCACGGATGAGGCCAACACCTGGCTGCACAACGCGCTCTACACGCTCGATGAGAGCCTGACCCCCCAGCCTGACATCGCCGCCGATCTGGCCGAGATCAGCGAGGATGGCCTGACCTGGACGATCAAGCTCCGCGAGGACGTCTTCTTCCAGCCGACCGGCGAGCAGGTCACGGCTGAGGACGTCGTCTTCACCTACGAGCTCGCCAACAGCGACAACTGCAAGTTCAACCCGGACGCCTGCCTGGCCTTCGTGACCGTCACCCCCGAGGGCTCCGAGGAGCCCGTCAAGGTCCTCCAGAGCGTCACCGCCCTCGACGACTTCACCGTCGAGTTCCAGCTGGCTGACCGGTACGCTCCCTTCAGCACCGTTTCCCTGCCCAGCCTCTGGATCGACAGCAAGACCGCGACCGAAGCGGCCTTCGCCAAGTTCCAGGAGAGCCTGGGTGCGGTGACGGCCGCGGATGTCGACGCCGTCATCGCAGCCGGCCCCGAGTCGGAGACCTTCGTCGCCGATGCCGAGGCCATCCTGAGCTCGGCCGAGTTCGCCATCCCCGACCAGGCCCTGCACCAGAACGACGATGGCTCCCTCAACGTGGAGAGCTACGCCACCGCGCTGAACACCAGCCTCGGTGAGCTGTCGACCATCCTCAACTCGTCGGAGATCGACCAGATCGCGGCGGCCTACAAGCTCATCGAGACGGCTCGCATGCCGGTCGGCACCGGTCTCTTCACCGTCACCGAGTTCCGCCCCGGCCAGGACATCACCGCGGTCCGCAACGAGACCTACCACTGGGGTCCCAGCACCTTCGAGACGCTGTACATGCCCATCATCAAGGACGACGTGGCAGCCTCCGCGGCGCTCGCCGGTGGTGACATCGACTGGAAGTACAGCCTCACCGCCGACGGCTACGAGCAGCTGCGCGAGAACAGCAACGTCAAGTTCGCGCTGTACCCCGACTTCGGCTACTTCAACATGCAGTTCAACCTGCGTGAGGGCCGCCTCTTCGCGGAGAAGCCCGTGCGCCAGGCGCTGGCCTACTGCATCGACAAGGAAGCCACCGTCGAGGCCGCCACTGACGGCCAGGGCGTGCCCATCTACGCCGACATCCCGCCCGCCAGCTGGGCCTACAACCCTGACGTCAAGAAGTACGAATACAACGTCGACCTGGCCAACCAGATGCTCGACGAGGCTGGCTGGACCATGGGTGATGATGGCGTCCGCGTCAACCCTGACGGCCGCCGTCTCGAGACCCACATCCTCCTGCGCGCCGGCAAGCCCGACCGCAGCAAGTTCATGCAGCTCCTCGCCGACCAGGCCAAGGACTGCGGCTTCAACCTGACCCTTGAAGAGGCCGACTTCGGCACCGTCCTGCTCCCCGGCCTCGAGTGGCCGCTGATCATGGCCGGCCAGTCCGAGCAGTGGGACGCCTACTTCGGCGGCTGGGGCACCAGCTACGACCCCGATCCGTACAGCCTCTATCACAGCAACAACATCGTGACCGAGGACCTGCCGGACACCTACAACTACATCGGCTTCAGCAACGAGCGAGCCGACGAGCTCATCGAGGCTGGCCTGCGCGAGCTCGACCAGGCCAAGCGCGCCGAGATCTACCAGGAGTTCGAGGCCATCATGGCTGAAGAGCTGCCCGCCCTCTGGGCCTGGTCTGACGAGGAGCGTCAGGGCCTGAACGCCGCTCTCCAGAGCGACGTCGAGTGGGACGAGACCGTCATGAGCACCCCGACCTGGTTCTGGGAGCTCAACAAGGTCAACAAGGGTGGCCTGACCGTCAAGGAATAGGGACTCCCTCCCGCGCTTCGTGCGCACGAACGTGGCCTGGTGCCGCGTCAGAGGGCCGCTCACGGCGTCAGCCGTCGCGAGCGGCCCTCGCACACCCATCCAACTCCGTACCGACGGCGCTCCGTGCCCTTCAACGTCTTCACCTGTATGCCCCGCCAGGTAGTGCGCTAGATGGCGCAGTACCTGCTTCGCCGGGTCATCCAGGCGATCCCCATCCTCATCGGCGTCTCGATGATCGTGTTCCTCATCGTGTACGCCTCACCGGGCGATCCCACCGACCGCTTCCGCACCCCGCGCGTGCCGCCGGAGCAGATCGAGGCGCTCATCCGCTCGTACGGCCTGGACCGGCCGCTGCCTGAGCAGTACCTCGCGTGGGTCACGACGTTCTTCAGGATCATCGACTTCAACGGCAGCGTGAACCCGGCGGAGTGGACCATGAACTGGCCGGCCTGGGGTTACAGCTTCACCGACGGCCGCGCCGTGATGGAGAAGATCTTCCTGCGCCTGCCGCCGACCGTCCTGCTCATGGGCACGGCCCTCATCGTGACCATCATCTTCGCCATCCCCATCGGCATCCTGGCGGCTGTCAGGCAGTACAGCTGGACGGACAAGATCATCACCACGGCGGCCACCTTCGGCTACGCCATCCCATCCTTCCTGCTGGGCACGTACATCCTCTATCTCGGGGGCGTGCTCCTGAAGCAGTGGACCGATGGCGCCCTGGGCTTCCCTACCTTCGGCATGGAGAGCCTGGGTAGACGCGGCGACCCTGTCGACATCGCGTACCACATGGTCCTGCCGGTGATGTCGCTGGCCATCCTCAGCATCGCCGCCTGGAGCCGCTATACGCGTTCTGCGATGCTTGACGTGCTGCACCAGGACTACGTGCGCACGGCCAAGGCCAAGGGCCTCCCGCGGCGCAGCGTCATCTACAAGCACGCCTTGCGCAACGCGCTCATCCCCATCGTGACCCTGCTGGGCCTGTCCATCCCGTCGCTCATCGCGGGCGCCGCGATCACCGAGACCATCTTCAGCTGGCCCGGCATCGGATCGCTCTTCATCGATGCGGTCGGGGCCAAGGACTACCCCACGATCATGGCCGTGGCCATGCTCAGTGGCACCGCCGTCATCATCGGCAACCTCCTGGCCGACGTGCTCTACGGCCTGGTCGACCCGCGCATCAAGTACTAGGAGAGACGCCATCACTACGGCAAAGCCCCAGGACACCGCGAACCCGGCCGCGGCCACCCCTGCCAGCGGCGCCTCGGACGAGTTCGACGAGGTCGACAAGACGCCGGTCCGGACCTACTGGCAGCTCGTGCGCCAGCGCTTCCTGCGCCACCGGCTGGCGGTCATCTCGCTGCTGGTGCTGGCCACGCTCATCGCCTACGGCTTCCTGGTGCCGTTCCTCACCGGCGACGCCTACAAGGACGCCAGCCTGCAGGACATCTACGGGCCGCCCTCCTTCCCCGAAGCACCGCTGGGCTACGACGAGATCGGCCAGAACGTGTTCGTGCGCCTGGCCAAGGCCACGCAGACCTCGCTCATCATCGGCTTCGCCGCCGTGCTCATCATCGTCGGCATCGGCAGCATCGTCGGCTCGATCGCGGGCTACGTCGGCGGCTGGGTGGACAACGGCCTGATGCGCTTCGTCGATATCGTGCTGACCCTGCCCATCCTCTTCATCATCCTGATGATCGTGGGCTTCTTCGGCCAGGGCAATGTGTGGGTCGTGGTCATCGCGATCGGCATCACGGGCTGGACCCTCGCCGCGAGGTTGATCCGCGGTGAGTTCCTGATGCTCAGAGAGATGGACTTCGTGCACGCGGCCAAGGCCCTCGGAGCCGGCCATGGACGGATCATCGGTCGCCATATGCTGCCGCCGGCCATGAGCCCGCTCATCGTGGCCGCTGCGCTCGGCGTGGCTGATGCCGTGGTGGTGGAGGCTGCGCTCTCGTTCCTCGGCTTCGGCATCAGCCTGCCGGAAGCCAGCCTCGGCAACATGCTCAACAACGCCCAGCAGTACTTCATCCGTGCGCCCCTGATGGTGGTCTGGCCGGGCCTCATCCTCGTGCTCATGGTGCTCTCGGCGAGCTTCCTCGGTGACGGCCTGCGCGATGCCCTCGATCCCCGCCAGAAGATCGACGCCTGATGACGAGCCAGCAGACCTCCCGCAGCTCCGGGGCCGCCGCCGCACCCAAGACGGACAACGTGCTCGAGATCTCCGGGCTGCGCACCCACTTCGGCACCATCGACGGCATCGTCAAGGCGGTCGATGGCGTCAGCTTCGAGATCAAGCGAGGCCAGACGCTGGGCGTGGTCGGCGAGTCCGGCTGCGGCAAGAGCGTGACCGCCATGTCCGTGATGCGCCTCATCGAGCGGCCGGGTGAGATCGTGGCAGGCTCTGCCATCCTGAACGGTACGGACCTGCTGGCGCTCTCGGACAAGGAGATGGAGGCCACGCGCGGCGATCGCATCGCCATGATCTTCCAGGAGCCCATGACCTCGCTCAACCCCGTCTTCACCTGCGGCGACCAGATCGCCGAGGCCCTCACGCTGCACATGGACATGAGCCGCGGACAGGCCCGCAGGCGGGCCATCGAGATGCTTGCGCGGGTCGGCATCCCGGAGGCCGCTCAACGGGCCAAGCAGTACCCCCACGAGCTCTCTGGCGGCATGCGCCAGCGCGTCATGATCGCCATGGCCCTCTCGACGGAGCCGGAGCTGCTCATCGCCGACGAGCCCACGACCGCGCTCGACGTGACCATCCAGGCCCAGATCCTGGAGCTGATGAAGGAGCTGCGCGAGCAGAACGACATGGCCATCATGCTCATCACCCACGACCTCGGCGTCGTGGCCGAGATGGCCGACGAAGTCGTGGTCATGTACGGCGGCAAGGTCGTGGAGCGCGCAGACGCCCTGACCATCTACGAGCAGCCCCACCACCCCTACACCCAGGGCCTGCTGGCCTCGATCCCCAAGCTGGGCGAGAAGCGCGAGCGGCTCGAGGTCATCAAGGGCGTGGTGCCCAACCCGCTCAACCTGCCCACCGGCTGCATGTTCAAGCGCCGCTGTCCGCTGGCCATGGCCGTGTGCGACTCGATGCCGCCGGTCCGCCAGCTCGACGACGGCCACATCTCCCGTTGCTGGCTGGAACGCGATGGCTCGCCGCCGGCCGTCGGTGCTGACGCGCCGCCCGCGGTGGCCGAGAAGGCGGCCCAGGAGATCTCGATCGAGCCGCTCGTGCTGCCCGACCCCGATACCTCAGCACGCAAGGAGCGCGCCTCGTGAGCGAGCAGAGATTGGCGGAGCGGCGCGCGTCCGGGATGCGCGGCAAGGGCGAGACGCTGCTGGCCGTCGATGACCTCTACAAGTACTTCCCCATCAAGGGCGGGCTCATGGGCCTGCGCACGGTGGCACACGTGCGAGCCGTCGACGGCGTGAGCTTCGAGGTGCGCAAGGGCGAGACGCTCGGCCTGGTGGGTGAGTCCGGCTGCGGCAAGACGACCCTGGGCAAGGTCATCCTCCAGCTCCTCGATGCCTCCGAGGGCACCGTCGAGCTCAAGGGCGTGGACATCGCCACGATGTCCAAGGAGCAGCGCAAGGAAGTGCCCAAGCAGATGCAGGTGGTCTTCCAGGATCCCTATGCCAGCCTGAACCCGCGGATGACCGTGGGCGAGATCGTGGGCGAGGGGCCCATGGTCCACGGCATGAGCGACAAGCAGGAGCGTGAGGATCTCGTTCGCAACCTGCTGGCGCAAGGTCGGCCTCAACCAGAGCCACGTGCACCGCTACCCGCATGAGTTCAGCGGCGGGCAGCGGCAGCGCATCGGCATCGCCCGGGCGCTCGCCCTGAACCCGGACTTCATCGTGCTCGACGAGCCCGTCTCGGCGCTGGACGTGTCCATCCAGAGCCAGGTGCTCAACCTCCTCGCGGACCTGCAGGAGGAGTTCGGCCTGACCTATCTCTTCATCGCCCACAACCTCGCGGTCGTGCAGCACATCAGCGACCGCGTGGGCGTGATGTACCTGGGCAAGCTGGTGGAGCTGGCGGAGGTCGATGACCTGTACGCGCAGCCGCGGCACCCCTACTCGGTGGCCCTGCTGTCGGCGGTGCCGGAAGCGCGATCCTCGCCGCCGCAAGAAGCGCCTCGTGCTCAAGGGTGACGTGCCCAGCCCCGTGGCTCCGCCGCCCGGCTGCCGGTTCCATACCCGCTGCTGGCTGCGCGAGCAGCTCGGTGAGCCCGAGCGCTGCGAAACGGAGGTGCCCGAGCTGCGCGACGTCGGCGGCGGGCACATGGCCGCCTGTCACTTCGCGGAGGACGTCACGCCGGAGGCGGTGGCTGCGGCAGCCGATGCCCAGAAGCGTCACGACGACCGTGCGGCGGAGGCCAAGGCAGCCGCGGACGCTGCTGGCTCGGCCGCTGACGTGGAGGAGCCGGATGACGACGACAAGCGCTCGCGACCGAGCGTGCGTGATGTCGCCAACCGTGGCGCGGGCATGCTGCTGCGCGGCGGGAAGCGCAAGAAGCCCTAGTCAGGCCACCTCGGTGCCGGCGCCGATCAGCAGCAGCGCCCCGGCCCGTGGGACCGAGGCGCTACGTCATCCGCGCACGGCGGGTGGAGCTAGTTCGTCATCCAGTCGATGCGCACCGACCACTCGACGCAGTCAGGGTCCAGCTGCTCGATGGTGTAGGTGCCTTCGGGCAGGTCGTTGATGGTGGCGGAGGCGAACGATGAGCGCGAGGGCTTGGGGTAGCTGAAGTCGCCATCCACCTGCTGCACGAGGATGTCGACCTGCTCGCAGTCGGTCGTGCTCCACTGCATCCGGTAGCGGCCGCTGGTGAGGCCGAAGGTCGTAGCCGGATCGTCCTCGTTGGTGATGGCGGCCTTCTTGCCGAACTCGGGCTCGGCGGCGGCTTCCTCAGCCGGGGGTTCCGTGGCCTCTTCTGCCGGTGGCTCCGTGGCGTCCGCCGGGGCTTCTGCGGTGGCCTCTTCCACCGCCTCCTGCGCCGCCCCAGTGGCCTCCTCGCCGGTGCCCTCGGTAGCCTCGGCCGCTGCCGCTGTCGGCTCCTCTGCAGCTTCCGTGGCGGCCGGGGCCGGGGTGGCCTCATCGGCGGGCTCGGAGGTGGCCTCATCCCCGCCGCAGGCAGCGACGACAAGACTGATGGCGAAGATCGATGCAGCGGCTGCGGAGAGCCTCATGTCCCCCTCCTGGTGCGGTGATTGGGTGAGCGGCAGCCTAGCACCTTCGTGCGTGCGACTCGAGTCCTGCTCGGTCGCAGCCTGGTGTCCGCCCGGAGGCGCTACTTGACGACCTCTTCGACCCTGGAGGCCTTCTCCAGCTCGATGGCGCTCAACCGCGTCCGCCCGGAGGCGCTACTTGACGACCTCTTCGACCCTGGAGGCCTTCTCCAGCTCGATGGCGCTGGTCTCGCGGAAGTGGCAGGCCACCAGCTGCTCCTGGCCGTCGTCCGGCATGGGATCGATGAGCAGCGGGACCTCCGCCGCGCACACCTCCGGCGTCTCGAGGTGGTTGCGCAGCCAGCAGCGCGGATGGAAGTTGCAGCCTGCGGGTGGGTTGACCGGGCTGGGTACGTCACCCTCGAGGATGATGCGCTTGCGCTCGAGGTTGGGGTCGGGGACGGGGATGGCCGACATCAGGGCCATGGTGTAGGGATGGCGCGGGTCGCGATAGAGCTGCTCGCGGTTGGTCAGCTCGGCCACGCGGCCCAGGTACATCACCGCCACGCGGTCGCTGATGTGCTCGACCACGCCCAGGTTGTGGGCGATGAAGAGGTAGGTCAGGCCGAACTCCTGCTGGAGCGACTTGAGCAGGTTGAGCACCTGCGCCTGGATGGACACGTCGAGGGCTGAGACCGGCTCGTCGCAGACGATGATGTCCGGCTCCATCACCAGCGCGCGGGCGATGCCGATGCGCTGTCGCTGGCCGCCGCTGAACTCGTGGGGGTAGCGGTCCGCGTGGTATGGCTGCAGGCCCACCAGGTCCATCATGTCCGGACCTTCTTGCGCCGCTCCGAGGTGGAGCCGAGGTTGTGGATGCGCAGGCCCTCGCCGATGCTGTCGCCCACCAGCTGCCGCGGGTCGAGCGAGGCGAACGGATCCTGGAAGACGATCTGCATCCGCTTGCGGTACGGCTGCAGGTCCTTGCCCTGCAGCTCCGTGATGTCCTGGCCGTCGAAGATGATCTTGCCGCCGGTGGGGTCGATGAGGCGCAGCAGCAGACGCCCGATGGTGGTCTTGCCACATCCGGATTCGCCCACCAGCCCGACCGTCTCGCCACGGCCGATGTCGAGGTCGACGCCATCGACCGCGCGCACCTCGGCCACGGTGCGCTGGAGCACGCCGGCCTTGATGGGGAAGGCCTTCTTGAGGCCCTCGAGACGGACCAGCGGGTTCTTGCTGACGGTTGATGCCGCCGACCGCGGCAGTGTTGGTGTCGGTCATGCGCCGGCCTCCGGCCAGGTGTCGGGATCGGGTCGGGGTGACCCATCCTGGTGGTGGTAGAGCCAGCAGCGTACGAGGTGGTCCTCGCCGGCCAGGCGCAGCTCGGGATGGACCCGGTCGGCGAGCACGCAGCCGTTTCACGGAAGTGGCAGGCCACGAGCTGTTCCTGGCCGTCCTCCGGGGTGGGGTCGATGAGCTGCGGGATCTCTGCTGCGCAGATCTCCGGGTGTGTCGAGATGGTGGCGCAGCCAGCAGCGCGGATGGAAGTTGCAGCCTGCAGGTGGGTTGACCGGGCTGGGTACGTCACCCTCGAGGATGATGCGCTTGCGCTCGAGATTGGGGTCGGGAACGGGGATGGCTGACATCAGGGCCATGGTGTAGGGATGGCGCGGGTCGCGATAGAGCTGCTCGCGGTTGGTCAGCTCGGCCACGCGGCCCAGGTACATCACCGCCACGCGGTCGCTGATGTGCTCGACCACGCCCAGGTTGTGGGCGATGAAGAGGTAGGTCAGGCCGAACTCGCCCTGGAGCGACTTGAGCAGGTTGAGCACCTGCGCCTGGATGGACACGTCGAGCGCTGAGACCGGCTCGTCGCAGACGATGATGTCCGGTTCCATCACCAGCGCGCGGGCGATGCCGATGCGCTGTCGCTGGCCGCCGCTGAACTCGTGGGGGTAGCGGTCAGCGTGGTACGGCTGCAGGCCCACCATGTCCATCATGTCCTGGACCTTCTTGCGCCGCTCCGCGGTGGAACCGAGGTTGTGGATGCGCAGGCCCTCGCCGATGCTGTCGCCCACCAGCTGCCGTGGGTCGAGCGAGGCGAACGGATCCTGGAAGACGATCTGCATCCGCTTGCGGTACGGCTGCAGGTCCTTGCCCTGCAGCTCCGTGATGTCCTGCCCGTCGAAGATGATCTTGCCGCCGGTGGGGTCGATGAGGCGCAGCAGCAGGCGCCCGATGGTGGTCTTGCCACAACCGGATTCGCCGACCAGCCCGACCGTCTCGCCACGGCCGATCTCGAGGTCGACGCCATCGACCGCCCGCACCTCGGCGACCGTGCGCTGGAGCACGCCGGCCTTGATGGGGAAGGCCTTCTTGAGGCCCTCGAGGCGGACCAGGGGGTTCGGCTGGCGGTTGATGCCGCCGACCGCGGCGGTGTTGGTGTCGGTCATGCGCCGGCCTCCGGCCAGGTGTCAGGATCGGGTCGGGGCGACCCATCCTCGTGGTGGTAGAGCCAGCAGCGCACGAGGTGGTCCTCGCCGGCCAGGCGCAGCTCGGGGTGGACGCGGTCGGCGAGGACGCAGCCGTGCTCGTCCTTGGCCGTGCAGCGCGGGCTGAAGCGGCAGGCCTCAGGCAGCTCGATGAGGTTGGGCACGGACCCGGGGATGGTGGCCAGCTCGTCGAGGATCTCACCGGGCACCGGCACCGCGCCGATGAGGCCGCGGGTGTAGGGATGCTTGGGCTCGGAGAAGAGCGTGCGCACGTCGGTCTGCTCGACGATCTCGCCGGCGTACATGACCGCAGCCCGGTCGCACATCTCGGCCACCACGCCGAGGTCGTGGGTGATGAGCACGATGGCCGTGCCGGTCTCCTTCTGGAGCATGCGCATGAGGTCCAGGATCTGGGCCTGGATGGTCACGTCCAGCGCGGTCGTGGGCTCGTCCGCGATGAGCAGCTCGGGCTCGCACGAGAGCGCGATGGCGATCATCACGCGCTGGGCCATGCCGCCGGACATCTCGTGCGGGTAGGCGTCGTAGCGCCGCACCGCGTCGGGGATGCCGACCATGTCCATGAGCTCGAGGCTGCGCGCGTGGGCGGCCTTCTCGTCCATGTCGCGGTGGATGATGAGCGACTCCGCGATCTGCGGACCGACCTTCATGACCGGGTTCAGCGAGGACTGCGGCTGCTGGAAGATCATGGCGATGCGGTCACCGCGGACCTTGCGCATCTCGGAGTCGGGCAGGTGCAGCAGGTCCCGTCCGCCGAAGAGGACCTCGCCGGCTTCCACCTTGCCGGGCTCGCCCACCAGGCCCAGGATCGTCAGCGAGGTCACGGACTTGCCGCAGCCCGATTCGCCGACGATGCCCAGGACCTCACCCTTGTTGACGTGGAAGTTCACGTCGGTCACGGCGCGGATGACGCCGGCACGGGTATAGAAGGATGTCTGCAGACCCTTGACCTCGAGGATGTGCTGCTGGTCGTCGCTGGGGTTCACGGGGGTACTCACCTGTTGAGCCTCGGATCGAGGGCGTCGCGGATGCCGTCACCGAGCAGGTTGAAGCCGAGCACCATCACCGTCAGCATGAAGGCCGGCGAGAGCACCAGCAGCGGCCGCGAGAAGATCGAGTTGAAGTCACGGCCGATCATGGCACCCCACTCTGGCGTGGGCTCGGCGATGCCCAGGCCCAGGAAGGACAGCGCGGCCACCTCCAGCACCGCCGTGGCGATGCCCAGGGAGCCGGCCACGATGAGCGGCGTGATCGAGTTGGGCAGCACGCGCCGTCGCAGGATGCCGCTGCTCGACTCACCGAGCGCGCGCGAGGCGGTGACGTAGTCGTTCTCGCGGGTGGAGAGCACCGCTGAGCGTGTGAGGCGCGCGTACAGAGGGATCGACACGATGATCACCGCCGCCACGGCATTCAACAAGCCGCTGCCGATGAGCGTGACGATGGCGATGGCGAGGATCAGCGCCGGGAACGAGAGAACGATGTCCATGATGCGCATGAGGGTCATGTCCGTCCAACCGGAGGCGAAGCCGGCGATGGCGCCCACGATGGCGCCGATGATGATGGCGAAGCCGACCACGGCCGGGCCGATGGGCAGCGAGATGCGTGCCCCGTAGACCACGCGACTGAAGATGTCACGACTGTTGCCGTCGGTGCCCAGATACGTCTCCGGCTGCGTCTCGGGGCAACCCCAGGCGCCCAGGATGGGCACCTCGTAGAAGGCGTGGATACAGGGCTCGGCCCGGCGCCCCGGCTCACCCGGACCGTTGAGGTTGTCCAGCGGGCCGTAGGGCGCGATGAGGGGCGCGAAGGTGGCCACGAAGACGAGGATGCCCAGGAGGAAGAGCCCCACGCGGGCGGAGCGCTGGGCCAGCACGTTGCGCACCGTCTCCTTGATGCGAGCCGTGCGTGCGGAGCCGGAGGTCTGGGCGCTCTTGTGGCCCTCGACCACGTTGGCCTTGTTGCCGCCGAAGTCGGCGGTCATCGTGCGTTCCTCACTTGAGCCGGATCCGCGGGTCGAGGAACGCGTACGAGATGTCCACGATCAGGTTCACCGTCAGGTAGATGAGGGCGATGATGAGCGTGAAGGCCTGCA
Source organism: uncultured Chloroflexia bacterium (assembly GCA_963706695.1). Taxonomy (GTDB): domain Bacteria; phylum Chloroflexota; class Limnocylindria; order Limnocylindrales; family CSP1-4; genus JAFMJV01. The sequence goes on along the minus strand of CAVPNC010000003.1, from coordinate 107,809 downwards.
CCACGATGTAGTCGCGGCCGACGATGGAGTCGTACATGGTGCGGCCCACGCCAGTCAGGTTGAAGACGGTCTCGGTGAGCACGGCGCCCGCCAGCAGCAGGCCCAGCTGCAGGCCGATGATCGTGACCACCGGCAGCATGGCGTTGCGGAAGGCGTGCTTGCGCAGCACGGCGCGCTCGGACACGCCCTTGGCGCGGGCGGTGCGGATGTAGTCGAGACCAAGCACTTCCAGCAGCGACGAGCGCGTGATGCGCGCGATGATGGCCAGGCTGATGGTGCCCAGCGCGATGACTGGCAGGATCAGGTGCTTGACCGCGTCGAGCCACTGCTCGAACTGGAAGGTGACGAGGAAGCTGAAGGTGTAGATGCCGGAGAGGAAGTCGAGGATGGCTCGCGGCAGCCCGCCGAGGTCCTGCAGCCCCCAGGCCTCCACCAGGGTGTCGAACTGCAGGCCCGGGCTGAGCCGGCCTGATGGCGGCAAGCCGACCCGGACCCCGAAGAGGTCCTCCGTGACGCCTGGCATCCAGACCGCGAAGATGAACTGCAGGATGAGCGCCAGCACGAAGATCGGCACGGACACGCCGAGGATGGCCACGAACATCGTGACCACGTCCGTCTTGGAGTTGCGGCGGAGGGCGGCGATGAGGCCCAGGATGATGCCGGCGATGGCGGCGAAGAGCAGCGCGTAGAAGGCCAGCTCGATGGTCGTGGGCAGGCGCTCGATGAGGATCTCGGTCACCGGGCGTCCGTACCGGATGGAGTCGCCCAGGTCGCCGCGCAGCAGCTGCCCGATGTAGAGGAAGAACTGGGTGATGATCGGCTCGTTGAGGCCGAAGCGCTCGTTGAAGGCGTCGCAGACTTCATCAGTGGCGCGCTCACCCAGGGCAGACAGGCAGGGGTCGCCGGGGAGCAGGCGGGCGATGATGAAGACGATGGCGATGATGCCGAGCAGGGTCGGGATGCTGAGCAGCAGCCGCCGGATGATGTACTGAGTCAAGAAGCGCCGTTCGTGCGGGTTCTGATCGATACGGTCAGTGGAGCAGAGGAGAGGGGCGCCACCTCATCGGTGGCGCCCCTCGACCTTACGGTTACGGGAGGGGTCTACTCCTCTTCGGCGGGGACGGAGTTCAGGAACCCGCCCCAGAGGCCCGGGAAGTAGGTGAAGCTGCCATCGCGACCGATGTGCAGCGGGTTGGTGACGTCCCACTGGACCGCGTAGGACGTGACGATGTCAGAGGCCGTGAGGTCAGCACCGTTGTGGAACTTGATGCCTTCGCGGAGGCTGCAGGTCCACTCGGTGAGCTCCTCGTTGGAGGTGCACTCGGAGGCCAGGCGAGGCTCGTAGGCGGCGCCGGCGATCTCGTAGCCGTAGAGGGACTCGTTGATCTGCTCGCAGGCGCGCAGGGACTCGCCGTCGGTCTCGTCGGCGCAGTAGAGCCCGATGGGCTCTGCGTTCTGCATCCACACCAGCGTGTCGTCGGCACCGGGGCCGATGACACGGAACTCCTCGTTGCCCAGCGGCGACGAGTGAGCACCCTCGATGTCAGCCGCCCACGCGGTGGCAGAACCACCCGAAGCGATCGGCACCATGGGGATGTTGGCCTTGACGGCGTTGTTGGCCGCGGCGTACGCCTCAGCACGAACAGCCGGGTCGGAGTTGGTGGCACCGATGGCCAGGGCGTCCCAGATGTCCTGGAAGCCGTCGCCGAACTGGGCGGAGGCACCGGGACCGAAGTGGAAGTCAAGGAAGTTGGTGGGATCGGGGTAGTCAGCACCCCAGCCCAGGAGGTGGAGGCCGCTCAGGGCGCCGGCGTCGGCGTTGTCGATGAACGTGCCCGACTCCTGGACGTCGATGGTGGCGGTGATGCCCAGGTTCTCAGCGAGCTGATCCTGGATGTCGACCGCGACCTGCTCCGGGAAGGGCAGGTAGGTGCGGTCCACGACGCGCAGCGAGATGGGGATCTCGGGCATGGCGTCCAGGCCGGACTCGGCGAGGCCCTCAGCGAGGAGCGCCTGTGCCGCTTCGGGGTCGTAGTCCCACCACGGATCGCCCTCACAGGCGAAGGCGATGGAGCACGGGGTGAAGTAGTCCGCGACGTTGGAGCCGTCGGCGTAGAAGTTGTTGAGGATGCGTTCCTTGTCGATCGCCTGCGCGATGGCCTGGCGCACCTTCACGTTGTCGAACGGCGGGTAGGTGTTGTTCATGCCCACGTAGAAGATGTTCAAGCCTTCACGGGGGATGACCTGGAAGTTGGGGTCAGCCGCGATCGTATCGACGTCGTCGACGCTGGGGTTGTCGATGCCATCCACGGTGCCGGACTGCAGCTCGAGCAGCTTCTGGCCGGGCTCGGACGACCAGCGCATCACGACGGTGTCGCTCAGGACGGGCTCGCCCCAGTAGTCCGGGTTGGCTTCGAGGATGATCTCGCTGCCGCGGCGCCACTCGCCGAGCATGTACGGGCCGGTGCCGTTGGGGTTGTCGACGATCGTGCCGTCGAGGCCGGCGGTGGCCAGGTAGTCCGCATCCTGGGCCGCGAACGCCGAGAAGGCGATCTTGGACAGGAAGGCGGGATCAGGCGCACAGAGGTTGAACTTGACGGTCAGATCGTCGACCGCCTCGATGCTGGCAAGACTGCCGGTGTACGGCAGGCCCGCGAACGTGCCGGCTTCACAGTCGACGGCTTCGGTCACGGGGTACGACGTCCAGCCACCCTCGGGCATCTCGCCCTGCTCCGCCTGTGCGAAGACAGGAGCTGCTGAGGTGGCCAGGAGCGCCATCGCGCCGCCAAGAGCGGCCGCGGACAACCAAGTAGGTCGTCGGGTCATCCGGTTCTCCTTCTTTCTCCCGCGACGGATCCGGGCGGCCGCTCTCTCGAGAGGCGCCGTGGGTCGAGGCTCCTCCTCAGCCAGCCCGCGGGTGCGCAGCGCGGCACAGCGCTCACACCCTTCGCGGCGTGCGTACACCCTAGCACTGCCTCGCGGCGTTCGTACACCCGGGAGGTTCGCGATTCCGCCGGCGCGATCCGCATCACGCGCCGAACAGCGAATACACTCACGCTCATGGCACCCCTCCGCGTCGCCCTTGCCCAGATCGCACCGCGCCTCGGCGCGCTCGAGGAGAACCTCCGGCGACACCTCGAGCTCATCGCCGAGGCACGCGCCCAGGAGGCCGACCTCGTCGTCTTCCCGGAGCTGGGGCTGACCGGCTACCTGCTGCAGGACCTCAACGCGGAGGTGGCCATGCGCCGCGACGACCCGCGATCCTGGAGCTGGCGCAGGCCGCCGGCGACATGAGCGTCGTCGTCTCCTTCGTGGAGGAGTCGTCGGACCACAAGCTCTTCATCAGTGCTGCGCTGCTCGAGAACCAGGCCGTGCGGCACGTCCACCGCAAGGTCTTCCTGCCGACGTACGGCCTCTTCGACGAGCGTCGCTTCTTCGCGCCCGGCTCCACCATCCGCGCGGCCAACTCGGAGCGTCTGGACCTGCGCCTGGGCATCAGCGTCTGCGAGGACTTCTGGCACCTGGCCACGCCGCAGCTGCTGGCGCTCGACGGCGCGCAGGTGCTCATCAACGTCTCGTCCTCGCCCGGTCGCGACGTGGCCGCGGTCAACGAGACGGGCCTGGGCACGGCCGAGTCCTGGCGCTCGCTCAACCGCACGTATGCCCAGCTGACCACCAGCTACGTCATCTTCGTCAACCGCGTCGGCGTGGACGAGTCGATCACCTTCTGGGGCGGTTCGGAGGTCGTGGGACCCGACGGCGACAGCGTCTTCCGGGCGCCGACCCACGACGAGGGCCTGTATCTGACCGAGATCCGTCCCGCGGAGCTGCGCCGTGAGCGCATCGCTTCGCCGCTGCTGCGCGACGAGCGGCCGGAGGTCGTCATCCGCCAGCTCGACCAGATCATCGGCTGAGCGGCTCGAGCGCAACGCTCGGAGCGCCCGGCGGCCATGACCATGTCCACGGGCTCGACCTTCGAGTTCGAGCTCCCGCAGGAGCTGGCCATCGACACCGATGCGGCGCGGCGCATCGTCGGCGAGTTCATCCGGGCACAGCTGGCCCAGGCGGGCTTCGAGAAGGTCCTGCTGGGGCTCTCCGGGGGCATCGACTCGGCCCTGGTGGCCTACCTCGCGGCGGAGGCCATCGGCGCTGGGAACGTGTTGGCCGTCCTGATGCCCTACAAGACCTCCTCGCCCGAGTCGCGCGGGGATGCCGAGACCATCGTGGCTGACCTGGGCTTGCCCAGCGAGCTGGTCGATATCAGCGGCATCGTCGACGGCTACTTCGACGAGTCGCGCGCGGACGCGACTCCGCTGCGTCGGGGCAACTTCATGGCCCGCGCGCGGATGATGGTGCTCTACGACCACTCCGTCACCTGGGGTGGCCTGGTCATCGGCACCGGCAACAAGACGGAAGCGCTCATCGGCTACTCCACGCTGTGGGGTGACAGCGCCAGCGCCTTCAACCCCATCGGGGACCTCTACAAGTCGCAGGTGCGCCAGCTGTCGGTCGCCATCGGCGTGCCCGACGCGGTCATCACCAAGGCGCCGTCGGCCGACCTGTGGCCGGGCCAGACGGATGAGGCCGAGGTCGGCTTCAGCTACGCGGAGGTCGATCGCATCCTCTTCCGCCTCGTCGACCGGCGGCTGTCGCTCGACGAGGTCGTGGAGGATGGCTTCGAGCGTGCCCTGGTGGAACGGATCGACCGCATGGTCGCGGGCTCGGAGTTCAAGCGGCAGGTGCCGCCCATCGCCAAGATCGGGCCGCGCACCGCCGGCATCGACTACCTCTACCCGCGTCGCCGACCGGGCTCGGCGCGTGACTGAGGTGGCCCCCGAGGGCGGCCGCGGCACGCTCTACGTGGTGGCCACGCCCATCGGCAACCTCGGCGACATCACCCTGCGCGCGCTCGAGACCCTGCGCGACGTGGCCGTCGTGGCGGCGGAGGACACGCGGGTCACGCGCAAGCTGTGGTCTCGCTTCGAGATCGAGACGCCGCTCGTGAGCTACCACGCCCACAGTGATGATCGCCGGACCGCAGAGCTGCTCGAGCGGCTCGAGGCCGGGGACGACGTCGCGCTCGTGAGCGACGCCGGGACGCCGCTCGTGAGCGATCCGGGGGAGGTGCTCGTCGGCGCCTGGGTCGAGCGTGGCGGCACCGTCGTGCCCATCCCCGGTGCCTCTGCCGTGCTGGCAGCCCTGGTGGCCAGCGCGCTGCCGGCCGCTCGCTGGGGCTTCGAAGGCTTCCTGCCGCGCAAGGGCCGTGAGCGCAAGGAGCGGCTTGCCCGCATCGCCGCCGACGACCGCGCCACCGTCATCTACGAGGCCCATGGGCGCACCGCCGAGCACCCTGCGCGACCTGGCCGCCGCCTGTGGCCCTGAACGACGGGCCGTGGTCGCCCGCGAGCTGACCAAGCTGCACGAGGAGGTCCGTCGCGGTGGCCTCGCGCAGCTGGCCGACGAGGCCGAGACGAGGCCGGTCAAGGGAGAGGTCGTGATCGTGGTCGCCGGCGCCACCGCGGAGGATGTCGCCGAGGTCAGCCTCGAGGCCGGTCGGGCCCGGGTCGAGCGGCTGGTGGCAGAAGGCCTCAAGCGCTCGGCGGCGGCCAGGATGGTGGCCGAGGAGACGGGCCTTCCGCGCCGTGAGCTGTTCGCCGGCGACGGTGGCTAGCCGGCCCCGTCAGGCCCTGGGACGGCACGTTCGACCAGGGCGGGGTCGACTTCGTAACCGACCTCGGCGTGGTTTCGGGTGATCAGCTCGACGGAGATCGACCTCGCCGGTTGCGCCTGTCGATGGTTCGACGCCAGAGCTCGTTCTGGCGGAACACGCGCCCGTCAGGTTCGCGCACGAAGCGGTGCCCGCGCTCCTCGACGTGGAAGGCGAACGGCCCCCGTCTCTCCGCCAGCAGCCGACCACGCAGGTGCTCCTCGGTGATGGCTACCACGAGCTCGAGCGCGACGTCGGTGGGGTTTCGCAGGCGCAGGTCGACGTAGTTGTAGAAGACGCCGGCACCGGAGCCGAAGGGCAGCACGCGTCGATCGTCGGGGAAGGGGTCGAAGGAATGGTGGTGGTGCTCGATGACCTCCAGTGGAGCGTGCAGGGCCATCCAGTAGAGCAGGTTCGAGAGCTGGCACAGGCCAGGCTCCGATCTGAAGTCGCGTCTCACGCCCGCAAGGCGCAGGTTGTGGACCTTGGCTTCTTGCAGGCGAGGGTCGGTCTGACCCAGACGACGGCGAAGCAGCGAGGAGTGCCGCACGACGGTGAGCGGCAATCGTTCGTCGGTCTGGGTGGTCGCGAAGCGCGTGTGGGCGCGACCGTCCGAGAGGCGCCGGGCCAGGCGGAGCTGCTCGACCCTGGCGCGCCGAAGAGCCGGATAGCGCTCAGCGATTCGCATGGCGTGCCTGCTGCTCAGCATGGCCCGGCCGGGAACCTGAGTCAAGTGCCCAGCGGCCCGCGCGGCATGGTCAGCGTCCGTGGCCGTGCCGCGGACGCGCGGTGGACACTAGCGGCGCAGGCCGTGGCCGAAGCGATAGAGCGTGCCGCCGCCGAAGCGAGGGACGCGCACCGGCAGCGTGCCCGTGGCTGCTACCTCGCCGGCGACCACTCGGCCGAGGCCGCGCATCGAGACCGGCACGTCGGAGTAGGTCGCGATCTGCGCGGGCGCGTCCGGGAACCAGCCTGCGTCGTAGGGCGAGCCGGCGTAGACGACCACGCACCGGCCGGCCGCTCGCGAGCAGTCGCTCGCACCAGCGTGCGCTGCCGGCGGAGAGGCGCCGAGGTCGTCGCGTGACCACGATGGTGAGGTCGTGCTCGGCGAGCCTGCTCGCTGCGCCGTGGCCGTGGCGATCCTGCCGGGCTCGTCGCCGGTCCAGCGGCCGTGACCGCGTGGCCAGCCTCGCGCAGGCTGCGCCGCAGCGACCCGGCAGCCCTCCGGCCGAGTGCCGGTGAGCGACGACCGCTCCAGCGCTCCGGCAGCGGCAGCCACGTCCGGCGGTCGCGCAGGATGGTCACGGCAGGCGTCACCCACGGCCTGGGCCACGCCAGGTCCTGGTCGGTACCGAGCGAGGCCGCCACCGCGTCGACGTCCACGAACGGGTCGTCGAGCAGGCCCAGGCGCTCCTTCAGGCGCAGGACCCGCTCCACCGAGCGCTCCAGCTGCTCTTCGCTGATCTCACCCTGTCTCGATGCGCGCGCAGCACGCCGCGGAAGGCGACGGGCAGGTCCGGCGGGTCGGCCAGCATGTCCGCGCCGGCCTTGAGTGCCAGCACCGGCGCCCGCCCGTCGTCGTAGCGGTCGCGGATGGCGGCCATGGTCAGCGAGTCGGTCATGACCACGCCGTCGTAGCCCATGCGCTCGCGCAGGATGCCCGTGATGATCGGCCGCGAGAGCGTGGCTGGACGGCCGCTGCGGATCGAGCGACGGGCACCCGCACGTGCGCCGTCATGAGCACGTCCACGCCGGCCTCGATGGCCGCCTCGAACGGCGGTGCGTCGAGTGCCCACCAGGTGGCCTCGCTGTGGCGGATGGTGGGCAGGCCCACGTGGCTGTCGATGCGCGGTGTCGCCGTGTCCCGGGAAGTGCTTGACCGTGGCAGCGACGCGCGCGTCATCCTCGAAGCCGGTCACCTGGGCCGCGGTCATCGACGACACCAGCCCGGGGCGTGAGCCGAACGAGCGCACGCCGATGACGGGATTGGCCGGGTCGTTGTTGACGTCGGCCACCGGTGCGAGGTCCTGGTTGATGCCCACCGCGCGCAGGTCCTCGCCGGTCACCCGGGCTGCCTCGCGCGCCAGCGTCCCAGTCACGCGTGGCGCCCAGCGCCATCGAGCCCGGGAAACGGGTCGGCCGGCGGCCCCAGCCGCTCGATGAGGCCGTGCTCCTGGTCGGTGCTGATGAGCACGGGCACGGTGCCGGCGTCGAGAGCGGCACGCTGGATGCCGTTCGAGAGGCGCGCGATCTGCTCGGGGTGCTGGAGGTTGCCGGCGTACTCGAAGTAGACGACGCCGCCGACCGGGAAGCGCTCGAAGAGCTCGTGGGCGTCGTCCACCCCGAGGTACCGCTCGTTGGAGCGGACGGCACCTGGTGCGGGCGACGTGGCCCGGTAGCCGTAGACGCGACTCATGAACAGCTGACCCACCTTCTGGCGCAGGGACATGGCGCCCAGGATCTCGGCCACGCGATCGGAGGCAGCGGCCTCGTTCGCATCGGGAGCGAGGGCGGGGGAGGGGCTGGCCGGCTGGGCGATGGCAGCCGCCGGTAGGGTCGCCAGGAGCAGGGTCAGCGTCAGCGCGAAGGCCGGTGTCCGTCGGGTCATCGGACCGTCCATTCTCGCACCGCTCGGCGCGCTATCCTCGTGGCATGGCTCGCACGGTCTTCACCGGGGCGCAGGTCTTCGACGGGACCGGCGCCGACCCCTATCGAGCGGACGTCGTCATCGAGGACACGCGCATCGTCGCGGTCGGTCCTGCCGGCACCGCCGATGCTGACGCGGCCGTGGACGTCACGGGCAAGACGCTCCTGCCCGGTCTCTTCGATACGCACGTGCATATCACCATCCGCACGGTCGACATCTGGCAGCTGGTGCAGCGGCCCTTCTCGTACCAGTTCTTCGAGGCCGCTCAGAACCTGCGTGACACGCTGGCGGTCGGCATCACCACCATCCGCGACGCAGGCGGCGCCGACCTCGGGATCCGCCAGGCGGTCGAGGACGGGCTGACGCCGGGCCCACGCCTGCAGATCTCGCTCATCATGCTGAGCCAGACGGGCGGGCATGGCGACGACTGGCTGCCGTCGGGTGACTCTATCCACTTCTTCCAGCCGCATCCCGGCCTGCCCGACGGGATCGTCGATGGCCCCGATGCGATGCGACGCAAGGTTCGCGAGGTCCATCGCGCCGGTGCGGACGTGATCAAGGTCGCCACCACCGGCGGCGTTGCCTCTACGCGGGACGACCCCCGCCACGCGCACTTCCGGCCGGACGAGCTCGACGTGCTCGTGGCCGAGGCCACCGCCGCGGGCATGTTCGTGATGGCCCACGCGCAGGGTGCTGACGGGATCAAGAACGCCGTGCGCGCTGGCATCCGCAGCATCGAGCACGGCATCTTCCTCGACGACGAGGGCATCGAGCTGATGCTCGACCGAGGCACCTGGCTGGTGCCCACGCTGGTGGCACCGCGGGGCGTGATCGCGGCCGCCGAGGCCGGTGCCTCGATACCGGCCGTGGTGCTGGAGAAGGCGCTCGCCACCGTCGAGGTCCACGAGGCGGCCTTCCGTCGCGCCGTGGAGGCAGGGGTGCGCATCGCCATGGGCACCGACACCGGTGTCACGCCACACGGGCAGAACCTGCGCGAGCTCGAGCTGATGGTCGCCGGCGGCATGGCCCCTGCAGCTGCGCTCGAGGCGGCCACGCGCTCGGCTGCGGAGCTGATGGGCCTTGGGGACGACCTGGGCACGATCGCGGAGGGCAAGCTGGCCGACCTCGTCGTGCTCGACGGGGACGCCTATGACGTCGGTCGGCTACGGCCAGCGCGTCACGGCCGTGTGGAAGGCGGGCACCCGGGTGGCGGGAGCGTAGCTGCTAGTCCGACTCGCTGACCTGTGACCTGACCGGCAGGGGTTCGGGTTCGCGCGGCAGGAAGATCCCGTCGAACCACTCGCGGATGGCTGGTGGCGTGTGGACCACGATGTAGTAGGCAGCGTAGGCGTAGGCCGCACCGGCGATGCAGTCATGGACCCAGTGGTCGCCGGTGTAGACCACCGAGAAGGCCACCACGAAGGCGTAGCCGGCCACGATCCAGGCGCGGCGGCCGAACGCTCGACGGAGCACCAGGAACGCCAGGAAGGGGTAGGCCACGTGCAGTGAGGGCCAGGCCGCCACGTCGTTGGGACCGGCCGCGTAGAAGACGGTGTCGTAGACGTTGTTGCCGTCGAGGCCGAGCATGGCGCCGACGTCGGCGAAGGTCTCCGGCTTGAGATAGGCGATGAGCGGGAGGCCGTCGGCGCCGTCGAGCAGGCCCGCGTTGGCCGCGTACCAGGGGGGCGCCGCCGGCATCAGCAGGTAGGTCGTGAAGGCGGCCATGCTGAGCACGATCAGGGCGGCCATGAAGTCATGGAACTGCTCGCGTCGCCACATCCAGATCAGCAGTCCGGTGAGGATCGGGATGAGGAAGTGGAACATGTAGACGCCGGTCGAGAGCAGCGCCACCCAGTCGATGCCCACCACCGGGCGCATGGCCTCCTGCAGCACCTGGGTCGGCAGCGCGCCCAGGGCGAGCATGCGCTCGGCCTCGATGAGCGAGGCCATCTGCAACGGGAAGCCGGCGTCGTCGGCGAGTCCGCGCATGAGCTCGTATGCCAGCAGCAGCGCCACGATGGGGGTCCAGTCGCTGAGCCAGGTGCGCCCGCGCAGCATCAGGACACCGCCCAGCGCCGCGGCCACGACGACCACGTCAGTGGTGATGGCGGCGGGGTTCTGGAAGATCAGGGCGCCGATGAGGAGGGCGTAGCACGCCAAACCCAACAGCAGCAGCCGCTCATTGCGCAGCCGCAACTCTCCCGATCTCGTCATGTCCAGGTCGGTCACACGGCTCCCCTTGTCACGGCAAGGTGCCCGAACAGGATTCGGATCGCTGCCGATATGGTACAGCGGTCCTGCTATCCCACGCGCTTCGCGATACGAACTGCGCACGACGTCTAGCCTGTGCGCGATGGTGATCTCCGTGCGACAAGCGTTCCGCTCGACCGTTGCTCGAAGCCGCGTCGACCTGGAACGACGCAGCTGAGGTCGGGTCCGGTGCGAACCTTCGTGGGCGCAGTGCCGCTGTCGGCGCTGGCGATGGCGGTCACGATCGTCATCATCGTCGCCACCAGCGGCTCCGTGGCACGCTGGCTGGGCACGGGCCGGACCGTGGCGCTGCTGCTGCTGTTCGGCTTCGGGTTCGTCATGTCGGCCACGCTGCTGCCGACCGCCGACGCGCTTGCGGGCAACGGCTCCACGGGGAGCTGCGATCTCTCCCGCATCGGCCTGCCGACGCTGGAGACGCTGACCCGCGTGAACGACACCTCGCTCAACGTGCTGCTCTTCGTTCCCCTTGGCATCGGGGTCGGGCTCCTGCCGCGTACCCGAGCGGCCGGCGCGGCCGTGGTGGTTGCGGTCTCGCTGACCTTCGTGGTGGAGATGGTCCAGCTGCTGTTGCCGGTCCTGGGCCGAGGCTGCCAGACCGCGGACATGGTCGACAACCTCCTCGGGCTCGGCATCGGCGTCGTCGCGGGGCTGCTGGCGCGGCCCCTCGTTCATCGCCTGTGAGCGGCGTCGGGGCGGTGTCGTGGGGCAACGAAACGGGAAGGGCTGGCGTGGGCAGGCGGATCAACGACTCTAGAATGGACCAGTCGACACTGAGAGGTGGGTACAGCGCTACATGACCGGATGTCCCGGCGGGAGATCGATGATGCCGGGCGACCGACATGACAACGAGGTACGGAAGTCATGATGCGCCGCTCCGGCCCCGACCCTGCGAGCACGACGCGACCTGACTGCCGGCCCCCTGACGGCAGGCTGCCGCTGCTGCCGGAGCCCCGAACGTGACTGACGAGCTGGATCGCGCTTCGGACTCGTCCCTCACGACCGATCGCATCCAGCGGCTCATCAACGAGCAGCTGCGCGTCATGGAGAAGCAGCTCCGCTTGGTGGGAGCGCTCGGCGTCGCTGAAGCCCAGCCGTCCGACGACGGCTCGTCCGAGGAGCCGCAGCCGGCCGAGCGATATCCACGGCGCATCCCCTTGACCGATGTCCAGCGCGATGTCTGGATCACCTGCCAGCTGAGCCCCGAGGGATCGGCTGCCTACAACCTCTCGACCCTGCTGCGCCTGCAGGGCCACCTGGACGTGGCGGCCCTGCAGGAGTCGTTGCGGCGCCTGGTGCTCCGGCACGAGTCGCTACGGACGACCTTCGAGGCGAGTGGTGACTACCAGCTCGTCAGCCAGGACGCCGAGTCGGCCCTGGCCGTGGTCGACCTCACGGACGGTCCCCCCGAGGAACGCATCGCTCGCTTCGAGGCACTCCTGGACGCCGAGATGTCTACCCCGTACGACCTCGTGGATGGTCCTCTCTTCCGCCCCGGATTGGTTCGGCTCGCTGACGATGACCACACGCTCATCATCTCGACGCACCATCTGATCAGCGACGGCTGGAGCCTGGGTGTGATGAAGCGAGAGCTCGCCACCATCTACTCATCGATCGTCGCCGGAGGCCGCGAGGAGCTGCCGGACGTCGTCCAGTTCAGCGAATACGTGACCTGGCGCGACGATCAACGAGCCGTGTCGGAGCCCTACTGGCTGGACCTGTTCCACGAGCAGCCAGCCCAGCTCGATCTGCCACTCGACAGGGCCAGGCCGCCCGTCCGCTCGTTCCATTTCGGGAGCGAGCGCACGATCATCGACGAGGCGCTGCTGGCTTCGCTGAAGCGCCTGGCCACAGAGCAGGGGGTGTCGCTGTTCACCGTGCTGCTTGCGGCCTGGGAGATCCTGCTCCACCGCCTCTCAGGCCAGACCGAGTTCGTCAACGGGGTCTTCGTCTCGGGTCAGGCCTCGATCGGCGCCCGGGACCTCGTGGGCCTCTGTGCCGACCTCCTGCCCCTGCGCGCCACGGTCACGCCGGACGAGCGCCTGTCGGACTACCTCGCGCGCGTGAACCGAGCGACCTACGACGCGCTTGACCATCAGGGCTACACGATCGGACGGTTGGCCTCGGCACTTCATCTGGCGCGCGATATCAGTCGTCCCGTGCTCGCATCGGCGGTCATCACGCTCGAGACGGCTGCGCAGGACCTTGACTTCGCTGGCCTTCGGGTGACGCCTTCGAGCCACGGTCGTCGGCTCTTCGGCTCCTTCGACCTGGAGGCGTACCTGACCGAGTCGAAGGCTGGTATGACCGTCGACTTCCAGTACTCGACCGTCCTCTTCGAGCCGGGCACGATCCAGCGCTGGCTGGGCCACTACGTGCATCTGCTGCGACAGCTGGAGGGCCGACAGTCGTCGCCCATCGCGCATCTCGGCCTGCTCGACGACTCGCAGCGCGAGGAGCTCCTGACCAGGTGGAACGACACCAGCGGGCCCACGCCTGAGCGGTCAGCCGTCCAACGGATCGAGGCCTGCGTCGCGCGGCATCCCGATCGCGAGGCCGTCAGGAGCTCCAGGGGCACGCTCACCTACGGCCAGCTGAACGGGCGGGCGAACCAGCTCGCTCGTCACCTGCGCAGCATGGGCGTGGCAGCCGAACACCTGGTGGGCATCCACCTCAACCGCTCGCCCGACATCCTGCTGGCGATGCTGGCGATCCACAAGGCCGGCGGGGCCTTCGTACCCCTCGATCCGATGTTCCCGCCCGAGCGCTTGGCGACCATCGCGCGGGACGCAGGCGTGCAGGCGCTCATCACGCACGCGGGACTGGCCCACCCGATCAGGCTCGAGGGTGCCGACGTGGTCGAGCTGGACGGAACCGAACGGCCGTGGGCCGAGCTCGATGACTCGGACCTCGACATCGACACCGCGATGTCCGACCTCGCCTATGTCATCAGCACGTCCGGGTCGACCGGCAAACCGAAGGGCGTCGAGGTCACACAGCTGTCCCTGGCCAACCAGCTCGATGCCATGGAGCACCAACCGGGCATGGCGGCCGACGACGTCTTGTTGGCGGTGACGACCATGTCGTTCGACCCGTCGCTTCTCGAGCTGTTCCTTCCGCTCATGGTCGGTGCCACCATCGTGCTGGCCGATGCGGAGCAAGCCGTGGATGCGGTCTGGCTGCGGGATCAGCTCGGCACTGACCAGATCACGGTGATGCAGGCGACACCGGCCACGTGGCAGATGCTGCTGGATGCGGGCTGGACGGGGACGCCCGGACTCAAGGCGCTCTGTGGGGGCGAGGCTCTGACGCAGGAGCTGGCGGCCGCGATCTGCTCCCGCGTCGAGACCTTGTGGAACGTGTACGGCACGACCGAAACCACGATCTGGTCCTCCTCGAGCAAGGTGGACCCGGCGGCGGGCCGGATCCCGCTTGGCCCACCGATCGCCAACACCGACTTCCACGTCCTCGGACCACGGATGGAGGTCCAGCCGCCGGGGGTCGTGGGTGAGCTCTACATCGGGGGTGTCGGGTTGGCCCGTGGCTACCGCGGTCTGCCCGAGCTGACCGAGGAGCGCTTCGTCATGCACGCCTTCGATGGCGAACGACCGCGACGGCTGTACAAGACGGGTGACCTCGCGAGGCGGTTCGCCGATGGCGACATCGAGTTCCTCGGCCGGGACGACTTCCAGGTCAAGATCCGCGGGTTCCGCATCGAGCTCGGTGAGATCGAGGCGACCCTGTCCCGTCACCCGGGCGTCCGGGAGTGCGCGGTGGTCGCGCGGGCCCGAGCCGACGGCACCAAGCGCTTGATCGCGTATGTCGTGCCCGACGGCGGCCCGCACGCGGACGTGTCGGGACTGCGCATGCATCTTCGCGCATCGCTGCCCGAGTACATGGTTCCGACCCAGTTCGTCATGCTCGACAGCCTCCCGCTGTCCGCGAACCGGAAGGTCGATCGAGCCCGCTTGCCCGACCCCGACAATCAGCGCCCGGACTTGAGCACGGAGTTCGTCGCTCCGCGCACGGCGCACGAGGTCACGCTGGCGAAGATCTGGCAGACGCTCCTCGATCTCGAGCACGTCGGCACCGAGGACAACTTCTTCGATCTCGGCGGGGACTCCCTGATGGCACTCCGTTGCATGGTCGAGGCGAACCGCTCGGGCGTGAGCCTGGCCCCGAACTCGGTCTTTCGCTACCAGACCATCAGCGAGCTGGCCCTGGCCGCGACACGGGGCAACGATTCCGCCAGCACCGACCAGGGGGTGGTGCTCGGCGAGTTGCCCCTGACACCGGCGCAGCTCCGTTACCTCACGGAGCGCGACACCCCTGACGCCCACCACTGGAACCTCTCGAGCCTGGTGCGAGCGGAACGCCTCTCGGCGACGGCTCTCCGCATCGCTGTCGATGCGGTGCTCAGGCACCACGACGCGCTGCGGCTACGTCTGTGGCGGGACGACGGTCGATGGCGGCAGGAGATCACTGCGCCCCAGGAGGAGATCCCCTTCGAGTCGCATGACATCTCGCAGCTGTCCGCAGCGGACCAGGTCGAGTTCATCGAACGCACGTGCACCGCGCTCCAGGGGAGTTTCGACCTCGCGCGCGCGCCGTTGGTTCGGGTCGCCCACTTCGACTGCGGGACCGATGCGCCCGACCGGCTCTTCGTCACGATCCATCACTTCGCGGTCGACGCCTTGACCTGGACGGTGTTCTGGGAAGATCTGGAGCAGGCCTACCGCCAGGCAACGGCAGGGGTCGCGGTGGTGTTGCCGCCCAAGACCACCTCCATCAAGACGTGGGCGACGCAGCTCGAGCGTCTGGTGGAGACCACCAGGATCGTCGACACGGTCGGCGAGTGGCTGGGCAAGCCCTGGCAGGAGGTCGCCAGGTTGCCCATGGACTTCGAGGCGGGCCCGCGATCGAACACCAATGGCTCCACGGCGGTGGTGGAGCTCGAGCTCGATGCCGGCGACACACGCACCCTGCTGGACGGCCCTGGGCGGCCTGATCACGTGATCATCGCCGGCTTGGCCTGCTGTCTCAGTCGGTGGACGTCCTCACCGACCGTCCTCATCGATATCCTCGGCCACGGTCGGAACGCGGTCTTCGAAGGAGTCAATCTCTCGAGGACCGTGGGCTTCACCCTTTCGTATGACCCGGTCGTCCTCAGTCACCCGACGTGGGCCGCGACACCGCAGACGGTGGAGGCCGTCACTCGCCAGATGGGCGCGGGACCGGAGGGTTTCAGCTTCGAGCTGCTCCGCTTCCTCTCGTCAGACGAGGGGCTGCGGGAACGTCTGAACGCACTGCCTCGGGCTGAGCTGCTCTTCAACTACCGGGGAGCGTCCGCCGCGGATGAGGGCGAGGCCCCCTGGACGACGGCCGCAGAGGCGACCGGACCCGGCGACAGTCCTCGCGGACTCCGGCAGTACCCGCTCGCCGTCCGCGCGGCCCTGGTGCCGAACCTGCGGCTCACGTTCGTGTACAGCACGCGGCTGCACACGCAGGCCACGATCGAGGCCCGGGTGGCCGAGGTCGAGGCTGCCATGCGCGGACTGCTGGGCCAGTCGCTGGTCAGGGTCTGAGGGTCGACGGTCCAGCCGGCTAGGACTGGTCGCTCTTCTCCGCGTTGGGCACACTGCCGTTGCCCCGCGGACGCGCGGATCCCATGATCTGGGCTCGCATCACGTCCAGCTGCTGGTCCATCACGCGCAGCTGCTCCTTGATGAGCTGCTCGGCGAGGTCGGCAGGCGTACGACTGCTGGCGCCGTCCGATGCCGCTGGGCCTCGTACCTGCTCGGCGCCGACCGGAGCGAGCGGTTCGAGGGAGCGCGCCCGAGCTCCCGTGCTCTCGACCGTGGTCGGACCAGCTTCGGGGTCCAGGACCCCATCGAGGTACTCGGCCAGGGCCTCGACCGAGGGTGTCTCGCTGAACATCTGCGCGAGCGTGATGCGTACCTTGAACTCGCGACGGAACTGCGCGTTGAGCTGCGTCAGGAAGAGCGAGTCGAAGCCAAGGTCGCCGAAGCTGGCGGCCGGGTCGATGGCAGATGGGTCGAGGCCGCTCATGTCGGCGAGGATGGCGGTGAGCTGGGCGGCGATGCGCTGCTTGCGGCTGCCCGCACCGGGGCCTGGCTCGGCGGTCGCCGCCTGGGTCACGTCGGGCGCGGTCGCCGGATCGGCGGAGCGTCGCTCGGCCGCGTCAAGCGGGCGCGGCGCGGGGGTATCGGCGCGCTCGATCCAGTACCGCTCGCGGGCGAACGGGTACGTCGGCAGCGGCACGCGGCCTCGACGCGCGCCGTTGACAGCGACCCAATCGACATCGACGCCGGCAGCCCAGATCTCGGCGACGCTGCGGCGAACGAAGATCCGCTCGTCGGCGTCCGCCCCGGGATGCGGCAGCGTGGTACCGATGGTGACCTCGACCGGGAGATCCGGGTGTTGGCGCACCAGCGAGCTCAGTGTCGCACCGGGGCCGACCTCAAGGAGAACGATATCGGGTCGTTCGGTGAGGAGCGAACCGACGGCATCGGCGAAGCGCACGGGTTGGCGAGCGTGTCGGGCCCAGTAGCCCGGATCGGCGACCTCCTCCGCGCTGACCCACTGGCCCGTCACCGTGCTCACCATCGGAAGGCTCATGCCGCCCCTGGTGAGGCCGTCCAGATGCTCTCGCAGCGCCTCGAGGACGGGGTCCATCATCGGTGAGTGGAAGGCCCGGTCGGTCGGCAGGCGGCGGAAGCGGATCCCTGCTGCCTCAAGCCGGTGCTCCAACTGTTCGATCGAAGGCGGCGGACCGGACGCCACGCACTGCTCAGGGGCGTTGACGGCGGCCACGGCGGTGTGCTCATCGAGCAGTGGCATGACGGCCGTCTCGTCGGCTACGACGGCCGTCATGGCTCCCGTGGGCAGATCCTGCATGAGGCGTCCACGGACCACCGCGAACCGGAGCGCCTGCTCGAGCGTGAGGACCCCGCCGAGGCAGGCGGCTGCTAGCTCGCCCACGCTATGGCCGATGACGACCGCCGGCCGTACGCCCCAGCTATCCCAGAGTCGCGCCAGCCCGTACTGGAGTGCCAGGATCGCGGGCTGCCCGACGGCCGTCTGCATCAGCTGCGTCTCAGCGGCTGCGGTGCCGACCTGGTCCCCATAGAGCAGGTCGGCCAGGTCATGTCCCTCGATCCTGCCCACGATGGCAGCACACTCATCGATGGCCGCGGCGAACACCGGCTCGGTGCGGTAGAGCGCCGCGCCCATGCCTGGATACTGCGCGCCCTGCCCTGTGAAGAGGAAGGCCACCTCGGTGCTCGAGGCACTGCTGGTCATGGCCACGGTGGCCGATGGCTCGGGCCGGCGGAGCAGGCCCACGGCCGCATCGATGTCGTCAGCCACCACGGCAGCCCGGCTGGACATCCGCGAGCGGCCGGCCGCGAGGGTGTAGGCCACGGCCGCGAGGTCCACCTCCGGGTTCGCGGCAAGGTGCTCAGCGAGTCCTTGTCGTCTCGCCTCAAGGGCTTCCTCGGTCTTGGCGCTCACCAGCAGGACCTGGGGCTGTCGCGGGGGTTCTTCCTGCACGGTCGCAGGACGCGGGGCCTCCTCCAACACGAGGTGGGCGTTCGTGCCCCCGAAGCCGAATGAGCTGACGCCGGCCCGGCGTGGCTGACCGGTCTCCGGCCACTCCCGTACCTCGGTATGCATGAAGAAGGGGCTCGACTCGAAATCGATCCGTGGGTTGGGAGTGCGGAGGTTGACGCTCGGAGGGATGAGCCCGTGGTGCAAGGAGAGCGCGGCCTTGATGATGCCGGCGACGCCCGAGGCGGTGTCGAGATGGCCGATGTTCGACTTGAGCGACCCGATCGAGCAGTACTGGCGTCCATCGGTCTGGCGGCGATACGCGCGCGTGAGGGCGGCGATCTCGATGGGGTCACCGAGCAGGGTCCCGGTCCCGTGTGCTTCGACCATGCCGATCGTGGCGGGGTCGACCTCCGCGACCGATAGCGCCTCCTCGATCACCGCGGCTTGGCCATCGATGCCCGGGGCGGTCAGGCCGATCTTCGCGCTGCCGTCGTTGTTGATGGCTGAACCCCGGATGACGGCGTAGATGGTGTCACCGTCCTCGATCGCTTCGTCCACGCGCTTGAGCACGATGAAGGCGGCGCCGCTTGCGATCACGGTCCCGCGCGCATCGGCGTCGAAGGCCCGGACGTGCCCGTCGGCCGACAGGATCGAGCCCTCCTGGTAGACGTACCCGGCCTTCCTGGGGACGACTACCCGCGCTCCACCCGCGAGCGCCAGGTCCGAGTCGCCCGCGAGCAGGCTCTGGATGGCCAGGTGCGTGGCGACGCCAGAGGTAGAGCAGGCGGTATTGACGTTCACTGCCGGTCCCCGCAGCCCGAGCTTGAAGGCAGCTCGGAGAATGGCGTATTCGCGCTCGCTGGCGAGCATCACCGGGTGGTCGCCCGCGCGCTCCAGCATCTGTGGGTGCGTCAGGAGGTTGTGGCGGAAGTACTGGTTGCGGCCGACGCCACCGAAGATGCCGATGCGGCGTTCGGTCGTGCCGGGGTCGTAGCCGGCCTGTTCGAGCGCCGCCCAGGCCATCTCGAGCACGACGCGATGCTGGGGATCGGTCAGCTCCGCCTCGCGGCGTCCCATGCCGAAGAACTCGGCATCGAAGCGATCGACGTCCTCCATCTGGGCGCCGCTGTTGACGAAGTTGGGGTCGCCCGTATCGGCGCCGGCCGCGAGGAGGTCCTCTTCGTCGAACGGCCCGACGCTCTCGACGCCGGCGCACAGGTTGGACCAGAGCTCGTCGACGCTGGCGGCACCCGGGAACCGCCCAGCCATGCCGATGATGGCGACGCCGTCCACCTCACGGGGCTCAGTCATCGATCTGGCTCCGGTCGCTCCGTCGGCGGGCACGCTGCCTGGAAAGCGAGCTTCGCGGGCGTTGTGACACGGGCGCGGGATCGGGCGCCGGGTCTGGAGGGGCACCGGCACCATTCGCGGTGAGGCTCGCGCCGACGGCCATCGTCGGATAGCGCTGCTCGAGGAAGGCCGCGTACTCCGCGACCGTCGGGGCGTCGAAGAGGGACACGACCGAGATCGGCTCACCCACTGTCGCCTGCATCCCGGCCACGAAACGGGCAGCCTGGAGAGAGGTTCCGCCCAGCTCGAAGAAGCGATCATCGATGCCCACGCGGTCGAGGTTCAGGGTACGGCGCCACAGCTCGGCGATCGTGCGCTGAAGGTCGGTGCGTGGAGCAGCGAAGGGCCGCTCGAGACGCGGTCGGACGCGTATCGGTGGGGGCAGCGCTCGACGATCGACCTTGCCGTGATCGGTCAGGGGAAACCGCTCGAGCCTGATGAAGAGGCTCGGGATCATGTATTCGGGCAGGCGCGCGGCGATGAGTGACGCGATCTCCTCGACGCTCGGCCCGTCGTCCTGCGGGATCGCGACGTAGGCGGCCAGCTCGAGCTCCTCGCCGGTCGGGTCGTGCGCGACGACGAGTGTGCCGCGTACACCGTCGACCGCCTCGATCGCCGCTTCGACCTCGCCGAGCTCCACACGGTTGCCGCGGATCTTGACCTGGAAGTCAGTCCGCCCCACGAACTCGAGGTTGCCGTCGGGCAGATAGCGAGCCAGGTCGCCGCTCCGATAGAGGACGCCGCCTGGCTGGAATGGGTCCGGGAGGAACCGCTCGGACGTCAGGCGAGGGTCGTTGAGATAGCCTCGGCCGACCTGCACACCGCCGATATACAGCTCGCCCACGTCGCCCACCGGCACCCGCTGCTGCTCCTCGTCGAGGATGTACAGCTGGGTGTTGGCTACCGGGGTGCCCACGGGCACGAAGGTCAGGGAGCTGTCCCGGTCACAAGCCCAGGCGCTCACGCCGATGGCCTCGCTCGGGCCATAGAGGTTGTGCAGCTCGGCACCGAGCTGTGAGAAGAAGCGATCCTGCAGAGCCCGTGTCAGGACCTCGCCGCTGCAGATCACACGCTTCAGGCTCCGGCACTCCGAGATCCTCGGGTCCTCAAGGAGCAGCTGCAGCATGGAGGGTACGGAGTGGATCGTGGTGATGCCGTGCTCGATGATCATCTGGATCACGTACCTGGCGTCCCGATGGCCACCGGGTTCCGCCACGACCAGCTCAGCGCCGACCTGTAGGGGCCACAGGAACTCCCACACCGAGGGATCGAAGCTGAACGGGGTCTTCTGCAGGACCTTGTCCGCGGGGGTCATGCCGAACCGTTCCTGGAGCCAGTTCATGCGGTTGCGAATGGCCCGGTGGGTGATCATGACGCCCTTGGGCCGGCCGGTCGATCCGGAGGTGTGGATCACGTACACCAGGTCGTCGGGCGCCACACGTACGGCGGAGACCGCGGAGGTGCGTGCAGCGACTGCATCCTGCCCGTCGATCGGCCATGGCACTGCGTTGGCCTGGGCGAAGCGCGGCATGAGCCGCGACTGGGTAAGCAGGAGCGGGCCGTCGAGATCGTCGAGCATCATCTCGATGCGCTGATCGGGGTACTCGGGATCGATGGGCACATAGGCGGCGCCGGCTCGCAAGATGGCGTGCAGGGCCACGACCATCTCGAGCGACCGATACATGCACACCGCGACCAGCGTCCCAGGGGCGACGCCCCGAGCAGCCAGGCCACCGGCGAGGCGGCCCACGCGCGCATCCAGCTCACCGTAGGTCAGGCGTTCGTCGCGGAACCGCACGGCAGGTGCCGAGGGGTCACGGGCGACCTGGGCCGAGAAGGCCTCGTGTGCGTAGGCCTCGGGGTAGTCACGCGCAGTGTCGTTCCACTCGGCTGGCGGCATCACGCCACGCCCGGTCGTGGTGGTCATGAGCTGTCACCAAGGATCGGCGAGGTCGTGATGAGCGTTCGGCCGACCCCGGCGCCACGAACGTGCCCGGCACTGACGCGAGCAGCCCCGGAGGCTCGCCCACGCGTGATGGCCACCCCGGCGGAGCCTTGGGACGGCGAACGGCGGACGGTGACGTTCGATGTCGATGGGGTACTGATGGTTCCGTTCAAGGGAGCCCCGCTCATGTCTGAGTTGAGGTACCCGAGCGGTACCCCCACGATCAAGTGGCAGTCGTGCCGTGGGAACGACTCGATCAGAGGGTCATCCACGCGACATCGATTGTTATAGCACCGGTACTGCGGGCGGGGTAGTACCACTAACCGCACTGCTCCGGTGCGCTCCCTCCTTGACTGGTGCGTGCGCGACCACAAGGGTGCGGCCGGTCGCCCGCTATCGGGCAGGTGCTGACCCGACGGGCGGCCGCTCGTTGGCCTCGACATCGCGTTGTGGCCAGACCGCACGGGCGGAAGCCGAGGGACAGGTGCGCCTGTGCCGGGCGATCTGGCCAGTGGGCTCATCTCGCTGATGTGCACCGGGCCCCGGGGCCGTCCAGCCCTTGCCGGCTGGCCGCCATCGGCGGCGCCAAGGCCTGATGCAGTCGGAGTGAACCCTGGGCTAAGTGCCACCCGCTACCGTACTCGCATCCCGCCAGCAGACCCGCCGATGCTGAACCCGCCGGTTCTGTAGATGGTCGGACGCTATGTGTGATCGTCCGGCAAGGAGGTCCTCATGAACCGTGTCCTGCTGACTGGGCGCCTGACCCGTGATCCGGAGATGCGTACGCTTCCCAGTGGCAAGACCGTCACCAACTTCAGCGTGGCGACGAACGAGTACCGCGGGGGAGAGGAGCGCACCGAGTATCACTCGGTCGTCACCTGGGAGCGCTTGGCCCAGATCTGTGGCCAGTTCCTGGGCAAGGGGCAGATGGTCTCCCTCGAGGGGCGGCTCCAGACGCGACGCTGGGAGGACGACCGCACCATCAAGCACTACCGCACGGAGGTCGTGGCCAGCAGCGTCGAGATGCTCTCAGGCCGGCGCAAGAAGGACTATGCCGCCGAGACCGCGGCGCAGGCCCTCGAGACGCAGGCGGAGGTCATGGGCCTGGACCCGCTGGGCCCCGATGACTACGCAGACGGCGAGGGTGCTGAACCGCACGAGGCGCCCGAACCTGAGGCGCAGTCGCACCAGGCCGTCGCTGCCTGACGCCTCTCCCACTCCCGAGCGGCCGACGCTGTGCTCCCCTCCGGCGTCGGCCGCTCGGCCGCGTGCGCAACCGCCGAGCGGTGCGCGCAGCGGACGTCGGACCATGCCGTACCGCCGACTGCGTGTCTAGCGGTCCAGGCACCGCGTGGTGTGTCGAGCGGGCGGCTCAGATCAGGGCGCCCAGCGTCGAGAGGATGGCGGAGACCTCGCGGCCCAGGATCACCAACGCGGCGATGGCGACGATCGCGATCAGCGACAGCAGGAGTGCGTACTCCGCCAATCCTTGTCCAGCCTGCCATCGCGAACGCATCTGCGAATGATAGGCGACCGCGGCAGTGGTAGTCGACCATCCGCCCTTCGATCTCGGGTCGTCGCGCGAGGATCAGCCGGCACCTCGCACGCCTTTCATGTCAGGCATCCTGTCCATCCAGCCTCAAGGTGCCATGACCAGCTCAGGCGAGCGTTCGGCGGTCACGAGGGCTGTGCCATCGGACCCCGCCGGGGCATGTGGGTGGGGTGACACTCTCGCCTGCGTCTCGCTGCGCTCAGGCGTTGGTGTCGTCGCGCCCGTCCTCGCTGGCCCCACCGGCGTCCGAGCCCATGAACTCCGGCATGTCTCCCTGGCCGCCGTCGCCGTGCCGGACGCCCTCCCGTGCAAGCACGATACGCGCGGTGCGGACGAGGATCGCGAGGTCCATGCGGAGGTCATGCTCGTCCACGTAACGGATGTCCAGGGCGAACTTCTGCTCCCAGGTCATGGCGTTCCTGCCGCTTACCTGTGCCAACCCGGTGACACCAGGCCGCACCTCGTGGCGCCGCATCTGGGTTGGCGTGTAGCGCGCCAGGTACGCCATCAGCAACGGCCGTGGGCCGACCATGCTCATCTCGCCGCGGAGCACGTTCCACAGCTCTGGCAGCTCGTCGAGACTGCTCGAGCGCAGGAAGCGCCCCACTGGCGGAGTCCGCAGGTCGTCCGGGATGGTCCGGCCGTCGGCGTCCCGTACATCGCTCATCGTGCGGAACTTGCAGATGGTGAAGGGAACCCCATGGAGCCCCGGTCGCTGCTGGCGAAACAGCACGGGACTCCCGATGCTGCGGCGCACGACGATGGCGACGACCAAGATGAGCGGTGACAACAGGAACAGCGCTGCGGCTGCCACCACGACGTCGAAGACCCGCTTGGCCCGGTCCTCGCGCGCACGCGCCCGTCGCCCGCGATGGTCACTCACGACAGTCGGGCATAGCTGATGGCCAGGCCTCCGACAGCACCGCGGATGGCCACCGCACCAAGGTACGCGGCGGGCAGGTCGAGGTCAGCGAGGACGTAGCGGGTGTGGCCCTCCCGTCCATCGCTCCTTGCCACGACGACCTCCCCGGGGTGCTCCACCGTGAACCCGTCGAGCGGCATCGAGAGGCCGAGGCCGCTCGCCTTCACGACCGCCTCCTTGCGCGTCCAGAGGCGCAGGAAGGCAGGAGAGCGCTCTGCGTCTGGCAACGCCCGTAGCGCTTCGGTCTCTACGGCACTGAAGCTGGCTTCGGCGTCAGCCAGGACGCCCGGGAGCGTCCGGCGGCCTTCGAGGTCCACTCCGACCTCGTGGTCGTGGATGACGGCCACCACTGCCAGCCCATACGAGTGCGAGGCATTGAACGAGATCCGAGGGTCGTGGTCCTGACGCGGACGGCCGCCCGGCGCGGCACGGAAGCGGATGGCCGCCGGATTGATGTCGAGGTAGCCCGCAAGGACGCGGCGCAGGAACGCGCGGCGATTGACGAAGCGGACCCAGTCCTGCTCGTATCGGAAGCAGTCGGCGCGCGATCGCTCCGCGACGTCAAGGAGCGCGATGCTCTGGTCGGTATCGCGACGGTCGTCCACACGGCCCAGCCAGATGGCGGCCGCCGCGATGCCACGTTCGGTCGACCTCGAGTCGGCCCCGTCGGCCATCGCGGCGGAGATGGTTGCGGTCATCCTGATGCTGCCCGTCCTGCTTGCGTTCTGCCAAGGGTATCCGCACCCGCGCGGCCGAGGTAGCCCTGAGTCGAGGGCTGACGGCACTCGTGTTGCATCGGCGCAACCGTCGCCATGTCCGCGACCCGGAGCCTTCAGCGAGGGTCATACCCGCGGCGGGTATCCTTGTAGGAGCGGCACGGCCGCCAGCGTCACGTGCATCGAGCGGGCGAACCCCACGGTCCGTCGAGCCACAACTGCGAGGGGTCCCGCGAAGGAGGGGTCATGTTCCGTTTCGTTCTTGGTCTGGTCAGCGGTGTCGCCATCGGCGTCGCTGCTGCCGGCATGAGCCAGAGCCAGTCCGGCCAGGACCTGCGCGCTGAGTTCGACCGCATCCGCAATGATCTGCAGCAGGGCAACTTCGATGCCCTTGGCGCCCACCTCGAAGAGCGCTTCAAGGAGCTGCAGGCAAGCCTCGAGGAGCGCTTCGCGGAGGTCGAAGAGCAGGTCGCAGGGCTCACGCTGCTGACGAAGCTGCTGACGCGGCCGCTGATGCAGCTGCTGACGCCGAGGAAGCGATCGAGGAAGCCGCAGACGAGGCCAGGGAGGCCTAGTCCCCGTCTGACCTCATCGTGGACGACGGCCGGTTCGCATCGACGAGCCGGCCGTCTCGCATCCCGGCCCCGGGTGGCGGCTGCCCTCGGGTTCTCGCCCGTCTATCATCTGTCGGTCATCGCGCCGCGGGCCGCCGCCCGCCGCAAGGGAGAGGAGTCATCACCAGCAGCGGGGCGACCGTCTGTGCCGGGCGGTCTTCATCACGTGTCCACGTCGCCGGCGGGACCCAGGGGGCTGGTCTGCCCGTAGCACGCGAGGTCAGCCGCCTGATGCCTGCCAGCGTGATCGTCGGACTCCAGTGGGGTGACGAAGGCAAAGGCAAGGCCGTCGACCTGCTCTCAGGGTCGGTCTCGATGGTCGTTCGCTTCCAGGGGGGTGACAACGCCGGCCACACCGTCATCGTGGGCGACGAGGTCTTCAAGCTTCACCTCGTGCCCAGCGGCGTGCTGCACCCGCACATCACCCCTGTCATCGGCAATGGCGTGGTCGTCAACCCGCGCACGCTCATCAAAGAGATGGACATGCTCGCCGAGCGCGGGATCGACACCTCGCGCATCCGTGTCAGCCGTGCGGCGCACGTGATCATGCCCTACCACATCGCCCTCGACGGAGCGGCTGAGACTCACCTCTCCGGCAACGAGATCGGCACCACCCGCCGGGGCATCGGCCCGGCCTACGCCGACCGCGCCTGGCGAGCCGGCGTGCGCATGGAGGACTTGCTCGACCCCGTCGCCCTCCGGCGTCGGCTCTCGCTCGTGCTGCCCGAGCGCAATGCCATCCTCCACGAGTCCTATGGCCAGCCCGGCTTCGAGATGGAGGACCTGCTGGCTGAGGCGGCCCTCTGGGCGACGCGCCTGCGTCCTCACATCGTCGACACCACCAACCTCGTGCAGGACGCGCTGGCCGACGACCAGCACGTCATCCTCGAGGGCGCTCAGGGCACGCTCCTCGATCTCGACCATGGCACCTATCCGTTCGTGACCAGCAGCAACCCCATCGCGGGTGGTGCCTGCACAGGCGGCGGTGTGGGCCCGCTCCAGATCGACCACGTCCTGGGCATCATCAAGGCCTACTCCACGCGCGTGGGCGCGGGCCCGTTCCCCACCGAGCTCGATGACGATGCCGGCCGCTACCTGCTGGAGAAGGGCCACGAGTTCGGCACCACCACCGGTCGACAACGCCGCTGCGGCTGGCTGGACGCGGTGCCCCTGCGCTACTCCGTGGCCGTGAACAGCGTCTCCGACCTGATGGTCAACAAGCTCGACATCCTCAGCGGGCTCGACGAGCTGCGTATCGCCACCAGCTACCGCGTGCATGGCACGGAGGCGCGCTGGCCCCTCCCGCTCGCCGAGCTCGAGCAGGCGGAGCCGGTCTACGAGGTCCTGCCCGGCTGGGAGGAAGACATCACCGGCGCACGCTCGATGGACGATCTGCCGCCCAACGCCATCGCCTTCGTCGATGCCATCGAGCAGGCCGCGGGCGCTCCGGTCGCCATCGTCAGCGTCGGCCCCGAGCGCACCCAGACGATCCACCGTCAGCCCTTCCACCAGCGGCCGCGAGCCTAGGTCGTGATCGAGCGCTACACGACCCCACAGATGGGGGTGCTGTGGTCGGACCGCAGCCGCTTCGAGCACATGCTGCAGGTCGAGATCGCTGTCCTCCAGGCGCTCGCTGACGAAGGCCAGGTGCCGGCGGACGCGGTGGCGGCCGTGGCCGAGCGCGCGATGGTCGACATCGAGCGCATCAACGAGATCGAGGCCACCACCGACCACGACGTGGTCGCCTTCGTCACGCAGGTCGCCGAGACCGTCGGGGACGAAGGGCGCTGGATCCACTTCGGCCTGACCAGCAGCGATGTCGTCGACACCGGCCTCGCCCTTCAGTGCCGCGCAGCGGCGGATCTCATCCTGATCAGCCTCGACGGGGCCATCGCCGCGGTCGTGGCCAAGGCTCGCGAGCATGCCGACACGCTCCAGATGGGCCGCACGCACGGCGTCCACGCGGAGCCGCTGACCTTCGGGCTCAAGCTCGCCACCTGGGCCTTCGAGCTCGATCGTGCGCGTACCCGCCTGCGGGCAGCGGCTGACGACCTGGCCACGGGCAAGATCTCCGGACCCGTGGGCAGCTACTCGCAGCTCCCGCCGTCGATCGAGGCGAACGCGCTCGCGCGCCTGGGCCTCAAGGCTGACGAGGCCAGCACGCAGGTCGTCCAGCGTGACCGCCACGCCGCGTTCCTCGCTGCCATCGCCGTCACGGGTGGGTCGCTCGAGCGCTTCGCGGTCGAGATCCGCAACCTGCAGCACACCGAGCTGGCCGAGGTGGGCGAGCCCTTCAAGCGCGGCCAGGCGGGCTCGTCGGCCATGCCCCACAAGCGCAACCCCATCCTCGCGGAGCGTCTCACGGGCATGTCCCGCCTGCTCCGCGGCTTCGCCCTCAGCGGCCTGGAGGACCAGGCCCTCTGGCATGAGCGCGATATCAGCCACTCCTCCGTCGAACGCGTGGCCCTGCCGGGTGCGACGACCCTGCTGCACTACATGCTCGAGCGCTTCCGCCGGCTGGTGGACGGGCTCGTCGTCCGGCCCGAACGCATGGCCGAGAACATCGAGCGAGGCCTGGGCCTGCACTGTTCGTCGCGCCTGCTCACCACGCTCGTGGAGGCCGGCCTCGCGCGGACCGAGGCGTATGCGATCGTGCAGCGCAACGCCATGCTCGCCTTCGATGAGCGCCGCAGCTTCCGCTCGCTGGTCGAGGCCGACCCGGACGTGACCTCGACGCTCACACCGGAGGCGCTATCGAGCACTGCTTCGATGACCACGCCTGGCTCACCCACGTCAGGGACGTCATCGCACGACTGGAGCGCCTGGACCCTTGACCGATACGCCCAGGCCGCGAGCGCTGCTCTCGGTCTCCGACAAGACCGGTCTGCTCGAGCTGGCCCGGGGACTGGCCGAGCGGGGCTTCGAGCTGGTCTCCACGGGCGGCACGGCCCGCGCCATCCGTGACGCCGGCCTCGCCGTCATCGACGTGGCGGAGGTCACCGGTGCGCCGGAGATGCTCGACGGTCGCGTCAAGACCCTGCACCCACGCATCCACGGCGGCGTGCTGGCCAACCTGCACGACCCGTCGCATCGCGAGCAGCTCGAAGGGCAGGGTATCGAACCCTTCAGCCTCGTCGTGGTCAACCTCTATCGATTCGAGCAGGCCGCCGCCGCGGGCGATCTGGCCGATGACCAGCTCATCGAAGAGATCGATATCGGCGGGCCCGACGCTCGTGCGTGCCGCCGCCAAGAACTACGCCAACGTGGCCATCGTCACCGACCCGGACGACTACGACGCGGTCCTCGCCGAGATCGACGAGCACGGAGCGATCACCCTCGAGACGCGGCGCCTCCTGGCGCTCAAGGCCTTCCGACGGACGGCCGCCTATGACGCTGCCATCGTGTCCGAGCTGTCTGCTCGCTGGACGCCAGGCGACACCACGCCGGCGGTGGTGCCGCTGGCTCTTCAGCGCACGCTCGAGCTGCGCTACGGGGAGAACCCACACCAGCAGGCCGCGCTGTATCGCATCGTCGGTGCCGACCCCGGGGTGGGGCCGTTCGCCGAGGGCGCCCAGCTGCTCCAGGGCAAGCCCCTCAGCTACAACAACCTGCTCGACGCGTCAGCCGTGGCGGCCATGGGTCGTGATCTCGTCGGCCACGCGGTCGTCATCGTCAAGCACGGCAACCCCTGCGGGGCGGCCGAGGCCGACGATCTGCTGACGGCCTGGGACCGCGCCCTCGAAGCGGACCCCGTCAGCGCCTTCGGTGGTGTCGTGGCCGTGCGTGGCACCGTCGACGAGGTGCTCGCCACACGGCTCACGGGCCTCTTCCTCGAGGTCGTCGTGGCCGAGGGCTTCGACGCCCCCGCGCGCGAGGTGCTCGCGACCAAGCCCGACCTCCGACTGCTGGAAGACCGCACCATCACCCAGCCCACGGTCGTGTCGCTCGAGGCCCGTGCCGCCGGCGGTGCCGTGCTGCTCATGACCTCCGACGTCCAGCCTGATGACCCCGCCGCCTGGCGAACGGTCACGCGGCGCGAGCCCACGGAGCAGGAGCTGGCCGATCTCGCGTTCGCCTGGCGCATCGTGCGGCACGTGAAGTCGAATGCCATCGTGCTCGCCCGTGACGGGGCCATCGTGGGCGTCGGCGCGGGCCAGATGAACCGTGTGCAGAGTGCGCGGCTGGCGGTGGCGCAGGCCGGAGAGCGGGCGCAGGGCGCGGTCTGTGCCTCTGATGCCTTCTTCCCGTTCCCCGACGGCGTCGAGACCTGTCTTGCGGCGGGTGTGTCCGCGGTGATCGAGCCGGGTGGCTCACGCAAGGACGAGGAGGTCATCGCGGCGGCCGATGCCGCCGGCGCGGCCATGGTCTTCAGTGGTCGGCGCCACTTCCGCCACTGAGCGATCGTGGTCGCGGATCGAGCGTGACCTGCACGCAGGCCTGCCCGACTAGCTTCCCGACTGCTCCCGCACCCCATCCCTGAGTGCCTCCGCCACGTCGTCCACCTCGTCGTCGCTCAGGCTCGTCGACCAGGGCAGGGCCAGCGTGGTGGCCGCGATGCGCTCGGCGACGGGGAAGTCGCCGGGGCCGTGGCCCAGGCGCTCCCGATAGAGCGGCTGCAGGTGCAGCGGGTTGAAGTAGGGGCGGCTGGCGACGCCACGGTCGGCGAGGTGGTCCATCAGGCGCGCTCGGTCGATGTCGGGATCGAGGCGGATGACGTAGACGAACCAATCCACCTCCTCACCCGGGCCGGCTGTCGGGATGGTCACCCCCTCCAGGTCGGACAGCGCACGAGCGTAGGCCGCGGCGGCACGCGCCCTGCCTTCGCGAAGCTCTGAGAGGCGCTCGAGCTGCCCCACCCCGACCGCCGCCGAGAGGTCATCGAGGCGATAGTTGTAGCCAAGCTGGACGTGGTTGAGCCAGGTGCCATCCGCGTCTCGGCCCTGGTTCCGGAGGCTGCGCAGGTCCTCGGCGAGCGCAGGATCGTCGGTGACCACCATGCCGCCTTCGCCGGTCGTGATCTGCTTGTTGGGATAGAAGGCGAACACCGACGCTGCGCCATAGGAGCCCATCATGCGGCCCCCGGCAGACGATCCGAGTGCTTCGCACGCGTCCTCGATGAGGTGCCAGCCGCGCTGTTCAGCCGTGGCCGCGAGCTCGTCGATCCGGCAGGGCCGACCGAACACGTGCACCGGCAGGACGCCGACCGTCCTGGGGCCTGCCGCCGCGGCCACGGTCGCGGGGTCCAGGCCCAGGCCGTCTGGCTCGATGTCGACGAAGCGTGGCGTTGCCTGTTCGTAGAGCAGGCAGTTGGCCGAGGCCACGAAGCTGAAGGGCGTGGTGATGACCTCGTCGCCCGGTCCGATGCCGAGGGCACGGACGACCATGTGCAGTCCCGCGGTGCCGCTGCTGCAGCTGACGCCGTACCGTCGCCCGACCACCGCAGCGAGCGCCTCCTCGAAACGGACGGCCATGGGGCCGAGCGCGAGCGTGCCGCTGTCGAGCACCTCGTTCACGAGCTCGCGCTCGCGTTCGCCGATGTCAGGTCGGGCCATCGGGATCTGCCTCATCGTTGGGTCACTCCTTCTCGCGGGGGATGGGACGCGTCAGCGTGGTGCTCACCGGGGCCGCCGTCGTTCAGCGGTCCCCGTTTGCCATTCGTTCGAGCGCCCGATAGTCGGTCTTGCCAGAGCTGGTTACCGGCAGGTCCTCGATCGTGCGGAGCTCGATGGCCGTGGGATGGAGGTCGAGTCGCCGGCCCAGCGTGCGCTTCAGCTCCTGCATGTCGGCCTCGGTCCCGTAGCAGCAGAAGCCCCAGATCCGGTCGTCCTCAGCCACCACCGCGGCGGAGCCACCTTCTCGCAGCATCAGCTCGACCTCGTCGAGGTTCACCCGCAACCCGAAGACCTTGGCGATGCGCTTGCTCCGCCCGGTCAGGAAGAGGAAGCCGTCATCGTCGAGGTAGCCGATATCGCCGGTGCGCAAGACGCCGCCCAGCTCATCTCCAGCCTGGAGGCCGGCTCGATCGGTGGCGTAGCCCTGCATCACGTTCGGTCCCTCGTAGATGACCTCGCCGACCGGCGGTCGGCCTGGAGTCGCCATCCCGATGGGCTCCACGCGCAGCTCGCCACCGGGGATGGCACAGCCGGCCGAACCGAGCTTCTCGGGCAGGCGCTCGGGCGGGACGTAGGCGATCCGCGCGGTCGCCTCCGTCTGCCCGTACATCACGAAGAGCCGACCGCCCTTCTCGCGCATGTGGGTGGCGTAGAGCTCGGTCAGCGTGCGGTCCAGGGCACCACCGGCCTGCTGCATGGTCACGAGAGACGGCAGGTCCATCTCCCGATAGCCGATGCGCTCCAGCAGTTGATAGGTGTAGGGCACACCCGCGAGGCTGGTGCAGCCGAGGCTCGTGACCGACTCCCAGAAGGACTTCTGCATGACGCTCTGGGTCGTGAGCACGACCGCGGCCCCCGCGTGCCAGTGGCTGTTGAGCACGGAGAGGCCGAACGAGTAATGCAGCGGCAAGGACGTGATGGGACGGTCGCTCGCTTCGAAGGCCGAGGTACGTGGCGATCGAGGTGGCGTTGGCCTCGACGTTGCCCCGGCTCAAGCGCACGTATTTGCTGCTGCCCGTCGTGCCGGACGTGCTCAGGAGCAGGGCCAGGTCGGGATGCGGACGGTCGTCCTCGTTCGGCGCCATCACGATCAGCTCGCCACCGTCGGCCGGCTGGACGCGGTCGACCGGGAACCCTTGCGCCATCAGCTCGGCAGCGGTGCCATCCGGGCCGGCGACCACGTCGGGGCGGTAGCGGCGCAGGCTGTCAGCGTGGCCGGTCAGCGCCTTGGTGCCGTCAAGCAGCGCGAGGGCATGCCCTCCGAGCTGCGCCGCGGCGTAGGTGGTGACCGAGAAGGGGTCGTTGCGGCTGAGGAGGAAGACCAGCTGCTTGTCCCGGGGCAGCGTCCGGAGCAGGTCGTCGGCATGTCCGAGCAGCTGGCCGAACGTGGTGACGCGTCCGCTCGGGGCATCGATGAACGCCGGCTCGTCCGTGGGCTGGAGCCCGAGGAAACTCATGCCACCCATGGTCGCACGACCCGGCGGACGACCGCATGAACAGCAAGCCTAGGCCGTCCTGCCACGGCGGTTCCGACCGGACCACCAGCGCGCGGCCCGGCGCAGCACCAGGGCCGTGGCCAGCCCCAGGGTCAGGCCCAGCGCGTTGTCGATCACGTCGGCGCTTTGGCAGCCGCGGCCAAGCGGCAACAGCACGAGCTGCAGGATCTCGATGATGAAGGGCAGGGCGTACGCGAGCGCGATGAGGATGGCCGCGCGTCGCGTCTGCGTGAGCAGCCCCAGCGTCAGCCCGAGCGGGATGAAGAGCAGCACGTTCCGCAGGGTGTCGGTGACGGCCAGCAGCTCCGCCGGGGGCGGGAAGGTCAGACGTTCCAGGTCGCACCACTCGAAACGCGCGTCAGAGGAAGCGAGGGCATCGCCCGTGGGCAGCAACGTCGCCAGGATCACGATCCCGAGCGACATCAGCATGGCCAGGACGACCGCGGGACGGGTCGCGAGCGCCCGCGCCACGGTCGGCGTCAGGGCCGTGGCCACGACGCCCCACACCAGCAGGCCCGGCAGGAACCAGGGCACGGCCGCGAAGAACTCCGTGAAGACTCGCACTGCTGGTTCCTCTACCGCCGCTCCGACCCGACAGCACGGCCCGGCCCGGAAGGCCCGGCCGGGGAGCTGTCAGCACAACACCGGGCATGGTGGCAGGCAACGATGGCGATGGCATGACAGCGGCGCTCGCGGTGAGCGCACCCGCGGGTGACCTGCGACTCGTGTCGAGGGTGGTCGACGGGCACACGAACGCCGGGCGGAACACCGATGTGTGCCGCCCGGCGTGGGGTTGCGTCGCGGTTAGCGCTTGGCTTCCTTCGCGCGCTGGCGCTGCTGGGCCGCACGCTCCACGTCCTTGCTTCGGACCCGAGCCATGTCGCTGGCCAGCGTGGGGTTGATCATCATGTGGCCTTCGACGTCGTCGTCTTCGCTCGGCTGGCCCTGTGGCGTCTGCTTGCCCTTGTTCTCTGTCATGGCTGTGGCTCCTGCTCTTGACCGGTTCGGCGACCTGGACGCTGTCGTCGAAGCGATGACTGTAGCGTGCCTGTCGATGTCCTGGCCGGCCCTGCCGCCTCCGACACGGCAACTGTCAAATAGCCGACACCACTCCGCCGGCGTGCCAGCCGGTCCGGCTTGCGCAGGCGAGTGTAGGCCCAGGGGCCCACGTTGCCGGCCTTGTCGACGGCTCGGATGCGCAGGTGCTCATCCCGCGTCCCCGGTACGGGCAGAACCAACTCCGACCGGCGCGGGTCCTCGGCGGTATCACCCCAGCCGTCGGGCACGGAGAAGCGCTGGACCTCGTAGCGCTTGATGCCCGCCGTGCCGACCGCGAGCTCGGGATCGCGGCCCTGCCAGTCGATGGCCACGGCCAGGCCTTCCTCGCTCGAGCGCCACGTCGCTTCCTCGATGACGACACGCGGCTCGGTCTTGTCGCGGCAGCGCGTGAAGATGGCGGTGTAGGTGAAGCGGTTGCCGCGACGCGCGATGCCGAGGCCCACGTAGTTGACATCGCGGGCCAGCATCTGCACACGATGCGGCGGCGATCGATACCACCACGTGGCCATCTTGCGCGAGCCTTCGCGCAGCGTGAGCCCGAGGGTGTGGCCGATGTTCTCGGTGACCTCGCTGGCGCTGATGTCGCGGCGCGCCAGGATGCGGTCGGCGTCGTCGCCGTCGGGCTCGACATGGGCGAAGTAGCGCTTGGCCGCCATGTCCGAGGAACGCGCCCGGGCGACCTCGCGCGTGGGCTTGTCGAGTCGGAGCGGCTTGCGGCCGTTGCGCACGCGAATGCGGTTGATGTCCTTGAGCAGGCGCGCCTCAGCGGCACGCATCTTGTCGGTCCCGACCACGGTGCGGACGCCGCCTGCGGCCGGCGAGGGAAGGACAAGGGCCGCGGCGACGACCGCGGGCAGGGCGAAGCGGAGAAGCGGGGACAGCTGGGGCACGGGCGGGCTCGCAGGTGCGGGTTTGGCTCTCGCCGACAACGACCATCTGGGGCGGTCGAGCGGCGCTGGTCGGCACCCACCGGCAGGTCGAGGCGATGCGCGGGCCGGCCCGGCGACTCCGGCTGCGCGCGACGTGGGTCCCGGCTCGATGTGCTCGAGCGCGGCTGGGGCGACCTTCGTCGGGCGGCTGGTGCCGTCGGCCCTGGGCCCGCGGCGACCGCACGCGCTTTGGAGGTGCGCGCGGCGTCCGTGGTGGGGCGTGACCGAGCCGAGTCTTGCACACGCTCCCGCAACGTGCCCGCGCGTCCTCAGCGAGCCACTCCGCACTGGCACGGAGCACACCGCAACGTCAGCCGGGCTTGACGCGGGGGTCGCGGCCCCGCCATCGTGCGGGGGTGGACCAGAGACTGATCGTCACCAGCCTGCGTGACTCGTGCCTCTTCGAGCGTGCCGAGGAGGACGCCCTCGCGGCCATCGCACGCCACCTGCGGCGGCGACGATTTCGCCGCAACGAGACCATCTTTCACCAGGGCGATCCCGGCGACGCGCTGCACATCGTCAGCTCGGGCGCGGTCAAGATCGTGCTGCCCAGCATGGAGGGTGAGGAGGCCATCATCGCCACCATGCGCAGTGGCGACTTCTTCGGCGAGCTGGCCTTGCTCGACGGTGCCCCGCGCTCGGCCACGGCCGTGGCCCTCGAGCCCAGCGAGACCTGGACCCTCCCGCGCGCTGCCTTCCTCACCATGCTCGACCAGGACAAGGCCCTGCGCGAGTCGCTGCTGGAGGGCCTGGCGCGCGAGCTGCGCCGCATCACCGGCCACGTGGAAGAGCTGCACTTCCTGGACCTGGCCGGCCGCCTGGCCAGCCGCCTCGCTCGCCTCGCTCGCGAGGCCGACCCGGAGGCCGAAGCGGTCCGCCTCGACTGGCCCTACACCCAGTCGGACCTGGCCTCCATGATCGGCGGCACCCGCCAGTCGGTGAACAAGCTGCTCTCAGGGCTCGTCGAGCGTGGGCTCGTGGTCATCGAGAAGGACACCCTCCTGATCCCGAGCGTGAGCGCCCTCGAGCGCGAGGCCGAGCGATGAGCGGGGCCACCGACGCTGCGCTCGAGGTCCTCCTGCGCGCCGCTCGCGAAACAGCCACCGCGCGCCGCATCGGCGGCGACTCGGAGACCGCGCTGCTGCAATCCGTGGTCGACGCGGCAGCCGCGCTCTTCGAGGCCGAGGCCTCCTCCATCGCGCTCTTCGAGCCTGATCCCGACCGCCTTGTCTTCCGGGTCGCCGGTGGCGCCCAGGGTGATGGCGTGGTCGGCATCACGGTGGCGCCGACGCATGGCATCGTCGGCTACGTCTTCTCCACCGGTGAGCCCATCGCCCTGACCGACGTGGCCGCGGACCCGCGCTTCGACAAGCGCACCGCCGAGCGCACCGGCTATCTGCCGCGGAGTATCGCTGCGGTCCCGCTCGTCGATGCCGGCGCCACGGTCGGGGTGCTGCAAGTGCTGGACAAGCACAGCCAGGAATCGTTCTCGCTCAAGGACATGGAGCTGCTGGGGGTCTTCGCCCGCCAGGCCGCGGCCGCCATCGAGGCCGCACGCGTGGGGCGCGATTCCGAGCGCTTGCTGCGCAACGCCCTCACCAGCATCGGTGGCGAGGCGCTCGATGCAGAGGCCATCGACGAGCTGGTCTCGGCTGCGGCCGCGGAGCTCGACCGTGACGACGAGGCGCCCTTCTGGCAGCTGGTCGACCGGGTGGCCCAGCTGCGCGACAGCAGGGATGTCGATCTGGAGCTGGTCGAGGAGATCCTGGAGGTCGTGTCCCGGCACCGCTCACACCGACTCGGTCGCTATGGCCGGCGCCCACGATGAGCGGTGTCCGACCCGCCTGGTCGGAGCCGTTCGTGGGCACGGCCCTCGCAGACCTGGCCCGGCAGGCACGACTCGACCAGCTGGACCGTGCGTGGGCCTTCGCCGGCGCCACCGGACGAGGAGTCACCGTGGCCATCATCGACAGCGGCATCGAGGCCCAGCACCCGGCCGTGGGCGGACGCGTGCGCGAACAGGTGGCGGTGGAGCTCGAGGCCGGAGACCCGGTCGTGGTCAGGGACGAGACCGGCGACCTGTTCGGTCACGGCACCGCCTGCGGCGGGTTGGTCGTGGACCTCGCGCCGGAGGTGGAGCTGGTCTCGGTGCGCGTGCTCGGCGCTGACCTGAAGGGCAGGGGAGCGGCGTTCCTGGGCGGGCTGGAATGGGCCATCGACCGGGGCGTCGACGTCGTCAACCTCTCGCTCTCGTCGAAGAGCGAGGCCCTCTTCGCCGACTTCCACGAGGTCGTGGACCGGGCCTACTTCGCCGGCATCACGCTGGTGAGCGCGGCCAACAACGCCCCAGGGGCCTCGTATCCGTCGCTCTTCTCGTCGGTCATCTCGGTCGCGGCCCACGAGGTGCCCGATCCCTGGTGCTGGCACTACAACCCACGCCCACCGGTCGAGTTCGGGGCCTGGGGTGTGGACGTGCCCATCGCCTGGAAGGACGGCGCCTCGACGATCGCGACCGGGAACTCGTTCGCCGCCCCGCAGATCGCGGCGCTGGTGGCCCTCCTGCGCTCGAAGCATGCGGGCCTGACACCCTTCGAGATCAAGGCCGTGCTGGCCGCGACGGCGGACGTGCCGACGGTCGCCTGACGTGCTTGCGCGCGCCCGCTACGGCGTTTCGGAGCGGTCGGGACTCGGGGGGTCGCTGGCGGTATCGACGGTCGCGCCGTCAGCGCTCACCACGGCCGGCGAGCGGACGACGTACCGGGGGCTGGAAGCCCGCTCGTCCGTGTCGGCTCCGTGGGCTCCATTCGTGCTCGCTGGCCGCCCTGGGAGCTCCGGCCAGAGTGAGCGGCCGCTGCCGGATCCGTTCTGGAGCACCGGGCTCCTGGAGTTCCCGTTCGATTCCACCGGCACGGGGATGACCGGCCGGTAGTGGCCGTTCGTGGCCGCCTGGGGCTGGACCTCCGGTTCGCCAGCCTGGCCGAGCACGGTCACGACGCCGCCACCATCGGTCTTGGCGAGGAAGGACAGGAGCTCCGCGCGAAGCTGGTCGCCGCGGTGCCCTCGGCTCAGGATCAGGAGTCGTTCGAGGTCTGCGTGGAGCGTTCGTGGCATGACCTGCGTGATGGTGGAGCGCAACACCTTGGGCACATCGGTGGCGGTGACGTCCTCGTTGGCGTAGAAGAGCTCCTCATGCAGCTTCTCGCCCGGGCGCAAGCCGGTGAACGTGATGCGCACGTCGTCGGGCTTCCGGCCGCTCAGCCGGATCAGATCGGCGGCGACGTCCACCACGCGAACCGGTTCGCCCATGTCCAGCACGTACAGGCACCCGCTCTCGCAGATGGCCGCGGCATCCAGGATCAGCCAGGAGGCCTCCGGGATGGTCATGAAGTAGCGGGTCATGGCGGGGTCCGTGACCGTCAGCGGCTGATCGTTCTCCAGCTGCGCCTGGAAGACGGGAATCACGCTCCCGTTCGAGCCGAGGACGTTCCCGAAGCGGACCGACACGTAGGCTCGTCCGGTCCGGCTGGCAGCCTCCGCCACGATCATCTCCGCGACCCGCTTCGTCACGCCCATCACGCTCGACGGCTTGACCGCCTTGTCCGTCGAGACCAGCACGAAGCGCTCGACGTCGGCCTCGATGGCCGCGTCGACGACGGACCACGTGCCGCCGATGTTGACCCGCACGGCCTGGCTTGGGTGTTCCTCGAGCATCGGCACGTGCTTGTAGGCTGCCGCGTGGAAGACCACCACGGGCCGGGTCTCTTGCATCAGGCGGCTCATCGCGTCGCGGTTGGTGACGTCGACGAGATGGGTCGTGATGGACGTCGTGCCGTCGGCGACGTGGTGCCGGCCCTCCAGGTCTCGCGCGACCATATACATGGCGCTCTCGGCCTGGTCGACCATCACGATCCGAGCGGGCTCGAGCGCCAGCACCTGCCGCACCAGCTCAGACCCGATCGAGCCGGCGGCACCGGTGATCATGACCGTCCGGCCAGTCAGCAGCTCCCTGAGCATGGGCGAGTGCTCCGTGGCCGGCGGACGACGCAGCAGGTCCTCGACGCGGACGCGCCGCGACTGTCGGGCATCGATGGTGCCATCGATGAGGTCCGTCACCGGCGGGACCGTACGCACATCAAGCCCGTGGCTGATGGCGGCATCGACCACCCGGCGAACGTTGGCCCCGGATGCTCGCGGCATCGTGATCAGCAGCGAGGTCGCGTGCGTGGCGCGTTTGGCCCGAGCCATCGCGGTCACGTCGCCGAAGACCTTGAGGCCGGCGACTCGGCGACCCTTCAGGTCCGTGTTGTCATCAAGGAACCCCACGGGCAGGACGCCGGCCTCGAGGCTCCGCTCGGCAGACCTCGCGATCATGACCCCGGCCCAGCCAGCGCCATACAGGAGCGTGCGCTGCCGCTGGTCGTGCCGTTCGTCGTGCTCGCTCAACTCCGAGATGCTGCGGATGAGGAAGCGTGGCCCGGCCAGCACGGCGATGGTCAGCGCCGCTTCTGCGATCCAGAACGAGACCGGTGGCATGCCCACGGCGACCGGAGGGCTCGCGGCCAGGATCAGCGCTACGATCAACGCCGCTGAGGCGCTACCGACGACGGTGCAGGTCAGGAGCCGCCACATCTCGTTGATGCTCGCGAAGCGCCACGAGGTCGCGTACAGGCCCAGCGCGATGTTCACGGCGATCTGGCTGAACACCACGATGCCCACGATCCAGGCGGTCGTCGCCAGCATCGCTGAGTCCAGCGGTCGGTTCATCCACACGGACACGGCGACCAATGCCGCCACCAAGAGGCCGGCGGCGTCCATCACGAACAGGTGTCGGGAGCGGACACGCGCGGCCCATCGCTTGAGCGAGGGCACCCAGGCTCGCAGGCTCAGGCGCGGACGGGGGCCATGCTGAAACAACGCCAAGGCGCGATAGCTCCTCTCCTGCATAGCGGCATGACCGTCGGGATCGGCTGACCCGGCGCCTCCTCTGGCCAGCTCCTACGAGGGGCTGACCGACGCTGCGGCCCGGCGGCATGACTAGTACTACGGTACTTGATGATAGGTAAGATTGACTATAGGGGTGAGCGCCATGTGGGCACCAAGTGGTGACGTCCGACACCACGCTCGGGTGGCGTCCCCACCATGCTCCCAGGCGGCGGCCTAGCGTCCAGGCTTCGTCCCGCTGAGGCGGTAGTAGGCGTGGGGCCGTGAAGTTTGCAGCAGGCGCGCGACTGGCCACGGCATCACCAGCCGGGCCGGAACGTCCTTGATAGGGTAGCCCTGCTCGACCTTGTAGGCCAACGCACCGGCGTGCTCCGTCTGCGCCAGACCTGCGGAGACCTCGCTGACCGTCTCCGTTCGCTGAAGCACGGCCACCGCCTCGAAGTTCAGGAGCGCGCTCAGGCGCAGCCCCTCGGACATCGCCGAGGTCAGGACGGCGTACTCGTGGAGGTACGCTGCGTGCTCTACGGCCCAGACCCACGTGTATCCGAGGAGCTCATCGTCTCGCATGGCCGCCAAGGCCAGCCACGCCCCGCTTTCGAGTCGCCACTCGGCCTGGGTCAGGTACTGCTCCATCGTCGGCAGCGACAGGCCCTTGCGCACCCGCCACTCGCGCATGACCTCGTAGCCTTGGTCGTGGAAGATGCGTGCGTCGGTGACGTGGACGATTCGGACGCCGCGGTCGCTGAGGCGCCGATGGGCGGTTCGCGTCGACTTCGGTAGGCTCCTGACGCCATAGGCAGCCAGGTCCGGGATGACGTGGACCGGGATCGAGGCGTTGGCCTCGTTGCTGAAGCGATCGTCGAGGCCGGCCAGGAACCCCCAGCATGGTCCGGGGCGTTGCGCCTGCTCCGGCGTCAACCGTGCCAGCCAGTGCACGGGGCCATAGAAGCCTGGTTTGAGAGCCTGCCAGTAGCGGCCATGTCTGAGGCGGACGGAGCGGCCCCGCTGGCGCAGGTGCGCAGCGAGGGCCTCCTCGGACCACGGGGAGACCACTGCCGTGGCTGGGTCAGGGTAGTGGTACGACGTCAAGGGACTTCAGCAGCTGATACAAGCGTCATCGTAGCCGACCGCGGTTGCCCGTAGCACAGGCTCACCGTGCAACCTCGGGTGACCAGCCAGGCGGCGGGACACCGGTCAGTCGGTAGTAGGCGTTGGGCTTGGTCGCGCGAAGGTAGCGCGCTGCGGGCCAGGGCAGCATGAGCCGGGCCGGGATCTCGATGATGGGGAAGCCCTGCCCGATCTTGTGCGCCATGGCGCCCCGATGCTCAGGCTCGGCGATACCGGGCGAGACCGCGCGGATGGTTCCGGTGCGCTTCATCGCCGTCACCATGGCCACGTTCAGCACCGCGCTCAGTCCCAGCTTGTCCCGTTTCGTTTCCTCGAGGAAGGCATAGGTGTGCAGATAGGCTGCCTCTTCGACCGCCCAGGCGCTCGCATAGCCGAGGAGTCGGTCGCCGTCCATAGCTGCGACCACCACCCAGGCTTCGTCGCCAAGCCACCCTTCGACGTCCGCCGTGAAGCGTTCCTGGGGCAGCTGGCGAAGGCCCTTCTGCGCCCGCCAGTGCCGCATGACCGCATAGCCCTGGTCCGCGAGGATCCGCTCATCGGTGACGTGCACGATGCGGATACCACGATCATCCACGCGGCGAAGTGCGCGACGCGTGAACCTCGGCAGGCCATCGAGGCTGAAGGTAGCCAGGTCGGCCAGCGCATGCACCGGGATGACCGCGTTCGCATGCGACGAGTGGCGATCCTCGAGTCCGGCGACGAAGCCCCACGACCGGCCAGGGCGCCGGGCCTGTTCGGGGCTCATGCGTGCGAGCCAGTGCAGCGGTGTGTAGAAGCCCGGCTTCATGCGGCGCCACCAGCGACCGTGGGAGTAGCGGGTCCGCACCCCGATCCTGGTCAGCTGGCTGGCGAGGGCGGCCTCGCTCATCGGCGACACTGCGGCCGTCGAGGCGTCAGGGTAGTCGTAGAGGGCCATCAGTATCGCCCGCGCGATCGAGCCGACCGTCCTCGCGGAAGAGGCGTACGCGGTGCTCCCTGCTCATCTCTGACGATACGCCGGGAAGTACTCGCCCGGCCCCCCGGGTACCGTGGACTGGGTTGACCTGGTCATCTCGCGGGACAAGCGTCGGTATTCCGCTTCGTCCAGGGTGACGCGAAGTGTGAAGAAGGGCAGACGCAGCGGCGAGAAGCCGCTCTTGAAGTGCAACAGGGAGTCGTCCTTTCCGCCGTATCCGCCGCCGAGTTGCACCCAGCGGTTGTCGCGCTCCTTGGCCCACCGGCGCACGAAGTCGTACAGGAGCTTGGTCGGCTGCCGGCGATTGAAGGCTTCATCCGAGCCGGAGAGGTAGGTCTCCACGATGCCGGCGGTCTCGACGAACATCATCGCGGCTGCGACCTGTCCTTCGCCCAGCACGACCCCGAGGTGGATGCGCCCCGCGAGGGCCTCCCTGAGAGCGTCGAAGTAAGCATCGTCGAAGAGGTAATAGGCGCTGGCGGAAAGCCGCAGCATGGTTTCCTTGTAGAGCCGCTTGAAGTCGTCGAAGTAGCGCCATTCCTCGTCATCGCACGCGACGAACCCGGCCGCGAGCGCTTGGCGTATCTGCTGGCGGTGGTTGCGGCGGACCTGTCGCTCAAGCACCTCGTCGTCGAGCGACAGGTCGATACTCACCGTGTCGCCATGTTGGACCAGATCGCCCACGCCAGTCGGTGGCTGTACGTTGAGGATCGGATGGAGCCGGACGAACAGCGAGACGCAACCCTCCGCGGCCAGGAACTCGCAGCCCGCTCGGAGCGCGGCTGTGGCGAACCCGTCTGGAGCGCCTGCACTCGTGAGCGGCCCTGGATGTCCGTAGGCTGAGGTCGCGTCGTAGCGCGAGCCCGGGATCGGGCGAACGACGAGCGGTAGCAGGAGCTCGTGTGGTCCTTCCTGGACCAGCAGCGCCCTTGGTTCGCCCCCCTCATGGCGAGCGGCGAAGGTGGTGTACGCGGGCAGGTGGAAGAAGTCGTGAGGGATCTGCTCGAGCAGCCCTGCCCATTCGCTGTCGTCCGGGTAGATGAGCCGCGTATTCATGCTCCCAACGCTCTTCGTGTCACGTCCGCGACCCGCTCCATGTCCGACGGCAGGTAGCGATGGTCGCAATGGATGGAGAGCATCCGTCGCGAGAGTTCCAGGTGTGACTGGGGGATGCCGCTGACGACGGGTCGTTCGAGCGGCCAGAGCACGCTGGGGTAGATGTGCTCGTCGATGAGGCTCTTGCGGACATGTTCGCGATGTGCCGCGTCCTGCACGACCAGGATGGCTGCGAACGGCACGTCCAGCACGTCGACACCGGGCACGTCGCCGAGGGCTGCCAGGAAGGCCGCTCGGTTCCGGGCCCGTCGCTCGTGCCAATCACGCGTCGGCAGCGTCGCCAGGCGGGTCCGGGAGAACGCGCTGATGCCCGAGATCGCGCCGCCGGCCATGAGCTTCTCACCGCGGATCGCGATCGTCCTGAACGCGTCCTTCTCGATGGGGTCTCCGTCGAGGTACATGCGTTTCAGGATCATGGCCGACAGGCGTTCGAGCACGCTCCGCGCGTGCGCGTCCGTAAGCTCGGGCTCGGGTGGGAGCTCGTGCCCCGCTGGCGACCAGGCCGCGCCGCCGTCGGGCAAGGGAAGGGTCTTCCGCAGCGAGACGATGGCGTAGTCGGCCGTGCTCGAGACGGCCCACGGTGCGAGGAGGTCGTGCGAGTGATCCTCGATGATCGCGCCAGGTCCTTGAACCTCGACCGCCGGCGGTGCTCCGAACATGGCCGCGATGAAGACCACGTCGCCGGGACCGGTCGATACCGGAGGCGCATGCTGATCGGTGGGAGCCCACGGATAGAGCTCGACCGAGGCACTGCGTTGGGTGGAGCCGACCACGTCCTGGCAGAAGTAGGAAGGCATCAGCAACCGGCGCCAGCCGTGCTGCTGCTGGCCCCACTCGAAGATGCCCCGGATCGCGTCCCTGCCAGAGCCCCACAGGGACACCGGCTGGCCATCCCACGGGAGCGATGTCACCCCGGTCTCGGACGAGAGATGCAGCTCGGAGCCGGCTTCCCAGCGACCAGGCGTTGGTGGCGGATCACCCTCGACCGAGGGGGTGGCCGTCACGTTCAGGCCGGTCGAGTCCGCCCCCGAAGCTCGCGGCTCCGTGCGAGCGTCGGTCGGCGGTGCCGCCGGCTGTCGTCGGTACGCCGGGAAGAAGCCATCCATGGGGTCGACGCCTCGATCGAGCGAGTGCGCCACGAGCTGGTCGTAGCGCTCCTGGTCGGCCACGACCTGCCATCCGCTCACGGTGTGCGTCAGGGGCGAGAAGCCAAGCTTGAAGTGCTCCAGGTTGTCACCCCGTCGAAGGCTGCCGGCGAGGTGGAAGACCGTGGCTCCACCGCGCTTGGCCCACATCGTCGCCTCGTGGATCAGCAGCTTCGAAGGTCGCGCGGCCAGGTGGTGGTCGAGCGTTCCTCCAAGGTGGTATTCCACCATGTCTCCGACCCTGGTCAGGAGTGCGCCAGAGGCAAGCTCACCGTCGAGCTCCACCATGCCCAGCTGCACGTGCTCCCCGACATGCTCCCGGAGCGCCTCGAAGTAGTCGCGTGACAGGCGCCAGGAGGGATGAGCATCAAGCCGGGCCATGCTTTGCCCATAGCACTCGACGAACTCGTCGAGTCGGGTCCACGCGGGGTCGACGCTGAAGTGGTAGCCCGCACGCCGCGCCTTGTTGATGTCGCGCCGGTGGTTGTGTCGAGTCTGGCGCCAGAGCTCCTCGTCCGAGAGCCGAAGGTCGATGGAGACCGTGTCGCCCAGGTCGACGACCCTGCCCCCGCGGGTGAACGAATCGCTCGGCGGCGTGAGCAGCGGATGCATGCGCACGAACGCCGACACGACGC
The DNA here is from genome assembly GCA_963706695.1 of uncultured Chloroflexia bacterium. Classification (GTDB taxonomy): domain Bacteria; phylum Chloroflexota; class Limnocylindria; order Limnocylindrales; family CSP1-4; genus JAFMJV01. The sequence continues at coordinate 63,500 of CAVPNC010000003.1, read as the reverse complement.
CATGCTCGCGGAGAACGCCCTTCATGGCCTCGATGGCGGCGGTGGCGAAGGCGTGGGCCCGTTGCGGATCGCCCGTAGACAGGATCGGACCCGGGTAGAACTTGGGCGAGATGGCGTCCCGGCCGGGAGTGCCATCGGTGAGTTCGGCCGGGATATCGCGCAGGATCAGCGGCAGGAGCAGGATCTCGTCGCCATCCTCGACCACGACGGCGACGGGTTGACCCTGCTCCTCGTGGGTCGCGGAGAACATCGCGTACCCGGGCAGGTGGTAGAGGTCGTGCTGAACCCGTCCGAGCGCTGCGCCCCAGCGCTCTGAGGTGGGCGCGACGACCTCAGCCCTCAGCATGCGTGGTCACCCGCGCGCCGACGTTGGCCTCGCCTAGTCACCGATCGCCACGCCGTAGCGATCGACCAGCAATGCCTTGAGCTTGGCGTAGTCGGCGGTGTCGAGCACGTCAGCCCCGTCGATACGGATGCCGTACGCATCCTCGAGGGCCATGATCAGCTCAAGGTGGGCGATGGAGTCCCACTCCGGAGTCCGACCGTAGGCCGCGGCCGTCAGGTCGACGTCCTGGTCCAGCCCAAGCGCTGCCCGCATGACCTCATCGAAGTCGGCAGTCATCGTCTTTCGTCATCTCCTTCAAGCCTGGGGTCCGAGTTCCGGAGCGCCACTGGCACGACCAGGTCTCCGTGGGACCGCCTAGCGTAGCAGCGGCTCCGGAGCGCCCGCAGTCGAACCTTCACCAGCGAGCTACAGATTGGGGAGCCGGTCACTCGACCCGGGCAGGAGACGGGCGGGTGGCGCGGCCAGGATGCTGCGCTCGGCGGTGTCCTTGGTGATCACGGCACCCGCACCGATGATGCTCTCGCGGCCGATGGTGATCCCGTGCCTGATCGTTGAATTGGCCCCGATGAAGCAGTTGGGTTCGATCGTCACGAAGCCGGCGGCCAGCGACCGCGAGGCGAAGAAGCAGTTGTCCCCGATCCTGGAGCCGTGGCCGATGTGAGCGCCGCTCCAGATCATGACGTTGGAGCCGAGCTCCACGAACGGGTGGACGATGACCTCGTCCATGATGATGCAGTTGTCGCCGAGCGAGAGGTCATCCCAGGTCGAGGCGCGTGGGCTCACGTGGGAGATCAGCTCGTAGCCCATGGCCCGGGCCTCGGAGCACTTCTCCTCGCGCAGCTTGTTGACGCGCGTGTAGCCGAGCGCCACGAACATCGAGAAATCGTCCGGTGGATGGCTTCGTGGGAGCTCCTCGAAGGGCACCACGGGCAGACCGAAGGCCGTGGGCTCAACGATGTGTTCGCCGTCCACGGTCAAGGCCACGACCTCATGGTCGGTCTCGTGCTCGATGAGGTAGCGGACGAAGCGGGTGACCATGCCGGTACCGAAGAGCACCAGCCGCCGGCTACTCACTCGGGCGTTCCTCGCCGCGCGAGGGTGTCGGTGTGGCCTTCGAGCCGTGGAGTCGGTCGTACTTCTCGAAGCCGAGCTCGGACAGGCTGAGGTAGCGCTCGGGTACGGCGCCCGTGCCTCGGAGTACCTGCCCGATGGTCATCAGGATGATCCTGGCGTCAAGGCGGAACGACCAGTGATCCACATACCAGACGTCTTGTCGCAGGCGTTCCTGGAAGGGGACATGGGTGCGACCCTGGACCTGCGACCAGCCGGTCAGACCCGGTCGTACGTCGTGCCGCCTGGCCTGTTCATCGCTGTACCACGGCAGGTACTCCATGAGCAGCGGCCGCGGGCCCACGATACTCATCTCGCCAACGAGGATGTTCCAGGCCTCCGGGATCTCGTCGAGGCTGGTCCGGCGCAGGAAGGCGCCGAGCCTGGTTACCCGCTGTGCCGTCTCCGCAGGGCCGTCGTCCTTGCCCGTCATCGTTCGGAACTTCAGCAGGGTGAAGGGTCGGCCCTTGTAGCCCGGGCGGACCTGGCGGAACAGCACGGGCGGACCCATGCGCAGCCGGATCGCGACCGCGATCGCAGCCATGACGGGAGCCAGGACGATGAGCATGCTCGCGGAGATGAGCACATCGAGGAGGCGTTTGGCGACGGTAGACACCGGCGCATGATATCCGCCGTCAGACCGCTTCTGTCGTCGTGCCTCCGCTGCTCGTTGCGCCGCGTCAACGACGGCGGAGACGATGATCAAGCCGGGCGCGGGCGGTCTTCGGCGGAGTGCCCCGTGAGGCCGTCAGCCAGGGTCGCGTACGAGAACCGCACCAGGTAGGTGCTCCAGGCGGCGATCCCCAGGAACTTGAGGCCATCCTCCAGGAAGAGGCCCCAGTCGAGCCCGGCCCCGAGCGATGCCACGTCCGTCATCGCCGCCTGCTCGATGTAGTCCGACGCCACCGAGCCCGCGAAGAATGCGAGCGATGCCAGCAGGACCACCCACTCCGAGCGTCGGATCGTCGACAGGTTGGCGACGAGGTAGCCGCCGAGCAACGCGAGGTACACCAGCATCACGTGTCGCTCTCGCAGGCCCAGGTACTTGGATGCGAGGACGTCGTGGATCAGGAACTGATCGTCGATGGCGAGGATGGTCGTCAGCAGTGCCGACGTGATGAGGAAGAGCTGGATCCCACGCGAGAGGCCAAGGCGTCGCGACAGCGCGAACGAGAAGTAGCACGTCGCGGCCGTGACCCACCAGAGGATGATGCCCAGGCTGGACATCCCACCCAGGAGTGGGTGGACGTCAAGGAGCTGCGCAGGGTCACGGAAGATGCCCCCCATGTCCAGCTCACGCAGCACGGCGATAGCCGCCACGACCAGCAGCAGGGCTCGCGGCCGGGATGACGGCCAGCGCCAGGAGGCGGATGGGGCCGGGCTGAAGCGGATGTCCGCCATCAGGCTCCGGCCCGTTCATGGGGGATCGAGCGTGGTTCTCCACGTCGGGCTGCGCCAGGCCCTAGCGCAGCGGGCCTCGGCGATAGATATCCTCCACGCCGTTCTTGTCCACCGCGGCCATGTTCGTCGCCTCTGACTCGAAGCCCACGAAGCGGGCATCGCCCGAGATCGAGGGGTCGTCGCTGTGGCCGTTCCTGGTCCGGCCGCCGCTGATGGGGATGCTGGCGATGCGGGTGGTCTTGCCGATACGGTCGCGGATGAAGACATCCTTCCGGTTGTTCGTGTCCTTGGCCACGAGGTTCGAGGCCATGGACTCGAACGCGATGTAGCGCCCGTTGTCGCTGATGGTGGGGTCGCCGCTGGCACGGTTCGCCTGGCGCCCCTTGCTGCTCACGCTCACCCTGACCGTCGTGCCCCGCTGGAGATCCCGAACGAAGACGTCGCCGCGTGTGCTGGTGTCGTTCTTGACCAGGTTCGTGGCACTCGAGTTGAACGTGACGAAACGGCCCCAGCCGTTGACGTCGGCGTTGGAGCTGTAGCCGTTGCCCTGGCGTTCAGCCGATGAGACGCTCACTCGTCTCGTCTTGCCGGTGGCAAGGTCGTGGATGAACACGTCCCGCTTGCCGTTGGTGTCCTTGGAGACGAGGTTCGAGGCCGCGGAATCGAAGACGACGAAGCGTCCGTTGGCCGAGACGGCCGGATCCCGACTGGCGCCGTTGGCCTCCTGGCCGTTGGACCGGACGCTGACGCGCCTGGTCTGCCCGTTCGACCGATCATGGACGAAGACGTCCCAGGTGCCGTTGTTGTCACCGGGCACGAGATTGGAAGCCTGGGACTCGAAGGCGATGATGCTGCCGCTGCCAGAGATCGCCGGGTCTCCGCTCTCGTCGTTGCCCTGCGCGCCACCCGTGGCCACGGATACGCGGGTCGTGGTGCCCTCCGTGCGGTCGTGGAGGAACACGTCCTGGCGGCCATTGTTGTCGCCCGAGACGAGGTTCGAGGCGTTGGCGGCGTAGGCCACGAAGCGCCCGGTGTCGTTGATGGCCGGACCCCAGCACAGGCTGTTGCCCTCGGTGCCGGACGTCGAGACGCTCACACGCGTGGTCTTCTTGCTGACCTGGTCGCGTACGAAGCAGTCGGCGACGAGATTGGTGTCGTTGGGCACCAGGTTCGAGGCCAGGGATGCGAAGGCGATGTAGCGGCCCGTCTTGGAAAGCGTGGGCTCGCTACTGGCCTTGTTGCCGGCCTTGCCGTTCGTGGCCTTGCTCACGAGCACGGTCTTGGGGCTGGCTCCGAGGGCCGCCGGCGCCGCTGCCGTGGCCAGGAGCGCGACCGCTCCGATCGTTGCCACAGCCGTCGATACGAGTCGGGAAGAATGCATGTTGCCCCCTTCTGGGTTGGTTGACACCGGACGCTCAGCCGCCACTGGGGGCGGAGGCCTCTCTCTTTCATCCGGTGGAGTCGCGCCGTTGCTCGGATCCGGCTTGCACAGGATAGCCAACCTTCGCGACTTGGCATGCGATCGCACCCGAAAGCGTGGTCGGGCCGCACCGGCCACGCGTGAAGGCTAGAGCTCCAGCGCTTCCAGGATGGACCGGTTGACGCTGTGGACGTCGAACCGTCGCTCGGCCAGTCGGCGACCCTCGCTACCCATGTGGGAGATGAGGTCCGGCTGGTCGGCGAGTCGCGACATGGCCGCTGCCAGGGCGACCGCGTCGCGGACCGGCACGAGCAGGCCATTGCGCTCAGGCTCGACCGTTTCCCGACAGCCAGGCGCATCCGTGGTGATCACGGCCCTGCCCATCGAGAGCCCCTCAAGGACCGATCTGGGCATGCCCTCGTGATAGGAGGGGAGGACGACCACATGGGCGGCGCTGATGACCGGGCGAACGTCCCTGACCGTCCCGAGATACTCGACCGTGCCCTCGGCCCGCAGGGTGTCGAGGGCGGACGAGCTCAGGGAGGTGGGGTTCGCGTCGATGTCGCCCAGGAGCAGGAACCGGGTCGAGGGCCGTTCGGTCTTCACCGTCCGGGCGGCCTCGACGTACTCGAACACGCCCTTCTCCCGCAGCAGCCGGCCGATCATGAGGAAGGTCGTGGGCGGATCGGGTAGCGGGGTCACGGCGTAGTGCTCGAGATCGACACCAGAGCCGGCTACGGTCAGGCAGCGCTGGCCGCGCCCGACCATGCCCTTCGTGCGAAACAGTCGCTCGTCGTCCCGGTTCTGGAAGAAGACGACGTCGGCGCCTCGGAGCGAGACGGCGTAGAGGAACGTGGTCAGGCCAGCCAGGAGCCGGCGCTTCCAGCCCTTGCCCCCGGCGAGCGCCGAGCCGCGTCCGCTGATGATGGCGGCGCGCAGAGGTACGCGGGCGAGCCTTGCCGCGATGAGCCCATAGATCACGGGTTTGGCGGTGTAGGCCAGGATGACGTCCGGCTTCTCGGCGCGGAGCATTCGGAAGAGGGCCCCAAGCGTGCGCATGTCCTCAAGGGGGTCGAGGCCAGCTCTGGCCATCGGGGCCGAGACATAGCGCACCCCCAGCTCGGCCAGGCGTTCGATGACCGTGTCGCCCGGCCCGGGGGCGGCTGCCACGACCTCGTGTCCCTGCGCCGCGAGCGCGCGCAGCAGCTCACCGCGGAAGGCCAGCAGCGAGCCTGCGTACGAGGCGAGGACGACGATCTTCATGGCACCCTCGAGGGGGTCAGAGGCTCCAGCTCGTGATGTCTGCCCGGACGCTGCCTGGGTCGATCGCCGAGCGCACGTCCATGAGCACCCCGCCGGGCCTGATACGCTCGCTGAGCCGTTCCCCAGGGGCGTCCAGGTAGCTGCGATGCGGCACCGCCAGCACCAGGCCGTCCAGGTTCGTCAGCTCTTCGATCGGCTGGAGCTCGATGCCGAACTCCTCGGCTGCCTCACGCGCATCCACCATCGGGTCGTGCACGAGCGGCCTGATGCCGTAGTCCGCGAGCGTGTCGACGATGTCCGGGACACGGCTGTTGCGCAGGTCGGGCACGTTCTCCTTGAAGGCCAGGCCGAGCACGCCCACGCGGGCAGCGTTGAGGTTGACACCCGCGCCGATGAGCAGCTTGACCAGCGTCGTCGCGACATGCTCGCCCATGCGGTTGTTGATGCGCCGTCCGGCGAGGATGACTTCCGGCTCGTAGCCCAGCTGCTCCGCCTTGGTCGTGAGGTAGTACGGGTCGACGCCGATACAGTGGCCACCCACGAGCCCTGGAGTGAAGGGCAGGAAGTTCCACTTGGTGCCAGCGGCAGCGAGCACGTCGACGGTGCGGATCCCCAGGCGCCCGCAGATGAGCGCCAGCTCGTTCATGAGCGCGATGTTGAGATCACGTTGCGTGTTCTCGATGACCTTGGCAGCTTCCGCGACCATGATGCTCGGGGCTCGATGGATGCCCGCCGGGACGATGCGTCCGTAGGTCTGGGCGACCCGCTCGAGCGTGGCCTGATCCTGCCCTGACACGACCTTGGTGATGCGTGGCAGGGTGTGCTCCCGATCGCCGGGATTGATGCGCTCCGGCGAGTAGCCGAGGCTGAAGTCGACGCCATTGCGCAGCCCCGAAGTCCGCTCGATGGCAGGACCGCAGATGTCCTCCGTGGCACCGGGATAGACCGTCGACTCGAAGACGACGACCGCGCCCGGCTCGATGGCTCGCCCGACGGTCTCCGACGCTGCGACGAGAGCCGAGAGGTCCGGACGGTTGTTGGCGTCGACGGGCGTCGGCACAGCCACCACGAAGAAGGTGATGCCCGAGAGCTCGGCGATGTCCGTGGTGAAGCGGATGGACGAGGCCTCGATCTGGGCTGCCTCGACCTCCCCGGTCCGGTCATGGCCGGTGCGCAGCTCGCTGACCCGGGCCTCGTCGATGTCGAACCCGACGGTCCCTTCGAAGTGGCGGGCGAACTCCATGGCCACAGGGAGGCCTACGTAGCCGAGACCGACCACTCCGATTCGTTCGACTTCCGACATCCCTTACCTCAGATCCGCGCTTGTCCTGACAGCCATCGATTGTGAGACACATCGTCTCCCGTGTCTCACGCCTCCCTCGAACCGTGACGGGAGGACGGTGACACGGTGCACCATCGATGCCTGCCGCGGGGCCGGCGCCGCGACCCGCTACCTGCGTCCGTCCGCGAGGATGTCCCGTGCGTACGCCGCCGCGCCCGGCAGGAGGGATGCCAGCACCAGCAATCGGCTGGTCACCGGGCTGACCGACATGATCTGCCGCCACGGCCGGATCCCGAGGTGGAACGAGTAGCGGCAGTAGTTGACCCCGGATTCGATCACCAGCTTCGGCGATGAGCGCATGAAGTCCAGGTACTCCGTCACCACCGTCCGGTGGAAGATGAGGCGGCCCGGGACGGTCCGCTGGCTGAAGCGATGCAGCCGCTCGCCGCGAGCGTCCTGGTGCACGATCAACAGGGGCTCGTTCACGAACCGCGTCTGGTAGTGGCGCCCGATCGCCAGCCACGCCACTGACATGGAGACGTGCTTCACACCGGGCGGTTCCGGGAACGGGAACCGACGCATGATGTCCGTGCGGTGGAACCCCCACTTGTCCCCGCGCCCGACGCGGGCGAAGTACTTCGTCAGGGCATCAGAGTCGTACACGTCACTGGGGAACGGCTCGCCGACCATCCGACCATCCGCATGGACCGCCAGCACGCTGACGCCTGAGAAGCGCCCTCGCATCGCGACCGGGATGGAGTTCCAGTGATGCAGCAGGCGCTCGAGCGCATGAGGGACGCACTCGTCGTCCGAGTCGACCGTCAGGAACAGCTCGCCGGTAGCCTCTCGCGCACCACGATTGATGGCGACGTGCTTGCCGGCGTTGTCCTGACGGATGTAGCTGATGCTCAGGGTGGAGGTCTCCATCCAGCCACGGACGAGATCCTCGGTCCCATCGCTGGATCCGTCATCCACGATCAGCCATTCGAAGTCGCGGAACGTCTGCGCTTCCAGGCTGGCCTTCAAGCGCGGCAACGTCGCCGCGCGCTGATAGGTCGGGGTGAAGACCGTGAACGTGGGTCTGCTCGCTGGGCTCATGGTCGTCTACTCATCTGCTCATCGGCCTCGATATAGCGCTTCCCAGCGGTCAGCCACGCGCTCGATGTCGAAGGATCGGGACGCTCGCTCCTGGGCGCGTTGGCCCATGTGCCTGCGGTCGGCGGGCTCCATGGCGATCAGGCGCAGCATCTCGGTCGCCAGGGCTGGAGGATCGAGGGCCGGTGCAAGGTAGCCCGTCTCGCCTTCGGCGATGACATCACGGCTGCCGCCGACGTCGGTCACGACCGCCGGCAGCGAGCTGGCCGCAGCCTCCAGCAGGACCATGGGCAGGCCTTCCCAGGCAGACGACATGACGAAGCCGTCCGCGGCCTGCATCAGCGCTCGTACGTCGCGTCGCAGACCGAGCAGCGAGACATGCTGCTCGAGATCGTCCTCCGTGATCTGTCGCCGGAGGGCAGCTTCGAGCGGCCCCTTGCCGGCGATCAGCAGCCGGACGGATGGCACCTCTTGTCTGACCATGCGCATGGCCGTGAGCAGGTCTGTCTGTCGCTTGACGGGAGCCAGCCGTCCTACCGTGAGGAAGGTGAAGCTGCCGTCGATCCCGAGCGCTGAGCGGGTCGATGCGCGCAACCCGGGGTCCTCGGCATAGTCGCGAGTCTGGATGCCATTGGGTACCAGCTCGATACCCTTCGAGCCCACCGCATGACGCCGCACCGTCTCCTCCAGCGCGACCTCGCTGACGGTGGTCGTGACGTTCGCGAGGCGATCCGTGAGGCGGAACGCGTAATAGCGCCACTGCGCGCCCTGTTCGGTGCTGTGCATCGTCGACACGACCCTGGGGACCGGCGTCAGAAGGCGCACGAGCCGGGTGAGAAGGATGCCATGGACCATATGCCCGTGAACCACCGACGGCCGCCAGGCGCGCAGGAGCCGGGCAAGCCGGACCAGTCCGCGAGGGTCGGCGACGCCCGCGGACATGTCCAGCGACGCCAGTCGTACGCCCGAGCCTTCGAGGGCCAGGAACTGCTCATGCATCGGCAGCATGGAGACCACCCCCACGCTCCAGCCTCGCGAGCGCATCGTCGCGGCCAGCTGCAGCACCTGCCGCTCGGCTCCACCGAAGCCGGTCGTGGTGATGACGTAGACGACGCTCTTGGCTGGTTCAGGCATAGACGGGACCGATGGCTCCTTGGTCAGCCGGCGAGGGCCGACCTTCGCTTCGACGACCGCCTGATTGTGACCGCAGGCGGCCGAGGTGTGCATGACCGCTTCGTCCCATGCTCCGCTCGCCAGAGTGGCTCACGAACCGCCTGCGTGGCGCGCAAGTAGAATCTCCACCACCGACACAACCGGCTATCGCGATGCCTGGTCGCGAGCCTTGCCCGACGAAACGCCATCCCTGGGAGGTTCCATGCCGCATCCGTGGCCACGATCAGCCAGTCGCAACGAGCGACGTGCGCGCGCCGCTGGCGGCCGAACGTCGCCGACTCCACCCCGGCGCATCCGGCCGGCTTGCTGATGCCTACGACCCGGGATGGTGGTAGCGGACCCGACGAGCGACAGCCAGCGCCGACCGATGGCAGCCCTGCCACCAGACTGCGCGTCTGCTACATCATCTCCAGCTTCGACCCGGTGATCGGAGGCGCCGAGGTGGCGACGCAGGCGCTGGTGGCCGCGCTGAGGCAGCGCGGGCATGACGTCGCGGTCGTGACGCGCCGCTACTCGCGGGATCTCGCTCCGTTCGAGCACGTCGACGGCATCCCCGTCTATCGCCTTGGCCGTCCCGGGGTCGGCAAGCTCAATGCCCTGACCTTCGCTGTCCAGGCCCTGGTGCTGCTGGTTCGGCGCTTGCGGGATCGGCAGATCCTCCATGTGCAGAACATCGATACACCCTTGCTCGTAGGGCTCGTCGCCGGGACGGTGCTGCGGCGGAGGCTCTTCGCGACGATCCATGGGCAGACGCAGATCGAGGGCAGGACCAGGACGCGTCTCGGCCGCTTGCGCACGCGGCTCATGGCCCACGTGGTCGAGGGGTTCACGTCGATCAATCCTGAGAACTCGGCGGCGCTGCGGGGTGTTGGCGTCCCACCCGCACGCATCTTCGAGATCCCGAACGGCGTGGATACCGAGGTCTTTCGTCCGTCGAGCGGGCCGGAGCGAGCCGAGATCCGAGCCGCCCTGGGCCTGCCCGAGGACGAGCTGGTGACGGTGTACGTCGGGCGACTCATCGCCTGGAAGCGGGTCGATCTCCTCATCGAGGCGTGGGCTCGACTCGATGAGCCATCCCGGGGGCAGCTCCTGATCATCGGGGATGGCTCTTACGCTGAGGACCTGCGGCCGATCGCTGCCGAGGTCCCCGGTGTGCGCCTGGTGGGCGTCACGCGCCGACCTGTCAGGTACCTCCAGGCGGCTGACATCTACGTCAACGCATCGGGCGTCGCCGGAGGTCAGGTCGAGGGGCTCTCCGTCTCTCTCCTTGAAGCGATGGCCGTGGGCTTGCCTCCGGTGGTCACCAAGGGCGCGGGCAACGACGTGCTCGTCACCGATGGGGTGACCGGTCTCAGCTTCCCGGTGGGAGACGCGGATGCCCTTGAGCGCTGCCTCAAGCGGCTGCTCGATCCGGCCTTGCGGGCCGATCTGGGCCGAGCGGCGAGCGACCTTGTGCGTCAACGCTATTCGGTGGCGGCCGTGGCCGAGCAAGTCGAGGCCATGTACCTCCGCGACGCTCATGTCTTGGGCGACTAGTAGTCGCGCGATCGAGCCGCGCCGGTTGATGCTCGTGCACGGACGACGGTGGGTGACCCGGATGCGGACGCATGCCCCCAACGTGGATGATGCAGCCACCGTTCGGGCTACACTTGCGCGCACCGCGTCGCCCAGACCGGGTCGGTTGGCTCGGCTGGGCGGGAGCATGCGCCGGACCCCGAGACAGGCAGGAGGCTTGAGCACGTGAAAGCACTGGTTACCGGCGGGGCCGGCTTCATCGGGCATCACCTCGTGAAGGCGTTGCTCGAGCGAGGCGATGAAGTGGTCGTGCTCGACGATTTCTCGACGGGGTACCGGGCACGCCTCGACACCGCACGAGGGCCAGGTGCGCATCATCGAGGGCTCGATCCTGGATGCTCGGACCTTGAGCGAGGCGGCGCGGGGTTGTGACGTGATCTTCCACGAGGCCGCGCTGGCTTCTGTCGAACGCTCCTTTGCGTCTCCGGTGCAGACCAATGAGGTGAACGTCACGGGCACCATCGAGGTGGTCCTTGCCGCTGCTCGTGAAGGCGTCGACCGCGTGGTGTTCGCGGGATCATCTTCCGTCTATGGCGTGCCGGCGGAGCTGCCGTGCATCGAGTCGATGACGCCGTCGCCAGAGTCACCGTACGGAGTCAGCAAGCTCGCGGCCGAGTATTACCTCCACACGATCGGCCAGCATGCAGGCGTCGAGACCGTGGCGCTTCGCTACTTCAATGTCTTCGGCCCTGGCCAGGACCCCAAGTCCGCACTACGCGGCCGTCATCCCGCTCTTCATCACGGCTGTGCTTGCTGGCCGCCAACCGACGATCAATGGTGACGGCAGCGTCACCAGGGACTTCACGTACGTCGACAACGTCGTCGCTGCCAACCTGCTGGCCGCGACCGTGGCGGGTGTATCTGGCCAGACCATGAACGTGGCGTGCGGGGACCGCACCTCGCTGCTCGACCTGCTGGAGGCCATCTGCACAGCGGCTGGCCGCGTCGTCCAGCCCCGCTTTGGCCCGCCACGAACGGGCGATATCCAGCACTCGCTCGCCGATATCGGAGCGGCGTCATCGAGCCTGGGCTACGACGTGTCCGTTCCTTTCGGATCCGGCATCAAGCGGACAGTGGACTGGTATCAGCGAGAGCTGGCAGACGGTGCCTAGGGTCGGTGCCATCGCTCGGTTCCGCGCCGCTGGTTCAGCCGGTGACTGAACGCTCAGCACGGCCACAGGTCGAGGCCGCGCCCATCCGACTCGCCTTCCTGCTCGGCCGGCTGAGGAGCGGTGGGGCCGAGCGACAGATGATCAGGCTGGCGCGGGGGTTGACCGGTGACGGGTTCCAGGTCGATTTCGTGTGTCGCGCGGGCGCGGGTCCGCTCGATGACGCCGCCCGTGATGCTGGGGCCACGATCCGGATGGTCGGAGAGCGGCCATCACCGGGCGCCGGCCGGCGCTCGCTCTACCGCCAGCGCCTCGCCAAGCAGATCGGCTGGATCACGACCGCCCGACGGCGAGACTACGACATCGTAGATGCTTGGCTTCACCCCACCGATTTCCTCGCGGCGCTGTCTCGCCCGCTTACCGGTGTCGAGGTCGTGGCAGCAGCGCGCCGCGACCGCTTCCCAAGGGTCAAGGTGGGCCCCATGACCGGGCCACTCTACGCCACGGTGAACCGCCTCACGGATATGGTCGTCGCCAACTCTGACGTGGTCGCATCCGACGTGATCCGCGAACAGCGGATGCCGCCAAGCCGGGTGCGGGTGATTCGGGCCGGGGTGGATCTCCCCGGCGCCTTCAGCGCGCTCGAGCGGCGAGCGCAGCGAGCAGCCCTGGGCGCCGTTGACGGCGACTTCGTGGTCGGATGCGTGGGCAACTTCCGCACGCATGAAACGGCAGGATCTGCTCATCGATGCGTTCGCCTCGTTGCTTCCAGAACACCCGAATCTGCGGCTCGTGCTCGTGGGAGACGGCGATCTGCGGCCGCTGATCGAGCAGCAGATCGACAGGCTCGGGATCGGCAGCCGCGTGGTGTTGACTGGATCGAGAAGTGACCTGCCGCCGCTCTACGATGCGTTCGACATGTTCGTGCAGGCATCGAACAGTGAGGGTCTCCCGAATGTGCTGCTCGAAGCGTCCGCCTCCGGCCTCCCGATCGTGGCCACGGCCGCAGGGGGCTCGGTGGAGGTGGTGCTTGACGGCAAGAATGGCTTGCTCGTCCCAATCGACGACCTTCAGCACCTGGCCGCGGCGATGCGCCAGCTGATCGGCGATGCGGAGCTGCGGCGCAGGTTCGGGGCAGCAGCCCGCGAATTCGTCGAGCAGCACCACGGGAACGAGCGTTTCGTCCGCGAGTACGCTGCGCTCTATCGAGAACTGCTACTCGCCAAGCGAACTCTGTGACTCCCGATGCGGTCACGTGGCACGGTTCGATGTGAGCGGTGAGCGAGGGAACGAGAACTGTCAGACGCTGAGGGAGTTCAGGCGATGTCGAGCATGACGATTGACGCTCCCGGGATGACAGCCGCGTCCGACCTTGAGCAGCGGAAGAAGCCAGCGGACGTGGCGTCAACCGGGTCACGGGCGCCGGCGACCTTCGTGCTGTCCCTCGACACGGAGCTGATCTGGGGTAGCTTCCGCCGCATGTCCCCGTCGCGGTTCGAGGCAGACTACCCTCGCGTCCGCGATGCCATTGGCGCGATCATCACGTTGCTCGACACGTACGAGATCGCGGCGACGTGGGCGGTCGTCGGTCATCTCTTCCTGGAGTCGTGCGAACGCGACCCGCTCGGCATGGCTCATCCCGACATCGTCCATCCGAGCCAGAGTGGGTGGACCAAGGACTGGTTCGCGCTCGACCCTTGCACGGATCGACGCCGCGACCACCTCTGGTACGGCGCCGATATCCTGGACATGATCCAGGCGGCAAGGGTGCCGCAGGAGATCGGTAGTCACTCGTTCTCGCACCCTCGTTTCGGCGACCCCGCGATGACCCGAGAGGCTGCCGCGTCCGATCTGGACGCATGCCTTGAAGCTGCCAGGTCCCGTGGTATCGAGCTGCGGAGCTTCGTGTTCCCCGGCAACTCCGAGGGCTACCACGAGCTGCTCCAGGCACGGGGCTTCCACGCATTCCGCGGGATCGGGCCCGAAGAGGCACGTGTTCGTGCTCTGCCGGCCGCCCTGCAGCGCCCAGTCAGATTGGCGACCCAGGTGCTCGGCACCCGGCCGCTCGTGGGGCGGCCGAGGGAGGTCTTGCCAGGCCTTTGGGACGTCCCTGCGTCGATGCTGCTGATGACGCGGACCGGCTTGAGGAGGTACAGCACCCACGCAGCGCGGGTCCGTCGAGTGCGTGCCGGCTTGGACCAGGCTGGCCGCACCGGTTCGCTGTTCCACCTGTGGACCCATCCATGGAACCTCGCGGATGATCCCGGGTTCCATCTCGCTGTGCTGGCGGACATCCTGCAGGACGTGGCACGACAACGCGATGCGGGCACGCTTCGAGTGGCGACGATGGGGGATACGGCGCGCAGACTCAGCGACTCGAAGTCGAGCGTTTGAGCCCTACCGGCACCGTCGCGGTGCTCGCCCCGGCGCCGGACCGCCTAACGATCGAGCAGCTTCGGTAGCGACCGGATCGACTTGGCCTGCTTCCCGCTGCTGAGGCCCAGTGCGATCGAGCCCATCCTCCGAAGCGAGGCCAGGAACGGACGGGGGTCATGCCGGTCCCAGGTCGCGAACGACGTGGCACGCCAGGCATCCCTGAGCCAGCCCCGCAAGCTGAGCTCGCCGCGGGACCATCTCACCGCGCCGCTGGGGATATCGTGCTGGAAGTCGATCCAGTAGACCTCGTCGCGCTGGATCATCGCCTGCGGCTGCCCGAGCCCGCACATCTCGAGGTAGGCAACGGCGGTCAGGTCCACCCCAGCGTCCGCGAGGAGGCGGTTGGGCAGCACGGCGCGGGCATTGAGCTCGAGGAAGAAGGTCTCACCAGTCTTGGCATCTTCGGCGAACTCCACGCCAGTGAACCCGACATACCCGATGGACTGGAGGAAGGAGGTGGTCTGCTCCAGGAGGTCCTCCATCGTCTCGCTGACGCCATAGGAGGTGACTCCGCGATCAGGAAGCCACTGACGCAGCTTGCGGAACGAGCAGCGCGCCATCACGACGCCGTCCGCGCCCGAGTAGGTGCTGACATACAGGATGTGACCGTCGCCGCTCTCGATGAACTCCTGGAAGACCGTCCGGTCGGTGAGCTCGGGTTGCGCTCGGTAGAACCCAAGCAATCCGTCCGCGTCCTGGACGACGACGTTCTTGCCCGGGAATCCGGTCGCTACTCCACCCGCGGGCTTGATGATGACGGGGTAGCGAAAGGTCGATGCCGCTGCGAGCACATCGTCCAGGGTGACCGGAGCGCAGGTTCGCGGTATCCGGATGCCGTGGCGCCGACACAGCTCAGCCGTGGCGCGCTTGTCCAGGAATGTCGTCTGGATGGCCGGAGGTGGAACCCTGAAGATGAAGTCGGCCTCAAGCGCTTCGCGACACTCGGACAGAAAGCGGGCGTAGCGGTCGCTCGTGGGGATGAGGACCATCTGGTCTGGTCGGCCCGCCTTGAGGCGGATGCTCCGAAGGATCCGTAGCAACTCGTCATCGGAGCCAAGATCGGACACGCGGTACCGGCTGCGGAGTCGACAGGAGTGACGAGCGGTCTCCGCGGCCGGGTCGTGATAGACGCCGTGGACCTCTGCGCCGAGTCGCGCGAGACTCCGAACCACGCCGAAGCCGGTGGCCGATAGGCCGAGCACGATCGCTGGCGGGCGGGAGCTGCCCGGCGATCGCCTGCCACCCTCGTGATCGCTCCGAGGGCCGCGTTCTCCCATGTCTTCGCTATCGCTAGCCTGCTGATCGGTCACGCGCGGCAGTGTAGCCGACCGAAGGCCACGGCCAACCTGCCGTGCCCGGGGCGGCAGCTGGCGCCCTTGCGAGGGTGGTGCCGTCGCGCGCCACAGGCTACGTTCCCGGAGCCTCGCTCGAGAGGTCCTGGCGCGCTTGTCGGCTAGACTGCGCGTCGCACCGTGCAGCTCGGATCGCTGCCAAGGAGACGTTCGTCGCATGATTGTTCCCAACTCGATTCACGTCGCGTGGCGCACCCTCGCGGTTGCGCTGGGGGCAGCCGTGTTCATCGTGGGCTGCGTCACGACGTCAGGGGACCGAGAACCGCCGCTCGATGCGCCGGCCGCGCGATCGGCTGGTCCTGAGAGCGCGCCACCGACTCCCGGCTCAGAGCGGCCGCGGGCATCCGCGCGCGCTTCCGGGCCGGTCATCCGGGTGCCATCCTCCATCGACGCGACCGGCGCGATCGGACGTCTCGTCCAAGCTGCAGGCGCTCATCGACGACGCACCCGACGGGGCGACCATCTCGTTCCAGGCCGGCGGCCGCTACAAGCTGGGCACAGGCCGCTGCGCATCAGCGGCCGGCGCAACCTCACGCTCGAGGGCAACGGGGCCCGGCTCGACCTGCCCCGCACGTTCGACGCCGGCTACAGCGTCCATCGGCATCCAGGTGCGCAGCGGCAGCGTGGGCACGACCATCCGGGGCCTCACCATGGTGGGCAACAACACCACCGCCGGCACGAGCGATGCCTGCTGCAGCCGCGAGGCCCAGCACGCCATCGCGGTCCTCAGCGCGAACGACACGCTCATCGAGGACGTGGACATCCGCCGCACCTGGGGTGACTGCGTCTACGTCAACGCCGCCACCGTCCCCGGCGGGGCCTGGTCCGACGGGGTCACCTTCCGTGACTCCACCTGCTCGCTCAGCGGCCGCCACGGCGTGGGCATCATCCGCGCCAAGGACGTGCGCATCGTCAACAACCGCTTCGACCAGATCGGCTTCATGGTCGTCGACATCGAGCCCGGGGCGGCGGACGCGGGGGCCGACGGCGTCGTCTTCCGCGGCAACGACGTGGGCACCTACGGCCTCACCGACTACGACAACAGCTGGCTCCTCGCGGCCTGCGGCAAGGACGGCGCGGACGTGCGCAACGTGACCGTCAGGGACAACACCGTCGAGGGCAACCGCATCGGCTGGTCGGGCAACGTCACCCGGCCCTGGCGTGCCCTCAGCCTGTGGGTCTGCGGCGACAACGCCCCGCGCGCCAACTTCGTCGTCACCGACAACGTGGCCCAGAACGCGGTCTCCGGCCCGGCCATGGTCTTCACCGGCGTGAAGGGCCTCACCGTCACCGGCAACCGAGCAGCCGCTCACCTCGGGCAGGCTCGCTTCGATCTCGGGCTCGACCGACGTGACCTACGACGGCTGAACCAGGCAACGAGGATGGGACTGCGCGAGGAGCCACTGATCAGCCAACACGCCGCGAACGCGGCGTCTGTGCGAGCACCCCTGGCATATCGGTCGACCCGACGTCGGGCCGGTCGACTCCGCGATCGTGTCGGAAGGAACGAAGCTCGAGCCACGGTCGTCGGCGTTTCGGCAGGTGCCTTCATCGTGGCCGCAGTCACCAGCGGTTCGACGCTGCTCATGCTCTTGGCGTCTGGCGTCGCCATCTCTGTCTCTGTCATCTCACCGTTGGCCGGCTTGATCGCTCTCGCGTTGGCGGCACCGCTCGCACGTACGCTGGTCATCCCGGCTCCCGGCCTCTACGTCGCGATGGCGGGTGCGATGTTCCTTGGGCTGGTGCTGCGTCTTCCGCTTCAGCGCTCGCAGCCAAGGCTGCCATCAGCCGCGGTTGTGCTACTTGGAGCATTCCTGTTCTACGCGGGTGTGCATCTGGTCGCTGGACGACTGGATGGTGCGCCCGGACTGCGGACCACCGAGCTCGCGTCACTGTTCGCTCGCGTCACCGAGTGTGTGCTCGCGTTCGGTCTCGCCTCTGTGATCCTGCGCGGCCGGACCCCATACCCGGTCTTGGGGGCACTCCTGGCCTCGGCCGTCATAGCCGGGTTCTTGGGCCTTGCGCAGTTGACAGGCATGGATGCGTCCTTCTCCGACCTGATGGAGCCACCGGGTGAGTCCGGCCGAATCACAAGTGTGTTCTCGAACCCCAACTACTACGGTGCCTACCTCGCGTCGATGACCGTGCTCGCGGTAGCTCTGCTGTCCGTGGTGGCGTCGAGGCGTGCCAGGACGGCTCTCCTTGTCGCGGCAGCGTTCCTGTTCCTCGTGCTGCTCTTCACTCAGTCGCGTGGCGGCTTGGCTACGCTGCTGGCCGGACTGATGGCGATCGCCTTCGTCCATAGCCGCCGGGCCGGGTTCCTGGCGGCTGCTGGACTGGCGTTCGGGGCACTGCTGGCCTATCCGGTCTTCTCGGCGTGGAGGTTCGAGGACGTCGACCCCGGTGTTGCCGGCAACGTAGTGACAGCGGGCGGACGGATCGACGCCTGGGCGTCCGGGTTCGAGTCGTTCGTCTCGTCTCCTGTCTTCGGGATCGGCCTGGGTCGCTTCCAGGACGCTTCCGGCGGGATCACTGCCCACAACTGGTACGTACAGGTACTCGCGGAGCTGGGTCTCGCTGGCATCGTGATCTGGGGTTTGTTCATCCTGGCGGCTACGTTCGCGCTCAAGGACCGATCGCTGCCCGCACGTGTCGTCGGCTACTCGATGCTTGTCGCCTTCATGGTGGCCAGCATGTCCATGTCGCCGCTGACGAACTTCAGGCTTGCTGGACCGATCTTGATCTCGATCGCCGCCGCCACCGTGGCGCGTTGGCTGCCAGAACCCGGCGAACGTGACGGGTTCGATCGTCTCTGGCCCCGCAGTCCTGCGCCATCGTCCGTCGAGCTAGCGCCACTGAGGCGTGCTTCCTCGCGCCGCGAACCCCACTGATGGACTCGCTTGCCCACACGGGTGCGGCGGCTGGCGGCCTGGGCCGTCCAGCCCGTGAGGGATCGGTCCGGATGATCTGCGGGGTGCGGCGCCGCATCGCGCGCCCACTCGCGGCCGACTTCTCGCCTGCGTAGCGGTGGAAGCCCCCCGGGGCCGTGCGGCTCCGCTCGCTGCAGCCGGCCGTGCCGCGATCATCCTGACGAGCGGGATGCTCGTGGTGCAGTTGATCGGGTTCGCTCGGCAGATGTTCCTGGCAGCCGAGGTGGGGATCACGAGCGGGCTCGACGCGCTGCTCATCGCCATGGCGCTGCCCGCGGCGATGGTGGCCATCTTGACCGTGGGTGTCACCACGGCGATCGTGCCCGCCTATATCGAAGCCAAGGACGTGCACGGTAACCAGGGTGCCCGCAGGTTAGCCGGCACCGTCGGCGTGTGGCTGGCTCTCGGCGGTTTGCTCGGAGCTGTTGTGCTATGGGCGTTGGCCGAACCGCTCATCGCGGTCATGGCTCCGGGGCTTGCCAAGAACGACACCGCCGCACAGGCCGTCGAGTATCTGCGCCTGCTCGCCCCGATGGCACTGATCTCCACCGTGTCATCCGTCCTCTACGCTGTCTGTCAGGCGGAACGGTTGTTCGTGCCGATGACCATCTCGACGATCGCCAACCCACTGATCACGCTTGCGATCATGGTCGCCTACTGGGACACGCTCTCGCTCGAGGGGCTAGCGGTCGGCACCCTCGCCGGAGCGATCGTCAGCCTCGTCGTGCTCGGGTCAGCCACGGTCGTCCACCGTGTCTTTCCTCTGCCGCATCTGGTGTCGCACGGTCTCGGGCTCGGTGGCCTCGCTCGCCACGCTGCTCCCTTGTCTCTCAGCAGCGCCATCCTCCAGGTGAACCAGATCGCCGACCAGGCCATCTCATCCTGGATCATCCCCGGTGGTGTGAGCGCCCTGCGCTATGGCAACTCCATCGTGCGGCTGCCCTTCGGAGCCATCCGCCCGGCCTATCGCACTGCGATCTATCCGACGCTTGTCCAAGCGTCCCGTGAGCACTCGGAGGGCGACCTTGGAGCGACCACAGAACGCGTCCTCCGCTACGGCGTCGTGTTCTTCGTGCCTTTGGCCGGGCTGACGATCGCTGTGGCCCCGCTTGCCACAGCGATCCTCTACGACCGAGGCGCGTTCAGCGACGACGACCTGCTGCTGACGGCGCAAGTGGTGGCAGTGTCCGCGCCCCTTGTCGTGACATGGACAGCGTACCCGGCCATCATCTCGGCGCTGAACGCTCGGCGGCAGGGCATGGTCCTTCTCGCCGGAGGATCATGACGACCGTCATCAACCTGACCTTGGACGTCGTTCTCGGGTACCTCTTCGGGCTGGTCGGCATCGCGGCCGCGACCACGATCACCTCCATCGTCCTGTTCGTCGCACAGGGGCGACGCCTGAGCAAGCTCGAGCCCGAGCTCTCCTTGATGGTCGTCTGGCGCCGGGTCGTTCGCTCATCGCTAGCGATCCTGCCGAGCGTCGTTGTCTTCGGTCTTCCGATCTGGGCAGGTCTCGCCGGAGACGAGCTCGTCGTTCGCGTGGTCGTACTGGTCGCGGCCGGGGTCGCTGGGTTGACGCTGTACTACCGTCTCGCCCGCCGCTTGGGCTTGGAGGAGGCACATGCGATCACCGCGTTTGGCGTCAACACCGTGCGGCGCGTCTACTCACGCAGCCTCCGTCGGATACGACCCGGGGGCCACGGGAGCAGGTCGTGAACCGGTAGTTGCCACACGGCCGGTCGCGCTCGCCGCAGCCGCTCCGTGGACTCACTCATGGTCAGGCCCCGCTCCACGCCGTAAGGTTCGGGTGGAGCGGGGCCTCATTGCCTGGTTCAGCCGTCGTAGGTCACGTCGGTCGAGCCCGAGATCGAAGCGAGCTTGCCCGAGGAGAGCGGCTGCTCGTTGCCGGTGACGGTGAGGCCCTTCACGCCGGTGAAGACCATGGCCGGGCCGGAGACCGCGTTCTGGGCCACGTTGTCGGCGACGACGAAGTTGGCGCGCGGGGCGTTGTCGCCGCAGACCCACAGGCTGAGGGCACGCCAGGGCCGGGTGATGTTGCCCGACCAGCCGATGCGGTTGCCCTCGACGGTGTTGTCCCTGACGGTCACGTTGCGCACGTCCGCGCCGGCCTTGCCGCAGGCCGCGAGGAGCCAGCTGTTGTCGTAGTCGGTGAGGCCGTAGGTGCCGATGTCGTTGCCGCGGAAGATCGACGCCGTCGGCCCCCGCGTCCGCCGCCCCGGGCTCGATGTCGACGACCATGAAGCCGATCTGGTCGAAGCGGTTGTTGACGATGCGCACGTCCTTGGCGCGGATGATGCCCACGCCGTGGCGGCCGCTGAGCGTGCAGGTGGAGTCACGGAAGGTGACCCCGTCGGACCAGGCCCCGCCGGGGACGGTGGCGGCGTTGACGTAGACGCAGTCACCCCAGGTGCGGCGGATGTCCACGTCCTCGATGAGCGTGTCGTTCGCGCTGAGGATCGCGATGGCATGCTGGGCCTCGCGGCTGCAGCAGGCGTCGCTCGTGCCGGCGGTGGTGTTGTTGCCCACCATGGTGAGGCCCCGGATGGTCGTGCCCACGCTGCCGCTGCGCACCTGGATGCCGACGGTGTTCCAGCCATCGAACGTGCCCGGCAGGTCGAGCCGGGCCCCGTTGCCCTCGAGCGTGAGGCCGCGCCGGCCGCTGATGCGCAGGGCCTGGCCCAGCTTGTAGCGGCCGCCGGCCTGGAACGAGATGGTCGCCCCGTCGGGTGCGTCGTTGATGACGGCCTGCAGCTTGGACGAGACGTCCGACGCGCCGGTGGCGTCGATGGAGGATGGCACGCGGATGAGGTTCGCCGGTGCAGGCGTCGGCGTCGGCGTGGCCTTGGGTGCAGGCGTCGGCGTCGGCGTGGCCTTGGGTGCAGGCGTCGGCGTCGGCGTGGCCTTGGGTGCAGGCGTCGGCGTCGGCGTGGCCTTGGGTGCAGGCGTCGGCGTCGGCGTGGCCTTGGGTGCAGGCGTCGGCGTCGGCGTGGCCTTGGGTGCAGGCGCCGCCAGGGTCGTGACCGTGCGGTCGGCCGAGATGGCCATATTGCCGGCCGCGTCCTCGGAGATGGCCCGGAAGTGGTAGGTGGTACCCGGTGCCAGGTCACGCAGCGACTGGACATGGGTGGAGTAGTCGAAGCTCGTTTCCTTGGTCGTCCGCGAGCCGAACGACGTCGAGGAGCCGTACTCGAGCTGACCCGTGGCCGGCTCATCGAGCGTCCACGTCACTCGCGCCGACGTCGCGGTCACATCCGTGACTTCGATGCTCATGAACGTCGGCTTCGTCGTGTCTTCGACCGGCGGCTCGTTCTGGAGCGGTTCTGGCACCGAGGCGCTGCCCTTCGTGGTGAAGGTCACGTCACGCGAGACCTTGCGGTTGCCGGCCTCGTCGGTGCTCACGATGGCGTAGTGGTACTTGGTCCCGGGCTGCAACCCTGCGAGCTTCCTGACGTGGGACGTGAGGTATCGGTTCTCGTGTTCGGTCTCCCACGGATAGCTCTTCGTCAGGCCGAACTTCACGAAGCCGGTCGCCGGCTCCCCGAGGTCCCAGCGAACGACAGCCGTGGTCTCGGTGATCTCACTCGTGGTCAGCCTCAGGATCTCGGGCTTCGTCTTGTCCTGCACCGGGGCGGGGTCGCGCTCCGTGCCAGGCTTCTTGGCGACGGTGGGGGGAGTGGCAGGCAGCCTCGCAGCGTCCTGCGCCAGGTTCACTCGGAGGTCATCGATACGGAGCACGGCCGTGGGCCTGAAGGCTCCGCGGGTGATCTGGGCTCGCACGCCCACGCGCCCGCTCGCCCCGATGTCGCCGCCGTGGTCGTTGCGCACCAGCTGCCAGCGAGTCGGGGGTGTGCCACCGGCGGGCCAGACCATGAGACGTACCTGGCTCGGGTCCCGCTTGATGACCTGTGCGCGGACTCGCAACTCCTTGCCTTCCCGGTAGCGGGATCCCTGCACCATGACAGGGGTCCCCAGGCGGTGCACGGCGTCGTTGGGACCGACGCGGTGCGCTGACAGCCAGATCCGACCCTCGCGACCGATGCGTACGCGGGCGTGGTAGGAGCCGGCCTCGGACTTGCGCAGGAGCGCGACGACGGTGACGCCGGAGCCGCCGGTCAACTGATCAAGAGCGACATCGAACTGCACCGTCACGTCGCGGGCCTTCGTGTTGAGCGTTGACTGCTGCACTCGACCACGGCCTGAGACGGCCATGACGCCCTTGCCGCCGATGAGCGAGAAGCTCCCGCGTCCCGTCGGGTACATCCAGGGCTTGCCCTTGTCCGGCGTGCCCCAGTCCCCGTCGTTGGAGCGGTCGAACGAGTCTGCGGCTAGCAGGGCGCGCGGGTCGTTGGAGAAGACAGATGGGATGGCGAGGGCGGACACCAGCGCGAGCGTCAGGGCCAGACCGACCAGTGTTCGGACGTTGCGACCGAACCGGGCAGTGGCCGGCCACTGCGGGCCGAGGGCAGGCGCAGGCTCCGGCGTCGTCGACTCGGGAGCGGCCGTCTCAGATGCATCCAGCTCGAATGGGCGAGAGCTGGGAAGGTGTTCGTGGACGTGCCCCTGTCCTGGTCGTGTCGGGTGATCTTGTTGAGAGGACATACGCTCCTGCTCCTTGGGAAAGGGCGGGAGGTTCGGTGGCAGGCGCATGGGCCCAGCACGCCCGGCGGCGCTGGCCATGCTCCACCGCTGGGGCGGTGGCAGGCTTCTTCGGTAGCCCGGCCACCTGGCCTCACGCCAGGTCCTCGGCTTTGCGGCCCCGCCTCACGACGGGTGTGCCTTTGTCGGCTCACCAGGAAGGTGAGGAGGCGACCTTAGTCGGCGCTTGGTCGCGACTTCACTAGGAGCCATCGCACGAGGGGGACGGACCGAAGGTCCCACCGATGACCGGTCGAGGGCGGTCTGGTGCACACCAGATGGGTCATGGCCGTCCGAGAACGACCGCCGCGTTGCCCGTGGTCACCGTGGACTCGTCGGCTCTGGCGCGGCTAGTACTTTTGTCGGCTATCCTTCGGCCCCTACGGCTGTCTGCTTCCTTGCCGACTCGGCACCAGCAGTCGTCGGGCGCACCGTACCGAGCGCGGGTCAGCCTGGCAGGACTCCGGACCACGCCCGAGGAGAATCATTGCAGGACATCGGTCGGCAGATCGGCATCGCCGCTCGCTGGCTTCCACTCGTCGTGATCTTTGCCATCGCTGGTGGCCTGGTCGCCTTTGCCTACTCCAGCAGCCGCCCGGTCGTCGTCGAGGCCACCGGGCTGGTGCGCGTGGATCCCGGGCGTCTCGCGTCTAGCCAGGATCGTAATGACGCCGTGCTCGCGGCCGTCGGCTACGCCTCCGAGATGGAAGCCCCTGGCTTCGCCCGCGCCGTCATCAACGAGCTCGGTCTGGATGACTCCGCCGACGATCTGCTGCGGCGGGTCTCGGTGGACGTGGACAGCGGCGCCGATGTGGGGCTCATCGAGATCGGTGTGCGCTCGACCGATCCCCTCAAGGCGCGGGCCGTCGCTCGCGCCTTCGGCGAGGAGCTGATCTCACGCAAGAACAACGAGCTCTATACGGCTGACGTCCGGAATGCGACCCAGCAGGTCACCGCTCTCGAGCGGGACCGTGACCTCCTGCGGCGGCAGCTGCGGAACCTCCAGGGCAGGCCCAACAAGACGGCACAGGATCGAGCTGACATCTCGAACCTCATCGGGGACATCGCGGACCTGAACCTCGCCATCGAGAACCTGCGGCCGTTCACGCGCGCCTATGTCCGGAACCTCCCGAGCTGGGTGGTGCAGCCCCGGCTTCCTTCGGAGTCGGTCGCCGCGGGACCGCTGTACTGGACGTTGCTGGCCACCGTCGTCGCGGCCATGGCGGCCATCGGCCTGGCCTTCGTCATCGAGTACCTCCGCAACCTCAACAAGATCCGCGACGAACGAGACCTCGAGCTCGCGAGCGGTCTGCCGGCGATCGGGACGGCGCTAGAACGCCGCCGGGATGCCAAACAGCGGAGTCCCGAGCGCCTGGTGATGCTCCACTACCCGAGGAGTGATGCCGCCGAGGCTTACCGAGCACTCATCGCGCGCATCGGGTTCTCGGGTAGTGAAGCCCGCAGCCTGGTGGTCACGAGCACGCAGCCATCGACCCCCAAGAGCGTGGTCGCGGCCAACATCGCGCTCGCCTACGCAGAAGCCGGACGGAACGTGATCCTGGTCGAAGCCGACTATCGATCGCCGCACATGCAGTCGTTGTTCGAGGTCCGCAACGACCGCGGCCTCACGACGCTCCTGAGCAACGACGCGATGCCGCTCGGCTGGGCGACCGTCCCGACCGCGCACCCACGGCTCGGGCTGATGCCCCCCGGGCCTCCTCCGGACTCGAATGCCGAACCGCTTGGTCAGCGGCAGGTCAACGCGCTGATGCGCAGGCTCCTTGACGCTGCCGACCTGGTCATCTTCGACAGCCCTCCCATCGAGGGCCACATCGATGCGGCCGTGTTGGCCGGGCAGCTGGACGGCGTCATCCTCGTGGTCCCGGAGGGCAGCGAAGCTGACAAGACCGAGGAAGCCGTGCGCACCCTCCAGACATCCGATGCCGTGTTCTTGGGTGCCGTGCTGTATCGCACGGTGCGACGCTCCCGCAAGGGTGCTCGGGCCTCGGTCCCGTCCGCGCCGGCTGGGTGGGACGCAACGCGGCCCTGGCTCTACCATGCACCCGCCCAGATCCCAGCCGTCGCGCAGGCGAATGTCGCGCAAACCAATGCCGCGCAGGCGAACGAGGGCGCTCGCGCGGGCCAGGGGCCGACGATGGCCTACGGCGGCAGCACGCCGGCTCAGCCGCCGCCACAGCCGCCACGTCCGCACGATGGACGGGTCGGCCCGGGGATGATGCGTGGCACCGGACCATACGGCCAACCGTTCCGACCGGCGCCGACCCAACCAGCGCCCACACAGGGCACGCCCGCGCCCACACCACCAGCGCCCACGCCACCGGCACCAGCACAGGCCGCACCAGCACAGGCCGCGCCCATGAAGGCCGCTCCCGCACCGTCGCCGTCAGCGCCCAGCCACCCGGCGCCCACGCAGTCCGCGCCCACGCGATCCGCACCTGCCAACGACGCGTCAACGCGAGCCGCACCCGCAACGACCGTGCCGCCGCGGCCGGCACCGCTGCAGGCCGTGGGCCCGGGTCTTCCCGATGCCGACGTGGCGGACCCTGCACCCGGGGCTCCCGCTGCAGCCACCAGCACGGCGCCCGCCAGTCCGGCCACGAGCCCCGGCCAGTCCGCCTCCGGAAGTCCCGCCTGACCTGCCAGGCCGGGCGGCTCCCGTCACCGCTTGACCTCGCCGCTGTCACCTGCTTGACAGACGCCGGCGCGCCTGCTGCCTACGGTGGTGACACGTAGCGCGAGGTCAACGGATGAACGGGATGCTCCAGCACCACGAGTTCTACTCCCACCAGATCGAACGACATCAGCAGGAGGCCCGCGGGTGGGCCCGCGCTGGCGCGTTGGGCGCGCTTGCCCGGGGCGCTCGGGCCTCCTCGAAGTCCCGCCCAGGCCGGGCCCGGCTCCTGGCCGTGGTGTCGCCCCTCGCCGTCGGCCTGGGAGCGCTCGCCATCCTCATCTAGCTTCCATCCACCGAGCTCTTCCTCCACAGCGGCGGGGTCCTGGACGCAGGCGGACCCCGCCGCTGTCTCATCTGCACCGCTGCCACATCGCGTGGCGGGCGACCCGGTGGCAGACGTTTTCACTTGCTACCATGCTGCAACGAGATCGGCTCGCATCGATGCGAGCCGATCCTTCGCTCACGGGAGGAACACGCAGGTGACGGAGCAGGGCGCAGGAGGCGGTGCATTCCGTGCTGCGGTCGATGTGGGGGGCACGTTCACCGATGTCGTCGCCCTCGACACGGAAAGTGGCGAGCTCATCGTGGACAAGGTCGAGACCACGCCCTCCGAGCCATCGGTCGGTGTGCTCGGGGCGCTGGCCAAGAGCGGCGCGCCCATGGGCGAGATCAGCTACTTCGTGCACGGCACCACGCTGGCCCTCAACGCATTGCTGACACGCACGGGCGCCCGCGTGGCCATCGTGACCACCAAGGGGTTCCGCGATGTCTTCGAGCTCGGTCGCACCGATCGCGAGCCGATGTACGACCTCACCTTCCGCAAGCCCGAGTCGCTCGTCCCGCGCAGCCTCGTCTTCGAGGCCCCTGAGCGTCTGACCTGGGACGGCACCGTGCTCGAAGCGGTCGACGCTGCGGCCGTGCGCGAGGTGGCCCGGCGCATCGCTGCTGCCGACGTCCAGGCCGTGGCCGTGTGCCTGCTGCACAGCTACGCCAACCCGGAGCACGAGGTCGAGGTCGGCCGCATCCTGCGCGAGGAGCTGACGGACGTGGACATCACGCTCTCGCATGAGCTGCTGCGCGTCTACCGTGAGTACGAGCGCACCAGCACCTCCGTGCTCGATGCCTACGTCAAGCCCGTCGTGCGCCACTACCTCGACGTGCTCGAGGGTGAGCTGCACGAGCGCGGCTTCCAAGGCCACTTCCTGATGATGCGCTCGGGTGGTGGCGCCATGACCGTCGGCGCCGCCAAGGAGCGCCCGGTGAACCTCGTGCTCTCCGGTCCGGCCGGTGGCGTGGTGGGCGCTTCCGCCTTCTCCGAGCTCGTCGGCGCACCCAACCTCATCACCCTCGACATGGGTGGGACCAGCCTCGACGCGGCCATCATCATCGGCGGCCAGCCGGCGGTCACGACCGCGGCCACCTTCCAGGGCCTCCCAGTCTCGCTGCCCACGCTTGACATCAACACCATCGGGGCCGGCGGTGGATCCATCGGCTGGGTCGATGCCGGCGACCATCTGCAGGTCGGCCCGCAGAGCGCCGGGGCCGACCCGGGGCCCGCCTCGTACGGCCGTGGCGGTATCCAGCCCACGGTCACCGACGCCGCCCTCGCGAGCGGCTACCTCGGCAGCGACACCGCTCTCGGCGGCGAGCTCACGCTCGACCGCGACCTCGCCGCTCGCTCGATGGAGGCGATCGCCGCGCAGATGGGCATGTCCGGTGACGATGTCGCCGCGGGCATGCTGCGCATCGCCACCACCAAGGTCGTAGGCGCCGTGCGCGAGATCACCGTCGAGCGGGGCCACAGCCCGGCGGACTTCGCCATCCTCTCGTTCGGAGGTGCCGGTGGCATCATCGCCAGCGACACCGCTCGCGAGCTGGGCGTGCCGCGCGTCATCGTGCCGCCAGGCCCGGGGGCCTTCAGCGCCATGGGCATGCTCATGGCCGACGTGGCCCACGACTTCGCCCGCACGCGCATCACCGATCTGGCCGACGTCGACGCCGAGGGCCTGGAGGCGGACTACCGGGAGCTGGAGATCCTGGCCGAATCCGCGCTCGAGAGCGATGGCTTCGCCGAGGCCGATCGCGCCCTCACCCGAACGGCTGACATCCGCTACCAGGGCCAGGAGCACACCGTCGCCATCACCCTCCCAGCCGGCGTCATCGACGCGGCCCTGGCCGCGGACCTGCGAGAAGCGTTCGGGGTGGCCCATGAGACCCAGTACGGACATCGCACCGGGGACCCGGTCGAGATCGTGACCATCCGTGTCCGCGGGGCCGGACTCGTGCCCCGACCGCGGCTGCCGCGAGTTGCTGCCGGCGACGGCACCGTTGCCCCACGGACCACCCGTGGCGTGTGGAGGGGAGGGGAGCTCGGACGCGTCGACTATGCGGTCTACGAGCGCGATGTGCTGATCCCCGGAGTCACCGTCGACGGCCCTGCCGTCATCGAGGAACGCACTGCCACCACCGTCATCCACGCCGGGGACTCGCTCAGCGTGGGTGCGCACGGCGAGCTCGACATCACCATCGGACGCGGAGCCTGAACATGGTCGACAGCATCACCACCGAGGTCATCCACCACCGTCTCATCTCCGCGGCCAAGGAGATGATGCGCAACCTCATGCGCACGTCCTACAGCACGATCGTCTACGAGATCCGTGACTTCGGCCTTGGCATCTACGACACCGAGGGCGACCTGCTGGCGGAGGCGCCGGGCCTGGCCATCTTCACGCGTTCGAACGACTACGCGCTCAAGAACGCCATCGACTTCGTGGGTCGCGAGAACATCCACCCGGGCGACGTGATCCTGCTCAACTACCCCTACTGGTCCTCCGCCCACACGCTCGATGTGGCGGCGTTCGCGCCGATCTACTCCGCGGGCGAGCTGGTCGGCTTCACCGCAGCCCGCATCCACTGGCTGGACCTCAAGCAGAAGGACGCCGGCTACGTCCTCGACTCCACGGACATGCACCAGGAAGGCATCTTCTTCCCCTGCACCAAGATCGTGAAGCGCGGCGAGCTGCAGCAGGACATCGTCAACATCATCAAGTTCAACAGCCGCTTCGCCGACCGGACGGTCGGCGACATGCTGGCCCAGGTCAGCGCCTGCGTCACCGGCGCCAAGCGCGTGGAGGAGATCGTCGAGCGCTTCGGCCGCGACGACTTCCTGGCCGCCGGCGCCGAGATCGCCGACCACGGGGAGAAGCTTGCGCGGGCCGGGCTGGCCGAGCTGCCCAAGGGCACGTGGTCGGCCTTCGACTATGTCGATGACGATGGTGTCGAGCTGGACAAGCTGGTCAAGATGGCCTGCACGGTCACCATCACCGATGACGAGATGGTCGTGGACTGGTCCGAGAGCGACGACCAGGTGAGCGGTCCCATCAACCTGCCCTACGGCATCACGATGGCCCTCTCGAGCCTCATCTTCAAGGCTCTTACCACACCCGACACGCCGGCCACCGCGGGCAACTTCCGGCCCCTGCGCATCATCGCGCCGGAAGGCAACCTCATGCACGCCACGCCACCAGCGCCGACGTTCACGCTCTGGACCGGCCTGCTCGCCGGGGAGGTCATCCTGAAGGCGCTCGCGCAGGGCATGCCCGACCGCATCCCGGCCTGTTCCGGCGGCGATGTCTGCACCATGATGGGCCTGGGCATGGACTCCCGCACCGGCGCGGCCATGGCTGGAAGCGACCAACGAGGCCGTCGGCTTCGGCGGCCATGCCGGTGGCGACGGTGAGAACGGGATCATGCACCTGACCGAGTCGGGCTGCCGCAACAACCCCGTCGAGGTGCTCGAGGTCAAGTCGCCCATGCTCATCGAGGAATACAGCCTGCGGCCGGACTCCGGCGGACCGGGCAAGCACCGCGGCGGCCTCGGCATCACCCGCATCTACAAGTTCCTGGAGCCGGCGTCGGCCATCACCCTGGTGAAGAAGACCAAGACCAAGCCGTGGGGCATGGAAGGCGGCGGCGACGGCGAGAACTGCCACATGATCCTGCGCCCCGGGACGGACAAGGAAGCCGTGGTCGGCGGCGTCTACGAGCCCATGGCTGCGGGTGAGGTCCTGGTCAACAACTCCGGCGGCGGCGGAGGCTGGGGCCCGGCGCTCGAACGCGACCCCGAGGCCGTCCTGGCCGACGTGCGCGAGGGCTATGTCTCGGTCGAGGCGGCCACACGCGACTACGGCGTGGTGGTCGACGAGGCTACCCTCAGTCTCGACCTGGCCGCCACGGCGACGCTGCGCGGGAGCTAGGAGCAAACGCAACCAACCTGTACCTATCGAGCCTCGACCGGAGGCAGTACCGTTGGGTTCCACCACGGTGGGGAACACGCGCGGACCCGTCCAGTGGGCCGCGGCAGACACATCTAGGAGGATCGGATGCGAGATATGCGGACACGCGGGGGCCTCGCCCTTGCGCTCGCCGGCACGATGGCACTCACGGGTGCATCGCTGGCGGTCGCCCAGGACGATGCGATCGAGGTCGCGTACATGTCGGCCAGCTCGGCCAACACATGGCTTGGTGCCTCCAAGGCGGCCATGGACGAGATCGCCGCTGAGAACGGCATCATCCTGACCGAGTTCGATGCGCAGTTCGACGCCGCCCTTCAGACGACCCAGATCCAGGACGCCATCGCGGCCGACCGCTACGACGGCATGATCATGGTCGCGCTGGCTGGCTCCGCGGTCATCCCGGACCTCGAGGCGGCGGCCGAGGCGGGCATCAAGATCGTCGGGCTCAACCAGGTCATCGGCGATGACTTCACGACCGCAGACCCGCAGACCGACGCGCTCTCGGCCTCGGTCATGGAGCCGCCGCTCCAGCGCGGCGAGCGCATCGGTCGTCTGACCCTCGCGGCCTGTGAAGGCCTCGATCCGTGCGATGTCGTCTACTTCTACGGCATCAAGGGCATCCCGCTCGACGTCGCGGTCAAGCAGGGGTTCGACTCGGTGACCGAGGGGTCGACCGTCAACGTCGTGGCGGAGGGCGAGGGCCAGTACCTCGGCCCTGACGCTGGTCTCGCGCAGATGCAGGACATCCTCGTGAGCACGCCCGAATTCGACGTGGTCGTCGGTGCTGACCAGTCCATGCAGGGCGCCGAGCTGGCCCTTGCCGACGCCGGCATCCTGGACCAGGTCAAGATCGTGGGCTTCGGCGGCAGCTCCGTCGCCATCGATGCCGTGAAGGAGGGTCGCTGGTTCGGCGACCTCGTGGGCGCACCCGCGACCGAGGGTCGACTAGCGATCGAGGCGCTCATCGAGGCGCTCAACGGCAACGACCTGGGCGGGATCGACCCGGCCCTGTCGATGCCCGACGAAGGCCTCATGACGGCTGAGAACGCCGAGTCCTTCACCGCCGAGTGGGACGGCTAGCGCCTGAAGCGTTGGCCGAACCCCGACCGTTCGTCGAGCTCGTCGGCGTCACCAAGCGTTTCGGCGCGACGGTGGCGCTCGACGCGGTCGACGTCGCGGTCATGTCTGGCACCGTTCACGCCATCATCGGTGAGAACGGTGCCGGCAAGTCCACGCTGGGCAAGATCGTGGCCGGCGTCCTGCCGCCCGATGCAGGCACCCTCAAGGTAGCGGGGGAGCCCGTCCGCTTCGGCTCGCCCAGGGACGCGCTCGATCATGGCATCACGACCATCGCCCAGGAGCTCTCGCTCGTGTCTGCGCGGAGCGTCGTGGAGAACATCTACCTGGGCATCGAGGGCGGTCGCTTCGGCGTCGTCGATCGGCGCGCCCTGGCCCGCCGCCTTGATGAGCTCATGACGCGGGTGGATATCCACGTGCCACCGACCGCCCTGGTTCGCGAGCTCTCACCACACGAGCAGCAGAAGGTGGAGATCCTGCGCGCGCTGGCACGCGACTCGCGCCTCATCATCATGGACGAGCCCACCGCGAGGCTCTCGGCGGACGAGACGGTGAGCCTGCGCAAGACCGTCCGCGCCCTGGCCCAGGATGGCCACACCATCGTCTTCGTCTCGCACTTCCTCGAAGAGGTGCTGGAGGTGGCTGACACCATCACGATCATGCGCGACGGGCACGTCATCCGCACTTCCGCATGCGCCGACGAGTCGTACGGCTCCTGCATCGAGGGCATGATCGGTCGGACGCTCGAGTCCGCGTTCCCGCCCAAGCGCACGATCCCCGCGGACGCGGCCACGGTCCTGCGGGTCGATCGACTCTCCCGTGAGGGCGTCTTCGAGGACGTCTCCTTCGAGGTCCGTGCCGGTGAGATCGTGGTCATGTCCGGCCTCGTAGGCTCCGGCCGGACGGAGGTGGTCCGGGCCATCTTCGGAGCCGATCCGATCACCGGCGGCAGCGTCGAGCTCGAAGGCGAAGCGGTGCACTTCCGTGCCCCCGGGGAGGCCATCGCCAGGGGCGTCGCGATGATCCCCGAATCCCGCAAGGAGCAGGGCCTGGTGCTGGGCCGCTCCGTCCGCGAGAACGTGAGCCTGCCGCACCTGCGTCAGTTCAGCACCGCCGGCTTGCTCAAGACCAGACCGGAGCGCAGTCGCGTCGCCGAGATGCTCGAGCGTGCGGGTGTCCACGGCATCGCGTCCGAGGCCCAGGCTCGCAACGCGTCGGGCGGCAACCAGCAGAAGATGCTCTTCGCTCGCTGGCTGCTGGCCGATCCGCCGCTGCTCATCGCTGACGAGCCCACCCGTGGCGTCGACGTGGGCTCCAAGCGCAACATCTACGAGCTCCTCGCCCAGCTGGCCGGCGACGGCATGGCCGTGCTGGTGGTGTCCTCGGAGACCGAAGAGGTGCTGGGCCTGGCCGACCGCATCCTCGTCATGCGCGACGGTCGCCTGCTGGCCGAGCTCGATGGCCACGGCGCCACCGAAGAGGAGCTGGTGGCCCTGGCCTTCGGCGACGAGCGCACGGCAGCCTGACCGATGACCGATCTCGTCACCGCGCAGCTGCCAGAATCGCACCACGACCCGCACCACGGCGGGCGTGGGCGCCGGGTCTCGCTGGCAGCCTTCCTGGCCGACTACGCCATCATCTGGGTCGTCCTGGCCCTCTTCGTGGTCCTGGCCGTGACGACGCCGAACTTCCTGTCGGCGGCCAACATGCGCAACATCCTCGATCAGCAGTCGCTGGTGCTCATCGCTGCCTGCGCCCTGACCGTGACCATGATCTCGGGCGGCTTCGACATCTCACAGGGTGCCGTCTACGTGGCCGCGCCGCTCGTGGCCCTGAGCGTGGAGAACGCGACCGGCTCGATCGCCCTGGCCCTGCTCGCCGGCCTGGGCTTCGGTCTGCTCGCGGGGGCACTCAACGCGGGTGTGGTGACCATCGGCAAGATCAACTCCTTCATCGCCACGCTGGCCACATCGTTCGTCATCTTCGGCGTCGGCTTCATCGTCAGCGATCGCTCGATGATGCGCCCCGACGATCGCGATGCCTTCGGGGCGCTCGCTCGTTCAGATGTCGGCTTCATCACCTCGGCCACGGCGGTCGCCATCGTGGTCATCGTGGTCAGCTGGTTCCTCTTGAGCCAGACGCGGTTCGGCCGCTACATCTACGCGGTCGGCGGCAACGCTGATGCGGCCAGGCTCGCCGGCGTGCGGGTGCGCTGGGTCATCGCGTCGGCGTTCGTGCTGAGTGCTCTCGCAGCCTCGCTGGCGGGCGTGTTGCGCGGCTCGCGCACGATGAGCGCGACACCGTCGGACGACTTCAGCTTCTCCTTCGACGTGATCGCGGCCGTGGTCGTCGGCGGCACGTCCATCGCTGGCGGGGAGGGCAGCATCTGGCGCACGGTGCTGGGTGCCTTCTTCATCGCCTTCATGATCAACGGGTTCAACCTCAACCAGGTCGACCCCATCTTCCAGCGCATCGTTCAGGGCGGTGTGATCCTGGCCGCCGTCGGTATCGACAGCTGGTCCCGATCGCGTCGTGCCTGACCCAGCCACAACGGAGGGCAGCAGTTGAGAACCATCGGTCTCGAGGACATCGACGATCTGGCGCTGGGAGCCACGCTCCTCGGCACGGGCGGCGGCGGCGATCCCTATATCGCCAAGCTGATGGTCAAGCAGGCCATCGAGGAGTACGGCCCCATCAGGGTCGTGGCGCCGAACGAGCTGCCGCCCGACGGCCTGGTCCTGACCACCGCCGTCATCGGCGCGCCCACGGTGATCCTTGAGAAGATCCCTTCGGGCGAGGAGTTCAAGAAGTCGGTGCTGGCCATGGCCCAGTACCTGGGCAAGGACCCCGTGGCGCTCATGCCCATCGAGGTGGGGGGCATGAACACGCTCATCCCCCTCGCGACCGCGGCGGAGCTGGGGCTGCCCGTCATCGACGCCGATTCCATGCGGCGCGCGTTCCCCCAGATCGAGATGACGGTGTTCACCCTCGCGGGCCTGAAGGCCGCACCGATGTGCGTGGCTGACGAGAAGGGCAACGTGGCCATCTACGAAGCCACCCACAACGCCCTCGCCGAGGACCTGGCGCGGGCGGCCGTGATGCGGCTGGGCATGGCCAACGCCATCAGCTGCTACGCCCTGACCGCCGGCCAGATCGACCAGCACGGCATCCACGGATCGATGAGCTTCTGTACGGACCTCGGCAAGCACATGGCCGCGGTCCAGGCCGGGCGACCCGATGCCATGGCCGAGTTCCTCGCGTTCGCCGATGCCAAGGTCGTCTTCACCGGCAAGATCACGGACATCGAGCGGCGCACGACCGAGGGCTTCGCCCGCGGCACCGTGGTGCTGGAGCATGTCAGCGAACCCGGTCGCATCATGCGCATCGAGATCCAGAACGAGAACCTCGTCGCCTTCGACGGCGACGAGTGCGTGGTGATGGTGCCCGACCTCATCTCGCTCATCGACCACGAGACGGCCAAGCCGGTGCTCACCGAGGCCCTCGCCTACGGCCAGCGCCTGGACGTCATCGCCATGCCCTGCGCGCCCGAGTGGCACCAGGACGGCATGCTTGAGATCGTCGGCCCTCGCGCCTTCGGCTATGACCTTGACTACGTTCCCCTGGGAGGTGCGCGATGACCGCGCTGAGGCTGGGCGTCGACGTCGGTGGCACCAACACCGATGCCGTCGTCGTCGATGCGGCCGGCACGGTGCTGGCCTCGCAGAAGGTCCCCACCACGCCCGATCCCATGGACGGCATCCGGGCTGCCATGTCGGCGGTCATCGAGCAGGTCGACCGGGCCTCCATCAGACAGGTGATGCTGGGCACGACCCATCCGGCCAACGCCATCATCCAGCGCGCGGGGCTCGACACCATCGGCATCCTGCGCGTGGCGGCACCGTCCTCATATGCGGTCCGGCCCGGTGCGGCCTGGCCCGTGGAGCTGGCCCGGGCCATCCTGGGGCCCACGGCCATCGTGCATGGCGGCTTCGAGTACGACGGTCGCGAGATCGCCCCGCTCGACGAGGAGGCCGTGCGGCGCTACGCCGGCGAGTGCGCCGGGAAGGTCAAGGCCATCGCCATCTCCAGCCCCTTCAGCCCGGCCTCCTATGATCACGAGGACCGCAGCGCGGCCATCCTGGCCGAGGAGCTCGGTGATGCGGTGGCCGTGACCGTGAGCCACGAGATCGGCTCGCTCGGGCTGCTCGAGCGCGAGGACGCGGCGGCGCTCAACGCCTCGCTCCTGGACGTCTCGCGGGCGGTGGTCGAGGGCCTGGCCAAGGCGCTCAAGGAGAATGGCCTCAGCGTGGCGTCCTACCTGACCCAGAACGACGGCACGCTGATGACGGCCGAACAGGCCGTCAAGTACCCCGTCCTGACGCTGGCCTCGGGCCCCACCAACTCCATGCGCGGCGCGAGCGCGCTGGCCGGGCTCAGCGACGCGCTGGTGATCGATGTCGGCGGCACATCCACCGACGTGGGCATCCTCGTGGACGGCTTCCCGCGTGAATCGATGCACGCGGTGGAGGTGGGCGGGGTGCGCACCAACTTCCGCATGCCGGACCTCATCTCCATCGGCCTCGGCGGCGGCACCATCGTGCACGGGCCGGGCAAGGTCGGTCCGGACTCGGTCGGCTACCGCGTGGTCGACGAGGCGATCGTGATGGGCGGTGACGTGCCCACGCTCTCGGACGTGTCCGTGCGCGCTGGCCGGCTCACCGGCTTCGGCGATCCTGCGCTCACGAGCAAGCTCGACCCGGTGGCTGCCGATGCGGCCCTCGCCTGGGTCGATGCGCAGGTGCAGATCCTGGCCGATCGCATGAAGGCCAGCCGGCAGGCCCTGCCGTTGATCGCGGTCGGCGGCGGCTCGCACCTGGTGCCCGACGTCGTGCCCGGCACCTCGGAGGTCATCAAGCCCAACCACTTCGCCGTGGCCAACGCCTATGGCGCGGCCATCGCCGAAGCCTCGGGCGAGGTCGATCGTGTCTACCGCTACGACGACTCGAGTCGAGAGGAGTGCCTCGAGGATGCCAAGGCGCTCGCCATCGAGGCGGCCCAGAAGGCGGGGGCGGACCCGGCGAACACCCGCATCACGACCATCATGGAAGTGCCCATGACCTATGTGCCGGGCGGCGGCTGCCGCGTGCAGGTCAAGGCCGCCGGGCCCCTCGCGCCGACCGGCTGAGCGGCATGGAGACCGACGTCCGCCTGCCCATGGCGGACTGCCACGACGACCTGCTGATGGGCGTGGTCCATCAGCAGGAACGTGGTCACCGCGATCCCTTCGGGGACTTCTGGCTGCCGCAGCTGCGCGAGGGCGGCGTGGTCCTGCAAGTGCTGCCCATCTACACCGAGCAGCAGTTCATCGGCGAGGGCGCCTTGCGGCGGGCGATGCGCTCCATCGAGGCCACCTGGCGCATGGCCGACGAGCATGCCGCCGATGTGGCCGTCGTGACGAGCGCCGCCGAGCTCGAGACGGCCCTGGCATCGGGGCGCATCGCGCTGGTGCTGGCCTTCGAGGGCATGGAGCCCGTCGCGCACGACGTCGACCTCATCGATTCGTTCTGGCGCCTCGGGGTGCGCATGGCGTCGCTCACCTGGAACCGGCGCACGATGTTCGCGGACGGGCTGGGGGAATCGGCGACCGGCGCCGGCCTCACCGCGCTCGGGCGGGCTGCCATCGAGCGCATGGAAGCCCTGGGCATGATCGTCGACGTGAGCCACCTCTCGGACGCCGGCTTCGAGCACGTCGCAGCCGTGGCCACGAGGCCCTTCGTGGCCAGTCACTCCTCGTGCCGCGCGGTCTACGGTCACCCGCGCAACCTCACGGACGAGATGCTGCGGACGGTCGCCGGCTCGGGCGGGTTCGTCGGCCTCAACGCCTACGGCGGGTTCGTGGGCCCGGACGGACCGAGCGTGGCCGACTACCTTGACCACGTGGCCCATGCTGTCGAGGTCGTGGGCGCGGACCACGTGGGGCTGGGCCTCGACTTCGTGGCCGATATCTTCGAGCAGATGGACCCGATCGTGGGTGGCGTGCTGCTTGATCCCGACCAGCTCGGCACCATCGACGGGCTCGAACGGCCGGCTGACCTGGCTGCGCTCGGCCCGCTCCTCGTCGACCGCATCGGGCAGGCGCAGGCAGGCGCCGTGGCCAGCGGCACCCTCGTCGACGGCCTGACCCGGCTGCTCCCGGCCTGACGGAGCGGGAGGCGGACGATGCCGGACGCGAGCGCAGAGCAGGTCTATCGCTCCTACGTGGAAGCCGAGACCCGCCGTGACGACATGGGGATGCGCGCGGCCCTCGCGCCGGACATCGTGATCGAGCTCAACGGTGCGCCGGCGCTCGCATCAGCCGACGAGGACGCTGCGGCCATGGCGGCGCTCTTCGAGGCCTATCCCGACTACCGGCGCGAGATCATCGAGATCATCGGAGCGGGCGACCGGGCCGCCGCTCGCTGGCGCATGGTCGGCCACCCACGACCGGAGCTGGCCGAGCGCTTGCCGCTGATCGACATCCGCGGCGTGAGCGTGGTCGCGGTCGTGGACGGTCGCATGACGCACGCCTACGTGTGGTCTCCATCGGACGCGCTCGAGCACGTCCTCTCGCTCGTCGGCCAGGGCTGAGCGGTGCGGTTCGCGGACTGCCACAACGACCTGCTGCTGGGGGTCACGTTCCAGCGCGACCTCGGCAACGACGACCTCTTTGGCCAGTTCTGGCTGCCGCAGCTGCGTGACGGGAACGTGCGACTGGTGGTGCTGCCGATCTACACCGAGGACTGGTTCACGGGCGAGGCAGCCTTGCGTCGAGCGCTGACGACGATCGAGACGGCGCGGCAGCTGGCCCAGCGGCATCGCGACGATGTGGCCTTGGTGACGACCGCAGGCGAGCTGCGTACGACGCTCGATTCGGACCGGATCGCCCTGCTGCTGGCCTTCGAGGGCCTGGAGCCGGTGGGGGCGGATATCGACCTCATCGACACGTTCTGGCAGCTCGGCGTGCGCATGGCCTCGCTCACCTGGAACCGACGCACGCCCTTCGCCGACGGGCTCGGCGAACGGGGCACGGGCGCGGGCTTGAGCGACCTCGGGGTCAGGGCCGTCGAGCGCATGGAGTCGCTGGGCATGATCGTCGACGTGAGCCACCTCTCGGATGCGGGCTTCGACCACATCGCGCAGATCGCGACGCGGCCGTTCGTGGCCAGCCACTCGTCCTGCCGTGACGTCTACGACCACCCCCGCAACCTCGACGATGCACGGATGCGCACGATCGCGGAACACGGCGGCTTCGTGGCCCTGAACGCCATGGGTGACTTCGTGGGAGAGGGCTCGACCGTCGACACCTTCCTCGACCACGTCGAGCACGCCGTCGGACTCATCGGTGCCGATCACGTCGGCCTGGGCCTGGATTTCCTGCTCGATACCGAGGCGCACACGCTGCCTGCGTCGGCCCAGCCCGAGCCCGGCTTCTTCATCGAGGGCCTGGAGCGCCCGAGCGACCTGCCGGCGATGGCCGAGCGCCTCGAGCTGCGCCTCGGTGCGGTCGCCTCCCGGCTCGTCGCCGGCGGCACGCTCACCGGCGCGTTCGAGCGGCTGCTCCCGGCCTGAGCCACGCCGAGCCCGGTCGGCTCAGGTAGCATCGGTTCACCCATGACCGAACCACGCCGCTTCTACCTGACCACCGCCATCGCCTACGCCAACAACAAGCCGGGCCTGCACACCCTCTACGAGGTCGTGGGCGCAGACGTCATCGCTCGCTGGCACCGCATGAT
Source organism: uncultured Chloroflexia bacterium (assembly GCA_963706695.1). Taxonomy (GTDB): domain Bacteria; phylum Chloroflexota; class Limnocylindria; order Limnocylindrales; family CSP1-4; genus JAFMJV01. Next base: position 24,510 of record CAVPNC010000003.1, on the reverse strand, counting down.
CGGTGACGAGACTCGCTTCCTCACCGGCACCGACGAGTACTCGGTCAACATCGCCACCACGGCCGCCGAGCAGGGCCTGGATCCCAGGACGTTCGTCGATGGCAACGTGGCCAAGTTCCAGGCGGCCGAGGACGCCCTGGGCATCAGCCCCGATCGCTTCATCCGTACCACCGACCCCGATCACACCGAGGCGGCCCACGAGATGATCCGACGGGCCTACGCCAACGGCGACATCTACCTGGGCGTGTACGAGGGCTGGTACTGCCCCAACGAGGGCTTCCAGGCCAAGAGCGACCTCATCGAGGACGAGCAGGGCATGCACTGCCCAAACCATCCCGAGGTCGAGCTGCAGTGGCTGACGGAGAACAACTGGTTCTTCCGCCTCAGCGCCTACCAGGAGCGCCTCGAGCAGTACTACGCCGACCACCCCGACTGGGTCGAGCCTGAATACCGCAAGAACGAGATGCTGGGCTTCATCCGCCAGGGCCTCGAGGACTTCAGCGTCAGCCGTGAAGGCGCCAGCTGGGGCATCCCCTTCCCGATCATGCCTGACGGCTCGAGCGCCAAGCGGGAGGATGGCAGCTGGGACCCTGCCGCCGGCACGGTCTATGTCTGGTATGACGCGCTCATCAACTACATCACCGGTGCCGGCTTCCCGGGCGACATGGAGCTGTTCGAGCAGTGGTGGCCCGCGGACCTGCATGTCATCGGCAAGGACATCAACCGCTTCCACACCATCTTCTGGCCGGCCATGCTCATGAGCGCCGGGCTGCCGCTGCCCAAGCGGGTGTGGGTGCACGGGTGGCTGCTGGCCCAGGGGGAGCGGATGAGCAAGAGCCGCGGCAACTTCCTGGACCCCAATGACGTCGTCGCGGCACTGGGGCGTGACGGCGCGCGCTACACCGTGCTGCGCGAGGTCGCCTTCGACCGCGATAGCGACGTCTCGTGGGACTCCTTCGTGCGCCGCTACAACGCGGACCTGGCCAACGACTTCGGCAACCTGCTCAACCGCTCGCTGTCGATGACCAAGCGCTATCGCGAGGGCGCGCGCTCCGCGCCCACCCACGGTGCCCTTGCGAGCTCGTGGGCGACGACGTTCGCCCGGTACGGCGAGCAGCTCGAGGCCTGCCTGTTGCACGAGGCCCTCGACACGCTATGGGGCTTCGTGGGCGAGGCCAACAAGTTCGTGGAGGAGCAGCAGCCGTGGGCGCTGGCCAAGGCGGCCAAGAACGGTGATGCCCAGGCCGACGAGCAGCTCAGCGGTGTGCTGGGCGATCTGCTGGAGGCCTGCCGGCTCATCGCCTTCGCAGCGGCACCCTTCATGCCTGGGGCAGCCGCTCGAGCGGCCGCCCAGCTGGGCGTCGACTACGGCTACGCTGACGACGGGAACGGCGGCCCCCCGCTACGCCAGCTCGCGACCTGGGCTGCACTTGAGCCGGGCGGTAGCATCGGAGCGACAGAGCCCTTGTTCCCGCGACTCGAGACCGACGAGGGGGACGGGCAGACCGGGGGCTAGAGGAGACGATCAGATGGCGGTTGGCCAGATCACCCATGTCGAGTTTCCCAGCGACGATCTTGAGCGCGCGACGTCGTTCTACTCGCAGCTCTTTGGCTGGGACATCCGGCAGATCCCGGAGATGCCTGACTACGCCTTGTTCCAGGATCGGCCAGGCGAGTCCGGCGGGGCCATCGGGCTGCGCGGCCAGACCGCACCCGAGCGCCTGCGGATCTACGTGGAGGTCGAGTCGCTGGATGCGACCGTGGCCAAGGTGCTCGAGCTGGGCGGCAGCATCGCGGTCGAGATCACCGACGTCCCTGGCCAGGGACGCTACGCCGCGATGATCGACACCGAGGGCAACGAGATCGGGCTGTGGGAGATCCCGCCTGCCTGAGCTGAACCCGGCCAGGCTGCGCCTGGTCGACTCCCACGCCCATATCCAGACCCAGGCCTTCGAGCAGGATGGTGACGAGGTCCTCGCAGCGGCGTACGCGGCCGGCGTCGAGCGCATCCTCGTGCCCGGGTTCGACATCCCTTCCACGCACCAGGGCCTGGCCTTCGCCCGCAAGCACGGGCTCAAGACGACCGCGGGCATCCATCCTCACATCGCCGCCACGGTCGACGAGGCCGTGTGGGCACACGTCCGAGAGCTCGCGAGCCACGACGACGTCGCGGGCATCGGTGAGACCGGGCTTGACTACGACCGCGGGTTCAGCCCGCGAGAGGACCAGCTGGTCAACCTCGAGCGCCACATCGCGCTGGCCTACGAGACGGGCAAGTCGCTGACGCTGCACTGCCGCTCCAAGCCCGGCCTGCGCGATGCCCAGGACGACCTGCTCAGGCTCCTGCGTGATGGCGGTGTCGGCAGTCGTGCCTGGATCGAGCGTTTCGGCGATCGCCCACCCGGCGTGCTGCACTCCTTCAGCGGCCCTGTCGACTACGCGGAGTCGGCCCTGGAGATGGGGCTCTTCATCGCCTTCGGCGGGCTCGTGTTCCGCCGTGGCGAGGAAGCCAGCGCCGATGTCGCGAGGCTCACGCCGCTCGACCGTCTCTTGACCGAGACCGATTCGCCATACCTCAAGCCACGCAAGGTCAAAGGCAGCCGCAACGAGCCGCGCAACGTGGCCGTGACGGCCAGCTGGCTGCGTGAACTGCGCGGCGACGACCCGGCTGCCTTCGGCCAGGCCCTGATCGAGAACTTCGATCGCTTCATCGGTGGCGACCGGACCCGTTGATGGGTTCACTGCCGCTGGTCCTGCCCGGGATCATGGCCGCGGTCGTCGTGGCCATCATGGTCTCTCCGCCGCTTGCCCGATACCTGCGCACGCAGCGGCTGATCGTGGCGCTCATCATCGTCTCCGCGGGCACGATCCTGGCCGTCACGCTCTCGCCCAATCTGGCCGGGTTGGCCGCGGAAGCCGAGCCTGGACGATGCGACCTCGCTCGGATGGGGCTGCCCTCCGTCGCGACCCTGCGCTCCGACTCCGACGCGACCCGGAACATCATCCTCTTCATCCCGCTCGGGCTCGGCCTGGGCTTGCTGCCCTGGTCACGACGCGCCGCCGCGGTCATCGGAGCCGCGTTCCTGCTGACCGTCTTCGTGGAGCTCACGCAGCTGCTCGTGCTGCCACTGGAGCGCGGCTGCGAGAGCGCCGACATGGTCGACAACACGATCGGCCTCGTGGTGGGCCTTGCCATGGGCAGCATGCTGAAGCTCGCCGGCGGTCGGCGTCGCCCAGGTCGCGACTGACCCCGTCGAGTGACCGGCCCGCGGCGTTGCTCCGAGTGCCGGCCGAGCGGCGCGCTGACGGTGTCCATGCCCGGGTCGAGCGGCTTGACCGCCTCGTGGGTGCTACTCGGCCGAGCGGCTGACCAGCGCCTTCGCCAGCTCGGTGCCCTCGCCGCTGCTGATGCGACAGGCGACCTGCGTGGCGCTGACGGGCCAGCAGTCGACCTCGATGGGGGTGCCAGGCAGCGCCGACATCACGTAGCCGATGCGGTAGCAGTCCGGCCGCTCCAGGCGGTTCGCCGCAGGCAAGCGGCTCAGGGCATCGTCGACCATGTCCACGTAGGCCGCGTTGTTCATGTGCCCCAGTGGGTCCACGTCGAGGGGCCGGACACGGGTGGCCAGCGTCGTCACCTCGCCGCCGGGCTCTGGCAGCACGATGCGGTCGCGCCTGAACTGCTGCCCGGGCGAGAAGTACTCGATGATCTCCGCTGGCACTCTCGCGGGCGTGCCCTCGAGCGTCAGCAGCACCCAGTCGGTATCGACGCTGGCCACCACGGCGCCGCGGTCGGGTCCACCTCCCGCACCGACGCGTCGGACCTCGGTGTGGCGGCGAGCCCACACGTGGCGCCAACCGATGACCTCCGTGCCGACGGCGAGGGTGTCGCCGTAGGTGATGGGCTCGGCCAGCGAGACCGTGACGTTGCGCACGAGCCAGTTCATGCCGCGTCGCTCGTACCAGTCCCGGTCGAAGCCGGCCTCCGTGCTGTGCCGCCAGGCCATGTCCTGGGCATAGCGAAGCAGACCGGACGGACGCAGCCAGCCATCCGCGTTCGCCTCGTCGAAGCGGACGCGATATCCGTGCTCGATCCGGCGCCTCGGTTCCATGCCCTCGAGTGTATGGCCGATCGCATGTGGGCTGCGTCGTCGGCCAAGAGACAGCGCAACGCTTGGCGTTAGCGTGCCGAGCTCCAAGCAGGCGGTCCCTTTTCGCCCGCCTCCTTGACGCTCGACGAGCCACGGACTCGACAAGAGCGTTCCAAGCGCCGGGCTGACGTCGTGGGCATCTTCCCCAACGAGGCCGCGGTGACCAGGCTGACCCGGGCGATCCTGCTCGAGATCCACGACGAGTGGGCCGTCGACACCCGCCGCGACCTGCCACTGGGCTCGCTGAACGAGCTTGACCGGCTCGACGATGATGGGATGACAGCGGAGGTGGGAGGAGCGAGCGCGTTGCTGCTGGCGTCCCGGATCGACGCCGACGACCCAGCGCTGAGTATCACGACGGAGCCGCTCGAAAGCACACCACCCACGGGGCATGGCCCAGCGAATGGACAGCACGGCACTCCGCATTCTCGTACGATGCGGTCATGAGGTGCCGGAGTTGCGACCGCGCGCTCGATCACGATGCCCGCTTCTGTCCCGCGTGTGGCACGGCGGTGGCGTCGTCCTGCATCGATTGTGGTGCGGCGCTCGACGACGACGCGCGTTTCTGCAAGCGCTGCGGGCGAGCGGTGGACTCGGCGACCGGGGCGGCTGACGAGGCCGCAACCGGCGCGACGCGTGAGCGCAAGGTGGCGACCCTGCTCTTCGCCGACATCGTCGGCTTCACCGAGCTCGGCGAGCGACTCGACGCCGAGGTCGTGAGCAGTCTCGTGGCTGACGTCTTCGATCGGTTGTCAGCGGAGGTGGAGCGGTACGGCGGCACGGTCGAGAAGTTCGCCGGCGACGCCATGCTCGCGGTCTTCGGCGTGCCCGCAACGCACGAGGATGATCCCGAGCGCGCGGTTCGGGCGGCCCTCGAGATGCGCTCGGCCATGGCTCCTGCATCCGGCCAGGGCAGGGCTTCGCTGCGCCTGCGCATCGGCATCGAAAGCGGCGAGGTCCTCGCCGACCTGGGCCGTTCCACGTCGGAGCGCGATCTCTTCGTCACTGGTGACGCGGTCAACACCGCTGCCCGCCTGCAGGAGTCGGCCGAGCCGGGCGACATCGTCGTCGGCCCCACGGCCTATGCCAGCACGCGCGGGCTCATCGAGTACGACGAGCTGCCGCCGCGGGCGATGAAGGGCAAGCAGCTGCCCGTGCCTTCCTGGCGCGCGGTCCGCGTGCGGGCCCGTCGCGGGGGGACGCGGGCACCGCTGGGCATGGAGGCCCCGCTCATCGGGCGTGACGAGGAGCTGGGGCTGCTCAAGGAGACGATCCGGCGGACGGTCTCGTCGGGACGGCCACACCTCGTGACCGTGTCGGGTGAGGCGGGAGTCGGCAAGACGCGCCTGATCTGGGAGCTGGAGAAGTATCTCGACGGCCTGCCCGAGACGTTCCACTGGCGCAAGGGTCGCTGCTATTCCTACGCCTCGGCCAGCTTCTCCCCGCTCGTCGAAGCCATCAAGGCGGACGCGCGCATCGCCGATGACGATACCCCCGAGGAGATGTCCCGGAAGCTGGACGACCGGATCGCCGATCTCGCCGGCGAGGCGGAGCTGCCGGTCCGACCGGCCCTGCGAACCCTGCTCGGCCTGCCGGTCGCGCCGACCCTGCCCCAGGACGAGCTCTTCGAGGCCTGGCGCCTGTATCTCGCGGCCATCGCCCGCCGTCACCCGCTGGTGCTCGTGGCAGAGGACGTGCACTGGGCTGACGAGGTCACCCTCGACTTCCTCGAGTTCATCGCGCGCTGGGGGGAGGCGCCGATCGCACTCATCGCGCCGACCCGGCCCGAGCTGCTGGAGCGGCGCGAGACGTGGGGCAGCGGCGTGCGCAACGCGACCCGGGTGGAGCTGACGCCGCTCGGGTCGGGCGAGATGGCCTCCCTCATCGACGAGCTGCTGGGTGGCGCGCTGCCAGGCGACGTGAGCGAGCGGGTCCTGACGATGGCCAACGGCAATCCGCTCTTCACCGAGGAGCTCATCCGCATGTTCATCGACCAGGGCGTGTTGCAGTCGCGTGATGGATCGTGGCGCCTGGTCGGTCCCGTCGCCGAGCTGTCGGTGCCGGGTTCGGTCCAGGCGGTGCTCTCGGCCAGGCTCGACGCGCTCGAGGCGGAGGAGAAGCGCGTGGCCCAGGAGGCCTCCGTCGTCGGTCGCATCTTCTGGGATGTCATCGTGGCGCATCTTCGCGACCGTCCGGCGCAGGAGGTGGCGGACGCCCTGCGCGGGATGCGGGTCAAGGAGCTGGTAGCACCGCGCGTGCCGTCGACCATGGCGGGGGCGTCGGAGTGGTCCTTCCACCACGTGCTCGTGCGAGACGTGGCCTACGAGTCGTTGCCCAAGGCCGACCGGGCCGAGCTGCACCTGCGGGTGGCACGCTGGGCCGAGGCCGAGCTGGCAGCCCGCCAGGACGAGTTCGCTGAGCTGATCGCCTCGCACGTCGCCGCAGCCCTCAGCTATCGCGAGGAGCTGCAGGACGCGGGCTCGGCCGGGTCCGACCTGCGGCAGCTCAGGGAGACAGCGCTGGAGGTGTCGATGCGAGCAGCGCGACGGGCCGCGACGGTCCAGGACCTCGCTGCCACCCGTCGCTGGCTGGTGTTCGCCTTGGGTCAGGCCCGGTCGCTCGGTCGCCCGCCCCTCGAGCGCGCGCGCATCGCCAAGGAATACAGCGACCTGGTCTGGCTCGAGTCCGACGCAAGCGAGCGCCGGCAGGTCTTCGCCGAGGCCACGCAGCTGCTGGAGCCGGTCTCGGAGCTGCAGGGGGAGCGTCTCGAGCTATGGGGCCTGCTGATGGCGGCCCTGGGCCAGGCGGCCTTCGACGATGGCGACGGGGACGTGGCCATCGAGACCCTCCGCCGGGCCGCCGACATCCTGCGTCCGACCTCGCCGTCGCCCGCCCTTGCCAAGGTGCTCCAGGCGACCGCCTGGGCCTACTGGCACCGATACGAGTTCGATCCTGCCGAGGCGGCCGTCTCGGCAGCTCTGACCGAAGCGGAAGCGGCCGGCGCGGACGATGCCTATCGCTGGGCCCTGCACGAGGCCGGCATCATCGCCAGCTTCCACGGCGATGCCGAGCGCTCGATCGAGCTGTTGCGGCAGAGCCTCGAGCTGGCTCGCGCCGCTGACGACCGACCGTTGAGCCTGCGCTGCATGGTCAACATCCCCTCGACCGCGACCGCCAGCGGCTACGCCATCGATGAGTCGCTGCGCCTGCTGGAGGAGGGCACGGCACGGGCCCGCCGTTCGTCCGCGTTCGGCTCGCTCACCTACCTTCTCGACAACCTCAGCGCCTCGTACTTCTTCGCCGGCCGCTTCGACGAGGCTCACGAGGTCGCTCTCGAGGGCCTCGAGGCGATGCGTCGATCGGGACTCGGGTTCATGGGGCCGACACTGCTGCGTTGCACCTCCGATGCGCTCGCGGCGCTGGGTCGGCTCGACGAATCCCGCGCGGTGTTGGACGAGGCGCTCGTGGGCGCGGGCGACGACCCGCAGCACTTCCAGTGGTTCCTCATCGCACAGGCCCGGGTGGAGCTGGCGCAGGATCCACGGGCCGCGCTCGCCCACCTCGCCGGAGAGCATCCCGAGCTCAAGGGCTATCCCAACGCCGAGCTGCAGATGGCTCCATGGCTGGCGCGCGTCGCCTACCGCGTCGGTGACCGAGCTGCCCTCGCGGAGGCCGGGGAGATCCAGGAGCGCCACCGCGGCAAGGGCGGCCCGGTCCGCGACCTCGAGCGGCGGTGGGTGGACGCGCTCGCGGCCGAGGACGACGTTGCGCTGGCCTCCCTCGCGCCGGACTTCGCAGCCAACGGCCACCACTGGTACGCCGTCGAGGTGCTCATCGATGCAGCCCTCGTGGCGGCCCGCGCTGGCCGACCGGATCCAGCGCTCGGGCGTGCGCAGGAGGCCATCGAACCGCTGGGCTATGCGCCTCTCCTGGGCCCGCTGCCCGAGACGCGCTGGCTGGCGGACCTGGCGGTGCCTAGGTGAGCCCGTGCCCCAGCTGCGGCACAGCGCTCACCGATAGCGCCCGCTTCTGTGCGAGCTGCGGCAGTCCGGTCGCGCCTGCCTGCCCAGCGTGCGGCAGCGAGCTTCCGACAGGCGCCCGCTTCTGCCCCGCGTGCGGCGCGTCCGTCGCCTCGGACGCGACCGCTCCGACGTCTTCGGCACCCGAGAGCGCGCGGGAGCGCAAGGTCGCGACCCTGCTCTTCGCGGACATCGTCGGCTTCACCGAGCTTGGCGAGCGACTCGATGCCGAGGTCGTCAGCCGACTCGTGGCGGACGCGTTCGAGCGATTGTCTGCGGAGGTAGAACGCTACGGCGGCACGGTGGAGAAGTACGCGGGCGATGCCATGCTCGCGGTCTTCGGCGTTCCCACCACCCACGAGGACGACCCCGAACGCGCTGTCCGGGCCGCCATCGAGATGCAGGCCGCGATGGCTCGAGGGACTCGCGAGGCGGCGGACACCGATCTGCTCCTGCGCATCGGCATCGAGAGTGGCGATGTGCTCGCGGATGTGGCGCGATCGACCTCGGAGCGGGACCTGTTCGTGACCGGGGATGCGGTCAACACCGCCTCGCGCCTCCAGGCCGCCGCCGATCCGGGCGCGGTGGTCGTCGGACCCGGCACCTACGCCAGCACCCGCGACCTCTTCGAGTACGAGGAGCTGGAGCCGCGGCCGCTGAAGGGCAAGGCCCTGCCCGTCTCCTCGTGGCGAGCCATCCGCGTGCGCACCCGCCGTGGGGCGCGTCGTCCGCCCCTCGGCATCGAGGCGCCACTCATCGGCCGCGACGAGGAGCTCGCGCTCCTGCAGGAGACCGTCCGGCGTGCCGTGGCAGCGGGCAAGCCGCACCTCATCACCGTGACGGGCGAGGCCGGCATCGGCAAGACCCGCCTCATCTGGGAGCTGGAGAAGTACCTCGACGGGCTGCCCGACACGTTCCACTGGCGCAAGGGCCGCTGCTACTCTTATGCGGCGCTGAGCTACTCGCCGCTCGTCGAGATCGTCAAGGCGGACGCGACGATCGCGGAAGATGACCCGCCCAAGGTGATGGCAGAGAAGCTGGACGCGCGCTTCGCCGAGCTGGGCATCGGGCAGGCTGCCGCGATCCAGCCCGCAGTACGCACGCTCCTCGGGCTGCCCGGCAGTGACTCGCGCTCGCAGGCCGAGCTGTTCGAGGCCTGGCGCACTTACCTCGCGGCCATCGCCATGGCGCACCCGCTGGTGCTCGTGGTCGAGGACATCCACTGGGCAGACGCGGCGACGCTCGACTTCCTCGAGCTGCTGGCCCGTTGGGCCGATGCCCCCATCGCCATCATCTGCCTGGCTCGGCCGGAACTCCTGGAGCGGCGGACGACGTGGGGCGGCGGCATCCGCAACGCCTCGCTCGTCGAGCTCTCCCGCCTCGACGCGGACCGTTCGGCGCGGATGGTGACGGCCCTGCTCGGCGAGGCGCTGCCTCCCCCGCTGCGAGACCGGCTGGTGGCCATCGCCAACGGCAACCCACTCTTCACCGAGGAGTTGGTGCGCATGTTCGCCGACCAAGGGATCGTGCGCATGGTCGAGGGAGGCTGGCGGTTCACGCGCCCCGTCGACGAGATCAGCATCCCCGACTCGGTGCAGGCCGTGCTCTCGGCCCGTCTCGACGAGCTGGACCCGGCCGAGAAGCGCACTGCCCAGGAGGCTTCCGTCGTGGGCCGGATCTTCTGGGACGTCATCCTGGCCCACCTCCGCTCGGCGGAGCCGGCGACCGTGACCGAGGAGCTGCAGCGCCTGCGAGTCAAGGAGCTGGTCAGCCCGCGCGCCCCGTCCACGCTGACGGGCGCGGGCGAATGGTCCTTCCACCACGTGCTTGTCCGTGACGTGGCCTACGAGTCCTTGCCCAAGGGTGATCGCGCCAGGCTGCATCTCGCCGTTGCCCGCTGGGCGGACCACGCGCTCGCGGAGCGCAGCGACGAGTTCGCCGAGCTGGTGGCCTCGCACCGGCTAGCTGCGCTGGGCTACCTGGAGGAGCTCCAGGCGAGCCGGTCGGATGACCCGGCGATGCTGGATCTGCGGCAGGACACGATGGATGCCGCGGTCCGCGCCGCCCGGCGTGCCGCCGAGGTGCGGGACCTGCCGACCGCCCGCCGCTGGCAGCTCGTGGCTATCGCGCAGGCGAGGCTCCTCGAGCGGCCGCCCCTGGAGCGTGGGCGGCTCGCGCTCGAGTTCCAGCAGTTGACGGACGGTGAGCTCGATGCAAGCGAACGCATCGCGGTCCTGCAGCCGGGCGTCGACCTTGTCGCTGCCCGGCCCGACCTCGACACCGACGGCCGTGCTCTCCTCGCGCGACTGCGGGCTGGGCTGGCGGAGGCGCTGTACACCGGGGAGCGCAAGGCGGAAGCCAAGGCCATGCTCGAGGAGGCTGCCAGCGAGCTGGAGCCTGACCGTCCCTCCGCCGCCCGGGCCCTGGTGCTGCGGGTCTGGTGCTGGACACTCTGGCACGACTACGAATTCGACGAAGCCGCCACCATCGCGCAGGCGGCGATGGCGGAGGCGACCGAGGCCGGTGCTGACGACGTCTATCGGGTCGCCCTGCACGAATCGGCGGTCATCGACAGCTTCCGCGGACGCGTGGCCGAGTCGATCGACAAGCTTCAGAGCAGCCTCGCATTGGCCGAAGCTGCGGGCGACGCTGCGCTCGTGGCGCGCTGCCTGGTGAACCTGTCAGCGGTCTCCTCCAACAACGGATACCCGGTGGCCGACTCCATCGAGCGGGTGGAACCAGGCGTGGAGTCGACTCGACGCTCCGGCTCCTACGTGACGCTCTCCTTCCTGCTTCAGAACCTCACCGCCATCTACCTCCTCACCGCACGCTCCGAGGAGGCCTTGGCGCAGGCCGATGAGCAGTTCGATGTAACGGCTCGTGCCGGCAACCCACACATGGTCGGGACCATCCATCTGCAGCGAGCCGAAGCGCTGCTCGCACTCGGACGACGCGAGGAGGCGGCATCTGCGCTGCGCAGCGCCCTCGACACCTGGACCGACGATCCCCAGCACCGGGAACACGTGGCCATCCTCGAGGCGGCACTCGAGTTCCCGCGCCAGCCGCAGGCGGCGCTCGAGTCGCTGGTCAGCAGCGGTGACGACGCGGTCGTCTCCACGGCCATCTCGGAACTGGCCCGCTGGCAAGGTCGCCTCGCCTATCGCCTGTCCGAGCAGGCGGCGATCAGGGATGCCGTCCGCCGGCATGAAGGGATCAGCGGCGAGCTCGGACCGGCGCGGGTGCTGGAGCGACGGTGGCTCCAGGCGCTGCGTGACGGAGACCTGGCCCTCCTCGAACGCGCGGCGCGCGAGATGCACGAACTGGGCTACGTCAGGATCGCTCTCGAGATGGATGTCGATGCAGCGCTCATGGGGGCCCGGCAAGGGCAGGATGACGGCCGTACGCAGGCTACGCTCGAACGTTGTCTGGTGTTCGACTATCACCCTTGGCTCGGTTCCCTTCCGGAAGAGCGATGGATCGCTGGTGGTGTCGTGTCCGCTGCCTGATGCCGTGCGGAGCGGCCCCGCTGCTTACGGCGGCTCGAGCACGGTCCACGATGATGCTTGACACACGGGACTGGTCTGTCATACAGTGTTGGCACTCTCACCTTGAGAGTGCTAATCCAGCCAGCGATGCGGGTCACTCGGGCGCCCGGTACACCGGATGCGAGCCCCCCGCCGCGAAGAGACATGACACCCAGGAGGGAACCGCGTTGGCGACTGCCACCAAGCTCCGCCCCCTCGGCGACCGCGTCGTCGTAAAGCCCATGGCCCGCGAGGAGATGACCTCCAGCGGCATCGTCCTGCCGGACACGGCCAACAAGGAGAAGCCGCAGGAAGGCGAGATCATCGCTGCCGGCCCCGGCCGCCTCAATGAGGACGGCGACGGGCGCGAGCCGATGGACGTCAAGGTCGGGGACAAGGTCCTCTACGCCAAGTACGCCGGGACCGAGTTCAAGATCGATGATGAGGAACTCCTGATCATCAGCCAGAAGGACATCCTCGCCGTCGTCGAGGGCTAGGCAACAACCAGGCACTGATCGCAGCCCGGCCGGGCCCTTACGGGTTCGGCCGTCGTCTGTAAGGAGGAATCACCACACGTGGCCAAGCAGCTCATCTTCGACGAGACCGCTCGTCGTTCGCTCAAGAGGGGTGTCGACGGACTCGCCGACGCCGTCAAGGTGACGATCGGCCCCAAGGGCCGGAACGTCGTCCTGGACAAGAAGTACGGCGCCCCCACCATCACCAACGACGGCGTCACCATCGCCCGCGAGGTGGAGCTCGAGGACCCCTTCGAGAACATGGGTGCGCAACTCCTCAAGGAGGTCGCCACCAAGACCGACGATGTCGCCGGTGACGGCACCACGACCGCGGTCGTGCTCGGCCAGGCCCTCGTGAACGAGGGTCTCAAGAACGTCACGGCGGGCGCCAACCCCATGATCGTCAAGCGCGGTCTGGACAAGGGCGTCGAGGCCATCGTCGAGCGCATCAAGGTCAACTCGCGCCCGGTCGACACCAGCGAGCAGATCGCGGCCGTGGCCGCCATCTCCGCCGCCGACCCGGCCGTCGGCGAGCTCATCGCCGAGGTCATGGACAAGGTCGGCAAGGACGGTGTCATCACCGTCGAGGAAGGTCAGTCGATCGGCCTCGACAAGGAATACACCGAGGGCATGCAGTTCGATCGTGGCTACATCAGCCCGTACTTCGTGACCAACCCCGACCGCATGGAAGCGGTCATGGAGAACCCTGCGGTCCTCATCACCGACAAGAAGATCTCCAGCATCAACGAGCTGCTTCCGGCGCTCGAGAAGGGCGTCCAGCTGGGCCGCCCGGTCTTCGTCATCGCTGAGGACATCGACGGCGAGGCCCTTGCCACGCTCGTCGTGAACAAGCTCCGCGGGACCGTCAACGTGCTCGGCGTCAAGGCTCCCGGCTTCGGTGACCGGCGCAAGGAGATGCTGCGCGACCTCGCCATCCTCACCGGCGCCAACGTCATCAGCGAGGAGGTGGGCCGCAAGCTCGACTCCGTCACGCCTGAGGACTTCGGCGGCGCCCGCCGTATCGTCTCGACCAAGGACGACACCACCATCGTGGACGGCACCGGCGATCCGGCGGCCATCAAGTCGCGCATGACCCAGATCAAGGCCCAGGTCGAGGAGACCACCTCGGACTACGACCGCGAGAAGCTGCAGGAGCGCCTGGCCAAGCTGGCCGGTGGTGTGGCCGTCATCAAGGTCGGCGCGGCGACCGAGGTCGAGCTCAAGGAGAAGAAGCACCGCATCGAGGATGCCCTCTCCACGACGCGCGCCGCGGTCGAGGAGGGCCTCGTGGCCGGTGGCGGCACCGCCTTGCTGCAGGCCATCCCTGCGCTCGATGACGTGAAGCTGGAGGGTGACGCCACGATCGGGCTCAACATCCTCCGCCGTGCGCTCGAGGCGCCGATCCGCCAGATCGCCGAGAACGCTGGTCAGGAGGGCTCCGTCATCGTGGCGGCCGTCCGCCAGCTTCCCCTCGGCCACGGCTACGACGCGCTCAAGGATGAGTACGGCGACATGTTCGACAAGGGCATCGTGGACGCCGCCAAGGTCACCCGCTCCGCCCTGCAGCACGCCAGCTCCATCGCCGGCATGGTCCTGACCACGGAGACCCTGGTCACCGATATGCCCGAGGAGGAGAAGGCGGCCGCGGCCGGCGGTCACTCGCACGACTACTAGTCGATCACCGCTGGCCAGTCGTCGGCCAGCCTTCCTACCCACCGCCGGAGCGCCCGGGCCGACGAGGCCCGGGCGCTCCGATTCCACCGACGCGACGGGCGTCGTTCCTGCCTTCCTCCCTCCCTGCTCGCTGCATCCGATCGTCGCTACCGACGCACCAGACCTCCTGCTGCCGGATGAGCCTTGGGCGCTGGACGCATCTTCGCGCGTGCTCGGCGATCCCGGCACCCCGAGCCGCCACGGGCAGGTTCTGTCGCGCCGCGCTAGGCTCCGCCTCGATGAGCCGAGTCGTCACCCCCGCGCGCGCCAGCGTCCGGCGGGCCATCAGCCTGCTGCTCTCCGTGGGCCTGCTCACGGCTGTCGCTGCCACCGCCACTGCGCAAGACCTACCCGCCTGCGATGGCGAGCGGACGGCCGACTGCGTCCTGCCGGACTGGTCGGCCTCGCCCGTGCGCGACGTGCCCAGCCTCTTCGGGGAGATCGAGGGGCTGGTCTGGATCGAAGACGACGAGGGCGATGCACCCGCTGGTGGCCTCGACATCCTCGGCGTGGGCGCGGGTCGCGTTCGGATCGAGGACCCGACCTCCATCCGCACCGCTGACGGCCTGCTCAAGCTGGGCAAGGCCAAGAAGGCCGTGCCTGCCGGTGAGGCCGTGGTGGTCCGCGTCGTGCTCGATGGTGTGCCCAGCGAGGTCCCTGGCGGTCACGCCAGCATCCACCTCGCCACGGACGTCGACGGGTCGCGTACCAACAATGTCCCCGCCGGCATCGCCCGCCCCGACTACCCCTTCGCCGGCAGCGACAACATCTACTCCCTGACCTGGGCCTCCACCACGGGCAAGACGAGGCTGCTCAGCAGCGACCTGGCCAAGGCCTGGTACAAGGCCAAGGACCCCTTCGCCGCGAACTGGGCGGAGGCGACGGTGCTCGACTTCCTGGTGGCGCCCCAGGCGGTCGGCGACGGGTTCCGCGTCATCACCCACGCGGCAGGGAGCGAGGGTGGCTACGACATCGTCAGCTACGGTCCCGCGCCGGTCCCCACCGACGGCCGGGTGGGCCTCGTGCCGGTCTGCCACGAGGGCTCGATCTCAGCGGCGCCCTTCACCATCGGCCGGCTCGGCGAGAGCGGCCAGACCGTGCGCAACGTGGAGGCCCCGGCCTCCTGGCGCGGCGGTGCCAGGATTCCCGTGGAGGCCGCGGTCCGGCCGGCCCTGGAGGCGTTCATCGCCGAGGCCGACGAGGATGGCGACGGTCGCATCGGCCTGCCGACCTGGGTCAACCTCTTCGAGGACGGGCTCGTCATCCGCCAGCGGCCTGACCTTGAGATCGCCCTCGATGGCGACGAGGCCGTGCTGGCGCTCGAGCTGGGTCTGACACGACGTGGCTACAACGTGCTGCGCGACTTCGAGCCCGGGTCGACCGGCGACGCCGACCTGGACGCCTGGCTGGAGCGCGCTACCGACGCGCTGCGCGCGACGATGCCGCCGTTCCGGCTGAACAAGACGAGCGGCCCGCTCGTGGGGGAAGGCATCGGCGCCTGCGTGCCGTGGTTCGTGCCGCAGGCCGGAGCCGAGCCGGTCGCGTCGCCCGCCGTGGACGCCACGGAGGCTGCAGCCAGCGCCTGAGCGTCGCCCAGACAGTCTCTAGACTGTCCCGAATGACCGGCGGTTGGATCCACCTCATCACAGGCTGCATGTTCAGCGGCAAGACCGACGAGATGCTGCGCCTCATCCGGCGCGCGGAGATCGCCGGGCGCCGTGTGGTGCTCGTGCGTCCGGCCATGGACTCACGCACCGAAGTGGGCGCGGTCGAGTCCCGCTCCGGTGTCAACCGCCAGGCTGAGACGGTGACCGACAGCGGCGGCATCCCGCCCCTCGTATCAGCCCAGCGCGCGTCGGTGGTCGCGATCGACGAGGCCCAGTTCTTCGACGATGGCTTGCCCGAGATCGCCGAGCTGCTCGCGGCCGAGGGCCGCACGGTGCTCGTCAGCGGGCTGGACCAGGATTTCCTGGGTCGGCCCTTCAACTCGATGCCCACGCTGCTGGCCCTGGCCGACCAGGTCACCAAGCTCACCGCCATCTGCACCGTCTGCGGGGCCGAGGCCACGCGGACCCAACGGATGGTGGGCGGTCGGCCGGCCGCAGCGGACGACCCGCTCATCGTGGTCGGCGGCATGAACGACGACCGCTACGAGGCGCGCTGTCGGGCGCATCACGTCGTAGGCACCGCGCGCGGTGCCATCTCGGCGCCGATCTGGGACAACCTGCCGCCGGCCTACGAGTAGACCTGACCCGCCTGCAACCTACCGTCGGGCACCCCCCTGAACACAAGGTGCCCCATACCGGCTAGGACCACCGGACGAGTAGTAACCGGGGCCGTCAAGGCGCATGGTCCTGTCTATCGGGCTGCGGGTCGGGATCGGCGCGTCGCTTGAAGCCTGTCGAGATCGACAACGCAAGCAGAGCACAGCCTGACCGGAGGTAGCAGACAACATGCACGCACGATCACACGGTGTGACGGCCCTGGCCTACGGCTCCGTCCTCATCGGTCTCTACTGTCAGTTCGCGGCCCTCGCCCTCATCCTGACCGGCTCGGTGTACGCGCCCAGCGGCGAGCCGAGTGCGGCCGCGACCCTCGTGGTCGGTGCCTTCTTCTTCGGTCTCACCTTCGCCTCCTACTTCCTCGGCTACGGCTTCTGGACCCACAAGAGCTGGTCATGGGCCGGCGGGATCGGGCTCTTCGTCGTGCTCGTGGTCGCCAGCACCGCGCTCTCGCTGATCGCGTCCAACTTCATCTCCACGGTCCTGCCCCTCGCGACCGCCGTGGTCGGCATCTGGTATCTGAACCGCCCCGCCGTGAAGGCCGAGCTGCTCGGCACCGAGATGCCGGCCCAGGTGCCGGTCGTGACGCACGAGTCCCTCAAGGGCGCCGAGCCCGCGCACTGAGGTCATCACCGTCCCGCACTCCGGGCAGGACGGAGAGCAACGGAAGAGCGGCCGCGGCCTCGTGTCGCGGCCGTTCCTGATGTCTTCGGCCCGCGGCCCTAGAATCGGGGTCCGTGCCGGATCCCAAGGATGGCGTGCCGGTGGATCCGCCGCCGTCGCCTGAGCCCCAAGCCCCAGCGTTCGACGGCTTCTTCGCGCCCCACGAGCTGGCGCCGCCGCCGGCGTACGACGACGTGCCGCTGCCGGAGGCCGATGCGGACGTGACGGAGGTCGAGGTCGAGCTCGAGCCCCCCGTGCCGACGGCAGCAGCTCGACCCTCCGATCCGGGCGACGACGCCGAGTGGTTCTCGATGGTGGCCGCGACGGCCGGGGAGTCAGCACCGGCTCGTCCTGCACCTAGCCCCCAGGCGGAACAGCGGCGGCAGGCGGACGCCCGAAAGCTGGCCACGTCCATCGTCAAGCGGCTGAACCCCGAGCAGGCCAGGGCCGTCACCACCACCCGCGGTCCGTTGCTCATCCTCGCTGGCGCCGGGTCAGGCAAGACGCGCGTGCTGGCTCACCGCATCGCCTACCTCGTCGGGGTCGAGGACGTGAAGCCGTGGCAGATCCTGGCCGTGACCTTCACCAACAAGGCCGCCGCAGAGATGCGTGAACGCATCCTCGCGCTCGTGGGTGACGAGGGCAGCAAGGTCGCCATGGGCACGTTCCACGCCCTCTGTGCCCGGGTCCTGCGGCGTGACGGCGCCGCCATCGGCATCGATCCCCGTTTCGCCATCTACGACACCGACGACCAGACCGGTCTCGTCAAGGCCGTCCTGCGCGACCTCGAGCTGCAGGGCACCGGTGAGCTGCGGCCCGCCGCCGTGCTCTCCGCCATCAGCCGCTGGAAGAACGATATGGTCAGTCCGGCAGAAGCGGACGAGGAGGCGCGCGGCTACCTCGAGAGCCAGTACGCCTCCGCCTATGCCCGCTACGCCCGCCGGCTGAAGGCGGCTGACGCGCTCGACTTCGACGACCTGCTCATCGAGGCGGTGCGGCTCTTCGAAGAAGCCCCAGCCGTGTTGGCCCACTACCAACAGCGCTGGCGGTACCTCCACATCGACGAGTATCAGGACACCAACCGCGCCCAATACCTGTGGGTCAAGCTGCTCGCCCAGGAGCATCGCAACCTCGCGGTCGTGGGCGACGACGACCAGTCGATCTACAGCTGGCGTGGTGCGGACCTGCGCAACATCCTCGACTTCGAGGCCGACTACCCCGACGCCACCGTGGTCAAGCTGGAGCAGAACTACCGCTCCACCCAGCTGATCCTCGACGCTGCCCACGCGGTCGTCGCCCGCAACGAGGATCGCAAGGACAAGAAGCTCTGGACGGACAACCCTCGTGGCCAGCTCATCGAGCGCTTCGAGGCCGACCGCGAGGACGAAGAGGCCGAGTGGGTGGCACGCCAGATCGAAGCCCTGGCCGCTGGGCGCGGCAGCGCCGGCTCCATCCTCGCGCGCCGGGCCGACGACGGCGACGACGAGGAGTACCGCCTCCAGGACATGGCCGTGATGTACCGCACCAACGCCCAGAGCCGCGCCATCGAGGAAGCCTTCCTGCGCTATGGGCTGCGCTACCAGCTGGTCGGCGGCACGCGCTTCTACCAGCGTCGCGAGATCAAGGATGCCCTGGCCTACCTGCGCGTCCTGCGCAACGACCACGACGTGGCTGCCTTCGAGCGGGTCGTGAACGTCCCGCCGCGCGGCATCGGACAGCGGTCGCTCGAAGCGCTGCGAGACCTGGCGGAGGCTCGGGACTCCGACTACTGGGGCGCGCTCGGCGCGGTCGCCGAGGGGGCAGGCGAGCTGACGGGGCGCGCCCGCAACTCGCTCACGGCGTTCCGCGACCTCATCGGCAAGCTGCGCACGCGGGTGGGCCTGCTGCCCCTGCCGGAGCTGCTCGACACCGTCCTCGAGGACAGCGGCTACCGAGCCATGCTCATGGACGGCTCGCAGGACGGCGAGGATCGCTGGGGCAACCTCATCGAGCTGCGCGAGGTGGTCGATCGCTACGGTGACCTCGATCCCGTCGACGCGCTCGACCGCCTGCTCGAGGAGACGGCCCTCGTGGCCGACCAGGACGCGTACACCGGCGATGCCGACAAGGTCACGCTCATCACCCTCCACGCAGCCAAGGGCCTCGAGTTCGACGTGGTCTTCATCTCCGGGCTCGAGGAGGGCGTCTTCCCGCACGCGCGCGCCCTCGATGACCCTCGCCAGATGGAAGAGGAGCGGCGGTTCGCGTACGTCGGGCTGACGCGCGCCCGCAAGCGCCTCTACCTCACCCACGCCGCGCAGCGCGCCACGTGGGGTCGCTCCGGCTTCAGCGTTCCCAGCCGCTTCCTGCTCGAGATCCCCGAGGAGTTGATGCACGGTCCGCGCCTCGTCTCGCGTGACGAGGACGACGACCAGCGGCCCTACGACGAGCGCATGGAGGGCTATGACCTGGGCGCCGTCATCGGTCGTCGTGCTGGCGACACGCGCCTCGTGGGGCGGACCCCGGTGGGTCCCCGTGGCGGAAGACGGCTGCCGCCAGGCGGTGGCTACAGCCCGGCACCGGGTGCTCCCCGGGACGGCCAGGCCTTCCGTACCTCGCGCGACCTCGCCGCCAAGCGTGAGGCCTACTACGGCCGCCCGCGCGACGATGCGCCCACGCTCGACGAGCCGGCCACGCCCCCGGCCGACGAGTGGCGCCTGCCACCCGAGACGAGCGTGCCCGGTGCGCATCGCTACAAGGACGGCCAGAAGGTGCGCCACAAGGTCTTCGGCGAGGGCAACGTGGTGTCTTCGAGGTTGACGCGCAACGACGAGGAGGTCACCGTGGCCTTCCCCAAGCAGGGCATCAAGAAACTGATGGCCAGCCTTGCTAACCTTGAGGTCTCAGGCTGACCTGATCGCGGTCAGCGGGACCTGCCGGCGGCAAGGGAGGGACATGACCGACGTCGAGCCACTGCTCGTGTGTCATGAGCTGCGCAAGGCTTTCGGCGAGCGCACGGCCGTCGACGGCGTCAGCTTCCACATCGGTCGCGGCGAGACCTACGGACTGCTGGGACCGAACGGGGCCGGCAAGACCACCAGCATCTCCATGATCTGCGGGCTGCTCGCACGCGATGGCGGCGAGGTCAGCGTGGCCGGTCGGGCCGTGGACATCTCCGCGGTGGAAGCCAAGTCGGCCATCGGCTACGTGCCCCAGGACCTGGCCATCTACCCCGACCTCTCGGCGCGAGAGAACCTGCGCTTCTTCGGCAAGCTCCAGCGCATGTCAGGCACGCAGCTGACCGAGCGGGTGGACGCGGTATTGGAGCTGACCGGCTTGAGCGAGCGGGCGGATGACAAGACCGACGACTACTCCGGTGGCATGAAGCGCCGCCTCAACATCGGCATCGGCCTGCTGCACCAACCACAGCTGCTGGTGCTCGACGAGCCCACCGTGGGCGTCGACCCCCAGAGCCGCAACGCCATCCTCGAGGCCGTCGACGAGCTGCGTGCCGGTGGCATGTCGATCCTCTACACCACGCACTACATGGAAGAAGCGGAGCGGCTCTGCGACCGGATCGGCATCATCGACGAAGGCCGCATCCTCGCCGAGGGCACGCGCGCGGAGCTGGTCAGCCTGGTCGGCCAGCTCGATCGGGTCACGCTCGCGGCGACGGGTGCGCTGCCGGCCGCCGCCGATGCGCTCAGGGCCATCGAGCGCGTGGAGGACGTGACCTCCTCCGATGGCGGTCTCGAGATCACCGCTGCCGGGGCCCGCACGCTCCTGCCCGAGATCATCCGCGTGGCGGCGGAGGCAGGTGCCGAAGTCAGCTCCGTGGAAGTCGCCGAGCCGGACCTCGAGGCCGTCTTCCTGCACCTCACGGGCAAGGCCCTGCGGGACTAGGCCACCGTCCGTGCGCGCTGCCCTCGACATCGCCCTCAAGGACCTGCGCCAGAAGGTCCGCGATCGCTCCGCCCTGCTCATCAGCGTGGTCGCACCCTTCGTGCTGGCGGCGCTCTTCGCCATGATCCTCGGCGGTCTCGACGAGGACTTCCACGCCCACTGGGGTTACGTCGACCTCGACGGCGGCCAGATCGCGGCTGCGCTCGAAGAGGGCCCCCTGGGCGCCATGGAGGGGGAGGGCGTCATCTCCCTCGAGCGCTACCCGGACGCGGCAGCGGCACGCGCGGCCATCGAGGCCGGTGAGGTCGAGACCGTGATCGTCGTGCCCGAGGGCTTCAGTGACGCCTCCACGACCGGCGCTGGTGGCACGGTGGAGCTGTTCGTCGACCCGGACGCCGTCATCAGCGGCCAGGTCGCGCGCTCGGTCCTCGCAGGCTTCGCCAGCGAGGTGGACGCGGTCCAGCTGTCGGTGCGGGCTGGCCTCATCGCCGATGCCAGCCTCCCCGACGCCGAGACCACGGCCGCGCTGGCCGAGCTCGCCGCGGCCACGGCGGACCCCATCACCATCATCGACCTGGCCGCGGCCGACCGCCAGGCCGGCTACGCCACCTACTACGCGGCCGCCATGGCCATCCTCTTCGTCTTCCTCGCGGCCCAGTTCGGGATCGCCAGCATCCACGCCGAACGGCGCACCAGGACGCTCGCACGGATGCTGGCGGCGCCCCTGCACTGGTGGGCCATCCTCGTGGGCAAGCTCATCGTCTCGATGGTGCTGGCGCTCGTCTCGATGGGCGTGATCATCGTGGGCACGGGGCTGCTCCTGGGTGCGACCTGGGGCGATCCGGTGGCGCTGCTGGCCCTGGTCCTCTCCGCGGCCCTGGCCGCCACCGGCATCTCACTCCTGACGGTCGCCTTCACCAGGAACGAGGAGCAGGCCGGCTCGGCCATCGCCATCGTCTCGCTCACGCTCGCCGTCATCGGGGGCTCGTTCTTCCCGGCGAACCAGGGCCCGGAACTGCTGTCGCAGCTGTCCAGCATCACGCCTCACGCCTGGTTCCTTGATGCCATCAACGACATCTCGACCGGCGGTGACCTGGGCTCCGCCATCGGCTCGGTGATGGTGCTCGCGACCATCGGCCTGGTGACCGGTGGGCTCGGGTTGCTGCGCGCCAGGCGCCTGGTGCTCGCATGAGGGCCACCGTCGAGATCGCGCGGGTCAACCTGCTTCGCGTCGTGCGCGACCGGACCAACCTCTTCTTCGTGTTCGTCCTGCCGCTCATCATCATCATCGCCCTGGGGGCCGCCTTCGGCGGTGCCGGCACCAGCCGGCTGGGCGTGGTCGCCGCCGGCGCCGGACCCCTGGGCGAGGAGCTCGTGAGCATCCTCGAGCGCGGCGACGTCGACGTGGCCATTCGCGACCGTGACTCGCTCGAGCAGCTGCAGCAGGGCGTGGAGGACGGTGACCTCGAGTTCGGGCTGCTCATCCCGCCGGGCTACGACGAGGCCCTGCGTGCCGGGACGCCGGTCGAGCTCACGGTCGTATCGCGGCCTGAGTCCATCTTCGCCGCCCTGGGGCAGGGCATCCAGACCGCCGTCGCCGAGCAGTCCGCTCGTATCCGCGCCGCGACCGTCGCCGCTGACTTCGCCGGGGTCGACTTCGATGTCGCGCTCGACACCGCCGCTGCGATCCAGGCTGACCTCGAGGGCATCACCGTCGAGGAGGTCACCCTCGGCGAGTCGACCTTCCCCAGCATCGGCAACACCTTCGCGTTGGGAGCCCAGAGCCAGACGGTGCTCTTCATGTTCCTGACCTCGATGACCGCTGCCACCCAGCTCGTGCTCACCCGGCAGCTGGGTGTCTCGCGGCGCATGCTGGCCTCGCCCACGCCGGTTCGCGCCATCCTGCTCGGAGAGCTCCTCGGACGCTTCGGCATCGCCATGGTGCAGGGCCTCTTCATCGTCGTTGCCTCGGCCCTGCTCTTCGACGTCGAGTGGGGTGACCTCGCGGGGGCCTCGGCGGTGATCGTCACCTTCGCGCTGGTCGGCACCGGCGCGGCCATGCTCGTGGGCGTCTATGCCCGCAATCCCGACCAGGCGGGCTCCATCGGCGTCGTCGTGGGCATGGTCCTGGGCGCGCTGGGTGGCGCGATGGTGCCGGTGGAGCTGTTCCAGGAGCCCATCTCCACGATCGCCCAGCTCACGCCGCAGTACTGGGCCATCGATGCCCTGCGTGCGCTTGTCTTCTACGGGGCCGGCGTGGGCGACATCCTGACCCAGCTGGCGGTGCTGGCGGTCTTCGCGCTCGTGCTGGTGGGGCTGGGCACCGTCGGGCTGCGGCGCTCGCTCACTGGCGGGTAGGGCCGCCAGCCGTGGCGAAGCAGGCGCTGGGCACTCGACTATCCTCGGACCCGATGGACAAGCAGACCGAAGCTCGTGCTGCCGAGTTGCGAGCGATCCTCACCCGTGCCAACCAGCTCTACCACGAGCAGGATGCACCGGAGATGCCCGACGCCGAGTACGACCGGCTCTTCCGTGAGCTGACGGAGCTGGAGGCCGCACACCCGCAGCTCGCCACGCCGGATTCGCCTACCCAGCGGGTCGGGGCCCCGGCCGCCGCTGCCCTCGGCGACGTCGAGCACCGCGTGCCGATGCTCTCGCTGGGCAATGCCTTCGACCACGATGAGCTGCGGGCCTTCGACGCTCGCGTCCGCAAAGGCCTGGGCCTGACCGACGAGGATGAGCCGCCGCTGTACGAGGCTGAGCTGAAGATCGACGGGCTGGCCATCTCGCTGCGCTACGAGGACGGGCGCTTCGTGCTGGGGGCCACCCGCGGCGACGGTCGCACCGGCGAGGACGTCACGGCCAACCTGCGCACGATCGGGGCTGTGCCCGCCCAGCTGCCCGAGCCGCTGACGCTGGAGGCCCGTGGTGAGGTCTACATGCCCAAGGCCGAGTTCGCGCGCATCAACGCCGAGCGGGAAGAGGCTGGCCTGCCGCTCTATGCCAACCCGCGTAACAGCGGCGCCGGCTCCCTGCGCCAGCAGGACCCGACAGTGACGGCCGCGCGCAAGCTCTCAGCCTGGTTCTACATCCTGCTGGAGGACGACGCACCCGCCGGCTCTACGCAGTCGGCGGCCCTTGAGCGGCTGGAGGCGCTGGGCTTCCCGGTACAGCCGGACCATGCGTCCGGGCATCGACATCGAAGGCGTCATCGAATTCGCCGAGCGCTGGCGTGAGCCGCGCCACGAGCTGCCCTACGAGACCGACGGGGTGGTGGTCAAGGTGGACCGCACCGATCTCCAGGCGCGGCTGGGCGTGGTCAGCCGCGCGCCTCGCTGGGCCATCGCCTACAAGTTCCCGCCTGAGCAGGTTGAGACGGTGGTCGAGGACATCGTTCCGTACGTCGGGCGCACCGGGACCCTCACGCCGGTGGCGCACCTGGTGCCGGTGCTGGTGGCCGGCTCGACGGTCGCGCGGGCCACGCTCCACAATCTCGACGAGGTCCGCCGCAAGGACGTGCGTATTGGCGACCGCGTGGTGCTGCACAAGGCCGGCGACGTCATCCCCGAGGTCGTGCGTGTCATCACCGACGCCCGCGATGGCGACGAACGCGAGTTCGTGATGCCGGCCGTCTGTCCTGAGTGCGGCGCTCCGGTGGTCCGAGACGAGGGCGAGGTGCGCTATCGCTGCAGCAACCCCTTCTGTCCGGCCCAGGTGATCCAGGGCCTCTCGCACTTCGTGGGACGCGGAGGCATGGACAT
>CAVPNC010000002.1:0-293378 GCA_963706695.1 uncultured Chloroflexia bacterium | reverse complement strand
CCCGAGAGCGTGAAGGGGCCGGGGATGGTGACCTTGATGGGCCGGGCCGTCCTCGTGCGCGCGTACTCGAACTCCTCCACCACGCCCAGCCCCTCCGGCGCCTCGATGGCCTCGAGCACCTCGAAGCGATGCTGCTGGTCGTGTCCGGCGGGCCCGAGTCGTCGCGCCGGCTCCAGCGGCGCCACGCCCGTGAGGTGACGGTAGAACTCGGCGGTGAAGAAGCCCACGCGCCGCATCTCGCCCTCGGAGATGACATCGACCCCCGCGTCCTCCTGGTCACGGATGGCGGTGTCGACCGCGTCGTCCTGGAACTCGCGGATGTCCTTCGGGCCCAGCTCGCCACGTTCGGCCGCGGCCACGGCCAGGTCCAGCCAGCCGGGGTGCGTTCGAACCGACCACCGAGGTGGTCAGGGGGGTGGGCTGATAGGGCTCGGCCATGATCGTCCTCCTGGGCTGGTGGCGTGGGTGGCTGGGGTCGGGCGACTCCGGGCTACTCGCCGATCGGCAGCACCGACCAGCCCGTCGACCCTGATCGTCTGGCCGGTCACCGCTCGCGACGCAGGCGACAGAAGGTACACCGCCGCCTCGGCCACGTCCTCCGCCGGGATGAAGCCACCCGCGAGGGGCTGCTTGCGCCTCGAGAACGCCTGCGTGGCCTGGTCCGCCTGGGCTCGCTCGGACATGCGCGAGACCGTCAGCGCGGGTGCCAGCATGTTGATCCTGATGCCGCGGGGGGCGTAGTAGGCGGCGCTGGTCGTGGTCAAGGCCGCGACGGCACCCTTGGAGGTGGCGTAGGCGTGCGTGGCAAAGAGCTCCGGCACCGGCCGGGAGGCCAGCACCGAGCCCATGTTCACGATCGCGCCACGGGCGCCATCCTCGTCGCGCTCCTGCTCCAGCATGGCTCGCAGCACCGGCGCGGTGACCGTCACGTGGGTGGTCGCGTTCAGGCGCATCGTGGCCTCGTAGGCCTCGGTCGTGAGCTCATGCAGCGGTCCGTCGCCCAGGCGCCGGCCGGAGCCGCCGGCCACGTTGAAGAGGCCGTCCACGCGGCCGAGGGCGCCGATGACCTGCTCGATGGCCGCCACCGCTGCCGTCGGGTCGGTGAGGTCGGCCTGGGCGGCGAACGCGAGGCCGCCCCCAGCGACGATCTCCTGCGCCAGCGCCTCCACGGACGCGGCGGTGCGCGAGACGATGGCCACCCTCGCGCCTTCAGCCGCGAAGCGCCGGCGGAGCGGCCGCAACCCAGTGGCCCCGGTGATGATGATCCCGCGTCCGGCGAGTCGGTCCATGGTGGCGCTACCTCCGGCTGGTGGTGACCTGCACATCATGCTCGAGCGCTGCCGCTACCCGCGGATCGAGCGAGGCTGCGCTCTTGGTGAGCGCGTTGGCGGAACCGGCGGCGACACCCTTCACCAGCGCCGTCTGGACATCGGCACCGTCCATCAGCGCCAGCGAGAGCGCGGCGTTGAAGCTGTCACCCGAGCCGACCGGGTTGAGCGCCTGCAGCTCCGGCACCCGCAGCCGCCAGACCGTCTCCGCATCGGCCGCCGCCACCTCGCCCGCGCCATCGGTGACGACAGCGAGTCGCGCGCCGCGCTCGACCAGCGCGAGGGCAGCCTCCACGGCCGTGGCGTCCGCCTCGACGATCTCAGACTCGACGGCCTCGACGCGGCCATCTTGACGATGTCGGGCCCGGCTTCGAGCGCCGGCGCCAGGCCCGGTCCGGTGACGTCCACGAGCAGCGGCACGCCCGTCCGACGGGCAGCCTCGACGACGGCCCCGTGCTCGCCCGGCGGCAGGCCACCCGGGATGGAGCCGGCCACGACCGCCCGTGCGCAGGCCGGCAGCAGCCGCTCCTCGAGCAGGCGCAGGAAGGCCCCGTACTCGTCCGGCGTGGCAGGCGCTGCCCGTTCGTAGACCAGGACCGAGCTGCCGTTCTCGTCGACGATCACGTAGGCCGTCCGCGATTTCGCCTTGGCGAACGACCAGTGCGGCTCCAGACCTTCCTCGGCGAGCGCCTCCACCAGCCAGCGGCCGGTGTGGCCGCCGGCGATGCCCGTGGTGATGGCCCGGCCCCCCAGGGCCACCGCCGCGCGAGCAGCGTTCACGCCCTTGCCGCCGGGCAGCACGAACATCTCCGTGGGGCGCAGCACCTCGTCGTGGACGATGCGCTCGACGTGGGCGGTGCGATCGACGGCCGGGGCCGGGGTGATGCAGAGCAGGGCTGGACGCGGGTCCCGCTTCATGAGCGCACGCTGGCGCTAGTGGCCGGTGCCGAACTGGCGGTCGCCGGCGTCTCCGAGGCCCGGCTGGATGTAGCCCTTCTCGTTGAGCTGGCGGTCGAGGGCCGCGCAGTACATGGCCACATCCGGATGGGCCTCCGCGACCGCGGCGACACCCTCCGGTGCAGCGATGAGGTTGACCATCTTGATGCGCTTGGCACCCCAGTCCTTGAGCACCTCGATGGCGGCCGTGGCCGAGCCGCCCGTGGCCAGCATGGGATCGAGGATGAGACAGGTGTCCACGGTCGTCTGGTCGGGCAGCTTGTTGTAGTACTCCACCGGTCGCAGGGTGCGCTCGTCACGGAACAGTCCCAGGTGCCAGACCTGCGACTCGGGGAAGAGCTCGAAGAAGGCATCGACCATGCCCAGGCCGGCTCGCAGGATGGGCACGAGGCCGATCCGCTCGGCCAGCTGGTGGCCGGTGGTCACCTCCAGCGGGGTCTGGACCTCGATCTCGTTGAGCGGGGTGTCAGCGAGGGCTTCATAGCCCACGAGCCAGCTGATCTCTCGCACCAGCTCGCGGAACTTCTTGGGGTCGGTTCGCTCGTCGCGCATCAGCGCCAGCTTGTGGAGCACTGCGGGATGCTGCGAGACGAAGAGGTTGGGCTGGTCGGGCACGTGCCGCCTCCGGGCTGCGTTCTGGGTGGCGAGCCCCGATTCTACGGCCCACGCCGCTGACCGGTCGGGCGCGCCCGCGATACCATCAGCTGGTGCCAGACCAACCGTCCCTGCCGGCCTTCCCCAGCGAGGGCGGTGACGCCGCCCACACCCCTGACCGAGCCGCCGAGGCCGGCGACACGCGCACGCGCACGCGCACGCACTCCTCGCGAACGCGCAAGGGATCGGCCCCGCCGTGCTCGTGGAGGTCCGCCGCGGCGACACCGTGGAGAGCCGCCATCGTGGCCACATCGTGCACGTGGATGCCTCCGGCAAGGTGGCGCATGCGGTCGGTGCACCCAACACCGAGATCATGCTGCGGTCGACGGTGAAGCCCTTCGGCGTGGTCGCGCTCATCGAGTCTGGAGCGGCCGACGACCTGGCCCTCACGCCCTCGGAGCTGGCCATCATGTGCGCCTCGCACACCGGTGAGGACAAGCACGTGCGCACCCTGCAGGCCATCTTTCGCCGCGCGAGCGTGACCCAGGCCCTGCTGCGGTGTGGCACGGACGGAGCGCCGGCGGATGCACGCACCGCCGCGCGACTGGCGCGCGACGGGGAGACACCGGGTGCGGTCCGCCATGGCTGCTCCGGCTTCCACGCCGCCTCCATCCTCATGAGCGCCTACGCCGGCTGGTCGCTCGATGACTACGCCGACCCACGGCACCCCAGCCAGGTGGCGGTGCGCACGACCGTGGCCCGGCTCTTCGATCGCGACGTAGACACGCTCAAGACCGCCACCGACAACTGTGGCCTGCTGACCTATGAGACCACGCTTCTCGAGCTGGCTCGTGCCTACCTCATGCTGGCCGACCCGGAGGGCCCCTCCGTGGACGGCGCACGTGCCGAGTCGGCGCCGGCATTGCTGCGCGTGCGCGAGGCCATGATGGGCGCACCGGAGATGGTCGGCGGCACCTACGACCACCTCGACACCGAGCTCATGCGCCGTCGGCCCAGGCGACTGGTGGCCAAGGCCGGTGCCGACGGTATGCGCGCCATGGGCCTGGTGGCGGCCGATGGCGCCGAGACCGGCGCCATCGCCATCAAGGTCGAGGACGGCGACCACTCACGTCGAGCGGTGAAGGCGGCGTCAGTGGAGGTGCTGGCCCAGCTGGGTCTGCTCGATGACCGTGACCTGCGGGCACTCGCTGCCTATCACCATCCCACCGTCAGCGCTCCGGGGGGAGTCGAGGCCGCCAGCGCGGTCCCGCACTTCGTGCTGGCCGGTGAGGCTGCGACCCGCTAGCGCAGCGACCGACCTCAGGTGGCGCCGCTCGAGCCGACGACCGACCCCTATCGCGTCCTCGGGTTGTTGCGTGGCGCGACGCCGGCACAGGTGAAGGCAGCGCATCGCCGCCTGGCCAAGCGCTTCCACCCCGACGGCACGACCGGCGACGGCGCCCGCTTCCTGGCCATCCAGGAGGCCTATCAGCTGCTGTCCGACCCGGTGCGACGTCGCGAATGGGATCGGGCGCACGCGCCGGGTCCAGTGCGTGCTGCCGGCTCGCGCCGGCGCACGACCGGTGCGAGCCCCTCAACCCGGCCGCGGAGCCAGGGTTCGACGCGCATCCGCCGGCGCCCTCGCGCGGCCACGCCACGGTCACGTACCTGGTCGGCCGAGCACGTGCCCTGGTGGCACGACTTCCAGCCCGGAGCTCGCACGCGTCCGGCTCCAGCGCCCGCGCCCGCGCCGCCCCAGGCAGAGGGGGAGACGTCCAGCGACTTCGATGTGTTCGACCGCTCCAGCGGTGCGGCCTGGTCGTCGGCGGCCAGGCGGCACTTCCGGCGTGGCACCGATGACCTTCCCTCGCGCGGCGTGTGGCGCTACCGTGGGACCCAGGTGGTGACCGGTGCCGAGGCGCGCAAGGTCGCAGCCGAAGAAGAGGAGAAACCCCCACGATGACGACGCGGTGCCGTATCGCACCCAGCCCGACCGGCCCGCTGCATATCGGCACGGCCCGCACCGCGCTGTTCAACTACCTGTTCGCACGCCAGACGGGCGGCACGTTCGTGCTGCGCCTCGAGGACACGGATCAGGCCCGTTCCAGCGTGGAGTTCGAGCGGGACATCCTCGACGGCCTCCACTGGCTGGGCCTCGAGTGGGACGAGGGCCCGGCGGTCGCCGACCGACCGGCCAGCGGTGACCTCGGTCCCTACCGCCAGTCGGAGCGTGGTGCCCTGTACGCCGAGGCCATCGCACGGCTGCTGGCCGAGGACAAGGCCTACCCCTGCTTCTGCACGGCTGAGGAACGAGCCGCCGACAAGGAGGCCGATCCGCAGCTCTCCGGCTACAGCGGCCGCTGTGCCACGCTCACGGAGGCCGAACGTGAGGCCAGGCGCGCCGAGGGTCGCGAGGCCGTCATCCGCTTCCGTGTGGGCCAGGGCGTGGTGGAGTTCGACGACCTCGTCCGGGGGCACGTCAGCATCGATACGGCCCAGCTGGGCGGCGACCTCGTCATCGCTCGCTCCGACGGCTCGCCGCTGTATCACTTCGTGGTCGTGGTCGATGACATCGACATGGGTATCACCCACGTCATCCGCGGCGAGGACCACCTCTCCAACACGCCCAAGCACGTCCTGCTCTTCCGAGCCCTCGAGGCGGAGCCACCGGTCTTCGCGCACCTGCCCCTCATCCTCAACGCCGATCGCTCCAAGATGTCCAAGCGCAAGAGCCAGACGGCCATGGACGCATATCGTGAGCAAGGCTACATACCGGAGGCGATCGTCAACCACCTCGCGCTCCTGGGCTGGAGCAGCGGAGATGACGAGGACCTCTTCAGCCTGCAGGACCTGGAGCAGCGCTTCGACCTCTCACGCGTGCAGCCATCCGGCGCCGTCTTCGACGCCGAGCGCCTGGACTGGCTCAACGGACAGTGGATCCGTCGCCTGCCGGAGGCTGAGCTGACCGAGCGGGCGCTGCCCTTCCTGCGCGCTGCGCTCGACGAGGCAGCGGCCGCCGGGCGGCGCGTGCGCCAGCCAACGGCCGAGACCCTCACGCCGCTGCTGCCCATGGTCATCGACCGCCTGCCACGCCTCGACGCCATCGGTCCCATGCTCGACTTCGTCTTCATCGATGACGTCGAGCTCGATCCGGCCATGCTCGTGCCCAAGCGCTGGGACCCCGCCACCACCGCCACCGGGCTGGCCCAGGCCACCCGCGTCATCGAGGCGCTGGGGCCGACAGCCTTCGGCGCCGCCGAACTGGAGCCGCCGCTGCGAGCGCTGTGCGAGGAGCAGGGCTGGAAGGTCGGCGACCTGTTCATGGCCGTGCGTGTCGCCATCACCGGCCGCACGGCCACCCCACCGCTGTTCGACGTGATGGTCGCGATCGGCTACGACACCACCATCTCCCGTCTCAAGGCCGCGAGCGCGCTGGCCTCGACCATGGCCCAGGAGGAGTGACATGCACCTGACACGAGACGGGTTCGCGAGCTGGCTGGAGCGCTACGTGGCGGCCTGGCGCAGCGGCGACCCCGATGACATCGGCGACCTCTTCAGCGAGGACGTGACCTACAGCCAGACCGGCGGCCAGACCGTGGTCGAAGGCCGCGCAGCCGTGGTCAAGGGACTGGCTGGAAGCGTCCTACGAGCCCGACCTGTCGTGGGAAGCTGCCTACGAGCCCCTGGCCATCGAGGACCAGGTCTACGTCGGCGTCGGCTCCACGCGCTACCTGCGGGAGGACGGCGACGCGGGAGGACTTCAGCAACATCTTCGTCTGTCGCTTCGACGAGGACGGTCGCTGCAGCGAGCTGCGCGAGTGGTGGATGCGGGCGCCCAGCCCCGTCGCCCGCCTGGACGACTGATCGTGGCCCGCAAGATCCTCGTCGTGGACGACGAGCCCACCTTGCGGGAGACCCTGGCCGAAGCCCTCGGGCAGGATGGCCTCGACGTGGTGACCGCGGCCGACGGCAAGGAGGCCCTGCTGCAGTTCCGTGCCGCCGCGCCGGACCTGATGCTGCTCGACCTGATGCTGCCGCATGTCAGCGGCATCGAGGTCTGCCGCATCGTGCGTCGCGAATCGTCGCTGCCCATCATCATGCTCACGGCCAAGGACGGCGAGATCGACAAGGTCGTGGGCCTTGAGCTGGGGGCGGACGACTACGTCACCAAGCCCTTCAGCCTGCGCGAGCTGATGGCTCGCATCCGCGCCCAGCTGCGCCGGCTGGACGCGCTGGACGCGGCCTCCGACGAGCCCGGAGCGGCGCGCGGCCCTGGGCTCATCCAGCTCGACGCGGTCACCATCGATGTGGCCGGCCATCGCCTCCTGCGCGATGGTCAGGACCTGCGGGTCAAGCCCAAGGCCTTCGAGCTGCTGTCCTTCCTGGTCCGCCATCCGGGCCAGGTCTTCAGTCGCGATCAGCTGCTCGAGAAGGTGTGGGGCTACGACTACTCCGGCGAGACCCGCACCGTGGACGTGCACGTGCACTGGCTGCGCACGGCCATCGAGGCTGATCCCAGCCAACCCCGGTATCTGCAGACCGTGCGCGGCGTGGGCTACGTCTTGCGCCTGCCCGAAGGCTAGGTCGGAAGCGCGTGCCTCCAGAGGAGCCGGCGCTCATCAGCGACGCCGAGCTGGCACGCATCGCGGACGATTCCGCCATCGGCCTGATCCGCTTCGACGCATCGCTGCGGGTTCGGACGGCCAACCTCACCGCGCACCAGGCGCTGGAGCGGCGGCCGGGCACGCTCACGGGGCGGACGCTCATGGAGACGTTCGTGGACCATCGTCTTGAAGGCCTGGTGCGGGCCGCAGCCGCAGGGGTGGGCGGCGTGCACGAGTCCGACGGCATCGACCGCCCGAGCATCCTCGTGCGGGCACGCCCTGCCGACGGCGGTGGGGCGTGGGTCACCCTCGAGGACGTCACCGAGCTGGTCCGCTTGCGCCGCATGCGCAGCGAGTTCATCGACAACCTCAGCCACGAGCTGCGCACGCCGCTGGCCAACGTGCGCCTGCTGACCGAGATGCTCATCGATGACCTCGAGCACGAGGAGGTCTCCACCCGCGTACGCGAGCGCGTGGCCACCATCGACATCGAGACCGGTCACCTCGTGCAGATGATCAACGAGCTGCTCGACCTCTCGCGCATCGAGCAGGCCTCGACCACGGTCCGCCATGACGAGGTCCTGGTGCCGCCGCTGGTGGCGGCCAGCATGCATCGGCTGCGCACGTTCGCTGAACGCCAGGAGGTCATCCTCATCGAGCTCGTGCCCGACGACCTGCCCCCCGTTCGCGGTGATGAGGAGCAGCTCGACCAGCTGCTCATGAACCTGCTCCACAACGCCATCAAGTTCTCGCCGGAGGGCGGTACCGTCACCATCACCACCGACGAGCACCCTGACGGCGTGGTCATCTCCGTGCGCGACCAGGGCGTGGGCATCCCCAGGAAGGATCAGGCGCGGGTGTTCGAACGCTTCTACAAGGTCGACCGCGCACGCCAGCGCGGCCAGGGCGGTACCGGCCTGGGCCTGGCCATCGCACGGCACATCGCGGAGGCGCACGGCGGTCGCATCTGGCTCCAGTCGGAAGAGGGCAAGGGCTCCACCTTCAGCTTCTCGCTGCCCTTCGCCTAGGCGGGCGGGGCGGGCTCAGCCCTCGCGCAACAGCTCCGGCGGGACCAGCCAGCGCAGCTCACCTTCGCCGTCGCCCAGCTTGGTGTGCAGGTCGATGGTGGCGAGGGTGCCCTTCTTGAGGTGCATGCCGGCCGCGTCGATGAGGTAGGTCAGCAGCATCGACAGGTCCGGATCGTGGCCCACCAGCAGGATCTCTCGCGCGCCGGTCTCGTCGAGCACGGCCCACAGCTCACGCTGGCCGAACCCGGCGCCGAGGCGGCCATCCGTCCTGACCGTCATGCCCAGGGCTTCGGCCACGATCTCCGCGGTCTGGTGGGCCCGCAGGAGCGGGCTGCTGACGATGACGTCGGGGCGGATCCCGTGGGACCCCAGGAACGCGCCCAGCCGTTCTGCCTGCTGCCGACCCTTCCCGGTCAGCGGGCGAAGGTCGTCATCGCCGATCCACTCGAAGGCATCGCCGGCATGCGCGTGGCGAAGCAGATGCACCCGAACCCTGCCGCTGGGGGTGGCCCCGTGGTCTGACATGGCCCTAGAGTGGCACGACTCGTGTTCCCGGGAAAGGCCGAAGCCCCTCGGCGCCGAGGGGCTTCGCAGGGAAGGGGGAGGGGGAGAGGCTCAGTCGGCGTCAGCCATCTCGCGCTTGTCGCTGACGGTCAGGAAGCGGTCGATCCGCTGGCTCATGGCCGTGAAGACCTTGCGGTAGGCATCCAGCTGCTCGGCCTCGGTGCCCGTCGCCGCGGACGGGTCCGGGTAGCCCCAGTGGAAGCGGTCGCCCTCGCCCGGGAAGACCGGGCAGTGCTGTCGAGCCGAGTCGCAGACCGTGACGATGTAGTCGAAGCGCTGCCCCATGAACTCCTGCACCGACTTGGAGCGCAGCCCGGCGGTGGGGAGGCCGGCTTCCTCCAGCACCCGCAGGGTGAGTGGGCGCACCTCCCCGGGCTCCGTCCCGGCGGACGCGGCGATGACCTCGTCGCCGCCCTTGGCCCTCAGCAGCGCCTCGGCCATGATCGAGCGGGCCGAGTTGTGGGTGCACACGAAGAGCACGGAGGTCCTGGGGTCTCCGTCGTCGTGCGCAGGCGCCACATCGATGCCGCTCACTGGTTGAGGTCCTCGACCTCCCCCGTGGCCAGGAAGACGATGTCCTCCGCGATGTTGGTGACCCGGTCGCCGGTGCGCTCCAGGTAGTGGGCAGCGAAGAGGATGCGCGCACCGCCATCGACATTGGCCGGGTCGCGACGCATCTCCTCGAGCGTCTGCTCGAAGATCGAGTGGTAGAGCTCGTCGATCTCGTCATCCTTGGCCGCGATCTCGCGTGCCCGCACCTGGTCCACCTCCACCACCACGGTCAGGATGTCGCGCACCTGCTGGACCACCATGCGGCCAAGCTCGGCCAGCCGCCCATGCGCCGCGAGCGGGGCCTGCGGGGCCAGCTTGCGGGCCTGCTTGGCCACGGAGCCGGCGTGGTCGCCCATGCGCTCCAGCTCGTAGGCCACGTGGTCGAGGGCCATGAGGAAGCGCAGGTCGCGCGCCACCGGCTGCTCTCGCACGATCGTCTGGGCCACCAGGTTGGAGACCGCCCTCAGCTCGTCGTTGAGCTGGTCGTCGGTCGTGATGATGACCAGCGCGCCTTCCTCGTCGTGCTCCTCGAGAGCCACCACGGCGGCGAGGGTGCGCTCGGCGACCATGCTGCCCATGCGCAGGATGCCGTCCTTGATCTGCTGCTCCAGCGCGTTCATGGCTTCGCGCGTGAAGGGGCGCGGGATCTCCGCGAGCGGGTGCTGTGGCGCATCGGTCGGCAGGGCCGGATGCGCCACCGGCTCCGGAGCCTCCTCATGCGGGTCCGCGGGGTGTCGTCCTGTCGGGTCGGTCATCGGTGGGCGTCCTTTCTCAACCGAAGCGACCGGAGACGTAGTCCTCGGTCAGCTGATGCTTGGGGTTGGTGAAGATCTCGCTGGTCGGGCCCTTCTCCACGACGTAGCCGGCTCGATCCTCACCCATGGTCATGAACACGGTCTCGTCAGAGGCACGAGCTGCCTGCTGCATGTTGTGGGTGACGATGAGGATGGTGAACTCATCGCGGAGCTCGAACATCAGCTCCTCGATCTTGAGCGTGGCGACCGGGTCGAGCGCCGAGCAGGGCTCGTCCATGAGGATGACGTCGGGCTCGACGGCGATGGCACGCGCGATGCACAGGCGTTGCTGCTGGCCACCGGACAGGGCCGTACCCGGCTGGTCGAGCTTGTCCTTGACCTCATCCCAGATGGCCGCGCGTCGCAGGCTCCGCTCCACCAGCTCATCCAGGTTCCCGCTTGTACCCGGAGATCCGGGCTCCGAACATGATGTTCTCCTTGATCGACTTGGGGAAGGGGTTGGGCTTCTGGAAGACCATGCCGATACGGCGGCGTACCTCGACCGCGTCCACCTTGGGGTCGTTGAGGTCGACGCCGTGGTACTTGATCGAGCCGGTGATGCGGGCCGACGGCACCAGGTCGTTCATGCGGTTGAACCAGCGCAGCAGCGTGGACTTGCCGCAGCCTGAGGGGCCGATGAACGCCGTGATCCGGTTCATGGGCACGCTGAAGCTGACGTCACGCACGGCCCGGAAATCGCCGTAGTAGCAGTTGAGGTCCTCCACCTCGAAGAGCACCCTGCCGTCGCCGCCGGTGCGCTGCTCGCCGCCGCCGCCCACGTTGACCTTCATCTTCTGCATCGACTCGACGCGCTGACCGGACTCCCGGGCGGCGTCGGCCTGCGACATTGGCAGCGACCGGTCCCGTGATCTCTTCAGGCATGTGACTACCACTTCCTCGCGTATCGGTTTCTCAGGATGATGGCGACAGCGTTGATGAGCAGGACCACCACCAGCAGGACGACGATGGCGGCCGCCGTGAGCTCGCGCCAGGCTTCGCCGGGCTGGCGCGACCAGTTGTAGATGATGGTCGGCAGGGACGTGTACGGGCCGAGCAGGGTGTCGAGGAAGGAGGCCGTGCCCGAGGTCGCGAAGGAGCCTGCGACGGCGCCCACCAGCAGCAGGGGTGCCGTCTCGCCGAAGGCGCGGGCCATGGTCAGGATGATGCCGGTGAAG
Organism: uncultured Chloroflexia bacterium; assembly: GCA_963706695.1. Taxonomy (GTDB): domain Bacteria; phylum Chloroflexota; class Limnocylindria; order Limnocylindrales; family CSP1-4; genus JAFMJV01. Next base: position 281,782 of record CAVPNC010000002.1, on the reverse strand, counting down.
ATGCCCGGTGCCGCGTACGGCAGGACGTGCGAGCGGATGACCTCCCAGCGGGTGGCGCCGACGCCGAAGCCGGCCTCGCGGATGCTGGCCGGCACCGCACGCAGGGCCTCCGCCGTGACGATGATGGCGATGGGCAACACCAGCACGGCCAGGGTCAGGCCACCGGAGATGACCGTTCGTCCACCGGTGAGGGGCTCCGCCGCGAGCACGAAGAACGAGAGGCCGAGGATGCCGTAGACCACGGCCGGTACGCCGGCGAGGTTGCGGATGACGGTGTTGAGGGTGCGGCTGACGAGGTTGTCCGGCGCGTACTCCTCGAGGTAGATGGCTCCGGCCACGCCGATGGGCAGCGCGGTCAGGATGACGATGGCCATCATCACCAGCGAGCCGAAGACCGCCTGGCTGATGCCGGCCTTCTCCGGGTCGGAGCTGGTGGGGCTGGTGAGGAAGTCGATGAGGCCCCGCTCCTGCCACACCGGCAGGGACTGCATGACCTGGCTGGCGATGAGCCAGGTGAGGAAGAAGAAGGAGATGACGAGCGAGAGGACGAGGAAGCCCTCCCACATCCGGCTACGCCAATCGACGCTCGTGCCCCGCAGTGCGGCCGCGACCTCTGCCTGCACCTCGTCCTGGGCCCCGAGGGTGCCGAGCCTGGGCATCTAGATGGCCCCCTTTCCGCGCATGCGTCGGACGTAGCTCTCGCTGACGAGGTTGAGCAGGAGTGTGATGGCGAAGAGCATCAGGCCCACGAAGAAGAGGCTGGAGTACTGCGGCCCGGTCGTGACCTGGTCGGAGCCGATGGCCAGCGCCACCATGGCCGCGGTCATGGTCTGGCCCGGCAGGCAGGGATCCCAGATGCGCGTGCCGCCGCCCACGCCACCGGCGGCGATGGAGACGATCATGGTCTCGCCGATGGCCCGCGAGAGACCCAGGATCATGGCCGCCACGATGCCCGAGACGGCAGCCGGGAAGACGACCCGCAGGGTGGTGGTGCGCTTCCGCGCGCCGAGGCCGTAGGAGGCTTCGCGCAGCGAGTCGGGCACCGCGTACATGGCGTCCTCCGAGACCGAGGCCACCAGCGGGGTGATGAGGATGCCGACCGCGACACCGGCGGCGGCCATGTTGAAGATCGGTGGCGCCAGGCCCTGCACCACGTCGCAGATGGGCGTGATGAGGCTCGGGCTCAGGACCGTGAGGGCGAAGAACCCGAGCACGACGCTGGGGATGGCGGCGAGGACCTCGAGGATGGGCTTGAGGATGCCGCGCACTCGCGGGGAGGCGTACTCGGCCAGGTAGATGGCCGCGCCCAGGCCCAGCGGTACGGCGATGAGCATGCCGATGAGCGAGATGACCGTCGTGCCGATGAGCAGCGTGGGGATGTCGTAGCGATTGGAGCGCGGCTCCCACACGCCATTGGTGAGCTGCTCGAACGTGACGTGGGTGATGAAGTAGAGCGATTCCCCGAGCAGCGACCAGATGATGCCGATCGTGATGAGGATGGCCAGCGCGGCAGAGGCGAAGAACAGCCGGCGCAGGATCCGCTGCGTGCGGGCGCGGCCGGGATCGACGCGGAGGTCCTCCAGGCGGACCCCTGGCGGGCTAGCCATCGCGGTGGTGGTCTCCCTCTATGGACGCTTGGACAGGCCGGAGGACCGGACCCCGGGACGCGGGTCCGGTCCTCGACAGCCTAGGCAAGAGAGGCGGGCTCGTGGCTACTCGGCAGCACCGTCGCCGACGGCCCAGGTGCGCGCGTCGAGGGCGGACTCGTCGCCGGCCTTGGCGGCTTCCCACTGCGCCCTGGTCTGCTCGAGCTCGTCGTCGGGCAGGGCCACGTAGCCGACCTCGGTCACGGCGCCGTAGCCCTCGTTGAGGTAGAAGTCGACCCACGGGACCAGGGCGGTGTTGGACTCCAGTCGAGCCAGCGCCGGGTAGATGAAGAGGGGGCGGCTGATGGGGTACTCGCCGGAGGCCACCGTCTCCGCGTTCGGCATCACGCAGTTGCCGTCGCCGCCGTCGACCGCGACGACCCGGACCGCGTCGCCGGCGGCGTCGGCGAAGCTCAGGCCCACGAAGCCCCAGGACTCGGCGCGGGCGGCCGAGATGCCCTCGATGATGACATTGTCGTTGGCCGCGCCGACCCAGTACGGCGGCACCGGGTCACGGGTGGTGGACTCGCTCTCGACACCGCGCGCTTCCATGAGACCTTCCATGACCAGCTCGCCGAACGTGTCGTACGTGCCCGACTCTGTGCCGGGGGCGGTGATGGCCACGCGGCCACTGCCGAGGTCGCTGCTCGAGCCCAGCTCGGCCGCGAAGGCCGTGGCCTCCTCGTAGGTCTTGATGTCGTTCGACTCCGGGCCGAAGATGGCGTAGAGGTCGTTGAAGTTGACGCACTCGATGGGGTTGGCCGGGTCGGTCAGCACCGCGATGCCGTCGTAGCCGACCTTGAGCTCGGTCCAGGTCACGCCGTTCTCGGCGCAGCTCTCCGCTTCCGACTCGGTCATGGGGCGGGAGGCGTCGGAGACGTCGGAGACGTTGGGGCAGAAGAACTGCTTGAAGCCGTCGCCGGTGCCCTCGGCGCCGACCGTGAAGCCGATACCTGGGTTGAGCTCCTTGAAGGCCTCGGAGACACGGCTGGAGATGGGCTCGACGGTGGACGAGCCGTGGATCTCGAGGGTGCCCTCGACGTCCTGGGCTGCGACCGCGCCGGCGACAGCGGTGGTGGCGAGGGCGGCGGCCAGGGTTGCCGTGCCGAGGCGGGCGGTGGTTCGCATGTGACGGACGATCCTCCTGGTGTGTCCGGACGGGGTCCCCCGATGGGACCCCCGAAGACGCCTCGACACTGGCCTCACGACGTGAACGTGCGATTGCATGCTGGTTAACGCTCTGTTAACGGGACGCGTCTTGCCGGTGTCGTCAGGCCGGGTGTTGCAGCGCCTGCCACAATGGCGCCTGCGGTGCGACGTTCGGCCAACCGGAGAGCGGAACCAGGCCAGAACGGCAGGCCCCCACGAAAGGACCAGATATGCCAAAGAAGCGGGATGCCCGCGGGGACGCGGGTGCCGCCAAGCCCAAGCAGCTGCGCAAGCGCTTGCGCAAGGCAGAGGACCAACTGCAGGACGCCGAGACCAAGCGCGACCGCGCGCAGGCGCGCGTCGATGCCCTCTCCATCATCGCCGATGAGATCCGGGCGCAGCTGGCCGAGGCTGAGAAGGCTGCGACCGCGCGCAAGCAGGAGAAGGCGGCCCGGTCGCAGGCCAAGGCGGCGGCGCCCGCGAAGGCCGCCCCCAAGGGCAGGGCCTCCACGTCTGCGGGCGGCGCGTCCTCGTCGACGCGCAAGCCGGCCGCAGCCAGCAAGCCCTCCGCGGCGCGCAAGGCTACCGCCGCCAAGCCCCCAGCCAAGAGGCCGGCCGGCGCGCGTCGCACCGCGGCGGCCGCACCCAAGTCGGACACCGGGACCTCACGCCAGAAGCCCACCGCCAAGGGCGAGACGGCCGCTCCCGAGCCAGCCGCCGGGTAGGACCGCGCTCGTCGCCCGCGAAGGCCCGGCTGCGGTGCTAGCCGATCTGCGTGATGGCCTGCCCCAGGGCCTTGCGGAAGGAGACGCCGGTCAGCCGGCGCCAGAGCGGACGGAAGCTGCGCCGCAGCTGCTCCACGTCGGCCTCACGCGAGTCGAGGTAGAGCCCGACCGCCTCTCGCGACGTCGACGGCAACTGCGGGGCGTTGAGGTTCAGCCACGCCCGGGTGGCAGAGGCGGCCACGTCGGCATCGTTCAGCAGGCCCAGGTGATCCTGCATCTCCGTGACCTGCGCGATGAGCTTGCGCGATGGCACCGGCAGGACCTCGCTGAAGTACTCCATCGTGTAGCGCAGGCGCTTGGTCTCGATACGCAGGGCGTGGAGGGTAGGCACGTCCGCCCAGGTGATGATCGTCTCGAAGGCACGCACCTGCTCGTAGGCCACGAGGATGCGAGAGCCGGCCGTGTCGCGCACGAGGCTGGGTTGCCCCAATGGCGTCACGATCTCCGCCGTGCCCGGCGATTCGGTGAAGTCGAGGTAGTCGTCCACGAAGGTGCGGTAGGCCTTGGAGTCGAGCTTGGCCAGCATGCGCGCACGGGCGACCTCACGCTGGCGGCGCCAGGCGGCCCGCAGCGGCTCCACGGCCTCTCGGCCCGGTCCCGGCAGCGCGCCGATGTAGCTGTCGAGATCGCCGAGCAGGACGTCGAAGTCGCGCACCTCGCCCAGCACGCGTGCGATCGAACGCAGCTCCCTGACGTAACGGCGCTGGACCTTGGGCCGGTAGGCTCCATCGAAGACGCGCCAGGCGGCCCGCATGCGGCGAGTGGCCACCCGCATCTTGTGCAGGTCCTCGGGGTCCTCGCCTGAGCGGGTGCCGGCCTCGAACTGGAGCATGCGCGCGAGGTGCATGCGCAAGACCTTGCGTCCGGCCGTGCCCAGGGGATCATCCGCCTTGATGCCCGGCGAGGTCGGCACGCGCGGCAGGCGATGGCTGGGATCCGTCGCCGCCTGGGCCACGTAGTGGCGTGCGATCTCCTCCTTGGAGCGCGGCTCGGGCACCACGAAGCCGGTGGCCTCCACCAGCTCGGCGAGTCGCTTGAGGTTGGCGCCGCTGCCCTTGCCGGCTTCGGCCTCGAAGACCGAGAACGAGGCCAGCGGGCGGCCGCCCCGGAAGACCGAGACCCGGTCGAGCGCGATCTGCACGGCGCCATCGTCGAGGGCCAGGGTCTTCTTCTCGCGGCGCTGGTTGATGGTGAAGAGCGTGCGCAGACGAGCCTCGTCGCGGATCTCGTTGATGAGCTCGCGAGCCGCACTCGAAGGCCAGGAGTCCGGGTCGAGGCGCTCGTTGGCGGGTCCCTCCACCTCCACTCGCTGTGAGAGGGCCGTGGGATCACGCTCGTCTCCATCATCGTCGCCGGGACGGTCGTGGGACGAGGACTTGACCGTGACCGTGAAGGGCCCGTGGTCCTCGCGGCGCAGGCGCGCCCCGAAGCCGGCCCGCTCGAGGGCCCCGTAGGCGGTGTCGATGTAGCGGTCCTCGACCTCCACCGTACGCTCGTTGCCGAACTCGACGCCATCGAGCGCACCGCCCCAGTCACGAGCCAGCCAGGATCGGAGCGCCTCGAGGTCACGCACGAGGTACTTGAGCTCGACCTCACGCGGGATGGCCGGCTTGGCTGCGCCACCAACGCCCGGAGGCGGCAGGGCGCCGCCGGTCAGGTCGCCGTCCCGCGTGCCCGTCACGAGGTCGTGCCCTGGACCGCATGCTCCATCAGCAGCGCGAAGGTGTCGGTCGTGGGCTCGCCTTCGATGGTGGCCTGGACGCGCCGCCACTCGCCGTCCTGGCCCAGCGTCCAGGCTCGCCGATCATCGCGCCGCAGGATGGCCAGGATCTCGCCCAGCTGCGCCGCGAGCGCCGGGGCCTTCACGGGTGCCATGGCTTCCACGCGCCGATCGAGGTTGCGCTCCATCATGTCCGCCGAGCCGATGTAGTAGCGCGCGCGCTCACCCTGGCCGAAGCAGAAGATGCGCGAGTGCTCGAGGTAGCGCCCCACGATCGAGCGCACCGCGATGGACTCGCTGAAGCCCGGCACGCCCGGCTGCAGCGAGCACATGCCCCGCACGATGAGGTCGATGGGCACGCCTGCCTGGCTGGCCTGGTACATCTTCTGGATCATCTGCGGGTCGACGAAGGCGTTGCACTTCATGATGATGCGGCCGTCGCCGTGCTCGCGGTGACGTTCGATCTCCCCGTCGATGAGGTCCTCGAGCATGGGCCGCATGGACTTGGGTGCGACCAGCAGCTCCTTGTAGCGGTCCTTCTTGGCCACGCCCGTGAGCACGTTGAAAAGGTCGGTCACATCACCGGTGAGCGCCCGGTCCGCGGTGAGCAGGCCCAGGTCCGTGTAGATGCGCGCGGTCTTGTGGTGGTAGTTGCCCGTGCCGATGTGAGCGTACCGGCGCAGGCCGCCCGCTTCGCGCCGGATGATGAGCGCGATCTTGGAGTGGGTCTTGAGGCCCAGCAGGCCGTAGGCCACGTGCGCGCCGGCGCGCTCGAGGGCCTTGGCCCAGACGATGTTGGCGCGCTCGTCGAAGCGGGCCTTGATCTCCACGAGGACGACGACCTGCTTGCCGCTCTCGGCCGCCCGGATGAGCGAGTGCACGATGGGCGAGTCGCCGCTGGTGCGGTAGAGCGTCATCTTGATGGTCAGGACGTCGGGGTCATCCGCGGCCTGCGTCACGAGCCGCTGCACCGAGTTGGCGAAGGACTCGTAGGGGTGGTGGACGAGGATGTCCTCCTCGCGGATGCGAGCGAAGACGTCGACGCCCTCGTCGCCTTCCTCCTCGCGCTGCGCCAGGCGTGCCGGGATGACCGGCTTCCACGGTCGTGGTTGCAGCTCGGGGATATCGAGGTTGGCGATGGTCTCGAGCCCGCGCAGGTCGAGCATGCCCCGGATCTCGTAGATGTTGGCCGGATCGAGGCTCAGGCCACGCTGGAGCAGCGCCCGGGTCTCGTGCGGCATGGAGCGCTCGACCTCAAGCCGCACCACCGCCCCGAAGCGTCGCCGGCGGAGCTCCTCCTCCATGGCCAGCAGCAGGTCGTCGGCCTCGTCTTCCTCGATGTCGAGATCGGCGTTGCGCGTCACCCGGAAGAGGTGGTGCGACTCCACTTCCATGCCCGGGAAGAGCACGTCCATGTTGGTGGCGATGATGCGTTCGAGCTGGACGTACGTGCGGGGCGCCACCTCCCACAGGCGTGGCAGCACCGGCGGCACCTTCACCCGCGCGAAGCGACGCTCTCCGTTCGAGGGATCGCGCACGGTCACGGCCAGCGAAAGGGAGAGGTCGCTGATGTAGGGGAAGGGGTGCGAAGGGTCCACCGCCAGGGGCGTCAGCACGGGGAAGATCTCGTCCACGAAACGTTCCCGCAGCTCGGTGTGGCGGGCCCACTCGTCCGGGGCGATGATGCGGATGCCCTCGTCTGCGAGCTCCCTGCGGACGCCCTCCCAGATGTCCGTCTGCTGCGCCTGGAGCTGGAGCACGCGCCCGCGGATCCGGTCCAGCTTCTGGCTGGCGGACAGCCCGTCAGGAGTGGGCTTGGAGTGACCCGCCGCTACCTGTTGCATCAGGCCCGAGACGCGCACCTGGAAGAACTCATCGAGGTTGCTGGCGAAGATGGCCAGGAAGCGGACGCGCTCGAGGAGGGGGTTGCCAGGGTCTTCTGCCTGATACAGCACGCGCTCGTTGAAGTCCAGCCAGCTGAGCTCCCGCGTGATGAAGGGGAAGCTCGGCTCGCGGGTCGTGCGGCGGCTGTTGCGGGGGCGCGCGGCATCGGGCGTGGTGGTCACGCTCCTGATGCTATCAGGGCCCCGGTGCGCGGCGATAGAGGGCGACGGTCAAGGACCCTCGGGAACGGCGGGCGCGTCGCTCAGTCGTGCGTGTGCGCCGGTGCTGCTCCTGCCGCCGCAGCCGCGGCCTCCGCCTCACGCCTCGCCGTGTCAGCCGGGCAGGGGCAGTTCCGGCGCAGGTGCTCGAACGAGTAGAAGCCGCTGCTGTGGCCGTCGGCCCACACCGGCTGCAGGGCGTAGTTGCCGGTCAGCGACAGGTCGGCCAGCTCCACCTGCTCCTCGCTGAGGGTGGGATCGGAGTCGAGCCAGCCGGGCTGGCCGGCCTCGCCGCGGCAGAAGGCGCAGGGGCAGAGCCAGCGCAGGGCGGTCAGGTCGAAGGCGCTCTGATGCCCGTCGGCCCAGTCGACGGTGAGCTGGCGCGCGGGCCGGTCGGCATGGATGTTGGTGGGCTTGATGGCGTCGCCGCGGAGTTCGGTGGTCATGGCCTCGACTGTGCCACAGATGCCCGGGCTACTCCTTGGGCCAGACGGCCGGTACGAAGGTGAAGCCGGAGTAGTCCGGTGGCTGGTAGTCACCGGCCTTCTGGCGCGGCGGCAGCTTGAGCTGCTTGGGCGTGAGGTCCTTGTAGGGGATGAGGCTGAGCAGGTGCGTGATGGTGTTCAGGCGCGCGTGCCGCTTGATGTTGCCGTCCACGATGTACCAGGGCGCGTGCTCCGTGTCGGTGTTGGCCAGCATCGCATCGCGGGCTCGCGAGTAGTCGACCCACTTGGAGCGAGCCTTGAGATCCATGGGCGACAGCTTCCACCGCTTGCGCGGGTCGCTGATGCGCTCCTGGAACCGTTCCTCCTGCGTCTCGTCGGCGATGTCCAGCCAGTACTTGATGAGGATCGTGCCCGAGCGCACCAGGGCCAGCTCGAAGCCGTTGACCGTGGCCATGAACTCGTCGTACTGCGCATCGGTGCAGAAGCCCATCACGCGCTCGACGCCGGCCCGGTTGTACCAGCTGCGGTCGAAGAGGACCATCTCGCCGGCGGAGGGCAGATGTGGCACGTAGCGCTGGAAGTACCACTGGCTCTTCTCCTTGTCGGTCGGCGCCTGCAGCGCCACGACGTGGACGACGCGAGGGCTCATGCGATAGGTGATGCGCTTGATCACGCCCCCCTTGCCGGCCGAATCGCGTCCCTCGAAGATGACCGCCACCTTGAGGCCCTTGGCCTTGATCCATCCCTGCAGCTTGACCAGCTCGATCTCCAGCCGCGCGAGCTCCGCTTCGTAGTCCTTCTTGGACATCTCCGTGGCCTCGCGCCCGGCCCAGAACCGCGGCTGCGCGAGGCCGGTCCCCACCGGCCGCGCCGCGCGCTCGGCTGCCGTCGACTGGTCCTGCGCGCGCTTGGCGCGTCGTTTGCCCTTCTTGGCCACGGTCGTTCCTCCGGTCAGGTGCGGGCTGCTGCCCCGTCGATGTTCGCACGTCGCGACAGCCACGGCTACGGTCCGAGCCTGGGACTGGAGCGTCGTGGCCGCTGACCGTGGTCGTGTCGGGCGTCCGTGCGGTCGGTCTTGCCGCTATCGTCCGGGGTGTGGCCGAGCGGTTCGGGTTCCCCACAAGCAGTCAGGAGTGCATCACATGAGAGTCGTCGTCGCCCTTGGTGGCAACGCGCTGTTGCGTCGTGGTCAGGCCATGACCGCCGAGAACCAGCGGGAGAACGTCAAGACCGCCTCGGAGCAGCTGGCCTCGGTGGCCCAGGAGAACGAGCTCGTGGTGGCCCACGGCAACGGTCCGCAGGTGGGCCTGCTGGCACTCCAGGGCGCGGCCTACAAGGAAGTGCCCGCGTACCCGCTCGACGTCCTCGGCGCGGAGACGCAGGGCATGATCGGCTATCTGGTGGAGCAGGAGCTGGGCAACCTCGTGCCCTTCGAGCGGCCGGTGGCGACGCTGCTGACGATGATCGAGGTGGACCCGGCCGATCCCGCCTTCGACGATCCGACCAAGCCCATCGGGCCGATCTACGACAAGGAATCGGCCGGCGCCATGGCCAAGCAGCGCGGCTGGGTCTTCAAGGCCGATGGCGATTACATGCGTCGCGTGGTGCCCTCGCCCAAGCCGCGGCGCATCTTCGAGCTGCGTCAGGTGCGCTGGCTCCTCGAGCAGGGCTCCATCGTCATCTGCGCCGGCGGCGGCGGCATCCCGGTGATGTATGTGGATCGTCCTGCGCCCACGGCCTACGGTCCCGAGAAGCAGCTCGTGGGCGTGGAGGCCGTCATCGACAAGGACCACGCCTCGGCCCTCCTCAGCGCGGGCATCGAGGCCGACTACTTCGTCATGGCCACCGATGCCGATGCGGTCTACACCGCCTGGGGCACGCCTGCGCAGCAGGCCATCGCCACCGCCCATCCGGAGGCGCTGCTGGAGCTCTCGAGCCACTTCGCGGCGGGCTCGATGCTGCCCAAGGTGCAGGCGGCCTGCGAGTTCGCCACGGCCACTCCGGGCAGGCGTGCCGCCATCGGCGGCCTGACCGACATCGACGACATGCTCAAGGGTGCGGCCGGAACCATCGTCTCCACCGAGTTCGACGGCATCACCTACCGTTAGCCCACCACATCCCGCGCCCGTCCGCTCGCGCCCGCGAGGCGACGGTTCCTTCGACAGGAGATCCAGCCGTGCCCTACAACCTGCGCAACCGCAGCTTCGTCAAGGAGATCGACTTCAGCCCCGCCGAGCTGCGGTACCTGCTGAAGCTCTCGGCTGACCTCAAGACGGCGAAGTACGCGGGCACGGAGCAGCCGCGCCTGGTGGGCAAGAACATCGGCCTCATCTTCGAGAAGACCTCCACGCGCACGCGCTGCGCCTTCGAGGTGGCCTCGTTCGACCAGGGCGCCCACGTGACCTACCTCGACCCCTCCGGCTCGCAGATGGGCCACAAGGAGTCGACGGAGGACACGGCTCGCGTGCTGGGCCGCTACTACGATGCCCTCGAATACCGGGGCAAGAGCCAGGCGACCGTGGAGACGTTGGCCGCGTACGCCAACGTGCCCGTCTACAACGGCCTCACCGACGAGTGGCACCCGACGCAGATGCTGGCCGACTTCCTGACCATGGGCGAGCACAGCGGCAAGGAGTACGGCGAGCTCTCGTTCGCCTTCGTGGGCGACCAGCGCTTCAACATGGGCCGCTCGCTGCTGGTCACGGGCGCCCTCATGGGCAGTGACGTGCGCATGGTCGGTCCGGCCGAGCTGGCTCCGCCCGATGCGGTCGTCTCGATCGCCCGTGACATCGCGGCCGAGACCGGCGCCACCATCACCATCACCGACGATGTCGATGCCGGCGTCGTCGGTGTCGACTTCATCCACACCGACGTGTGGGTCTCCATGGGTGAGGCCAAGGATGTCTGGAACCAGCGCGTGGAGCTGCTGCGCGACTACCAGGTCAACGCTGCCCTGATGGAGCGGGCGGGCAACCCCGAGGTCAAGTTCATGCACTGCCTGCCCGCCTTCCACGATGCCGGGACGACCGTCGGCGGCGAGGTCATGGCGGCCACCGACATGCCCGACGGGCTGGAGGTCAGCCACGAGGTCTTCGAGTCGCCGGCCAGCGTGGTCTTCGACCAGGCCGAGAACCGCATGCACACCATCAAGGCGGTCATGGTCGCGACGCTCGGCTCGTAGGGTCGGGCGGGAAGACGACGTGAGCGAGTTCGGGGCCTGGTCGGAGGTCGGCCGGCTGCGCAAGGTCATCGTCCATCGGCCGGGCCTGGAGATGCGCCGGCTCACGCCGTCCAACGCCGTCGAGCTGCTGTTCGACGACGTCATCTGGTCGCGCAAGGCCCGCGTCCACCACGACCAGTTCGTGGACCTCATGCGTGATGGCCACGGCATCACCGTCTACCGTGTCCACGAGCTGCTCCGGGACGTCATGGACGATCCCGCCGGACGGGCCTACGTGCTCGACCGCAAGCTGGTCCCCGACGAGGTCGGCGTGCGCGGCGTGACCGAGCTGCGCGCGTGGATGGATGAGCTGGATTCGGCCGCCCTCGTCAGTCATCTCATCGGTGGCGTGGCCGTGAGCGAGCTGCCGGATGAGTTTCGGCACTGGCTGGAGCAGGCCTACTCGCCCTCGGACTTCGTGCTGGCGCCGCTGCCCAACCAGCTCTTCGCGCGCGACAGCTCGGCCTGGATCTACGGTGGCGTGACCATCAATCCCATGGCCCGGCCCGCGCGCCGCGCCGAATCGCTGCACCTCGCGGCCATCTACAAGTTCCACCCCCAGTTCCGCGACGGCGACTTCCAGGTGTGGTGGGGCGACGTGGACGACGGCTACCGGGGCAGCGCCACGCTCGAGGGCGGTGACATCATGCCGGTGGGACAGGGCGTGGTGCTCGTGGGCATGGGCGAGCGCACCACCTACCAGGCGGTCAGCCAGCTGGCCCTGGCGCTCTTCCGGGCCGGCGCGGCCGAGCGCGTCATCGCGGCCAAGATGCCCGCCGAGCGAGCCTCCATGCATCTCGACACCATCTTCAGCTTCTGTGACCGCGATCTCGTCACCATCTATGCGCCCGCGGTCGAAGCCATCCAGCCCATCAGCTATCGCCCGGGCGAGCACGAGCTCGAGGTCACCGTCGAGCGGCACGGCTGGCTGGAGACCGTGCGTGAGGCCCTCCGCCTGCCCGAGCTGCGCACCATCCCCACCGGCGGCGACAGCTTCGTGCAGGAGCGCGAGCAGTGGGATGACGGCAACAACGTCGTGGCCCTCGAGCCGGGCGTGGTCGTGGCCTACGATCGAAACGAGTACACCAACGCGCGTCTGCGCAAGGCCGGCGTGACCGTGCTCGAGATCGACGGCTCGGAGCTGGGGCGCGGCCGCGGTGGTGGCCACTGCATGACCTGCCCGGTGTGGCGCGAGCCGGCCTTCGACTGAGCTCGGACCGGGGCCGGCGTGCGGGACTAGAATCGGGCCATGCCCAAGAAGCCAACCGCTGGCGACCTCGCGTCGCTGCGCGTCCCGACCGACCTGCGCCTGTCCCCCGACGGGCGCTTCGCCTGTTTCGTGGTCAAGTCGGCCGCGCCCGACCTGGCCGCCTACCGCACGGCCCTCTGGCAGGTGCCCGTCGACGGTTCCGAGGAGCCGCGCCGCCTGACCCTTGGTGCCAACCACGATGCCGCCCCCAGGTGGAGCCCTGACGGGCGCTACCTGGCGTTCCTGAGCGATCGCGGCGCGGTCTTGCGGGCGGGTGGCGCCGCTCGCGACGAGGCGGACCTGAAGCTCGCGTCAGCCGCGCCCACGGGGCTCAAGGATGCGGTCGGACGAGACCTGCCCCACGGAGACCTGCAGGTCTGGCTGCTGCCCCTCGCGGGTGGCGAAGCCCAGCCCCTGACCGACCTGCCGGAGGACGTGACCGACCTCGCCTGGAGCCCGGATGGCTCGCAGCTGTGTGTGGTCTCCGCGGCGACCTCGGCCAGGCGCTCACGGCCCAGGGCCGCTGACACCGACACGCCCCGCCGCGATGTGCGCCTCATCGACGAGCTGGACTACCAGCTCAACGGGGCGGGCTTCATCTATGAGCGGCGCTCCAACCTCTGGCTCATCGACGTGCCTGACGGTGCCGCTCGCCGCCTCACCTCGGGCCGGAGCGTGGACAGCCAGCCGGCCTGGAGCCCGGACGGCAAGCGCATCGCGTTCGCGGCTGACCGCAGTCCCAACGCCGATCTGGCCTGGCGTTCCGACATCTACGTCGTCGATGTCGCCGGGGGTACGCCCGTGCGCCTCACGGCCGGCCACGAACGTGCCTTCGGCCGGCCGGCCTGGAGCCCCGACGGCAAGCTCGTGGCCGCGGTCGGTCACCGCATGGAGTCGGGCAACCCCACCCGTGAGGACGTCTACGTCTTCCGGCCACGTGCCCGGCAGATGGGACGCAACCTGACCGCGGCGGCGGACCTGTTCGTCGATGCCGCCATGAACAGTGACCTCTACAGCGCTCCAGCCGCGGGCGTGCAGTGGTCACCCGACGGCGCCGACCTCTACTTCAACGCCCCGGTCGATGGCTCCTACGAGCTCTGGCGCGTGCGCCTCGAGGATGCGCGCGTGGAACGGCTGACCAAGGGCCGGCACATGCTCGTGCGCCCCTCGCTGGCCGCGGCTGGGTCCGGGCTCGTGGGCGCAGCCATCCGGGGCACCGCCACGAGCCCGCCGGACGTCGTCTCCTTCGACGTCCCGGCCTCGGGAACGGCCCCGGCCACGCCCCTGAAGCCGAAGGCGTTGCGGGGCCTCAGCCACCTCATGGGCGAGGCCTGGAAGGGCCTTGCGCTGGTGGCTCCACAGGAGACCTGGACCACCGTCGGCGGCCGTCGCATCCAGGGCTGGTTCTACGAGGCACCTTCCCGGCGCGGCAAGCCCGCCCCCACGGTGGTGCAGATCCACGGCGGACCGGCCACGCTCTACGGCTTCTCCCTGATGTGGGAGTGGCAGGTGCTGGTCGCTCGCGGCATCAGCGTCTTCGCCTGCAACCCACGTGGTTCCACCGGCTACGGCCAGGAGCTGGCGGTCGGCAACTTCCGCGACTGGGGTCCAGGGCCGCAGTCGGACATCGAGGCCGGCCTGGACCAGCTCGCAGCTGCCGGCTTGATCGACCCCGGGCGGGTCGGCGTCACCGGCGGCTCCTACGGCGGCTACCTCACCGCCTGGATGATCTCGCACAGCGATCGCTACAAGGCCGCCGTGGCCTGCCGGGGCGTCTACGACATGGCCGCGGAGATGACCAGCGGTGACCTCGGCGGCCCCAACTTCGGCCACTACGAGCTTGACGCGCAGCCGTGGTCCGACCCGGAGCTCTATCGCGCGATGAGCCCACTGACCTATGCCGCGGACATCCACACGCCGCTGCTCATCCAGCACGCCGAGCAGGACCTGCGCTGTCCCATCACCCAGGCCGAGCAGCTCTTCAGCGTGCTCCGTTCGCTGCGCCGGCCGGTGCGCCTGATGCGCACGCCAGGGGAGAGCCACGAGCTCACCCGCAGCGGTACGCCCTACCGGCGCATCGAGAACATCGAACACATCACTGACTGGTTCGTCCACTTCCTCGTCGATGGAGGGCGTACTCTTCCTCGCACGTAGCGCGGGGTTCCAGTGATGAGCGACGAGATCCGCATCGCAGCCGCCATCGACATCGGCAGCAACAGCGTCCACCTGCTTCTGACCGAGCTCGGCGGCGAGGTCCTGCAGGATGAATTGGTCCTCCTCGGCCTGGGCGCCATGGTGGACATGGAGGGCCGCATCCCCGATGAGGGTGCGACCGCTGCCATCGAGGCCATCTCCGACTATGTCGACATGGCGGTCGAGGAGGGGGCCGAGTACATCACCATCGTGGCCACCGAACCCCTTCGGCGCGCCGCCAACCGCACCCGCTTCTGCGACGCGGTCAAGGAGGCGACCGGCCGTCACCTGCACGTGCTCAGTCACGACGAGGAGGCCCTGCTGACCGCACTCGGCGTGCTTGACGGCGAGCCGGTCGACGAGCCCACGCTGGTGCTGGACATCGGCGGCGGCTCCTCGGAGATCGTCCTGCTGGCACCAGGCCTGGACCCCGTCGTGGGTGTCGTCCCGGTCGGCTCCGCGCGCCTCACTGCGCAGCACGTCGAGGATGACCCGCCGACCGATGAGGAGGTGGCGGAGCTGCGGGCCGAGTCGCATCATCTGTTCTCCAGCCTGCCCACGGGCCGCCCGCGCCGTGGGATCGTGGTCGGCGGGTCCGGCACCAACCTCATCCGGCTGACCAGCGACGAGGGCGACGAGGACACGCCCGACGCCGGTCTCATCGACACCACCCGCACGGCCCGCGCCATCGCCATCGTCAAGTCCACGCCCGCGGCGGACCTGGTCGAGACCTACGGTCTGCGCGAACGACGGGTGCTGCAGATGGCCGCCGGCGCGAGCCTCATCGAGGCCGCGCTCCACTGCTACAACCTGGACCATCTCGAAGCGTCGGATGCCAGCCTGCGGGAGGGACTCATCATCGCGCGTGAGCTGGCCGGCGCAGACTGGCGCGAGAAGCTGGCCTCGCTGGTCGCGGGCGGTTGACCCGCCGCGTCGCGCCGGTACCATCGCGCAAGACGCGCCGATGGCCGGACATCCGACAACATCGTGGAGAGTGACATCGTGACCCAGACGCCGGACCCTGAGGGACGAGCAGCCTTCCAGCTGACGCCAGAGGAAGCCCTTCAACGAGCCGGTGTCGACGTCAAGGTCGGACTCTCGGCGGCTGAGGTCACCTCGCGACGGGCGCAGTACGGGCCCAACAAGTTCGACGAGGGGGAGAAGGAGCCCGCCTGGCAGGTCTTCGTGCGCCAGTACCAGGACCTCATGCAGATCGTCCTGCTGGTCGCCGGCATCGTCAGCATCTGGCCGGTCGAGCAGTACACGACCGGCATCATGCTCATCGGCCTGACCGTGCTCAACGCGGCCATGGGAGTGGCCCAGGAGGGCAAGGCGGCGGCGGCGGTGGCGGCCCTGCAGGAGATGATGATCGTCAAGGCGCGCGTGCTGCGCGATGGCGACCTGCAGGAGGTGCCGGCGGAAGAGCTGGTGCCCGGCGACATCGTCTCCGTCGAGGCTGGTGACCTCATCCCGGCAGATGGCCGCCTCATCACCGCGGCCACGCTGGAGGTCGACGAAGCGCCCCTGACCGGTGAGTCCTTGCCGGTGGCCAAGGACGCGGCCGTCCGGCTCGAACCGGAGACGACGTTGGGCGATCGCATCGACATGGTCTTCATGAACACCAGTGCCACGCGCGGTGCGGCCACCTTCGTGGTCACGGCCACGGGCATGAAGACCGAGGTCGGCCACATCTCCGACCTGCTTTCGAGCGCTGAAGCGACCACCACCCCCCTCACCCAGCAGCTGGAGAAGCTCACTCGGCAGCTCATCGCCATCGCCGGCGCGGCCCTCATCGCCTCCATGCTCCTGGGCCTGCTGCGCGGCGAGGCCTTCGACGTGCTCTTCGTGTCCGCCATCGCCTTCGCTGTGGCGGCCATCCCGACCGGCCTGCCGGCAGTGGTCACGACCATCCTCTCGATGGGCACGCGCACCCTCGCCCAGGCTGGCGCTATCGTCAAGAACCTGCGCTCGGTGGAGACGCTCGGTTCGACCTCCGCCATCAACTCGGACAAGACCGGCACCCTGACCCTGAACCAGATGACCGCCGTCGAGATGGCTACCGTGGGGCGCCACTACGAGGTCAGCGGCACCGGTTACGGCACCAGCGGCAGGATCCTCCGCGAGGGTGGCGACCTCGACGATGAGAACCTCGAGGAGTTCCTCTTGCCGATGGTGCTCGCGTCGGACGCGGTGGCGCGCAACGGAGAGCTCGTGGGCGACCCTACGGAGGGCGCGTTGGTCGTCCTCGCCGGGAAGGGCGGGGTCGGCACCGAGGTGACGCGGGAGCGATACCCGCGTTTGGCCACGCTGCCGTTCGATGCGGCCTACAAGCTGATGGCCACCTTCCATCATTGGACGGACGCCCAAGGCGAGGAGTTCGTGCGCGTCTACGTCAAGGGCGCTCCCGACCAGCTGCTGGCGCGGGCCAGCCAGCTCTACGCCCGCGAGCACGATCCGGTCGCGGTCAACGACGACGTACGGGCCAGATACATGGCCGAGAACGACCGTCTGGCCTCGAAGGGCCTGCGGGTGCTGGCGACCGCGCGCAAGGACCTGTCCCTGACCGAGTTCGACGCGGGCGGCGACCTGCTCCAGCAGATCGACGGGCTCACCCTGATGGCCCTCGTGGGCATCGTGGACCCACCGCGCCCCACCGTGAAGGACTCCATCGCGACCGCCCACCGCGCAGGCATCGGGGTGCGCATGATCACGGGCGACCACGTCGTCACAGCGGAGGCCATCGGCCGCGAGCTGGGCATCACCGGCCGTGCCATCAGCGGCGCAGAGTTCCGGGCCATGTCGGACGAGCAGGCCATCGCCGAGATGGAGGACATCGGCATCATCGCGCGGGTCACGCCGGAGGACAAGGTCCGACTGGTGCAGCTACTGCAGCGCGAGAAGCGCATCGTGGCCATGACCGGCGACGGCGTCAACGACGCGCCTGCACTCAAGCAGGCAGACATCGGCGTGGCCATGGGCATCACGGGCACGGAGGTCTCCAAGGAGGCCGCGGTGATGATCCTCACCGATGACGATTTCAGCACCATCGTGCGGGCGGTACGCCTGGGTCGCAACATCTACGACAACCTGCAGCGCTACATCCGCTTCCAGATGGCGGGCCTGTTCGGGTTCATCGCCACGTTCCTGGGCTCGAGCATCTTCTGGATCGCCGGCGGGCTGCCGTTCCTGCCCGCCCAGACCATCTTCATCAACTTCAGCGTGCAGGTGAGCCAGGCCTTCGGCCTCGGCTTCGGAGAGCCCACTCCGGGGCTGATGGATCGCAAGCCGAGACCCGCCGGCGTGCCCATCCTGGGCCGGCAGATGCTCATCTGGCTGGCGTTTGCCGGACTCATCGCCGGTGTCGCCACGTTGGCCATGATCGAGTGGGGCACGCGTGAGTTCGACGAATCCGTGGGCCGGACCATGGGCCTTGTCGCCTTCGCCTTCTTCAACGTGGCCTTCTCGCTCGCGACCAAGGATGAGACCAGGTCGTCCTTCAGCCGTGAGGTCCTCGGTGACCGCACGTTCCTGATCGCCACCGTCATCTCGCTGGGCATCACGGTGCTCATGGCCGAGATGGGGTTCCTGCAGCGGCTCCTGGGCACGGTCGGCCTGTCCGCCGAGCAGTGGATCCTGTGCTTCGTGGTGGGCGCCGCCATCCTGCCCATCGCCGAAGTGCGCAAGCTCGTCTGGAAGATCCCCGTCGACGAGGTCCCCAGGGAGCGCTAGCGGCCCGGCGAGTGTCCGCTCAGGGGGGGTGTGCTCGAGGACCACGTAGGCGACGGGCATGTCGTTCGAGCTGCCTGCGAGGGCCCGTGCGGTCTCGACGGCGAAGGTGGTCGTGGGCTCCGACTCGTTGCGGCGTCCCCCGAGTGCGCTCGTCACTCGAGCTGGTCGGTGACCTCGTCGACGATGCCGATGACCACGGTGCGGATGGGAGCACCCGGCGCCTGCAGGACCTGGCGTGCGCCATTGCCCTCGTCGAGCAGGAGCACGGTCTCACCCGCACCCGCACCGATGTTGTCGACCGCGATCTGGTAGCCGCCTGACGGCCGTCCGTCCGGACCGACGAGGTCCACCAGCAGCAGCGTGCGTTCATCGAAGTGGGGCGTGTTGATGGTGGAGACGACGTTGCCCACCACGCGGCCGATCTTCATGCCGGCTCCTCAGCGCCGGGCAGGGTCGTGACCGCATCGACGATGCCCACGATGGCGTGGTCGACCGGCACGAACGTCTCGCGCAGCGCCTGCGCCGCCTCACGGGAGGCCACGAAGTAGACGAGCTCGCCCGGGCCGGCCATGTGGACCGCATCCGCGGCGACCACGACCGGTCCCGCTGGCCGCTGCTGCCGGTCGAGGGGCTGGATGATGAGCAGCTTGACGCCCTCGAGCCCGGGCACCTTGGTGCTGGCCACGACCGTGCCCGTCACGCGTGCGAGCTGCATGCTCAGTCCCGCACCCGGGGCGCGAAGCGGCCGCTGGCGGCCAGCTCTGCGGCCATCTGCGCATGCAGCTGCGCGATGACCCGCGCGTGCAGACCGCGCGCCGTTCCTGCGGCCGCGGTGCCGATCTCGACCGCGGCTTCGACATCGGTGACGGTGCCATCGAAGAGCAGGTAGCCCTTGCCGCCCAGGTCGTCGGCGAGGTGGATCTCCAGCAGGCGCACCTGCGCGCCCTTGAGCCCGGCGTCGGCGGCACGGATGATGGCCGCGACCGTGGCCGTCTCGATGATGCCGAGCGCCTCGTCCTCTGCCGCCACGCGGACGCCGCGAACGCCCTCCACGACGGCCGGATGGATGTGGGCCAGGAAGGTCACGTCGCGGACCGTCAGCCCGCCGATCTCACGGCCGGCCTCCAGCGCCTCCTCCACATCGGCCACGTCGCCGCCGACGAGCACGAGGTACTTGCCCGGATGGACGGTGCCCGCCCGCAGGACCTCGATGGGAGCGCGCTTGGCCATGGCGTCACCGATCTCGATGCCGGCCGCGATGGACTCGCACTCGAGCAGGCCCAGGGCGGGTTCGATGGGCGCAGCGGCCACTACACGATCCTCAGGGCGCCGACCACGGTCACCCGCCGCTCGCGCGAGAACGTGCGCGGTCGGGTCAGGCCGTCGCCGGTGGGGGAGGCGATGGAGAAGGAGGTGAACCCCTCTCCGTCCGCGCCCAGCCCCGCCAGGTTGGGCCCGTTGGCCACGAAGATGGAGCAGTTCATGGCGCGCGCCATGCGCGTGATGGTCTCGACGTTGGTGGAGTGGATCGAAGCGGTGTGGCGGAAGCCGTGTTCCATGCGCACGGCCAGGTCGATGGCCGTGTCCACGGTGCCCACACGCACGACCGGCAGCACCGGCATCATCTGCTCCGTCCAGGCGAGGCTGTGTTCCCGGGGCACGTCCGCCACCAGCAGACGCGGTGCGGGGTCCGCCTGCACGCCGATCTCGGCCAGGATCTCCGCGGCGTCCTTGCCGATCCAGGCAGGGTTCATCATGCCCGGCCGGTTGGCCGGTCCCAGCTCCTTGAAGATGACGCGCTCGAGCTTCCTGAGCTCATGCTCCTTGAGCAGGTAGGCGCCGTTGCCGGCCATCGCCCGCAGCAGCCGATCGGCGATGGTATCGACGGCCAGCACCACCTTCTCGTCGATGCAGACGAGGTTGTTGTCGAACGAGGCGCCACGCACGATGTCCGCGGCGGCTCGCTCGATGTCGGCGGTCTGGTCCACGACCGCCGGCGGGTTCCCCGGACCGGCGGTGATGGCTCGCTTGTCCGTCTTGAGGGCCTCTCGCACCACGCCCGGGCCGCCGGTCACGAGCAGCACCCGGATGCCCGGGTGGTTCATGACCGCACGTGCGCTCTCGATGGTGGGCACGGCCACGCCGGTGACCAGATCGGGCGGTCCGCCCGCGCCGACGATGGCGCGGTTGATGAGCCGGATCGTCTCCGCCGAGCAGGCCTTGGCGCTGGGATGGGCGTTGAAGACGACCGCGTTGCCGGCGCTGACGATGCTGATGGTGTTGTTGATGATGGTCGAGGTGGGGTTGGTCACCGGGGTGATGGCACCGACGATGCCGAACGGCGCCCACTCGGTGACCATCATGCCCCTGTCACCCGAGACGGCCTGGACCTCGAGGTCCTCCGGTCCGGGCGCCTTGGTCGTCACCAGCCGGTTCTTGGTGACCTTGTCGTCGTAGCGGCCGATGCCCGTCTCGCGATGGGCCATGCGTGCCAGCTGCTTCGCGTGCGCGAGCATCGAGCTGCGCACCGCCTCGATGACGGTCTTGCGCCGCTCGAGCCCGTGGTCGCCGAAGGCGCGGAAGGCCCGCTGCGCCGCGGTCACGGCATCGTCGACGGTGGCATGGATGCCATCGCCCAGCTCGACCTCCGCGGCCCTGGCCACCTCCGCTCCCGCCTGCATGCTGGTGCCCGGGTGCTCGCTGTCGGCCATGGCCAGACGGCGCTGCACGCGTTCGATGATCTCGGCGATCTCGCGTTCTTCCATCACTCGGCGTCCGCTACTTGCGGTAGACCTCCCTGCCCTCGATCTCCCACTGGTCGACGATGGCCATGATCACCGCGTCGCAGGGCTTGTCCCTGGTGGTCTCCGTGTTGCGCGCGGAGCTGCCGCTCGCATACAGCACGACCTCGCCCACGCCGGCCCCGACCGCATCGGCCGCGACCACGTAGCCGCCGGTCTCCTTGTCCTCCGCGTCGAGCTGGCGCACGACGAGGAGCTTCCAGCCTTCGGTCAGTGGCTCCTTGCGGCTGGCCACGACCGTGCCGGTCACTCGTCCGAGCAACATGCCTGATCCGCCTTCTCGGGTGGGGCGCCGAGCCGGTGGCCCGGCGCCCGTACCCGATCGCTACTTCTTCTTGGTGCCGGTCTCGGCCTCAGCCTCCGCCAGCCGACCCAGCGGCATGACGAGGTCCACGTTCGCGTGCGGGCGGGCGATGACGTGGCTGCTCACGACCTCACCGACCTTCTCCGCGTTGCGCACGCCGGCCTCGACCGCAGCCTTGACGGCCGCGACATCGCCGCGCACGACGGCGGTGACGTAGCCGCCACCGGTCTTCTCGTAGCTGACCAGCTCCACCTTGGCGGCCTTGACCATCGCGTCCGCGGCTTCCACCACGGCGGTGAACCCGCGCGCCTCGATCATGCCCAGTGCTTCAGCCATCGTTCGTCGCTCCCTTCGCTCTTGCCTTCTGTTGCCTTGTGTCGTGATTCGGTGTCTGTCTGTCGGAGGCTACGCGTCGCGTCCCTCCAGGCCCTCGACCGCGGCCAGGGCAGCGCGCCAGCCGACGTCGATGTCGCGCTCCTCGCCACCGAGGTAGATCCGGCCCATGGAGCCGAAGTTGCGGACCTCGAGGACGTTGATGTTCGCCGCCTTCTCCGCCTCGTTGGCGGCGAGGGCGGCGTAGGCCGCCGGTTCCATCTCGAGCACGTACAGCGTCTGGCCCGGGATCAGCATCTGGCCATGGCGCGTGCGGTTGATGAGCTGCGCCTGGTGGTCGTCGATACGCCGGATGATCTGGCTCGAGGCCACCTTGGGCTTGATGCGGTCCGTCTCCGTGAGCCCGATCTCGTCGAGGATGGCGGCGCCCGCGGCGCGCACCTCTGACTGCTCGGGGGAGTGGATCTCGAGCATGCCGTAGTAGCGCTCGATGATCTGCATGCCCGGCTTGACGTTGGTCGACTTGAGGGCGATGTCCGTCAGCCGGTTGATCTCGATACCGGGCGAGATCTCGATCGACAGCGAGGCATCCCCGGCGAGGGGCAGGAAACCCTGTGCGACGGTGCCCAGGAACGCCGCGTACTGGGCCTGCAGGCTGTCGATGAATGAATAGGCCCGGAGCTCAATACCCGCCACTGGCGCCTCCCTGTCCGCTGACGATCTTGACGCCGGCCGAGGCCCCGATGCGGGTCGCGCCGGCCGCGATCATCTCTTGCACATCCTCAGCCGTGCGGATGCCGCCGGCTGCCTTGATCCCCATCTTGGGTCCGACCGTCTCACGCATGAGCGCGACGTCGTAGATGGTGGCGCCGCCCTTGGCGTAACCGGTGGACGTCTTGACCATGTCCGCCTTGGCGTCACGGGCCAGGCGCGAGGCGATGATCTTCTCCGCGTCGGAGAGCAGGGCCGCCTCGATGATGACCTTGTTGATGGCGCCCGACTCATGGCAGGCGTCACTGACGCGCGCGATGTCCGAGCGCACCAGCTGGTGGTCGCCGCTCTTGAGCGCGCCGATGTTGATGACCATGTCGATCTCACGCGCACCGTCCCGGCAGGCTCGGCGGGCCTCGAAGGCCTTCACGTCCGAGGGCGTGGCTCCGAAGGGGAAGCCGATGACCGAGGCCACGGCCACGTCCGTGTCGCGCAAGCGGTTCGCCGCGCGGCGAACCCACGTGGGGTTGACGCACACTGAGGCGAAGCCGTACTTGGCGGCCTCGTCGCAGAGCTTGTCGATGTCGGCGGCGGTGGCGTCAGGCTTGAGCAGGGTGTGGTCGATGAAGTGGGCCAGGTCGAGGGGTACATCCTCAGCCTTGCCGTGGTATTCGATGCGGTCGGCGCCCTCAGCCATGAGCGAACGCACCTTGGTGGCACAGCTCGAGGCACAGCTCTGGAGGCAGCCGGCGCAGGGATCATCCCCGCTCGTGCCACTCCCGGCGCCGAGCGCGGCGAGCACCTCTCGCGTGATGGCCTCGACGAGGGCGTCGCGGTCATTGATGGAGTCGGTCATCGGTCCTTTCCCCCGGGGGCGCGGGTGTAGCTGCGTTCGATGGCGGTGATCTTCTCGACGCGGCGGCCGTGGCGCTCAGCGCCCCAGTCGGTGTCCAGCCAGGTCTCGACGACCTGCAGCGCCAGGGCCGTGCCCAGGAACCCCGAGCCCAGCGTGAGCACGTTGGCGTAGTTGTGTTCCCGGCTGTTGCGCGCGGACGAGATGTCATGGCAGTTGGCCGCGCGCACGCCGGGCACCTTGTTGGCGGCCATGGCCGAGCCGATGCCGGCACCGTCGACGACGATGCCCCACCGGGCCGAACCATCGGCCACGAGCTGCGCCACGGCGAGGGCGAGGTCCGGATAGTCGACGGCGTCGTCGCTGTGGGTGCCGCAGTCGCGGACGGCGTAGCCGTGCTGCTCGAGCCACGCGCCGATCGCGTCCTTGAGGCGCCAGCCCCCGTGGTCACCGGCGATGGCCACGGTCGTGCGGTCGTCGGCCGTGGCCGCACCGCTTTCGAGCGTCTGGTCGACGATGCGCCGGACCAGCGCCCGGACCTCGTCTGCTGATGGTCGGCCCTGGTCAGTCATGTGCGAGCACCCATGCGGCGGTGGTTTCGTCCGTCACCAGCGTCTTCATGCAGCCGGCACGCAGGGCTCCGAGGGCCACCGCGCCGCGGCCGGGTCCGGCGGCCAGGCCCACGGTCTGCTTGCCGCAGAGCCGGGACAAGGGCAGGCCTACCGTGCGCTCGTCCAGCGAGGGCAGGGCGATGCGGCCGTCGATGGTGATGAAGCGGCCGAGCACATCGCCCACGGCGCCGGCCTTCTGCAGGCGGCGTTGGTCTCGCTTGTCCAGGTAGCCCGAGGCCACGTGGACCGAGTCCGCCCCCATGACACCCATGCCGAAGACCGCGCTGCCCGCCCGGCGGGCGGCCTTCAGTGGTGCCGCCACCGCGGGGTCCGCCTCCAGTGCCGCACGCAGCTCCGGCGTGCCCACGATGGCCGGTGCCGGCATCAGCTGGATGGCGGCGCCGGTGGTGCTGCCGAAACGCTCGACGACCTCCTGGTAGCGCGTGGGCTGAGCGGAGCGGCTGATGGCGCCGTTGAGCTGGACGATCTGGTCCGCGCTGGTCCAGCCCGGCTGCAGGCGATTGGCCAGCTCGATCATGGTGCGGCCCCACGAGACGCCGATGACGCCTGAGGGCGCGATGGCTGCGAGATGGTCCGCGGCCGCAGTGGCCACGCGCTCGCGGGCGAGCTGCTCATCCTCCGCGTCCGGCACGTCCACGACCACCGCGTCAGCGAGGCCGAAGCGTTCCACGAGCGCGTCTTCCAGCGCCACCAGGCGCGCCGCAGGATGGACGATCTCGATGCGCACGGCGCGTTCCTTCAGGGCGCGGTCGAGCAGGCGACCGACCTTGAAGCGGCTGACGCCCAGGCGCTTGCCCACGGCGTCCTGGGTCAGGTCCCCGTGGTAGTAGAGCTGGGCAGCCCGCAGCATCAGACGGGTATCACCCGCCGGGGTCGCGGTGCTCATTTGTGCAGACCACTGCTCATATGCTGCCAGCCTAGCACTGAGCGCACCGATGTCAAGACGTGCCGCTCGCGCGTGGTCGGCTCCGCCGTGATGCCGGCGAGGAACGGGAACGGCGCCCACCACGAAGGCGGACGCCGCTGGTCTCGATGCTGGCCGGCGCCGGTGGCGCCGCGGGCTACATGGTCAGCTGCGAGCGCAGCATCCAGGCGGCCTTCTCCACCTCGTCGGTGATGCCGATGAGGATGTCCTGGCTGACCGGATCGTCGTCACCGATGGCCACGATGCGCTCCTTCATGCGGATGGCGATGGTGTCCATGGACTGGGTCACGCGCTGGACGGTCTCCGTCGCGGGCACGAAGCCCTCCGGGAAGGGCGGCAGCTCGCTGGTGTTGGCGACGGTCTCGGCGCGACCATCCGGCGCCACGCCGACCGTGGCCAGGCGCTCGGCCACCCGGTCGTACGACAGACGGGCAAGGTCGACGATCTCGTCCAGCTCGAGGTGGACCGAGCGGAACTGCGGGCCGACCACGCTCCAGTGGGCCTGCTTGCCCAGCAGGGCCAGGTCGATGAGCTCAGCGAGCGTGGACTGCAGGGCCGTGGCCACGGTCGGATTTGGTGCGTTCATGACATCTCCTCTGCGCTCGAAGGCGCGGGTCGTCCGGATGACGGGGAAGTCCTGCCATGCTACGCCGTTCGCGTCACGAACCGGTGAAGGCCGCCATCCGGGCCAGCATCGCCTCCGCCTGCAGCGCCGTCCGTCCGTCGTCGTCGTGCCGGAAGAAGACGAAGGCGTCCGCACCACCGCCCAGCAGGGCCTGCAGGCGGCTGGCCCAGCGCTCGAGATCGTCGGCCGAGTAGGCCTCCCGGCGCAGGCGCAGGTAGGTGAAGCCACCGCCGGCGTGCAGCTCGGGCTCGGCTCGGCCCTCGAGATCGGTCGCCACCAGGGTCACGCCGTGAGCACGGGCCCGCTCGCGAACCTCCGGACGGTGCCAGCTGGGGTGGAGCAGCTCGAGCGCCAGGGGCACCGTGGCGGGCCAGGCTGACAGGGCGCGCTCGAGCGCCTCGTCGTCGCGTTCGAGCGTGCCCCGCAGCGAGAGCAGCACCGCGCCCAGCCGCTCGCCGAAGCCCTCCAGGGCATCGGTGAGCCAGCGGATCGACTCGGTCGGGTCGGGCTCGGCGAAGGCGCGCCAGGAGGTCGAGCGCTGGGCCTTGGGGCAGAAGCGGAACTCGGGGCTGGTCTCGCGCATCCACTTCTCGATCTGCTGCTCGTTCGGTCGGCGCATGAAGGTGTTGTGGAGCTCCACCGCGGGCAGGCGCCTGGCGTACGCGGCCAGGAGCTTGCGGCTGGCCTTGCCCGGCTCGTAGAAGCGGGGCACCCAGCCGGGATAGGAGAAGCCGCTGGTGCCCACATAGGCACGGCCGGAGACGGTGCTCACGCGAGGTCCGCCGCCAGCCCGTCGGTCAGGAAGACCTCCTCGGGGTCCATCGAGCGACCGAGCTCGAAGAGGGCCGCGTACCGCTCGGCGTCAAGTCGCTCGCGCGGCTCCCTCGCGGGATCGAAGAAGCCCAGCATCTCCGAGGGCACGAGCATGTTGATGGAGCGATCGCGCATGCCCTGGATCGCACCGAGGCAGATGGCGGCGGTCTCGTGGTCGCCCTCGCCGCTGGCCACGAGCGCGCGGACTTCCAGCGCGCCGGCGAGTCCGGAACGATCACGCAGCCGACGCTGTACGTCGCGCACCTCCTCGAGCAGCGCGCGTGCCTCGGCGAAGTGGCCCAGCCGGGCCTCGATCATCAGCATCAGGCCCAGGTTGT
The DNA here is from genome assembly GCA_963706695.1 of uncultured Chloroflexia bacterium. GTDB lineage: Bacteria > Chloroflexota > Limnocylindria > Limnocylindrales > CSP1-4 > JAFMJV01. The sequence goes on along the minus strand of CAVPNC010000002.1, from coordinate 255,208 downwards.
CCGAGATCCCGAAGAGCCCACCGACGGACCGCCGATGGGCGACGACCTCCTGCTGCAGCTCGCGGGCAGCCTCGAAGTCGCCCGTCATGGCGTACAGGACCGCCTTCCCTTCCTTCACGAGGGAGACACCGGCTGCGTCACCGAGCTCCTCGAACAGCCGCTGGCTCTCGTCGTTGAGGCGGAACGCGTGCTCCCGGTCGCCGGCGATGGCGATGGGGTACGAGAGGTCGTAGAGCGCTCCGGCCAGACCCCTGGCGTCACCACACTCGCGGTAGTAGCCGACCGCGTCCTCGTAGTAGCGTCGAGCCTGCTCGTAGTCACCCTGCCAGTAGCGGGCCCCGCCGAGGGCCGTGGACCCGCGGCCGAGCGCGCAGCGATCCGTGCTGCTGTCCGCTGCCGCGAACAGCGCCTCCAGCCGTCGCTGTCCCTCTTCCATGTGGCCGCGTTGCTGCCAGAACCGCCAGATGGCGCCACCCAGCCGCAGCCCCAGTGCGGGGTCGTGCTGCAGGGACCACTCGAAGGCGGCGCGGATGTTGTCGTGGTCCGCTTCCATGCGCGCGAGCGCATCGACCGAGGCCTCGCCCGTCAGCTCCGGCTCGATGGCCTCGCAGAACCGGAGGTAGCGCCGGGCGTGGCGTTCCCGCACGATGCCCTGTGCTGGATCACGCTCGAAGCGTTCGATGGCATAGGCGCGGATGGTCTCGAGCATGCGGGTCCGCGGTTCGCCGGCGGGTCCCTCGCGGACCGTCAGCAGGCTCTTGTCGGCGAGCGACTCGACGTCGTCGAGGACCGCCGACTCGGGCCGCTCCGGGTCCACGATGTGGCCGATGAGCCCGAGCTCCGCCCCGCCGGCGAAGACCGCCAGCCGATCGAACGTCTGGCGCTCCGTCTCCTCGAGCAGCTCGTAGCTCCAGGCCACGGCTCCGCGCAGGGTCCGCTGGCGGTCAGCTGCATCGCGCCGCCCGGAATCGAGATCCGCCAGCGTCCGTGGAACCTGCTCGCAGAGCGCGGCCACGCTCATGCGCCGAGCTCGCGCCGCTGCCAGCTCGATGGCCAGGGGCAGGTGGTCGAGTCGCGCCACGAGATCGCGCAGCTCATCGCGTTCGGCAGCGGTCGGCCGGAAGTCAGGGCGCACCTGCTGCGCGCGCTCGATGAAGAGCTCCACGGCCAGGGCCTCGTCGAGCACCGGCACCGGCAGCTCCTGTTCGCCACCGATGCGCAGTGGCTCACGGCTGCTGGCGAGGATGCGCAGCCCGGGCGTTCGCTCCAGCAGCAGGCCCAGGTCGGGGCCGACCTCGATGACCTGCTCGAGGTTGTCGAGCACCAGCAGCGTCGGCGTGTGCCCGACGGCGTTCGCGAGCACCTCGGCCATGGGCCGGCCCGGGACCGCCGGGATACCAAGACGGTCCGCGATCTCAGGCAGGACGAGCGAGCGATCGCGGATCGCCTCGAGGCGCACGAACCAGGCGCCACCGCGGAACTCGGGCTGCAGGGCCCGGGCAGCCTCGACCGAGATGCGGGTCTTGCCCGTTCCGCCCGGCCCGGTCAGCGTCACGAGGCGTTGCTCGCGAACCAGGCCCACCGCGACGGCCACGGTCTCGCGGCCCAGGAACGAGGTCAGGGACTCGGGCAGGTAGCCCGGTCGGTCCGCACGCAGCGGTGGGAACTCACCAGCGAGGTGCGCGATCTCGAGCTGCCACACGGGCTGTGCGTCTTCGAAGTCCTTGAGCATGATGGCGCCGAGGTCGCGCAGCCCCAGTCCTCCCGGCAGCCCGGCCGCGACGAGGGTGGCCGTGGTGTCCGAGAGCAGGACCTGGCCGCCATGTCCAGCGTTGGAGATGCGCGCGGCCCGGTTGACGTCCACGCCGGCATAGTCATCGCCCCCGAGGCGCCCGACGCCGGTGTGCAGGCCCATGCGCACACGGACCGTGGCGTCCCCGGGCCAGCGTGCCTCGGCCAGGCGGCGCTGGGCCGCGGCCGCGGCCGCGACCGCCTGTCGCGGATCGGTGAAGACCGCGAAGAAGGCGTCGCCCTCGGTCGAGACCACGATCCCGCCAGCCTCCACGATGGCCGACCGGAGCAGGCCATGATGGAGGTCGACGATCTCGACGAAGGCCTCGCCGAGCGCCTGTGACAGCCGCGTCGACCCCTCCATGTCGGTGAAGAGGAAGGTGACCAGGCCCGTAGGCAGGCCGGTGCGTGCGTGCTCGTTCGCCTCTGTCGTCACCGAGGGATGGTCGCGGCCGGCGGGGGCCGAGTCAACCGCCGCGCCGCTGCCGGTCAGCTGGCGGTCTTGTCGGCCTCGGCGCGAGCGGCCCCGAAGAGCGGCTTCTGGCCCACCCTGGCGTTGACCAGCACCACCCCGGCGATGATGAGCGCAGCACCCACGAGCTCGAGCGGCCGCAGGCGCTCGTCGAGGAAGAGGAAGCCGAGCACGATGGCCACCACCGGGATGACGTAGGTCACGAGCGTGGTGCGGGTCGCGCCCCAGCGTTCGATGACCCGAAAGAAGATGAGGTAGGCCACACCGGTGCCAAGCGTTCCCAGCCAGATGAGGGCGACCCACCCGACGGCACTCGCAGGCATCGTCAGGAGGCCGCCCGCGGGGCGCTCGAAGATCAGCGCCATCACGCTGATCATGAGGAACGCCGCGAGGGTCGAGCCCAGCGAGATCTCCACCGGCAGCGGCGCGCGCTTGCTGCCGTCCGGTTGCTCGATGATGGGCATGCCCGTGACCCGTCGCCGGGTGTAGACGGAGGCGATCCCGTAGAACACGGAGGCGCCCGCCACCGCCAGCATGCCCGACACGGCCAGGGCCGCGTCCCCATCGATGCTGGCGGCCTCCAGGCTGGGCAGGGCCAGCACGATGACCCCCAGGAAGCCGATGCCAAGGCCGCCCAGCTTGGCCGCCGTGATGTGCTCGTCGGCCAGCGCCAGGGCGGCGAAGACGATGGTGAACAGCGGCACCATCGCGTTGAGGATGGAGGCCATGCCGCTGGGGATGTACTGCTGGCCCCAGGCGATGAGGGCGAAGGGCACCACGATGTTGGTGGCGCCGAGGAAGGACATGCGCTTCCACAGGTTCCAGCGCAGCGGCAGCCGGCCGCCCCTGAGCACGAGCACCGCTGCCAACAGCAGCGCCGCGAAGAGGGTGCGGATGCTCACGATGGCCATGGGCGTCACGCCCTCGTCGAGACCCACGCGGATCCACATGAAGGAGCTGCCCCAGATGAGCGCCAGGGTCAGGAACATGGCCCACGTCCCGGGATCGTCGGAGGCATGGGTCGTGGCCTGGGTCTGGGGTGTGGGTCGAGTCACGTGACCTCGATGCTAGAGCACGCGGGCCCCGCTCCGACGCCGTCACGGACCTGCTGCCTGGGCAGCGCGCTACCATCAGCCGGTGACCCGCTACGACCCCGCCACCGCGCTCATCGTGGTCGATGTCCAGAACGACTTCGCCGATCCCGCGGGTGGTCTGGCGGTCCCGGGCGGGACAGGGATCATCCCGCTCATCAACGCCCACATCGAGGCGGCCCTTGCGGCCGGGGCCGCGGTCTTCTACACCCAGGACTGGCACCCGCCGTCGACCCCGCACTTCGAGAAGGACGGCGGCCTCTGGCCGGTCCACTGCGTGGCCGGCAGCTGGGGTGCCGAGCTCCACCCCGACCTGCGCGTGGAGGGACCGGTGGTGCGCAAGGGCGTCAACGGCGAGGATGGCTATAGCGGTTTCACCACGCGCGATCCCGAGACGGGTGAGACCCAGCCCACCGAGCTCGAGCAGTCGCTCCAGGCGGCCGGCGTGGAGAAGCTGGTCGTGGCCGGCCTGGCCACGGACTACTGTGTCCTGGCCACGGCCCTCGACGGACGCACTCGCGACTACCCCACGACGGTGCTGGCGGCCGCCGTCCGCGCCGTCGACCTCCAGCCCGGCGATGGCGAGAAAGCGCTCGCGGAGCTGCGTCTGGCGGGCGTATTCGTGGACGAGGGCTAGCCACGTGAGCCTGCCGGGCCCCACGGGCAAGGCCGAGGAGCACTAGACTGCCCGCCATGACGACGGAAGAACGACCCTACTCACCAGGTCTCGCGGGCGTGCTCGCGGGGGAGACCGCGCTTTCCCTCGTCGATGGCGCGAATGGACGGCTGCTCTATCGCGGCTATCCCATCGGGGAGCTCGTGCGCGAAGGCACCTTCGCGCAGGTGGCCCACTTGCTCTGGGCCGACGAGTGGCTGCCGGAGGCCCACCTCCCGTGCCAGCCGCTGGAGCCGGCCACGCTGGCCGCCCTGCGCGACCTGCCCGACGGGCGCCCACCCCATGGATGCCCTGCGCACGGCCTTCTCCGTGTGGGGCGCCACCAACCGCACCGTGTGGCCGCCGACCGTGGAACAGGCGCGCCTGGTCACGGCCATGGCGCCCTCCGCGCTGGCCGCCTTCGGGCGTCTGCGCCAGGGCCTGGAGCCCATCGATCCGGACCCCTCGCTCGACACCACCGCCGGCTTCCTCTACCAGCTCAACGGTGAGGTGCCGGATGCGGCTTCCGCTCGAGCGCTCGATGCCTACTTCATCGTCGGAGCCGACCATGGCTTCAACGCCTCCACCTTCGCGGCCCGCGTCATCACCTCCACGCGCTCTGACATCGCCAGCGCGGTCTCGGGTGCCACCGGCGCGCTCAAGGGACCCTTGCACGGCGGTGCGCCGTCGGAGGTCGTGAGCCAGCTCAACGCCATCGGTTCGCCGGAGGCCGCCGAGCAGTGGATCAACGACGCCATCGACCGCAAGGAACGGCTGATGGGCTTCGGGCACCGCGTCTACCGCGCCTACGACCCGCGTGCTGCCGCCCTGCGTGAGGTGGCCGAGCAGATGGGCTCCATCGCCGATTGGCTGCGCCTGGCCGTGGCCGTAGAGGACGTGGCCCTGCGCGTGCTCGAGGAGCGCTACCCCGACCGCCCGCTCAAGACCAACGTGGAGTACTACACCGCAGCCGTCCTGCAGGGCGTGGGCCTCCCGCCCGACCTCTTCCCCGCGACCTTCGCCATGGCTCGCACCGCCGGCTGGACCGCGCACGCCATCGAGCAGGCTGGTGTCGACAAGCTCATCCGGCCTGACGTGATCTACACGGGACCGCAGGAGCGCCACCTGCCGACCGCTTCCTGAGCGCGCGCGCCGGCCGCGAGAGGACGCGCTAGCCATGGCCGTCAGGATCTCCGGGTTGATCAACACCTGGAACGAGGCCGAGACCATCCGCTACGCGGTGGAATCGCTCAAGACCTGGTGTGACGAGGTGCTCGTCGTGGACCAGCAGTCGAGCGATGACACCCAGCGCATCGCTGCGGCCTGTGGAGCCAAGGTCATCGAGGTCGAGTCGACCGGCTACGTGGAGGTCATCCGCGAGATGTCGGTCGCGCTGACCGAGCATGAGTGGGTGATGGTGCTCGACTCGGACGAGGTGGTGCACCCGAACCTCGGCAAGCGGCTGCGCCAGATCGCCGAGACGGGGGAGGCCAACGTCGTTCGCATCCCGCGGCGCAACATCATCCTCGGTGTCGAGATGGAGCACGGCCAGTGGTGGCCCAATGCCAAGCGGCGCTTCTTCCACAAGGACTGGATCGACATCCGCGTCGAGATGCACGGTGGCTTCCACGCGGCCCAGGGCGCGACCGAGATCATGCTGCCCATGGATCGCGAGTGCTGTCTCTGGCACTTCAGCTATCACAACATCGCCGACGTGGTCTGGAAGTCGCAGCGCTACACGACCGTGCAGGCCTGGCAGCGCGCACGCACGGGCAAGCGGCCCGGACCGCGCCGCTGGTTCCGGGTGGCCCTGCGGCAGGCCTGGAAGGAGTTCGTGAAGGGCCGGGCCTACAAGGACGGGCCCGCCGGCATCGCGGTCTCCGTCGTGCGCATCATGGATCGTTTCCTGGTGCAGGCCAAGCAGTGGGACGAGCTGGCCTCCCATGGCCGTGCGGAGGAGTACCAGCGCCTGAAGGAGGAGATGCTCGGCCTCGAGCATGATCCCGACCTCGCGCCCGTCGACCACTTCGAGCAGGAGCGGCTGGAGAAGGCGCCCGAGGCGGTGGGGGAGGTGCAGTTCTAGTGGCCCGCATCAGTGGCGTCGTCATCGCGCTCAACGAAGCGCACCAGCTCCACTACGCCCTCTCCACGCTCGTGCCCTGGTGCGATGAGGTCATCGTCGTCGACCAGCACAGCGAGGACGACACGGCCAGGATCGCCGAGGAGATGGGCGCTACCGTCTACCAGCACGACCGCACCGGCGGGATCGCCGATCCCGCGCGTCGGTTCGCGGTGGGCAAGGCCAGTGGGGACTGGGTCTTCATCCTCGATGCGGATGAGATGATCCCGCCCAGCCTGGCCACCCACCTGCGCGAGCTGGTCGAGCCGGACCCGGAGATCGACGTCGTGCTGGTGCCCCGGGCCAACCTCATCCTGGGTCGGTGGATCAGGCACGGCAACAACTGGCCCAGCCGCCACGCGCGGTTCTTCCGACCGGGTTCGCTGCTCATGACCGACCGCATCCACAAGTCGATCGAGCCTGCTCCGGGCACCCGTCGTCACAAGCTCGCGGCGGACCCTGCGCTGGCGATCTGGCACTTCCCCGGCGGCAACCTCAGCGACCTCGTGCGCAAGGTCGATCGCTACACGGACATCGAGGCACGCCAGGCCTACGCGCGCGGCCGCCGGGTGAACGGACCGCTCGAGCTGTTCCCGGACGCGCTGACGTACTTCTGGCGCCAGTACATCAAGGGTCGCGGCTACCGCGACGGGACCATGGGCCTGGCCGTTGCGGTCACGCGCACCTTCTACCGCATCCTCACCGCCGCCAAGCTCTACGAGCTGCCGCGCAAGAAGGCGCGCATGGAAGAGGTCCGCCTCGTGCGCGAGCGCATGCTCAAGCGCTGGGCTGCCGACCCACGGGCAGCGGAGCCACCCGCCGACGACTGACCCGGTCGGTCGGCTCGGCTCAGCAGCCGACAGCGTCGCGGTCGACCGGGCGTCACGGCTACCCGTGACGCCAGTGGTCCTCGTCGCTCGCACGGTTGCCTTGCAGCCGCTCGTCGCCGGCACCGACGCTATCGCGTATCGCGGCGCGTTCTGGTACGCGCTTGTCTCCCGTGGCGACGCTCGTCCTGGTCGCCTGCCGCCTCCTGGCCGCGGCGCGGTCTCGCGGACGTCCGGATCGGCCCAGACACGCTCGAGACCAGTCGCCACCCCTGCGTCTGTACCGATGATCGTGGCTACGAGCGCGCCGACCGTCCGTGACGGCGACATCTGACGCGATCACGCTGCACACCGACGCGATCCCGCCTGACACCGAGGCGGCGGCGCCAGCGACCCTAGCGGCGCGACCCTGGCGGCGCGACCCTAGCGGCGGAAGAAGACGAGCGCGATGAGCGCGAGGACCGCTCCGGCCACCAGCACCTCCGGCGGCAGGGCCGCCACCTGGTCGATGGCATCCGAGATCGCGTCCATGACCTGACCGGTGACATCGCCGGTGCCGCCGCCTCGACCGGCGGTCCCCGTGCTCTGGCCCACGATCCGTCCGTATTCCATGCGCGCATGGTGGCAGCGAGCCGGCCTGCTTGCGCTGCTCCAGCCCGCTAGCGGTGCCGGCGGTCAACACCCTTGCCTCGGCTTCGGGACCGATGGCCCCCACAACGGCGCGGACCGGCACATCCGCCGCTCGGCCCCGACGATAGCGTGTCTCGTAGCGATGACGACGCGGGTGACCGGGGGGATCGGTCGTGGTGCTTGCTGGTCCTGGGAGAAGAGCGACTGATGCTGTGTTCGCGTGAGCCGGAACGGGCGGCTGCCGCGCCCCCACGAACGGGGGCCTGAGTGGACGTCATCGTCCTCGTCAAGCAGGTGCCAGATGTCTCGAACATCCCCGAGGAGGCCTGGGATCGAGAGAAGGGGACCCTGCGTCGAGCGATGCTCGACAGCGTCATCAACCCGCTCGACCTGCACGCCCTGACCTTCGCCGAGGAGCTCGTCCGGGGCGATCCCGACGCCCGGGTCGTCTTCCTGACCATGGGTCCGCCCGCCGCCCGCGAGACGCTCATCGACTGCCTTGGGCGCCTGCCTGGCACGGCCATCCTGCTCACCGACAAGGCCTTCGCCGGGGCGGACACGGGGGCCACGGCCTACTCCCTCGCGCAGGCCATCCGCCGCGTCGAGCGCGAGCTGTTCGACGGCTCACGCGACTACGCCATCATCACCGGCATGCAGTCGGTCGACGGCGACACCGCGCAGGTGCCGCCCCAGATCGCCGAGGAGCTGGGCCTCGATCACATCGCCTACGCCAAGGGCCTGCAGAAGGAGCCTGAGCTGACCGTTCGGCGTATCGCCGCCGAGGGCACCGAGGACGTCAAGCCCACGCGCTGGCCCGTGCTCATCACCCTGACCGCGGCCACCAAGCCGCTCTTCCGCTCGTTCGCCGCGGCCCGTGAGGCGCGCGCGGCCCAGGTCCTCGAGTGGGATGCGGCCTCCGTCGATGCCGACCGCGCGCGTATCGGGCTCAAGGGCTCATGGACGCAGGTGCACCACCTCTTCAGCCCATCGGAGGCGCGCACCAAGGAGTGCCAGTTCGTCAGCGATCCCGCCGAGTTGGTGGCCAGGATCAAGGATGCCTACGAGCACGCCGGCCCTGGAGCGACCGTCTCGTGTGAGGACGATGCCTACATCCTCGGTGATCGCGAGCCCACCTACCGCGGCGAGTTCTGGGTCTACGCCGAGCCCGAGGGCGCGGGCGTCCGCTCGGTGTCGCTGGAGCTCGTCGGCGTCGCCCGCGGCCTGGCCAACTGCCTCGGCGAGCGGGTGGGCGCGGTGCTGGCCACGGACGACGCCGGCAGCCGCCCCGAGACGCTCATCGCCGCGGGTGCGGATGTGGTCTACGTGCTCGAGCATCCGTTGCTGGCCGACTTCGACCCCGTCGCCCACAAGGAGGCCCTGGCCGCGCTCGTCCGTGAGCGGAAGCCGCAGGCCATGCTCTTCGGCGCCAGCCCGCTCGGCCGAGAGCTCGCTCCCCGCGTGGCCTACGCCTGCCGCTGCGGCCTGACCGCCGACTGCACCCGGCTGGAGATCGGTGACTACCAGAAGGGCAACACCAACCTCGTGGCCATCCTCGAGCAGACGCGCCCCGCGCTCGGCGGCAACGTCATGGCCACGATCATGACCAAGGACAGCCAGACGCAGATGGCCACCGTCCGTCCCGGCGTCTTCAAGCTGCCCCAGCCTGACCCGCATCGCACCGGCGAGATCGTGCGGCCGCAGGTCACGCTCGACGAGTCGGTCATCGGCCTCGAGGCCACACCGGTCGAGTCGTTCGCCAGCAAGGTCTCCATCCGCGATGCGGAGGTCATCATCGCCGGCGGGCACGGGTTCCACTCCAAGGCTGACTTCGACCGCCACCTCGATCCCCTCGCGGCGGGGGTAGGCAAGCTGCTGGGGGTGGACACCAAGGTGGCCGCCTCACGCATGGCCGTGGAGGACGGCTGCACCACGCACGACTTCCAGGTCGGCCAGACCGGCCAGACCGTGCAGCCACGGCTGTACTTCGCCATCGGGATCTCCGGCGCCATCCAGCACATCACCGGCATGCAGTCATCGGAGATCATCGTGGCCATCAACAAGGATCCCAAGGCCAAGATCTTCGACTACGCGGACTTCGGCGTCGTCGGTGACATCGAAACGGTCATCCCGGCCTTGACGCGGGCGCTGGAGGTGCCGGCATGAGGCCGCCGCTCGACGTCCTCGTGGTCGGTGCCGGGCCGGGCGGCCTGGCCGCCGCCATCAAGCTCAAGCAGCTGGCCGACGAGGCCGGACGATCCTTGTCGATGGCCGTCATCGACAAGGCCCCGCAGCCGGGGTACCACAACCTCAGTGGCGCGGTCGTCGACCCGCGGCCGCTTGACGAGCTGACCCCCGGCTGGCGCGAGCACCGCCTGCTGGCCAAGCGCATCAGCGCCGTCGAGCAGGACGACATGTACTTCCTGCTTGGATCACGCGCCATCAGGATCCCCGGGCCCGTGGCGCCCAGCGCCATGGATCACAGCGACGACGTGGTCATGTCCATCTCGCGGCTCACGGGCTACCTGGCCACGGTCGCCGAAGAGCAGGGCATCGAGGTCTTCAGCGGCTTCAGCGCCCGGCAGCTGATCATCGAGGACGGACGCGTCAAGGGCGTGCGGCTGGGCGAGGTGGGCCTTGACGCCGACGGTGGGCACATGCCCAACTATCGCCCGGCAGAGGAGATCCGGGCGCGCGTCACGGTCCTCGCCGACGGTACTCGTGGCGTGCTTTCCGAGCAGCTCCGTGAGCGCTACGGCCGGGGCCAGAACCAGCAGGCCTACTCGCTCGGCATCAAGACCGTGATGCAGTTCAAGGGCGAGCATCCCTTCGGCGCCGGTCGCGTGGCCCACTTCCTGGGCTACCCGCTGCCGCAGAACGTCTTCGGCGGCGGCTTCATCTACGCCATGGACGACAAGACCGTGGCCGTGGGCCTGATCATGGCCCTCGACTGGAAGTACGGCGATCTCAACCCCCAGCGAGAGTTCGAGCGCTTCCGTGCGCATCCCTTCGTGGCCGCGCAGCTCAAGGGTGGCGTGACCATCGCGAGCGGCGCGCGCACCATCCCCGAGGGTGGCTACTACGCCATCGGCAAGGTCAACGTGCCCGGCGCGCTGGTCGTGGGTGACGGCGCCGGCCTCGTCAACATGGAGAAGATCAAGGGCATCCACAACGCCGTGTGGTCGGGCATGGCCGCGGCGGAGACGATCGCTGCGGGCCTGGCCCGGGCCGATGCCGGAGAGATCGAGCTCAAGGGCTACCAGGACCGCCTCGAGGCGGCTGGTGTGCTGCCCGAGATGCGCCACGCGCGCAACTACCGGCAAGCCTTCAAGTGGGGCCTGTACGTGGGTGCACCGCTGTCGCAGGTCTCGCACCTGCTGCCCATGCGGCTGGGGATGGAACCCGACCGCGAGGGCACGGTCGCTGGTGCTCGCCTCGAGCGTGAGGATCCAGGCGGCATGGATGGCGCCACCTTCGTCAGCCTCACCGGCGCCGTGCACCGGGAGGACGAGGCCGCCCACATGGTCATCCCCGATCCTGCCAAGTGCCGCACTTGCGCGGACGATTTCGCGGCTTCATGTCAGTCCTTCTGCCCCGGCCAGGTCTACCGCTGGGACGGCGAGCGGGTGGTCCTGAGCCCCTCGAACTGCCTCCACTGCATGACCTGCGCGGTGAAGTGCCCGCTCGACAACATCGAGTGGCAGCCGCCCGAGGGTGGCGAGGGTCCGCGCTTCGCGCAGATGTAGGGCCTCGCTCGGGTTCAGTCGTCCTGGTCGTGGAAGAGCCCGGCACCCCGTGGGCCGATGGTGACGCAGTCGCAGGTGCGCTCTCCGGCGCGATCGACGATACGCATGCGGTGGTTGATGGTGCAGTCACCGCTGGCGATGGTGGCACCCACCGCGCAGTACTTGCGCGCGGAGAGCTCGATGGCTCGGGCCACGGCCTGGTCGTCGACGGCCTCGCCGTGAACGATGTGCTCGACCGTGACCGAGGAGTACGAGCGCGGGTAGCCCTCGCGCTGCTCGCCCGTCACCTCCACGCGGTAGTCGTCGAACTCGACGCGCTTCTTGGTCATCACCGAGACCGCATCCATGCCGGTGCAGCCGCCGAGCGCCGCGAGCACCAGCAGGCTCGGGCCGAAGACGTCCTCCTTCGAGGACATGGGCACGATGGCGCCGACCGGATCGGTGGCGTCGAAGTCGAGTTCGCCGTGCCAGCGAACGGTCACATGCTTGGCCATGCCCAAATCATGACCGATGATGGGCGAATGAGACGTCTGTTCCCGCAGCGACCCGACCTCCCCGACCCGCGAGAGGAGTGGCTGGCCACGGCCACCAAGTACGCCAACCACCTTACCGAGACCGGCTCACGCTGCCACCTCAACGATGGCTCGACTCGCTTCTGCCACTGGGCGGCAGAGGAGCTGCCGATGGCGGCGGACGAGGTCGGCCCTGGTGTGGGTGTGCGCTGCACCATCCACCCCGGTGGTCGCTACCTCGACAGCAGCGCGCGCCTGGACCCGGAGGACTTCGCTCCTACCCGCGACTAGCTCAGGCCGGGCGCGTGGGCCTCGAACTGCTCGTGGTAGAGCCGGGCGTAGGCACCGCTGAGCGCGAGCAGCTCGGCGTGGGTGCCACGCTCCACGATGCGGCCGCGCTCGTAGACCAGGATGAGGTCGGCGCGCAGGATGGTCGAGAGCCGATGGGCGATGGCCAGCGTCGTGCGGCCGCGCATGGTGGCCTCGATGGCGCGCTGGATGAGCCGCTCGCTGACCGTGTCGAGGGCGCTGGTGGCCTCGTCGAGCACGAGGATGCGCGGGTCCTTGAGCAGCACGCGGGCCAGGGCGATGCGCTGCTTCTCCCCGCCGGAAAGCTTGTAGCCGCGCTCGCCCACGACCGTGTCGTAGCCCTCCGGCAGCTCGCGGATGCGGTCGTGGATGGCGGCCAGGCGAGCGGCTGCCTGCAGCTCGCGGTCGGTCGCGCCGGGCCTGGCATAGGCCAGGTTCTCGCGCACCGTGGCATGGAAGAGGTAGGCCTCCTGGGTCACGAAGCCGATGACGTCACCGAGGCTCGTCAGCTGCACGTCGCGCACATCATGGCCATCGATCTCGACCGCCCCGGACTCCACGTCGTAGAGCCGTGGCAGCAGGTAGGTCGAGGTCGTCTTGCCGGCCCCCGACGGCCCCACCAGCGCCACCAGCTGCCCGGGCTCGACCTCGAAGTCGATGTCCTGGAGGTTGAACGGTCTCGCGCCCGCGCTGTCGGCTTCGTCGGCCGGCGCATCGGGATAGGCGAAGAAGACGTGGCGGAAGCGTACCCGCCCCTCGAGCGTGCCGGCCCGCAGGGCGCGAGCATCGGGCTTGTCCGTGATCTCCGGCTCCATGTCGAGGTACTCGAAGATGCGATCGAAGAGCGCCAGGGCCCCCTGCGCCTCCACCTGTACGTTGAGCAGCTGCCCGAGGGGGAAGAAGAGCCGTGCCTGCAGCGTGGTGAAAGCCACGATGTCACCCACGCTGGGTGCGGACGGGTCGCCCCCGATGACGAGCACGCCGGCGATCCAGTAGACGACGGCGGGCATGACGCTGAAGACCGTGCCCACGAGCATGAAGAACCAGCGTCCCACCAGCGACTGCCGCAGCTGCAGCCTGGCCAGGCGCGCGTTGGCCTCGCGGAACCGGCTCACTGCCGCCGCCTGCTGCCCGAAGGTCTTGGCCAGCAGGATGCCGCTGACCGAGAGCGTCTCCTCGGTGATGGCAGACATGTCCGCCATCGACTTCTGCGTCTGCTTGGAGGCTTCCCGTCGGACCTTGCCCACGCGGAAGGTGAGGTAGAGGAAGAAGGGCAGGATGGTCAGGGAGACGACGGTCAGGCGCCAGTCGAGCAGGACCATGGCCAGCAGCGTGATGACCACGATGGTGAGGTTGCTGAAGACCGAGCTGGCCGTGTCGGTCACGACCGACTGCACACCGCCCACGTCGTTGGCGATGCGGCTCTGGATCTCGCCTGTGCGGGTCTCGGTGAAGAAGCGCAGGGGCATGCGCTGGAGGTGGGCGTAGACCGCGTCGCGCAGGTCTTGCATGACCGACTGGCCCACCCGGTTGTTGACGTAGGCCTGGCCCACCCCGATGAGCCCGTTGACCACGGGGATGGCGATCATGAGCACGATCAGGAGGTTGAGCAGACCGAAGTCCTGCTCGGGGATGGCCACGTCGAGAAGGGCCTTGAGGAGGAAGGGTGTGACCACGCCGAGCAGGCTCGTGGCCGTGATCGAGACCACCACCACCAGCACCTGCCAGCGGTAGGGTGCGAAGAAGCCCGCGATGCGGCGGACGGTCTGGCCACGTCGTTCGGCAGGCACGGGCTCGAAGTCGCTCCCCGCAAAGCCGCCGCGCCCTCCTGGACCGAAGCCCATCAGGCTGCCCCCGCTAGACTCGAGCGCACGTGTACGACCCGATCGAGCGGCTCCCCGGGGAGCCCCAAGCCATCTTCATCGTGGGTGTCAGCCGCAGCGGCACGACGCTCACGCGCCGCGTGCTCGACAAGCACAGCCGCATCGGCATCGCCACCGAGAACCACTACCTCGGCCACCTGCTGCCGTGGGAGGGCGCACGGCACTACTTCGGTCGGGTGGGAGACCTCCAGGACGACGCCGCCGTCCACGCGCTCGTCGAGCTGATCTACTCGGGAGAGCTGCAGCGGCGCTCGCGTCTGCGCGAGCTGAGCCCCTACTGGCGCTGGCTCACGGGCAGGGTCCCGCGCGCCGACATGGAGGCCTACCTGCTGGCCTCGGACCGCAGCGAGCGCGGGGTCTTCGAGGCCTTCCTGCGCATCTACGCCGACCGCCGCGGCAAGGCCATCCCCGGCGAGAAGACGCCGGCTCACCTGCACTACGTGGACGAGCTGCTCGAGTGGTTCCCCGAGGCTCGCGTGATCCACTGCATGCGCGACCCGCGCGCCATCTACGTCTCCGAGCTGCGGCGTCGCAGCGAGCACGCGGTGGGCGTGCCCTACCGACAGCTGGCAGCGGTGCCGGCGCTGATGGAGCGGTTCGTGCTGCTGGAAGTGGTGTGGGCCTGGGCCAGGGCCGTGCATCGGCATCGGGTCCTGCTCCGTCGCTATCCCGGGCGCTACCGGCTGCTGCGCTTCGAGGACCTGGTGGCCAGGCCGGAGGCCACCCTCGACGAGCTGTGCGACTTCCTGGGCCTGACGGCGGAACCACGCATGCTGGAGCAGAAGGTGACCTCGCGAGGGGCGCGCGTCGGCTCTGCCGGGTTCGACGCTGCCGCGGCCGATCGCTGGCGCGAACGGATCGATCCCGGCGCCCAGGCGGCTCTCGAGCGACTGCTGGGCCGGCGCCTGCTGGAGATGGGCTACCCCAGAAGCTAGCGGCCGGGCGCGGGCGGCTTCGTCGGCCGGGGTGTGCATGCCGGTCCTTGCGGCCCCGAGCGCCTCCCGTCCAGTGGGCGAGTGCGACAGGCCCCGGGCCGCCGTGGTGCGGATCATCCCGGTCGGTGGGCGAACGCGACGCCGCGGCCCGCGACCCGGGAGAGATCCGACGCTCAGAGTCGGGGCACGTCGAGTCGGCCCGCCGAGCGGGAAGGGCAGGTCAGGCGCCGAGATGCCACGTCGAGTCGGCCCGCCGAGCGGGAAGGGCAGGTCAGGCGCCGCGATGCCACGTCGAGTCGACCCGCCGAGCGGGAAGGGCAGGTCAGGCGCCGAGATGCCACGTCGAGTCGGCCCGCCGAGCGGGACGCGCGTGCTGCATGCTCCACCGCCAGGTCGGATCGGCCCGTTGGGCGGGAACGGCCAGCTCGGTGCTGCCGCAGCCGGACGACTAGGCGAGTGAGACCGCCTCGCCCGCCCCTGGGGTCGCGACCGCGCCTCCGTCCCCTTGCTCCTCCAGCCAGCGCTCGGCGTCGATGGCCGCGCGGCAGCCGTCGCCGGCGGCGGTGATGGCCTGGCGGTAGCGATGGTCGTGTACGTCGCCGGCCACGAACACGCCCTCGATGTTGCTCAGCGTGTGGTCCGTGACCTCCAGGTAGCCCTTGTCATCGATGTCGAGGTACTCCCTGAAGACCCCCGTGTTGGGCTTGTGGCCGATGGCGATGAAGAGGCCTTCGATGGGCATCTCGCGCTTCTCGCCCGAGACCGTGTCGGTGAGCTCGATGGCCTCGATCTTGTCCTGGCCCAGGACGTCGGTCACCTGCGTGTTCCACTCGATGCTGATCTTGGGGTGCGTCTTGGCGCGGTTCTGCATGATGCGGCTGCCGCGGAACTCGTCGCGCCGGTGGATGAGCACGACCTCGCTGGCGAACTTGGTCAGGAAGAGGGCCTCCTCCAGGGCGCTGTCACCGCCACCCACGACCGCGATCTTGCGGTCACGGAAGAAGAAGCCATCGCAGGTGGCGCAGGCCGAGACGCCTCGGCCACGCAAACGCGTCTCGTTCTCCAGGTCCAGCCAGATGGCGCTCGCACCAGTGGCCACGATGACCGAGTCAGCGGTGTAGCGTGTGCCCCCGGCCACGACCTGGAAGGGGCGTTGGCTGAAGTCGACCGAGTCCACGTCGAGGTCGTGCATGCGGGCTCCGAACCGCTCCGCCTGGGCGCGCATGTTGGCCATCAAGGCCGGCCCGTCGATGCCTTCGGGGAAGCCGGGGAAGTTCTCCACCTCGCTCGTGATCATGAGCTGGCCGCCGGGCACGAAGCCGGCGATGACCACCGGTTCCAGATCGGCACGCGCGGCGTAGATGGCTGCGGTCAGGCCGGCCGGGCCGCTGCCGATGATGAGCACGCGGGCATGTGCGCCAGCAGCCGGACCAGCGGTCGCGGGTACGGCATCAGCCGGCTGCTCCATGGCGATCGGGGCGACCGGAGCCAGCGACGCCGCCTGGGCCTCGCCGTCGTCGATGATGTGCAGGCCCCCGAAGCCTGTTTCGTTGTCGTTCATCGACGCCATCGTACACCTTCCTTGATACTCCCTGGGAGTATCCGACGGGGAGCGTGTCGGCCGTGTGACGGACCTCGATCAGGTGATGGGGGAGGGCTCGCCGATGCGTCGCAGCTGCGGGATCACGTCGCGGCCGATGAGCTCGAGCTTGGAGCGGTCTTCCACGCCGCGGATACCCACGATGGCGTGTTGGGCGCCGACGTCCGCGGTGCGACCCAGGCGCTCCACCATGGCTGATGGTGTGAGCGAGCGCCCGGCACCGTCAGGCGTGATCGCCACGCTCGCGAGGAAGGTCTTCTCGATCTCGGCGTAGTCGCGGCCCACGGTCTGGCAGTGGGCCCTGAGGACGTCGTACTTGTGCCTGAGCTGCTCCGGGTCGGTGCCGAAGACGTTGCAGGCATCAGCGTACTTGGCCACCAGCTTGAGGGTGCGCCGCTCACCGCCACCGCCGATGAGGATGGGTGGATGCGGCTCGCTCAGGGCCTGTGGCGAGTTGAGCGGATCGCTGGCCTGGTAGTGGCGGCCCTCGAAACGCTCGCGCGTGCCCTGCTCGCCGGACCACGCTGCCTGCGCCAGCTGGAGCGTTTCCTCCAGCATCTCGAAGCGCTCACCGAGCGGCGGCATGGGGAAGCCCCAGGCCCGTGACTCCTGTTCGTTCCAGGCGGCCCCGATGCCGAAGTAGGCGCGGCCGCCGCTGAGCACGTCGAGGGTGGTGGCGGCCTTGATCCAGAGTCCGGCGGTGCGGTAGTGGATACCGCCGACCATGAGGCCCAGGCGGGCCCGCCGGGAGTGGGCGGCCATGTAGCCCAGCGCGGTCATGCCCTCGAGCATCGGTTCCTCGGGCTTGCCCACCGAGCCGATCTGGAGGAAGTGGTCCATGACCCAGATGGAATCGAACCCGGCCTCGTCGGCTGTGCGCACGATCCCTGCGAGGGTGGGGCCGATGGCGGCCGTGCCGTCCGGCCAGGTGAACGAGCTGATCTGCAGTCCGAGCTTCATGTGCCGCAGTCTAGCGAGGACCGTCGATGCGCCCCTGTGCGTCCTAGCGGAAGAGGTCCTGCTCGGGCGGCATGAGCACGTCCGCGACCACGGAGCCCCCACCGGCGGGCAGCTCCACACCGCGGATGAGCACGACCGGCTGCCGGCTGGTCTTGCCGCTCGCGAGCTCGGCGGTCGAGGCCAGCTGGTCGGCGACGGCCACGACCGTGGACTTCAGCTCACGGCCCTCGGTGTCGACCCTGCCGCGCAGGTCGGCCAGGGGCGCGAAGCCGGAGACGCCGAGGGCCACGTCGGTGATGCCCAGCCGCCAGGGACGACCGAAGGAATCGGAGATCACCACCGCTACATCCACGCCCAGCTCCTCGAGGATCGCGCTGCGCAAGCCCAGCGCGGAGCCATCTGGATCCTCCGGCAGCAGCGTGACCACCTCCCCGGTGCCGACGTTGGAGGCATCCACGCCGGCGTTGGCACAGACGAAGCCGTGGCGGGTGCGGCTGATGATGAGGCCGTGCTCCATGCGCACGATCTCGGCTGACTCGCGCAGCACGACCTCCACCTGTCGAGGGTCCTTGCCCCAGGCGCGAGCCCACTCGAGCGCTTCAGCCCGGGGCTCCACCTGCGTCAGGTCGACGATCCGCCCCTCGGCCTTGGAGACGACCTTCTGGGTCACGACGATGACGTCGCCGGCCGCGGGGGCGAGGGAAGCATCCGCCTCGATGAGCGCCCACCAGGCCTCGGCCACGAGGCGCCCGAGGTCGTCTCCAGGGCGGATCTCCGGCAGGGCCGGCAAGGCCACCGCGGTCAGCCGGCCACTCACACGCCCACTCCGTCGACCGCGTTCCGGCCCCGTGCGGTGAGCTCGCGCAGGCGGCCCGGATCGAGCCGCTCGAGGTCGTCCGGCGTGTCCAGGTCGAACCCCAGGGCGGGGTCGCTCACGACCTGCACCGCGGCCCCGGCGGCCGCTGCCGCGCGCAGGTGGGCCTCGAAGCTGCCCGGGCCGAAGGCGGGTGCGATGGCGTCCGGTGGCCGCAGCAGCAGGGCGTTGGTACCGCCGCCGGCGTCCGAGGGCACGATGGTCACGAGCGCTCCCCCGACCGCGGCGACGACGCCCGCATCGGCCGCCGTGAGCAGCTCGTCAAGCGCTTCCACCGAGAGATGAGGCAGGTCACCGGGCAGCACCAGCAGGCTGGTGGCCCGCTCGACGCGGGCAGCGCTGATGCCCAGGGCGATGCCTTCGTTGAGGCCCTCGCCCCGCTGGCGGTGGACGATGACCTCGACACCGGCCTGGCTGGTGGCCACGCTCAACACCGGGTCGGGGCTGACGAGGTGGATCCGTCGGCACACGGGCCAGGCTCCGAGCACGTCGAGGGTGTGCAGCAGCATCCCCAGCACCAGCTCCTCGCGCTCCTCCGCATCGAGCGCCTCACCCAGCCGAGCCTTGCCGCCGGACACCGTGCGCATGGGCAGCACCACGTGGATCGGCTCCAGCGCGGTCGGGGGTGTGGGGCGGTCGCTGGTCATGAGGACACGATGGTAGTCGGACCGCGGCCGGCGTCAGGCCGGCAGATGCGAGCGGAGGATGGCCCGGGCCAGCACCTCGCGGTCGTCGTGCGTGCGCATGATCGTGGGCAGCAGCTCGATGTGGGCGCCTGCGGCCTCGAGCGGTGGGACCTCGGCCGCGTCACGCTCGTCGATCACGAAGATGTCCACGAGGCCCGGATAGGCCTCGCGGTAGTGAGCCACCACGCCCCCGGCAGAGGCCCTGCCACCGAGCGAGCGCAACATCTTGTCTGCCGGCCCCCGCAGCGCAGCCCCGCCCACCACCGGGCTCACCGCGACCACCGGCGCGGAGGCCTGCCGCAGGGCCGTGAGCATGCCCGGCAGGGCCAGGATGGTGCCCACCGAGACGAACGGGTTCGAGGGTGCGATCACGATCAGCTGCGCCGCCGCGACCGCCGCCAGCACCTCCGCCGTGGGGCGAGCGTCCTCGATCCCGCGTCGCCGGATCTCGAGCACCTCGTCGGCCTGGCCGCGCTTGACGAAATACTCCTGGAACTCGAGCCAGCCGCTGGGCGTGCGGATCTCGGTGCGCACCTCGTCGTCGGTCATGGGCAGCAGGCGCGCGGGCAGCTCCAGGCGCGCGGCCAGCTCGGCCGTGGCCTGCGTCAGGCTCAGCCCCGCTCGGCGCAGCTGCGTGCGGCGCACATGGGTAGCCATGTCGCGGTCGCCCAGCCCGAACCAGGTCTCGGCGCCGTAGCGCGCGAGCATGGCGGAGGTGGACCACGTCTCCTCGCGCACGCCCCAGCCGGTCTCCTCGTTGGCCAGCCCGGCCAGGGTGTACATGACCGTGTCGAGGTCGGGTGAGACGAGCAGGCCGTGCAGCTCGAGGTCGTCGCCGGTGTTGACCACGACCGTCAGCTCCACCGGCGCCTGCCCCGCGGCGGCCCGCGCGGCGGAGGCGAGCGCGACACCGTGGCTCAGCTTGGCCCCACCGTAGCCCCCGGCCAGGACCAGCACCCGCGGCCGCAGGTCAGCGCTCACGCGTCGGGATGCTCGATCACGCGATCGACCTGGACCACGAAGCTGATGCGCTCCTGCGACTCGAAGGCGCGGATCATGCGCGCGGCGTGCTCGGGGTCGTGACGGTGATAGTGCCGCGCCATGTCGGCGATGTCAGCCTGTGCGGTGGGCTGGTCGGTGATGGGCTCAGCGCGTCCGCGCACGCCGACCCAGTCGTAGCCGTCTTCGACGACCAGGCTGAGGCGCGGGTCGCGCAGCAGGTTGGTGGGCCAGATCCGACCGACCCTGGAGTTGAGCACGAGCGTGTCGCCCCGCAGCCGGTACCAGATCACCGCCTGGAAGGGCGAGCCGTCGGCCGAGATCGTGGCCAGCGTGCCGAAGACGTCCGCTCGCTCGAGCATCTCGCGTGCCCAACCCTCGATCCGTTCTGCCACGTCTACCTCGTCGTCCTGCCTTGTTCGCTGTGGGTGAGTTGGATTCTACGGCGCGCCGCGGGCTAGACTCTGCGCCTAACGGAGGAAGCCACGGCCGCTGCCGGGGGAGAGAAGAACATGACCCAGATCCATCTGCGTGCCGAGGTCGGCGACTACGCACCGCTGGTGCTGTTGCCCGGCGACCCCAACCGGGCTACGCGTATCGCGGAGCTCTTCGACGGCGGGCTGGAGCAGAGCCGGCTGGTCAACGATCACCG
Organism: uncultured Chloroflexia bacterium; assembly: GCA_963706695.1. GTDB lineage: Bacteria > Chloroflexota > Limnocylindria > Limnocylindrales > CSP1-4 > JAFMJV01. Next base: position 234,470 of record CAVPNC010000002.1, on the reverse strand, counting down.
CGGCATGCTCGGCTACAGCGGGACCTACCAGGGCAAGCCCGTGAGCGTGCAGACCACCGGCATGGGCACACCTTCGACCTCCATCATCGTGGAGGAGCTGCTCAACCTGGGCGCCAACCGCCTCGTGCGCGTGGGCACCACCGGCGGCATCGGGCGCGGTGTCCGCTCAGCCGATCTCATCGTCGGGACCTCCGCCACGCCCGCCGACGGCGCCACCGCCACCTACCTCCACGGCGATCCCTATGCGCCCGTGGCCGACTTCGAGCTCACGCGGGCACTCGTCGACGCTGCCCGCGCCGAGGGTGCCACCACCCACGTGGGCCCGATCCTGACCGTGGACGTCTTCTACAACCCCGATCCCGACTACGTGCCCAAGTGGCGCGCGCGGGGCATCCTGGGCGTGGAGATGGAGGCGGCAGCGCTGTTCACGTTGGCCTCGCGCGCCCAGGCCGCCGGCGACGACGTACGCGCAGCCTGCATCCTCACGGTCAGCGACACCATGTCGGAGGAGGAAGAGATCGGCGAGACCTACCTGCCCCTCGATGCCCTCGAGCACGCGACCGACGTGATGATCCGAGTGGCCCTGGAGGCTGGTCTGTCCATCTAGATGGCCGCACCCTTCGCCATCCCGGTCGGCTTCAACCCGACCGCCATCGGCGTCTCCGGCGCGTGGTGGATCGAGGCTGCGCGCCGGGCTGAAGAGGCCGGTTTCGCCACGGCCTGGATCTGGGACCACTTCATCAGCCGGGGTGAGCTCGATGACCCCCTGCTGGAGTGCTGGACCACGCTCACCGCGGCGGCCGTCTCTACCGACCGCATCGGTGTGGGCTCGTTCGTGACCAACAACGTCAATCGTCATCCGGCTCTGCTGGCCAACATCGTGGCCACGCTCGCGGACCTCGTGCCGGGACGGGTCGAGCTGGGCATCGGCATCGGCGGGCATCCCGCCGAGCACGAGGCCTACGGCATGGACTTCCCGCCGGCTCGAGAACGGGCCGAGCGCTTGGAGGAGGCCATCGCGGTCCTGCGGCTGCTGTTCAGCGGTGGCCCCGTCGACCTCGACGGTCGCTACTACCAGCTGCGCGGGGCTCGCGCCTACCCGGTGCCGGATCCGACTCCACGCATCACCATCGCCGGGATGCGACCGGCCGGTGTCCGGATGGCGGCGCGACTCGGCGATGCCTGGACCTGCTTCGCCGAGTCCTACGAAGAGCTGCGACCGGTCTTCGACGCCGCCCTCGCCGACGCCGGCAGGCCTGCGGCCGAGGTGGGGGTGGTGGTGGGGCTGGAGCACCAGCACGTGACCGAGCCCATCAGCGACCTGGCCCAGCGCTGGGCCGAGCAGGGGGCGAGCGAGCTCATCATCCACGACGTGGGGCCGGACGAGATCGACCGCGTCCTGCGCCTTGTATGAGTGCCGCGCTGACGATTTTCGCCGGTCCGCGCTAGATTCAGGGCCATGACTGGGTCCGTGAACCCGACCGAAGCCCCGGGGGACAAGGGCTTCCTCGCGCCCAAGCCGGACGGCAAGCCGGTGGACCATTGCTTCCGTTGCGGCGTGGAGACCGCGCCCGGCGTGGGCCTCTGCGACGCCCACAACCGGGGCCACATCTCGGGTCCCAGCTCCACCCAGATGCACGCCACCATCTTCGGCGGCATCGTTCTCGGCGTCATCGTCTTCTTCGTCATCGCCGGCCTGGCCGTGACCACCACCGGACCCTTCGCTTCGGCAGTCACCAGCGCCACCGGCGGCCCTGACGGCGCGGTCTCGCTGGCCTACACCATCACCAACGAGGGTGATGAGGAGGGTGTGGCCGACTGCCGCGTCACGCGAGACGGTGTGCCTCGTCCGGAGGATCTGGCCTTCCGCACGGAGCCGCTGCCGGGGGGTGAGACCGTCGCCTTCGAGCGCCAGCTGGCTGCTCCGGCGGTCGCCCCGGCCTACGACCTCGAGTCCCTCACCATCGTCTGCACCTGAGCGCCTGATCCGGGCTCGACGCACCCGCTAGCATCAGTGGGTGTCCGATCCCGACCTGTCCCATGAGCTGGCGACCGCGGTCGAGGCCGCCCGTGCGGCGGCCAGGATCCAGATGGACCTCTACGAGCGCATCGAAAGCGTCGACTTCAAGTCGGAGAAGGACGTCGTCACCGAAGCCGACCACCGCAGCGAGGAGGCCATCCTCGAGGTCATCGGGAAGGCCTTCCCGGCCGACGCCTTCCTGGCCGAGGAATCCGGCGAGTCAGGACAGATCGCCGACCGGCTCTGGGTCATCGACCCGCTCGATGGCACCGTCAACTACGCCAACGGCATCCCCTTCTTCGCGGTCAGCATCGGTCTGTGCATCGCTGGTCAGCCGACGTTGGGCGTCGTGCTTGACCCCACCCGCGACGAGCTCTTCACCGCCGTCAGCGGTGGTGGCGCCTTCCTGAACGGACGCCGGATCCACAACCCGGGCCGGCGTCTGAGCGACGCGGTCGTCTCCCTGGGCCTGCCCAGCCGGGGCTTCGGGCAGCAATACCGGGAGATCCGCAAGCGCGTGCGCATCACCCGGGCCATGGGCAGTGCCACCCTGTCGCTCACCTACGTCGCCAACGGACGGTTCGACGCCTATGCCCAGTGGACCAAGCTCTCCGTGTGGGACATCTGCGCGGCGGGTGTCATCGCCATCGAGGGTGGCGCCGTCGTGAGCTCGGTCCTGGGCAACGTCTGGTTCGACGTGGGCATGCCCTCCAAGTCCATCGGCGTGGCGGCGGCCGTGCCGGAGCACCACCAGACGATCCTCGACCTGCTCGCCGACGGCTAGCCGGCCGACGCGAGCCTAGGCGGTCGCGTCCCCTGCCAGGATGCCGTCGATCTGGCCTACGGCCGATGAGATCCCGACGTCCGCGCCCATCTCGAGCAGCGCATCCATGGCCGCCTTGTCGGGCACGTCGCTGGTCAGGGTCAGGCGCGTCTTGCCCTCCCCGACGTCGCGGATGCGGATGGTCGTCACGGTCGTGGGCATCTCGTCGTCAGGCTCGCCATCCTCTCGCAGGAAGCCATCCTTGAACACGAGCGTGTGCGGTGGAGTCACCTCCTGGACGATCCAGTAGCCAGGGTAGGTCTCGCCCTCCGGGCTGGTCATGTGATAGGCGACACGTCCGCCGGCCTCCAGCACGTGTGCGGTCACGGTCGCGGGGTAGTCGGGCGGACCCCACCAGCGCTCGAGCTGGCGTGGATCGGCGAAGAGCTGCCAGATGCGCTCGGGTGGGGCTTCGAAGTCAGCCTCGACCTCGAGGATCAGGGCCTCGATGTCCTTGCGGACGGCGGTGACGGTCATGATCGGTCCTTCTCCGGTTCGCTGACGATCTGCTCCATACGGTCCATCCGATCGCGCCAGAGTCGTTCGTACGCGTCGAGCGCTCGCCGGACGGCCTCGAGACCGCGCGGGTCGGCGTGGACGAGCTTGCGGCGCCCGGCCTGGTGCTTCACCACCAGCCCGGCTCGTTCGAGCACGCTGACGTGCTTCTGGACCGCCGCGAACGACATGGGGTATCGGTCTGCCAGCTCGGCGACCCCCTCGGTGCCGGTGATCGCACGGCGCACGATATCCCGGCGGGTGGCATCGGCGAGGGCGTGGAAGAGCTGGTCGAGGTCGTCGGTCGCATGCATTGATACAACCATATGGTTGTATCTGAGCCACGTCAAGCCCTCCCCGCGACCGCCGTTGCCTTCGCCGACGCTCGGCGCACTCGCTCGTCAAGTCGCGAGCCTTCTGTCGATCGGCGACGTCGGAGCGTGGACGATCCGTTCTGCGTCGTCCGGGTCGACGTCCGGCTGCCTGGCTATCTCGGCGGTGGCGCGGTGTCGGTGTAGGCGACAGGTGACGCAGCCGATACGCCGATCGTGTGCCGAGACTTGGCGCGCCCCGAGTGGCTACCCGGGCGGCGGAAGTCGCTCGAGGAGGCGGGGGGAGCGCAGCTTCGCCGCCAACGCCGCGAAGGCCGGCCGGTCCACCCCTCGCCAGCGCAGCTCCTCGGGCTCCGACTGGGGGATGGGCGCGTCCGTCCGCAGGGTGGCCAGCTCCCGGAAGAGGAGGGCGTCGCTGCGATGCTCCGCCAGCGCTCGGGCCAGGCTGGCGGCTCCGCGCACCTTCAGGTCCCAGGCCCTGACCGAATTGGGGATGTCCTCGAGGTGAGCGTAGCGAGCCAGCACCGCCGCGGTCGACTTGGCGCCCCAGCCGGGCAGACCCGGGAAGCCGTCCGCGGCATCGCCCACGAGCGCCAGGTAATCGGGGATCGAGGCCGGACGTACGCCGAACTTCTCAGCCACGCCGTCGGCATCGAAGAAGCGTCCTTCGCGCCGATTGAAGGTCACGACGCGGCCGTCCTCGCGCACGCACTGGGCCATGTCCTTGTCGGGCGAGAGGATGACCACGCGCTCGACCTCGGGATGAGCGGCGAAGCGCGCGGCTGCGGCCGCCAGGCCGTCATCGGCCTCGAAGTCGACCATGGGCCAGACGACCACGCCCAGGGCCCGCAGGGCTTCCTCCACCAGCTCGAACTGGGCCACCAGCTCGGGCGGCATGCCCTCGTCGGTCTTGTAGCCGTCGTAGCGCTCGTTGCGCCAGGACCGGATGACGTGATCGGTCGCGCAGCCGAGGTGGGTCACGCCGTCCTCGCGCAACAGCGACAGCACCGACTCCACCACTCCGAGGGTGGCCCCGACCGGCTCTCCGTCGGCGCCAGCCCGAGGCGGGCGCCCGAAGTGGGCGCGGAAGAGCTCGTAGGTGGCGTCGAGCAGGTGGATCTGCACGCCGGCCATGCGCGTGCGCGCCTAGCCGCGCTTCTTGGCGCTGGTCCCCCGGGTCGCGCGACGGCGCGGAGCGGGCTTCTTGGCGGCCGTCGCCGCGGCTTCCTCGTGGGCGGCGAGGCCTGCAGCATAGGCGGCGCCGATGATGCCGGAGGTGTTGAGGTACTTGGCCTTCACCAGCTCGGCGCTGGTGTGGAGGTGCTCCCAATACCTGTCGGAGCGCTTGCTCACGCCGCCGCCGAGGACGATGCGGTCCGGCCACAGGAAGAACTCGAGCATGCCCAGGTACTCGTTGAACTCCGCCCCCCACTCCTTCCACTTCAGCCCGCGTCGCTCTCGGGCGACCCCGCTGACGAGGGTCTCGGCGGCCTGGTCGTGCATGTTGAGGTGGCCGAACTCGGTGTTGGGCACGAGGCGCCCCTCGCTGATGAGGGCGCTGCCGATGCCGGTGCCGATGGTCAGCAGGATGGTGGTGCCGTCGCGGTCACGCGCTTCGCCATAGGCCAGCTCCGCCATGCCCGCGGCGTCGGCGTCGTTGATGACGTGGACCCGTGACCCAAGGCGCTCGCTGAGCACGCCCGTCGCGTCGAAGTCGACCCAGCCCTTGTCGAGGTTGGCGGCCATCTTCATGCGCCCGTACTTGATGGGACCGGGCAGGCCGCAGCCGATGGGCAGGTCCTTGACCGGACCGTACTCCTCGAGCACCCGCGCGACGATGGTGGCGATGACCTCGATGACGGCGTCCGGCTCCGAGGGCTGGGGCGTCTTCTCGCGGTAGCGCTCGGTGACCAGCTCGGCCGTGGCGAGGTCGATCATGGCCGCCTTGGTACCGGTCCCGCCGACGTCGATGCCGAGGGCGACGCCGGTGAGCGGCACGGCCTTGGCGGTGGCTGCAGCCGGGGCGGCTCCAGCGGCAGAGGATGTGGTCGTGGTGGAGGCCGCGCTGGCGGCGCCGTCGGTCGTGCTCATGTCGGACGCAGGATACGCCGACGCGACCAGCCCGTGACCATGACTTCGCGACCAGCCGCGTGGCCCGCGCGAAGGTGTGCGGGTCGAGCCCCGCACGGTTCGCCCCGGCATCGCCTACGATTCGGCCGATATGTTCGATCCCTACGGCGACTTCAAGCTTCTTCCACCCGACCCTGACCCCGATGAGACGCAGGACTGGATCGCTTCGCTCGATGCCCTGGCTGAGGAGGTGGGCAAGGAGCGTGCGCAGTTCGTGCTCTACAAGGTGCTCAAGCGCGCCCGGCAGCTGCATATCGGCCTGCCGCCGCTGACCCAGACCCGCTACATCAACACCATCAGCCCGGAGCAGGAGGCGCCCTTCCCCGGTGATGAGGAGATGGAGAAGCGCATCCGCCGCCTGGTTCGCTGGAACGCGGCCGCCATGGTCCTGCGTGCCAACAAGGCCTCACCCGGCATCGGCGGCCACCTCGCCACCTTCGCCTCTGCCACCAGCCTCTACGAGGTCGGCCTCAACCACTTCTTCCGAGGCAAGGACGCCGAGGGCATGGGCGATCAGGTCTACTACCAGGGCCACGCCGCGCCGGGCATGTACGCCCGCGCCTTCCTCGAGGGCCGCCTGAGCGAGTCGCAGCTGGATCACTTCCGTCGGGAGATCGTGCCCGGAGAAGGGCTCTCGTCCTACCCCCACCCGCGCCTCATGCCCGACTTCTGGGAGTTCCCCTCGGTCTCGATGGGCCTCTCGCCCCTGGCCGCCATCTACCAGGCGCGCTTCAACCGCTACCTCCACAGCCGGGGTATCAAGGACACCAGCAACAGCCGCGTGTGGGCCTTCCTCGGCGACGGCGAGACCGACGAGCCGGAGTCGCTGGGCGCGCTCAGCATCGCCGGCCGCGAAGGCCTCGACAACCTCGTCTTCGTGGTCAACTGCAACCTGCAGCGCCTCGACGGCCCGGTGCGTGGCAACGGCAAGATCATCCAGGAGCTGGAAGCCAACTTCCGCGGCTCAGGCTGGAACGTCATCAAGGTCATCTGGGGCCGTGAGTGGGACGAGCTGCTGGCGCGCGATCCCGGCGGCGTGCTCGTCCAGCGCATGGCCGATGTCGTCGACGGCGAGTGGCAGAAGTATTCGGTCGAGCCGGGTTCGTACATGCGCGAGCACTTCTTCGGTGCCGACCCGCGGCTGACGGCCATGGTCGCCGACAAGACCGACGACGAGCTCAAGGGGCTCCGCCGCGGTGGCCACGACTACCGCAAGCTCTACGCGGCCTACGCCAAGGCCACCGAGCAGAACGGCGCACCCACGGTGATCCTGGCCAAGACGGTGAAGGGCTGGACGCTCGGCTCCTCGGTCGAGGCCCGCAACATCACCCACCAGGCCAAGAAGATGAACGACGACGAAGTGCGCGTCTTCCGTGATCGCCTGGAGCTGCCCATCCCCGACGACCAGCTGCACGAGGTGCCCTACTACCACCCCGGCCCCGACTCCCCGGAGGTCCGCTACCTGCAGGAGCGCCGGGCGGCGCTGGGCGGACCCTCGCCCCGCCGCGTGGTCATCAGCAAGCCGCTCGAGACGCCCGGTGACGGGGTCTACGGCGAGTTCGACAGCGGCTCCGGCGGGCAGGAGGTGTCGACCACCATGGCCTTCGCCAAGCTGCTGCGGAACCTGCTCCGCGACAAGGGCGTGGGCGAGCGCATCGTGCCCATCATCCCCGACGAGGCCCGCACCTTCGGCATGGACTCGCTCTTCCAGGAGGTCGGCATCTACTCCGCCCTGGGCCAGCGCTATGACCCGGTCGACTCCAACCTGATGTTCTCGTACCGAGAGGACAGGGGCGGCCAGATCCTCGAGGAGGGCCTGACCGAGGCCGGCTCCACGGCCTCGATGCAGGCAGCGGGCACGGCCTACGCCACCCACGGCGAGCCCATGATCCCCGTCTACATCTTCTACTCGATGTTCGGGTTCCAGCGCACCGCGGACGAGATCTGGGCCTTCCAGGACGCCCGCGGACGCGGCTTCATGATGGGCGCCACGGCCGGTCGCACCACGCTCAACGGCGAGGGCCTACAGCACGAGGACGGTCACAGCCTGGTCCACGCCTCGTTCTTCCCTTCCTGCCGTGCCTACGACCCGGCCTTCGCCTACGAGACGGCGGCCATCGTCAAGCACGGCATCGAGCGCATGTACGGCGAGGCCCAGGAGGACGTCTTCTACTACGTGACGCTCTACAACGAGAACCACGTCATGCCCGCGCGGCCGGACGGCGTCACCGATGAGGACATCATCAGCGGCCTCTACCGCTTCGCCGGGGCCCCGGTCCTCGAAGCCGATGCTCCCCGGGCCACGATCCTGGCCTCGGGCGTGATCATGCAGCAGGCGCTCAAGGCGCAGGCCATGCTGGCGGAGACCTACGGGGTCGCCACGGAGGTGTACAGCGCCCCGTCCTTCCAGCTCCTGCGCAACGAGGCGCTCGAGGTCGAGCACTGGAACCTGCACAACCCGGGCAAGGAGCGCATCCCGCACGTGACCACGGTGCTGGAGGAGCCCGGTGCGGCCGGACCCATCGTGGCGGTCTCGGACTGGATCACCAGCTGGCCGGACCTGATCAGCCGCTGGGTCCCCACCAAGGCCTGGCGCTCGATGGGCACCGACGGCTACGGTCGCAGTGATACCCGCGAGGCCCTGCGCCGATTCTTCGACATCGACGCTGAGCACATCACCGCGGCCGTGCTGGTGGAGCTGAGCCGGCAAGGGGCGCTGGATGGCGCCCTGGTGGCCAAGGCCGTGGCCGAGCTGGACCTCGAACCGGAGGCCCCCTTCGCCATCGAGCGCTAGGCGTCCCAGTACGAACGGGTCGGTAGCCATCCCACGGGGGGCTACCGCTACCATCGGCAAGACATGACCGGGACGACCTACGCTCCGGGCGAGCCTGCCGATGCCGCACTGGTCGAGGCTGCTCGTCGTGGTGATCTCTACGCTTGGGAGCGCCTGGTGCGCCGCTACCAGGAGTCCGTCTACCGCGTTGCCTGGCTGGTGGTGCGTGACTCGGACCTGGCGGAGGCCGCCTCGCTCTCGACGTTCGTGCGCGCCTATCGGGCCCTGCCTTCGTACGAGGACAAGCTGGGCCTGCTGCCCTGGTTCATCCGCATCGCCGCAGCCGAGTCCCGCCAGCAGCGCCGGGAGTCGGGCCGGCCCAGCCCGTCCGATCGACCGGTCGAGCGCAGGCCGGCGCCGCACTACCCGTCTTCACCGCTGCCCGGCCTCGCCGGCACCGCGGGCATGACGCCCCTGGAGCGGCAGACGCTGGCCGAAGCCTTCGACCGCCTCGGCGAGGAGGACCGGCTGGTCCTGGCGGCTCGCTATCTCTTCCGTCTCTCTCGAGATGAGGCTGCCAACGCCCTGTCCATCGCGGCGGGCGTCGTCGACGATCGCCTCGAGGATGCGCTCAAGCGCCTGCGTAGCCGCCTGGCGGTGGGCGCATGAGCTTCGAACGGCACCCCGGCTCCATCTCCGCCATGCCCGACGACCAGCTGGGCACGGTCGCGGTCTCCCTCGTCGTGTCCGAGCTGACCTGGTCGCCGGACGTGTCACCGGCCGTGCTGGACCGCGTCTCCCGCGACGCGGTGGCCTATCCCGAGCAGTTCGACCGGCGCCCGCGGGCCCCGACGCCGCAGCGACCGCTGCCTCCGGCCGAGCGCTCGGCCAAGCGCGCCATCGGCCGCATCGCCGTCTTCGGCGTCATCCTCGTCATCATCCTGGGCCTGGTCGCCTTCGTGACCGCGGCCAACGCCTCCGCCGCGGACCTCCGGGGCCTGCGTGTCGAACCGGCGAAGATCGCCAGCGGCTTCGAGCCGCCGTTCCCGCTGATCCACGCCGGCCACAGCCGCGGCACGTTCCAGCCGCGACTCGAGGGTGCCTGCGTCTTCGGTGACGCCTGCAGCGGCACCATCCGGGGCGCCGATGTGGACGAGGTGGTGGCCGGCAGTGCCGCGTTCGTGCCGATCGGCGCGAACGATGGCACGCTTGTGTCGTTCGGCGTCGACCAGGGCCGCGAGCTCTACGCCGTCGATCACGGAGGCCGCATCCTTCACGTCGTCACGGAGGCTTCATGACCCAGACCCGTTCCCGCCTGCATGGACTCGTCGCGTTCGCCTTGACGCTGGCCCTGGTCGTCGTGGCCGCGGTCCCTGCCGTCACCTCGGGCCAGGACAAGGCCAGGAACACCGGCAAGGGCAAGGCCACCGCGACCGAGCCCACGCCCGAGCCGTCGCCCACGCCCACGCCGCAGCCGACCCCCGAGCCCACGCCCTACCCCGCGTTCGACCCCGGCACGCTCACCCTGCGCCTGGACCTCTTCGCGGACGGCTTCAACGCACCCGTCTTCATCGCTGACGACGGCGTGCCGCGTCAGGGCTGTCTCTACGTGGTCGAGCGCGGCGGGATCGTCAAGATCATCGAGGCCAGCGACAACTCCACGCGGCTGCGCCCGTTCCTCGACATCAGCAAGCGGCTCGAGGGCATCGGTCCCGAGCAGGGTCTCCACTCCATCGCCTTCCACCCCGACTTCGCCAAGAACGGCCGCTTCTTCGCGCACTACACGGATGCCGACAAGACCTCGGTCGTGGCCGAGTTCAAGGGCAAGCCCTGTGGCCGGGCCAACAACAAGCCCAAGACCCTGCTGGTCGAGAAGCAGGAGTACATCAACAACAACGGTGGCTGGATCGGCTTCGGGCCGGACGACAAGCTCTACATCGCGACCGGAGACGGCGGCGGCCCCGCGCCGGGCGATCCCAACGGCATCGGCCAGTCGCCCTCGACGCGCCTGGGCAAGATCCTGCGGGTCGACGTCGACACCGACGACCGCTTCTACGGCATCCCGGCTGACAACCCCTACGTCAAACGCGGCAAGAACGGCAAGCTCCAGTCCCGGCGCGGCTTCGAGAAGGCGACCTGGGCCTACGGCCTGCGAGATCCGCGGCGGGCCAGCTTCGACCGCGGGTCGGGCGACCTCTGGATCGGTGATGTGGGCCAGGATCGACTCGAGGAGATCAACCGCATCCCCGCCGATGCGACCAAGAAGAACGACGCCTTCAACTTCGGCTGGTCCGACGTGGTCGGCGAGAGCACCTGCTACAACCTGCCCGACTGCGATGCCACGCAGTACGACCCGCCCCAGCACGCCTACGACAAGGTCTCGCCACATCGTGGCGTGACCGGCGGCTACGTCTACCGTGGCGAGCTCCTGCCCGCGCTCGAGGGGGTGTATCTCTTCAGCGATGTGGCCAGCGGCTACATCTGGGGCCTCGATGCGGACGCCGTGATCGAGGGCTTCGAGGCGCCGGTGCACCAGCTGCTCGACGCACCGCGCGGCATCGTCTCGTTCGGCGAGGACGACTCGGGCGAGCTCTACGTGGTCTCGCTCGATGGCAGCATCTTCCGCCTCGACCTGCTTGACACCTAGCTGCCCGCCGCTCGATCCCGACAGCCTGCGCTACCGACGGCACTGGGAGCCCGTGCTGGCTGCGTCCGCGCGGCGCACCCTGGAGCGGATCGAGACACCGCCCGCATCCGTCCTTGACCTTGGTGCCGGGACCGGTTCGCTCACCTTCGCTGCTGCTGCACGCTGGCCGGGTGCACGGGTGGTGGCCCTCGATGCGTCGGTCGCGATGCTCGACGTGGCCCGCTCGCGGCTCACCGAGGGCGGACTCGAGCCCGATCGCTTCGAGTGGCTGGTGGCTGACGCTGCCGACATCCCGCTCGACGAGGGGACGGTGGACGTGGTCGTCTCCTCCTTCCTGCTCCAGCTCCCCGGCGACCGACCCGCGGTGCTGCAGGAGGTGCTGCGCGTGCTGCGGCCGGGCGGCCGCTTCAGCTTCGTGACGTGGCAGGCCGAGGACCTGCTGGTGCCTGCCGACACGGCCTATCACGGCGTCCTCGGCGACCTCGCAGACGACGACGATGAGGGTGCCGATGCTGTTCGCTCGCCACGCTCGGGCGACTACGACTCGACGCAGCAGGCACGTGACGAGCTGGCGGAGGCCGGTTTCGCGGACGTGGTGGTGGAGGAGGACGAGCTCTGCCACACCTGGTCGGCCGAGTCCTACCTGGCCTTCAAGGTGGGCTATGACGACCACGAGCGCTTCGACACGCTCGAGGTCCCACGCCGGCAGCAGCTCCTGGCCGCGCTCAGGGAGCAGCTGGCCACGTTGCCGCCGGACGCCTTCGTCGCGCGCGGACCGCTGGTGGCAGCGGTGGCGCGACGCCTGCCGGGCTAGCAGCCGGGGGCGGCCGGGTCAGGCCGCGAAGGGCGTGCCCTCCAGTGGCCGGCAGACCTTGCACGGCCGGTAGCCTGCGTCGCGGGCCTCCTCCGCGCTGTGGAAGCGGACCTCGTGCTGCGCTGACGTCCGTCGCGCGTGACGACACGATGGGTAGCAGTAGATGCTGGTCGTGTCCGATCCCGTGTAGCGCACCCCGCCGCCGGCCATCCGCTCCAGCTCCCCGGTGTCGATACCCTCGAGCTCCAGCACCTCGCGCTTGGCCTCCGGCCCGCCGGCGCCGTAGTTGCCGATGTGGCCGTCAGCTCGCACCACGCGATGGCATGGGATGACGAAGGTGATGGGGTTGCCCGCGAGGGCCGATCCGACCGCGCGCACGGCCTTGGGCCGGCCGATCTCCCGCGCCACCCACGAGTAGGGGCGGACCTCGCCGTAGGGGATCTCGAGCGTCTTGAGCAGCACCGCCCGCTCGAACTCGGTGAGCGTGTCGAGGTCCACCCTCGGCCCGGTCGTGCGCTCACCCTCGAAGCGCTTCCTGATCTGGGCCAGCATCTGCGCGGGCATCTCCGGCACCCGCCGTACGGGCCGGCCGTGGCGCAAGGTGTACTCGGTCTCGAACCCGTCAGGGTCTCCGGCACGTTCCGCGGCGGTGACGCCGCTGGCTGCCCAGGCCACGTAGAGCGGGCCGATGGGGCCCTCGATCTCGGTCCACGAGTGCACCAGCCCCACGCCCGCGAGCACGCCATCAGCCAACCCCTCGGGTGCCTTCGCATCCGTCGATCGCAGACCCTTGACCATCGCTCGTGCCTCCCGCAGGTTCATGGCGCTACCTCGTGACTGTCGCCGCTCATCTCATCGATCATCGCTTGACGGAGCAGCCGCACCCCGCGGTGGACGTCCGACTTGACCGTCCCCAGCGGCCGGTCGAGGGCCAGGGCCAGCTCCGGGTAGGACAGCCCGCTGACGTGGCGCAGCTCCACCGCCCGTCGGTAGCGAGGCGGCAGGGTCGCGAGCCGCGCGCGCCAGGCCGCGGCCGACTCGCGCTGCTCGGCCATCGCTTCCGGACCCGGAGCGCCGTCGGGCCGGGTCTCGGCCACGTTCGCGAGGTCAGCTGCCGCCGGTGTCGTGCGCCGGGCACGGTTGCGGCCCAGGTTGCCCACGATGGCCGCCAGCCAGCCAGCGGGACGCAGCTCGAGGATGCGCTGCGGGGAGTACTCGAGCAGCGCTCGGTAGGCCCGCACGAACGCGTCCTGGGCCAGATCCTCGGCATCGGCCGGTCGCTTCGTCGAACGCAGGGCGATGCCGTAGACGAGGTCCTGGTGGTGGGCCAGGAACTCGGGAAAGGCCTGCTCGAGGTCGTCGGCCAGCCGGCGCGGGCAGTCAGTGCACACGCAGTCAAGAACACGCCGCGGTCGTCATCGGTTGCAGTGTGCCGCTTCGGCGGAGCATCCTGTGCGCTGGAGGTGACCATGGCCAGGCTTCGGCTGGGGGGTGCACTGGGGTTGGCGTTCGCGCTGACCGTGTCCGCGGCGGCGACCGCGGTCGAGGAGGGCTCGCCCACACCGTTGCTGGAGGCGCTGGCCTTCGTGCCCCTCGAGACACGCGCCGCGGGCCTCGACTTCGTGGACTGGGCCCAGTTGCGAGCGCTCCACGGTGGCACTGACGTCACCGGCGACAGTCCGCTCGCCGAGCGCCAACGGCTGATGCTCGACATCGCCAGCGCGGAGTCGGCCACGATGCCCCTCGGCTTCGATCGCCTCGCTGTCTGGCAGCAGACGTGGGGCTGGGGCAACGCCGACCTTGCGTGGGAAGCGCGTGTCTACGGCGCCTTCGCCGTCGTGCGCTTCGGAGACCACTGGGATGCCGCTCGGTTCCATGCGGCGCTTACCGACTTCGGGTACACCCCGCGCGCGGCCGGGTCGGGCACCCTCTATGAGCCCGACCCCTCGGCCGAGATCCCGTGGCAGCTGCGCTTCGCCAACATGCACGGGCTCGACATCCATGGTCAGGCCATCACCGAGCCGATGGTCTGGGTCGCGCTGGACGCCGCCGCCCGGACCGCCGTCTTCGGTCGCTCCGCCGATGCCGCGCGCATCCTGAGCACGGGGCTGGCGGCGCGCCCGGCGGAGGTGGCAAGGCTGGGCTTCGGCCGGGCGGCGTCGGCGCTGGGCACACCCGTGACCGCGTCCATCCTCGATGGGCAGGTGGCCTGCTCCGAAACGACGATGAGCTGGCTCGAAGGGGATGCCCGCCGGATGGCGGCGGCCGTGGCGCCACTCCACCGCTACGAGGCGCTTGCCGCCGGCTACAACCGAAGCCGCGCCGGAGCTGCCCCCGTGGGCCGCTTCGTGTTCGCCTACGCCGATGCCGGGCAAGCGCGCGATGACCTTGCCGGCCGACGGATCCTGCTGGAGGAAGGCAACCCCCACAACGACAACGTCAGCCGCTACGCCGAGATGGCCTTCGGTCTCACTGATGCTCGCGTCGCCGGCTCGCGCCTGATCCTCGACGTGGCCCCGGTCAACGATGAACCGGTCCACGTCATGCGCCAGGTGCGGATCAAGCCGATCCTGTTCGCGACCTGCGGCCCCGTGTCTGCTGCCGCTTGACCGACGGTCGGGCGCTGCCACGGCCACGGGACCTTCGGCCCTTGGCCTCGGGTCGGCGGCGCCGCAGCCTCCGGGCCAGGAGGTAGCTCGATGCTCGTGCTGCGGATGGTTCTTGCGCTCGTGCTTGTGCTGACCCTGGCGACACCGGCCGATGCCCGGGACGAGACCGCCCCGACCCCACTGCTGGAGGCGATGGCCTTCGTGCGCCCCGAGCGCGACCCTGTCGGCGTCAGCTTCGTCGACTGGGCCCAGCTCAAGCGGCTCTACGGCAGCGAGGCCCTCACCAGCTCGAGCCCGCTCGAGGACCGCCAACGGTTCATGCTCGAGGTCGCACGCAACGAGTCGTTGCCGCTCCCGCTCGGGATCGATCGGCTGATCACGTGGCCGGCTGCGTGGGGCTGGGACAACACCGACCTCGACTGGCAGGCGAGATCCTTCGACGGGCGCACCGTCCTGCGGTTCGGTGAGCGTTGGGATCCTGCTCCCTTCCGCACGGCGCTCGAGTCATCCGGCTATCAGCTGGCGCCCGGTCGCGGCATGCAGGTCTGGCTGCCGCCAGACGTCGACATGCCGACGGACCTGCGACTCGAGCGTGTCTCCGGGGAGATCACCGGATCCGAGACGAGCCAGTCCTTCGCGCCGGTGACCATCAGCGGTGACGGGCGAACGGTGGTGATCCATGACTTCGGCGTGTGGGCGTCTCCGAAGCGACTGCGCCGGGCGTCTCGACCCGATCTCGAGCGGATCGCGAACACGCCGGTCGGGCGTGCGGCGGCGGCCCTCGGCGATGTGGAGGTGGCGAGTGTCGCGGCCAGCCGCCAGATGCCGTGCGCCTGGCCCGGCGAGGAGGGCCCGCTTGCCGCGAACCCGGAGGTCAGCACGATCGTCGCGGGGCTCCACCCATACCAGGCAAGAGCCGAGGGCTACAGACGAGCGGCCGCAGACACGCCAGCGAGGATCCGCTACGTGTTCTCCTACCAGCGATCCGGGGAGGCGCAGGCGGATCTCGAGGGCCGGAGCTCCCTGGTCGAGATGGCCCTTCCGTCGGGGCCGCTCGCTGCGGAGCTGACGCTCATCGATTCGCACGTAGATGGGAAGGAGATCCTCCTCGATGTCGAGCCCGTCGGTGGTCACCCGGGTCCGTACCTGGGCGCGCGCATGGCGTGGGCGCCGTTCGCGATGTGCGGCGATGGCC
The DNA here is from genome assembly GCA_963706695.1 of uncultured Chloroflexia bacterium. GTDB lineage: Bacteria > Chloroflexota > Limnocylindria > Limnocylindrales > CSP1-4 > JAFMJV01. The sequence goes on along the minus strand of CAVPNC010000002.1, from coordinate 218,632 downwards.
GCTGAAACGGTGGACTAGAGGTAGCGGTCGTCCGCGTAGCACCAGGCGACGCTGCTGCCGACGGGCATGGCCACCATCACCTCGTGCCCGGTGTCGCGGTCGTGGCGGCGGGCATCCCCGGCCTGCGAGTCGTGCCGCATCACGGGGCAGCGCAGGTCAACGCAGCAGGAAGCCCCGGCCCAGGCGGTCTCGCTCATCGAGCACGAAACGCGCATGGCCGCTGACATAGCCGTGGCCCTGCACGCTGGTGATGACGGCCGCGTGCTGGCCCACGCGCGTCGTGCCTTCGACGCGCGCGCTGAAGGACTCGCCGGTGATGCCGGCGTTGACGATGCTGTCGCCGACCTCGGAGGCGCCCAGGGCGTGGCGGGCGGCCAGCAGGGCCGAGGTGCCCGAGCCGCAGGGGGAGCGATCGACCTCTGCGTCCGCGAAGACGGTCACGTTGCGGACGGTGGCGTCCCGCGCCAGGCCATCGGGTGAGGAGGCCGGGTCGCTGTCCACGAGGATGGTGCCGTAGACGAAGCCGAGCGAGGCCTCCGTGGGGTGGGCGGGGGAGTGGTCGCGGCGCAGGGCCTCGGTGATGGCCGCGCCCGCACGCGTGAGCTGCTCGATCTGCTCTGGCACGACCCGCAGCCCCAGCTCGCCCACGTCGACGATGCCGTAGTACGCGCCACCGTAGGCCAGGGCCACCGAGAGCCCTTTGCGTTCGGCGGCAGCCCCGAACAGGCGCACCCCACGGGGCCGCATCACGAGGCCCTCGGCGTGGAGGTAGGCGGGTACGTTCTCGAAGCGCACCGAGCGCACCACCGGCTCCGCTCCGACGCCCACGCTGACCTCCGCGCTGGCCCTGACCAGGCCGGCCGGCGTCTCCCAGCGGATCTCCGTGACCGGGGTCACGGCGGGGTACAGGCCCTCCTCGATGAGGCCCTGCGTGAGCGCGATGATGCCGTGGCCGCACATCGTGCTGTAGCCCTCGTTGTGCATGAACAGGACGGCCACGTCGGCGTCGTCCCGGTCAGGCGGCAGGAGCACGGCGCCGTACATGTCGCGGTGGCCGCGCGGCTCGTACATCAGCATCCGGCGGATGTGATCGGCGTGCTCGCGCACCCACGCGCGGCGTTCTTCGATGGGCGCCTGCGGCACGGCCGGATAGCCGGACCGGATCAGGCGCAGGGGCTCGCCGGCGCAGTGGAGCTCCAGCGTCTCCACCACCAGGCGCGAGCGCTCGCGCTGCCGCGCCTGCTCTTCGGTCCACTCGAGGGACCGGCTGGTGATCTCAGCCGTGCGCCGACCCACCGGCTCATCCTCGGCGAAGGGGTCGGCCAGGTCCACCGACTCGTACACGACCGTGAGCACATGCTCGTGCCCCTCCGAGCGCCAGCGCCGGGAGTGGGGCACCCAGCCGCGGGTGGCAGCCTGCTGGCGCTCACGCAGGTAGGAGCGCTCCGCCTGGGCCCGGTCGGCAGCCGCATAGGTGCGGATGACCTGGCTCGAGGGGCGTTTCGCGCTCGTTCTCGCCATCGTGCCGGTGTGGCCCTCCCTGCAGGCCCTCGGTGGACCTCGCTTCGGGCCATCATAGCCGTGCCGGCAGGGACCCCTGCGGCTGCGTGCGTCAGCGTGCGGCTTGACCGCGACGTTTGTCGTACCGTGGCCGCATGAGCCAACACGCATCCCATGATCTCCAGGGGTTGCGACGCCGCGTCGGTGATGTGTCGCAGCTCGTGTCCACTCGTGCTGCCCGCCTCGCCGATGGGAACGAGGACGGCGTTCGCGTCATCGACGCCCGGGCCGCGGGTGGCATCTCCGCCCTCATCCTGGCCGATCGAGGGCTCGACATCGGGCCCATGTGGGCCGGCGGTCACCAGGTCAGCTGGCAGTCCACCACGGGGGCCGTTCACCCGGCCTACTTCCACGAGGCCGACTGGCTGCGCTCGGCCCACGGCGGCATGCTGCTCACGTGTGGACTCCAGAACGTGGGCCTGCCCTCGGACGATGAGGGCACCAGCCACGGACTGCACGGACGCATCAGCAACGTGCCCGCGCGCAACGTCACCCACCGCGTCATCGAAGAGGATGGGCGCTGGGTCGCCGAGATCACCGGCGAGATGCGCGAGACGGACATGTTCGGGGCCGACCTGCTGCTGCGGCGGCGGATCGCGCTGCCCATGGGCGAGACCGTCGCGCACGTGCGGGACGAGGTCGTCAACCAGGGTCATGCCTCCGCCGGGCTGATGCTGCTGTACCACGTCAACCTGGGCTACCCGGTGGTGGCCGACGGCGCGGTCATGGTGACCCCGCGAGCGGAGATCACGCCGCGCGACGAGAACGCCGCCCGGGCCATCGACGAGCGCACCCACTTCCCGGCGCCGGAGGATGGCTTCGTGGAGAAGGTGTATCGACACGAGCTGGCGCCCACCGACGATGCGCTCGTCACCGCTTCGATCGTCAACCCTGCCTTCGAGCCCACCGGGGGCATCGGCGTCAGCGTCAGCTGGGATCCGCGCGAGCTGCCGCGCATGTGGCAGTGGCGCATGCTCGGTCCAGGCATGTACGTGACCGGGCTGGAGCCTGCCAATTGCGGCCTGGCCGGTCGTGCTGCCGAGCGTGCCGCGGGCACCCTGCAGATGCTCGAGCCCGGCGAGCAGCGAGCCTTCGGGGTCTCGCTGCGGGTGAGCCTGGGCCCTGACGCGCAGGCACTCGCAGCGCAAGGCTGAGCTCGCCTGGTCGAGGGCGCCGAGCCGCGTGCTACGGTCGCCCGCCACGTGCTTCAGAGGAGGTGAGCGATGCCCGGTCCCGGGCTCGATCTGGTCGGCGATGAGGAGCTGGCGGAGCTGGCTGACGTCATCCGCAGCGGTCGGCTCAGCCGCTACGGCCCGGACGACGACAGCTTCCCCGCCAAGGTCCACACCTTCGAGACAGCCGTCGCCGAACGCGCCGGCGTCGGCCATGCGCTGGCAGTCAACGCCGGCAGCAGCGCGCTCCTGCTGGCGCTCATCGGCCTGGGCGTAGGCCCGGGCGACGAGGTCATCGTGCCCGGCTTCACCTACGTGGCCACCATCTCCACGGTGGTCTACGCGCGGGCGACGCCGGTGCTGGCCGAGGTCGACGCCACCTTCGACCTCGATCCCGCCGATGTGGAAGCCCGCATCACGCCCCGCACCAGGGCCATCGTGGTCGTCCACATGCTCGGTGCGCCAGCGCGCATCGACGAGCTCAGGGCCGTCGCCGAGCGCCACGGCCTCGCGCTCATCGAGGACGCCGCGCAGGCCTTCGGCGCCACGCATCACGGGCGCTGGCTCGGCTCGATCGGCGACGCTGGCGCGTACAGCTTCAACGAGTACAAGACCATCACGGCCGGCGACGGCGGCATGCTCGTGACCAGCGACGATGCCCTCTACCGCCGCTGCTTCTCGCTGCACGACCAGGGCCAGGTCCCGGATGGTCGGGGCCTGGCCGTGCCCGAGTCCCCGGCGCTGGGCCTCAACTTCCGCATGACCGAGGTGCAGGGTGCCCTGCTCGTGGCCCAGCTGCGCAAGCTCGATCGCATCCGCGAGCACCTCCATCACCAACGCGACCGCGTGTGGAGCCTGCTCAAGGGTCTGCCCGGCATCGGCTTCCGCGAGCTCACTGACCGCGACGGTGACCTGGCCACACACCTCGTGGTCATCTTCCCCGACGCGGCCTCCGCGGCCGCGGTGACGCGAGACCTCGATTCCATCACCCTCGACCACAGCGGCTGGCACGTGTACAGCCAGATGGACCATCTGCTGGCGCGACGGACCGCCAGCGGACGGGGCTGTCCCTTCGACTGCGAGTGCCACGGCAGCGCCTCTCGCTACGAGGTGGGTATGCTTCCTGCGACCGACGCGCTGCTGGCACGGTCGATGAGCTTCGCCATCGGCGTGGTCGATCCCAACCTCGCCCCCTTCGGGCTGCGCATGCGTGACGGCGCTGATGCCGCCGAGCGACGCGCACAGCGATTCATCGACACCTACCGAAAGGTCCTGAGCTGAACCCCGCACCGAACCGTCGCCACGTCGCCGCCCTTGCCAGAGGCGCCGCCGTCGTCGGCCTGCTCCTTTCGCTCGGCCTCATCGCCGCCGCCTGCGTCACCGTCACGAGCGAGAGCCTGGCTGCTGACTCGGCCGCTGCGACGGCATCACCCGTCGCGGTCGCCGCGACCACGCCGCCCGATGGCGACGAGACGCTGGCTGCGTCCACCGAGCCTGGACTGGAGCCCGGCGAGTCGGCCTCGCCGTCGCGCTCGCCCAGCCTCGAGCCCGCCGCATCTGTCGAGCCCGCGATCGGCTACATCTCGCTCGATGAGTCGCAGGCCTTCGTGCAGATCATCAGCGGCGGGCTGCGGGAAGCGGCAGCGTCAGCGGACATCCCCCTGATCGAGTGCGACGCCGGCTGGACGCGCTCCGGTGTGACCGCCTGCGCGACCGAGCTGGCTCGGGCTGGCGTCACCGGCCTCATCAGCATGCAGCCGTTCCCGGACCTCACGGAGGCGGTGTGCGAGACCCTTGCCGTGCCCACCATCGGCATCGTCTATGACCAGGGGCCGTGCCAGGTCTCGCTCCTCGAGATCGACCAGGCGGAATCCGGTCGGCTGGCCGGATCGGCGCTGGGTGCGCTTGCAGCGAAGCGCTTCGACTGCGACGTCAAGGCCTACGTTTCCCTCGAGTCGGGCGTGAACGATGCCATCGGCGGAGCGCGCATGGATGGCTACCGCGCCGGCTACGAAGAGCATTGCGCCCTGCCGGACCAGACGCGCCGCCTCAACGATGCCCAGCACCTCGTCACCGCGCAGAACCAGTTCCTCGACGTGCTCGACGAGATCAAGGGCAAGCCCATCATCGTGGCAGGGGTCTCGGAGGACGCGATCCTGGGCGCCATGTCCGCGAGCGAACGACGCGACCGCAGCAACCATGCCTGGTACAGCGGCCAGCTGGCCGATCCCGTCATCCGCCAGACCATCGCCTGCGACGAGCACTACGTCGCGTCCGTGGCGCAGTTCCCCGAGCGCTTCGGCCGCACGGTCGTGCCTGCGCTCGTCGAGGCCATGGCCGGCGCAGAGGTGCCGGCACGGCTCCAGGCGGAGCTGCAGCTGGTGACCGCGGAGAACGTGCGCGCCCTCTTCCCCGAGACGGCGGACTGCGACGAGTAGGTATCTGCTCAGGTAAGGTAGCGCCACGTTCACGACTGCCGGCAGGGCCGAGAGGGGGCCGCGCCGGCGTATCACTACATGGGGCAGGAGGGCAACAGCCTTGGACAAGACGCGTCTCACACGCCTGACGAAGTGGTCAGCGCTCATCGCGGCTGGCGCATTCGTCGTGGTGGCATGCCGTCCCGAGGATCCCACGCCCGCGCCCACCGACGAGGCCACCACCGCGCCCGTCTCGGCGACCCTCGAGCCCACGCCGGAGCCCACGCCGGAGCCGACCCCCGAGCCCACGCCCGAGCCGACCCCCGAGCCCACGCCGGAGCCGACCCCCGAGCCCACGCCGGAGCCCACACCGGAGCCGACGCCCGAGCCCACGCCGGAGCCGACCCCCGAGCCGACGCCGGAGCCCACGCCGGAGCCGACCCCCGAGCCCACGCCGGAGCCCACGCCGGAGCCGACCCCCGAGCCGACGCCGGAGCCCACGCCGGAGCCGACCCCCGAGCCCACGCCGGAGCCGACCCCCGAGCCCACGCCGGAGCCGACCCCCGAGCCCACAGCCGAGCCCACGCCGGAGCCGACCCCCGAGCCCACAGCAGAGCCCACACCGGCGCCCACGGCCGAGCCGATGGAGTCGGAGGAGCCCATGGCCAGCGACGACCCCGGGATGGTCGACGAGCCTTCGGTCACCGGTGCCATCGTCCTGCCCGACGCCACGGAGCTGCCCGAGGACGCGGTCTGGAGCGTCGAGCTGCAGGACACCTCCAAGCAGGACGTGGCGGCCGAGACCATCAGCCTTGACGAAGGTGATGCAAGTGACCTCGTCGAGGGCATGATCGCCTTCGAGATCGTCTACGACGACGAGCTGATCGACGAGCGCTTCACCTACACCCTGAGCGCCCGCGTCGTTGATGCGGACGAGACGCTGCTCTACATCAACGACACCTCCGTCCCCGGCGTCGTCGACGGCGAGCCGCTCGAGGACGTCCAGATCGAGGTCATCGACGTGCAGGCCCAGGCCGCCGAGGCCGAGGCGATGGTTGCCGAAGCCGAGGAGAGCCCGGAGGCCTGAGCCACGTCGTGGTACTCGGGGGCCGGATGGTGCGCCTGCGGGGGAAACATGGCACGCGTGCCCGTACGACACCGGCCGTATCGTTGACCCGCACATCGCTGTGCCTACGTCTGTCCCAAAACACACGAGAGGGAGGCTAACGCCCGTGCTCGCACCGAGGTACCCCCGCTGATGGCCGGGACACCTGCATTCATCCTTTCGGCCGGCGCCGCAGTCGTTGGCCTCGGCTTCGCGGTCTATCTGGCTCGCTGGGTCATGGCGCAGGACGCCGGCTCAGAGCTCATCCAGAAGATCGGACGGCTGATCCAGCAGGGCGCGATGGCCTTCCTGCGCCGCGAATACATGATCCTCGCGGTCTTCGTCGCGATCGTGACCGTGCTGATCGCAGTCCTGATCGACTTCAACATCACGGACAACGCCACCATCGCCGCCAACAACGACGCGAGCGAGATCGGCGACGGCCCCTGGACGGCACTGGCCTATGTGCTGGGTGCCATCGGTTCGGGCCTGGCGGGCTTCGTGGGTATGCGCATCGCCACCCAGGGCAACACGCGTACCGCGACCGCCGCCATCGAGGGGCTGAACCCTGCCCTGCGGGTGGCCTTCCGTACGGGCACCGTCATGGGCATGACCGTCGTTGGCATCGGCCTCCTCGGCGTGACCATCCTCTGGCTCGTCTTCCAGGACGCCGCCATCGTCGCCGGCTTCGCCTTCGGCGCCTCGTCGATCGCCCTGTTCGCCCGCGTCGGCGGTGGGATCTATACCAAGGCCGCGGACGTCGGCGCCGACCTCGTCGGCAAGGTCGAGGCGGGCATCCCCGAGGATGACCCCCGCAACCCGGCCACCATCGCCGACAACGTCGGTGACAACGTCGGCGATGTGGCGGGCATGGGCGCCGACCTCTTCGAGTCGTACGTCGGCAGCATCATCTCCGCCCTTACGCTGGTGGCGGTTGGCGTGACCTTCTTCGGCAGTCAGGGAACCGATCTCGATGGCGCCTGGGACGGCGCCCTGGCCGTCCTGCCACTGGTCATCGCCGGCATCGGCATCCTCTGCTCCATCGCCGGCACCTTCCTCGTCCGTACCCGGGACGATGCCAAGATGAGCCAGCTCCTGTGGGCGCTGCGCTACGGCGTCTTCGGGGCAGCTGCCCTCGTGCTCGTCGCGACCGCGGCCATCCTGGTCGTGCTCGATCTTCCGTTCGAGCTCTTCTGGGTCGTCCTGACCGGTCTCATCGTGGGCCAGGTCATCGGCAACACCACCGAGTTCTTCACCTCCTACGAGTACCGCCCCACCCAGTGGATCGCCAAGCAGGCCGCCACGGGCCCGGCCTCGGTCGTCATCGGCGGCATCGCGGTCGGTCTCGTCAGCGTCGTCATCCCGACCCTCGCGGTCGTCGCCGGCATCTTCGTGGCCGACCACTTCGCCGGCCTCTACGGCGTCGCTCTCGCCGCCGTGGGCATGCTTTCGACCCTCGGCGTGACGCTCGCGACCGATGCCTATGGCCCGGTCGCGGACAACGCCGGCGGCCTGGCCGAGCAGGGCCACCTCCCGCCCGAGGTCCGTGAGCGCACCGACGCGCTCGACTCCCTCGGCAACACCACCGCTGCCACCGGCAAGGGCTTCGCCATCGGCTCCGCGGTCCTGACCGCGCTGGCCCTGCTGGTCGCCTACACCCAGACCACCGGCATCTACGAGACCGGACTCGACCTCACCACGGCCGATGTGCTCATCGGCGTGCTGGTGGGCGCGATGCTGCCGTTCCTCTTCGCCGGTCTCACCATGTACGCCGTCGGCGAGGCTGCCGGCGCCATGATCGAAGAGGTCCGCCGCCAGTTCCGGGAGATCCCGGGCCTGCGTGAGGGGGCTGAAGGCGTCGAGCCCGACGCGGCTCGCGCCGTGGACATCTCCACCCGGGGCGCCCTCCGCTCGATGATCCTCCCCGGCGCCATCGCGGTGCTGTCCCCGATCGTCGTCGGTGCGGTGCTTGGCGCAGAGGCGCTCGGCGGCATGCTGGCCGGCTCCATCGCCGCCGGCTTCCTGCTGGCCCTCTTCATGGCCAACACCGGTGGTGCCTGGGACAACGCCAAGAAGTGGGTGGAGTCCGGCGAGATGGGCGGCAAGGGCAGTGATGCCCACGCGGCCACGGTCGTCGGCGACACCATCGGCGACCCCTTCAAGGACACCTCCGGACCCTCGATCAACATCCTGCTGAAGCTGATGGCCGTCGTGTCGCTCATCTTCGGCCCGCTCTTCATCTAGAAGCGCGGCGCACTCCAGGACCCAAGGCGGGCGCCGGGATACCGGCGCCCGCCTTCTCTGTGTCCGCTCCCGATTACGATGGAGCCACGATGGAACGAAGCCTGTATTACGTCCGGCTCTTCCCCGGCACCGAAGAGCGCTACGAGCAGCTGCACGCGGAGATCCCGGCCCAGGTCGTGGCCGACATGCGGGAGGCCGGCCTGCGCGACGTGACCGGCTTCCGCCGTGGCACCGACGTGTGGTGGTACGCCGCGTGCGAGCCTGACCGCACCACGGCGTTCCGCCAGTACGCCCGGAGCCAGGCCAGCCGTCGCTGGGGCAAGAGCTTCCGCGATGTCATCGCGGAGGTGGAGGCACCCCAGGGTGGGCTCATCTGGTATGACGAGATCTTCCACACCGAGGCGCCGGCGCCGGATGGTCCCTGGGAGCGCGGCTGCTTCAGCCTCGTCATCGACCCACGTGCGGCGACCTACTACGACAACCTTCATGCCAACCCCTGGCCGGAGATGCTGGAAGCGATCGCCGAGGCCGGCTACCGTGACTACACCGGCTTCCGCCGTGGGGCCCACGTGGTCTACTGCGGGCGGTACTACCCGGATTTCGACACGGTCATCGGGCGCATCAACGCCACTGACGTGGCCGCTCGCTGGGGCCAGGCCCTCGCTGAGGTCATCACCACCTTCACCGGCCCTGACGGGCGCAACATCACCGCCTCAGAGGTCTACCACCAGGACTAGTCGAGACTAGCCCTCGTCCGGGTCGAGCCGGATGGAAGCGGAGTTGATGCAGTAGCGCTGGCCGGTGGGGTTGGGTCCGTCATCGAAGACGTGTCCCAGGTGCCCGCCACAGGTGGCGCACATGGCTTCGGTGCGGACCATGCCGAACGACGCGTCGCGTTCGAAGGCGATGGCACCCTCGGCCGCCGGCTGCCAGAAGCTGGGCCAGCCCGAGCCGGAGTCGTACTTCGTGTCGGAGGCGAAGAGCTGGGCACCGCAGCCGGCGCAACGGTAGGTGCCCTGGCGCTTCTCGTTCACGTACTGGCCGGTGAAGGCGCGCTCGGTGCCCTTCTCACGCAGGATCCGATACTGCTCGGGAGTGAGGGCCTGGCGCCACTCCTCCTCGGACGTGGGCATGGGGGTGGGGGTCTTCTCGTCGGTCATGGGCAGAAGCGTACGCTGCCTCGGTTACACCTCGATGACTCAGTCAGCGACGGGCTCGCTCCAGGCGCTGATGTCGCCCGACTCGAACCCGTCGGGGAAGACCTGCCCGAGGTCCCCGAAGGTGAAGTCGAACCCCGGACAGTTGGTGACGGGCTTCTGGCTGGGGCCCACCTCGATGGCGCCGCCGAGGAGGCTCCGCTGCTGATCGGCCAGGTCGAAGGTGAGCTGGCCGTTCGACACCTGCAGCTCGTCGAAGGGCTTGGGGCCGTAGCTGTCGATGCCGACCCGGGACTCGCCCAGCCAGACCATCACATCGGAGCGCGAGGTCGAATCGAGCGGGCCCCCTTCGAGGTCCGCCGAGAAGATGGCTCCGCCGTTGGCGCTGCCGATGCGCGCGATGAGCGACGCCGCACGCTCAGGCGAGACCCCCACGGTCACGACGAGGTAGTGCATCAGCAGGGAGCTGCTGCTGGTGACCTGCCTGCCATCGCGGGTCCAGCTGAAGGCGCGGTGGAGCGGTCGCGATGAGCCACACACCAGGGCGGCCGCCGGGCCGTCGCCAGGGAGCGCGCCCACGCCATCGGCGCCGGTCGGTGTCCCGCAGTCGAACGGGATGACCTCGCTGATGAGCAGCGGCACGCCGCCCTTGAGATCGCTGTCCACGGCCGGTCCGGCGTCGCGCCCGGCGCCGCCGATGAGGAATTGGCTGACCACGTAGCCCTCACCACCGGAGGGGCAGGCGTGGACGTTGCGCAGTGACCTTCCATTGCGGTTCCAGGCCGCGCGCACCATGTTCGCGCGGGTCTCGAGGGAACCCCAGCCCGGGCTCTGGAGGGCGGCGGGCGCCGCCGGCGCGACCGCGAAGATGGTCGTATCGAAGCCACGCAGCTGGCCGCCGAGCCCGGCGCCCAGATCGACGTCGCCACGTACCACGATGGTGTCGTCGTTCCTGACGTTCACGGTCGTACCCACCGACGAGCCGCCGGCGAAGCTGAAGAGCGTGCCGTCCCGGTCGGTCATGCCCGTGCTGACGAAGACGCCCGGCTCCAGGCGCTCCACGAACGGTGACGCTGCCACGGCTGTGCCTCGCGGCGCCGCCATGTCCGCCAGCGCGCCCGAAAGCCAGGCATGGATGCATGGATCCATGGTGGCTGCCGTGTCCGAGCAGCCGGCGGGCGTGGAGATGATGTGCTGGTGGCGGACCCAGGCCGCCCCCTCCTCGTCGACGACGGCCTTGGCCAGCACGGGTGTCCGGCCGTCGTCCAGCCAGGGCAGCGTGTCGCCGTCGTGCAGGCTCGCGACACGCGTGCCGGAATCGAGCGTCCCTTCGATGCGGTAGAGCTTCTCGGGACCCGGGAGCACCGAGAGGGCGGCGGGAAAGTCGGCGGGTGCGACGACGGTCCAGCCAGGCGGCTGCTGGAGGTCGTCGTTGGTAGCGAAGGCGAGCCCGTCGGTGCTGTCGCTCCAGCCCTCGCCGGCGCCGGTCTGGGCGAAGGCGGTGCCCATGGGCAGCAGCAGTGCGCCCACGAGCAGCGGAGCGAGCAGGCGAGGGGAGCTGGACACGATGCGGTCTCCGGCTGGGGGTCGGCTCGGACGTGGGCAACCTAGACCCGCAGGACGGGGTGGTCAAGACATGACCCGTGGCCTATACGTACCGGTGCGCACGATGCGACGATACGGGTATGACCCTGCTCTTCCTGGCCGTCGGCGGCGCCTTCGGAGCTGTCTCGCGCTACCTCGTCCAGGGCTGGGTCCAGGACCTTGCCGGCGGCCGCTTGCCGTGGGGCACGTTCGTGGTCAACATCTCGGGCTCCTTCGCGCTCGGGCTGGTCTTCGCCCTGGCCATGGATCGGGCCGTGCTCGCACCGGAGGTCCGCGTCCCGCTGATGGTCGGCTTCATCGGTTCCTACACCACGTTCTCGACGTTGATGCTCGAGTCGTGGGTGCTGGTGGAGGAGGGCGACCTCACGCGCATGCTCTTCAATATCTTCGGCTCGGTGGCCGTCGGCATGGTCGCCGTCGTGGCCGGGCTCGCGGTCGGGAGGCTGGTGCCATGAGGATCGATGGACCCGCGCTGTTGGCGCGCATCTACATCGGTGAGTCGGACCACCATGACGGCCGGCCGCTCTACGAAGCGATCGTGGAGATGCTGCGCGAGCGCGGCGTGGCCGGTGCCACCGTCCTGCGCGGCATCGAGGGCTACGGCCGTGCCGCTCGCCTGCACACCGCCAGCGTGCTGCGCCTCTCGAACGACCTGCCCATCCTCATCGAGGTCGTGGATCGTGAGGACCGTCTGCGCGCGGTCCTGCCGCAGATCGATGCCATGGTGCCTGAGGGTCTCATCACGCTCGAACCCGTCGAAGTCATCGCCTATCGCTCACCCCAACGACCGGAGGATCCCTGACCCATGCGCCGCCTTCTGGCCCTCGTCCTTTCGCTCTGCCTGGTGCTCCTCGCGACCGCGGCTGCGAGTGCACAGGACCCGCAGTACCGCTCGGTGGAGGACCCGCTCTTCGGCGTTTCCACGGTCGTGCCTGCCGATTGGCAGGACGGTGGCGGCGGCATCTACTCGCGTGGTGACGCGCCGGGCGACCTGGCCCTCCTGGCCGTGCAGTCGGCGCCGGCCACGGTCGACCAGCTGTGGGGCAGCCTCTTGCCGCAGTTCGCCCTGACCGAGGTCCCCGACGTCACGGGCCAGTACGCCACCGAGGGCTACGAGTGGACGCTCTACCGCTTCGACGTCTCACTGGGGGCCATGTCGATCGCCGTGGAGCTGGCCCTCTCGGAGCAGGACGGCGTCACCAGCCTGCTGCTGCTGCAGTCCGACGCGGAGGACTTCGACGGGCTGCGTGAGCAGGTGTTGGTCCCGGCGCTCGACGCCTTCGCCACGCTGGAGCCCGAGCCCACCCCGGATCCCGCCACCTTCGACTACCAGAGCGAGGAGGTCTCGTTCCCCGGCGGCGACGAGGGCGTGGAGCTGGCTGGCACCCTGACGCTGCCGAACGGCCCTGGCCCTCACCCGGTGGTCATCACCATGACCGGCTCGGGACCCCAGGACCGCAACGAGTCGCTCAAGCCGCTCACGCTGCTGGAGCCGTTCGCGGTCATCGCCGATGAGCTCACCAGCGCCGGCGTGGGCGTGCTGCGCTACGACGACCGTGGCGTGGGTGGCTCGACCGGTGACTACAACGCCGCCACCGTGCAGGAGCTGGCGGAGGACGCTCGGGCCGCCATCGACTACCTCGAGACGCGCGGCGACGTCGATCCCGGGCGCATCGGCCTCTTCGGCCACAGCGAGGGTGGGCTCTACGCGGCCATGCTCGGCGCGTCGGACCCGCGCGTGGCCTGGATCGGCATGATGGCCCCCGCCGTCACCGACGGTGTGACCGTGGCGGTGGAACAGAACATCGCCATCACGCGTTCGCAGGGCTCATCCGAGGAGCAGGTCGATGCCATCGGCGAGTGGACCAGCGTAGCGATGCCGCTGGCTCTCGAGGGTGACTTCGAGGCGCTCGAGCGGGTCACGGCAGACCTCTATGGACGACTGTGGGATGAGCTCACCCCGGAGGAGCAGCAGTTCGCCGGCGAGCGCGACGCGTTCATCCAGCTGCAGCTCGATTCACAGATGCCGATCTACACCTCCGACTGGTTCCGCTCCTTCCTGGGTTACGACCCCACCGTCGACTGGGCCCGGGTCACCGTGCCGGTGCTGGCCATCTTCGGCGGCAAGGACGTGCAGGTCATCGCCGAGTCGAACCGGCTCGCGCTCGAGTCGGCGCTTGCGGCCGCCGGCAACGAGGACGTCACCACGCTCACCATCCCCGACGCCAACCACCTCTTCCAGGAGGCCGTGACCGGCGCCATGACCGAGTACGGTGAGCTCGAACCCGCCTTCATCGACGGGTTCGTCGATACGGTCGTGGACTGGACCGCGGAACGCGCCGGCGTGGCTCGATAGGGGTGACGGACACCGACGACCGGTTGGCTGGCCGAACCGGGGAGGGCTGGCACCCGGAGCCCGAGCTGCTCGACATCCGCGACGAGGCGGCCTCGCGCCCTTCGCTCCAGCGGCTGGGCGAGGAGGTCTGGTCGGCGGCCCTCGACTACGTCTTCGACCACGGCATGGAGCGTGCGATCGGGCAGCCGGCCGACTACGACGAGCTGCGCGCGGTCTTCTTCGGCCCGTCCGGTGCGCCCGCGCCGGCGCCGCTTGCACCCTCGACCTCCGCGGAGCTGATCGAGGAGTTCCGCACGCGGCTGGCCCCGCACCAGGCCAACGCCTGGCACCCTCGGGCGTACGCGTACTTCACGCCCATCCCACTGTGGGCCTCGATCAGCGGCGAGGTCTTCAGCCAGGTCGTGCACCAGGGCGTCGACGTCTGGCACTGCAGCCCCTCGGCCACGTTCGTGGAGGAGGAGGTGGTGCGCTGGCTCTGTGACCTCGTGGGGTACGGCGAAGGCTCGTTCGGGCTGTTCACCTCCGGTGGGGTGATGGCCAACATCATGTCCATGAACGTGGCGCGGGACGTCCACCTGCGACGGGTGCGCGGGCTCGATCGTCCGCCGCGGGGCGCCGATCTCACGGCCGCCCGCGTCTACGTCAGCGAGCAGGCGCACTTCTCGCTCAAGCGCAGCCTGGACACCCTGGGCTTCCCCCAGGACACGCTGGTGAAGGTGCCCGCGGACGCGAAGCTGCGGCTGCAGTCGGCGCCCGTGGCGGAGGCGATCGCCCGTGACCGTGCGGCTGGCCTGACGCCGTTCGCCATCGCGGCTACGGCGGGCACGACCAACACCGGCTCCGTGGACGTGCTCCCGGATCTGGCGGACCTGGCCCAACACGAGGGCCTGTGGTTCCACGTCGACGCCGCCTACGGTGGCGCGGCCAGGCTGTCGTCGCGATTGGCACCCCTGGTCGACGGGCTGGAACGTGCCGACTCCATCACCATCGATCCGCAGAAGTGGTTCTTCCAGGCCTACGACATCGGCGGCCTGCTCATCCGCGATGGTTCGCTGCTGGAGACGGTGTTCTCGTACCGGCCGGAGTACTACCGCGGCTCAGGCGATCCCACGCGGGCACCCGACGCTCACTCCGACGAGCTCGACTTCTACCGCCTGAGCATCGAGGGCACGCGCCGGCAGCGGGCGCTCAAGATGTGGATGTCGTGGAAGCACCTGGGCACACCCGGGCTGGGCAAGCTGGTCGAGAAGACCGTGGACCTCGCCGATGCGCTCAAGGCACGGCTGCGCGAGGCCGCCGACTTCGAGCTGGCCGAGGAGTCGAACCTCTCGGTCGTCTGCTTCCGGCATCTGCCGGGTGGCGCGGACGGGGTCGACGAGGCCGCACGGGATGCGGTCGATGTGCACCAGGATGCGTTGCAGTCGGGGCTGCAGCTGAGCGGCAGCTCGTTCCTCACCACCACGCGCTTGCGCGGCCGAACGTGGTTGCGCGCCGGCATCCTCAACCACACCGCCACCGAACGGGACCTGGAGATCCTGCTCGAGGACATCCGGGGCCTCGCCGCCAGCTAGCTGTAGTTCCCGAGGGTTCGTGAGCCATCGCCTCGCGCGGCCAGCGGTTCGGTCAGCCAGTCCTGGAGATGCTCGAGGATCGAGGCCCGCTGCGGCGTGGTGGTGCGCGGGGCGTGGTGGTGCGCGGCGTGGTGGTGCGCCGGGGTAGCTCGCGGCGCCGGGTAGCTCGCGGCGCAGGGTGCGCGGCGTGGTGGTTCGCCGGGGTAGCTCGCGGCGCCGGTTGCTCGCGGCGCAGGGTGCGCGGCGTGGTGGTTCGCCGGCTATGCCGCCAGGGACTGTACGGACCAGGCAGGCCGTCGGATCGCCCGATCAGCGGCTCATCCCACCCCTGGCATGCCCGTGGTACATGGCCCCTGGCGGCGCAGGGTTCGCCGGCTATGCCGCCAGGGACTGTACCGACCAGGCAGGCCGTCCGATCGCTTCGATCAGCGGCTCATCCCACCCCTGGCATGCCCGTGGTGCATGGCCCGCTGAGGCGCATCGGCCCGTTCATGCACCGGGGGCATGGACCCGCGCGGCGCCTGGCCCGTTCATGCGCGGGGGGCATGGACCGCGCAGGCGCCTGGCCCGTTCATGCGCGGGGGGCATGGACCGCCATGAGCCTGGCCCGTTCATGCGCGGGGGGCATGGACCCGCGCGGCACGTGCCTGGCATGACGCGCCAGGAGCGGGGCCCGTCCATGCGGCGGCATGGACCGCGAGGCACGTGCCCGGCATGACCGTCCGACCCCGTGGGCCAACGCGCTGATCGACACCCCACAGCGAGACGCGCTGCCGCGCCGCACCTTGCCTCAGTGAGAGCTGGCCACCCAGACGATGTCTCACGAACCCCCGGGAACGGCAGCTAGTCTTCCGAGTCCTCCTGGCAGTCGCGACAGACGCCCACGACGCTGAGGTGGCCCAGGTCCATGCGGAACCCGCGGGCCGTGTCGAGGTCCGAACGCAGGTCGCCCACGTCTTCGGGACCCAGCTCCCACGCGCGGTGGCAGACCGAGCAGTGCAAGTGTCCATGCTCGCGCGCCGGCCGCACGTGGAACTCCTCACGCCCATCGAGCCCGTGGGCGTGGCGGATGACGCCGATGTCCTCGAGCACGTCGAGCGTGCGGTAGACCGTCGAAGGCGTGACCTCCGGATCCTGCTCGCGGCAGCGCTCGACCAGCTCGGCTCCGGTGATGTGCCCGTCGGTCCCGGCCAGCACGTCGACCAGCAGCCTGCGCTGCGGCGTCCAGCGCAGACCTCGCTCGTGGAGGCGTTGGCGAACCTCGCCCCAGGTCACCTCGGGCGCGTGCAGATGGGTCTCGGCGGGCATCGCCCAGAGCATAGTGCGTCCGGCCCGTCCAGACCCTATCGCGAGACCTTGCATCAGCGATGAATCGCGAATAGCATCGGCGTCGATGCCGCTCGCGATCATCTCTTCGCGCCTCCTCGAGTCGCCTGCACCGTTCGATCTGCACGCGCCGGACGGCTTCTTCTCCGTGCCCGTCGCGGTCGTCATGTGGGTCATCGCCATCATGGTCATCGCGGTCTCCGTGCGCCGCGTGGGGCAGTCCTTCGACGAGCGCGCGATCCCGCTGATGGGCGTCACGGCAGCCTTCATCTTTGCGGCACAGATGATCAACTTCCCCGTCGTCGGCGGCACCAGCGGCCACCTGCTCGGCGCCGTCCTCGCGGCGATCCTGCTGGGCCCATGGGCGGGCACGCTCGTGATGGCCAGCGTCATCGCGGTCCAGTCGCTGCTCTTCCAGGACGGCGGTCTGCTGGCTATGGGCGCCAACATCGTCAACATGGGTCTCATCGGCACCATCGGCGGCTATGCCATCTATCGCACGGTCGCGGGCCTGCTCGGCGGAGAGGAGCGAGGCCGCATGCCGGCTGCCGCCGTCGCTGCCTGGAGCGCGGTGATGCTGGGTGCGGCTGCCACCTCGTTCGAGCTCGCGTTCAGCGGCACCACCACCTTGGCCGTCGTGCTGCCGGCGATGCTGGGGACGCACGTCCTCATCGGTGTCGGTGAAGCGCTCATCACGGTCGGCGCGCTCGCGCTCATCAAGAACGCCCGCCCGGACCTGCTCCTGTTGCGCGACGCCGCGCCGGCCGCCGCCAGCCCCACGCTCGAGATGAGCGAGTCATGATCCGCCGCTACTGGTGGGTGGCAGGCCTGCTCCTGGCCGTCGCGGTCGTGGCCGTGCTGGCCCCGTTCGCGTCGTCGGATCCAGACGGGCTCGAGCGCGTCGCCATCGACACCGGCTTCGCCGAGCGGGGCACCGACGCTGCCTTCGAGATCCTGCCCGAGTACAGCGTGCCGTTCCTGGGTGACTCGGCCCTGTCGCTCATCGTGGCCGGGGTCGTCGGCGTGGTCCTGCTCTTCGGTGCCATGTGGCTGCTCGGTCGCCTGCTGACCCGTCGCGCCCGCCCGACCGACTGACGTCGGCCCCGCATGGAGCTCGATCGCTACATCCCGCGACAGAGCCCTGCGCACCGCGCCGACGCCCGCCTCAAGATCGTCCTCGCCCTCGCCGCCGTGCTGGGCATCGCGCTGCTGCCGGTCG
Source organism: uncultured Chloroflexia bacterium (assembly GCA_963706695.1). Classification (GTDB taxonomy): domain Bacteria; phylum Chloroflexota; class Limnocylindria; order Limnocylindrales; family CSP1-4; genus JAFMJV01. Next base: position 200,900 of record CAVPNC010000002.1, on the reverse strand, counting down.
GCGCCTTCGCCGCCTACGCGGTCGTCTGGCTCGTGCTCACGGGCGCCTCGGCCTTCGCCCGCCTGGGACCGCTGCGGCTGGTGCGTGGCTCGTGGGTCGTGCTGCCCTTCGTGCTGGTGGCGGTGCCGCTGCTCTTCACCCGACCTGGCGCTGCGCTCGTGACCGTCGAGCTGGGACCGCTCGTGCTGACGGTCACCGACGCCGGCCTGCGTGACACGCTGTCGATCGCGGCCAAGTCCTGGCTGAGCGTCCAGGCGGCGCTGCTGTTGGCCTACACCACGCCCTTCGCGGATCTCGTGGACGCCCTGCGCGCGCTGCGCGTCCCGGCCGTGATCGTCTCCATCATCAGCTTCATGTACCGCTACCTCGCGGTGCTCACCGACGAGGCTGCGCGCATGTCACGCGCGCGTCAGTCCCGCTCGGCGCAGGCACCCAGCGGTCGCTCGGGTGGGTCGGTGGCCTGGCGTGCGCGAGCTACCGGTGCCATGGTCGGCTCGCTCTTCATCCGCTCGTACGAGCGCTCGGAGCGTATCTACGCGGCCATGCTGGCACGCGGCTTCTCGGGCACCTTCCATCCGGTCCAGCTGCCTCGCCCCGACCAGCGCTCGCTGCTGTGGTTCGCGACGGCGCTGGCGGCCATCGTCGTCTTCGTGGTCGTGGTCAACCTCTGGGCCCTGTCTTGAGCGGCCAGGCTGGGGCTGCCGGTCGGATCGAGGTCTCGCACCTGCACTACACGTATCCCGATGGCACCGAGGCCCTGCGCGGGGTCGAGCTCACGGTCGAGCCGGGCGAGAAGGTCGCCCTGGTAGGCCCCAACGGCGCGGGCAAGTCCACGCTGCTGCTGCACCTCAACGGCATCCTCGGTGGTGGGCACGGGTCCGTGGTCGTCGACGGCATGATCGTGGGCCCGTCGACGGTCAAACGGGTGCGAGCGGTCGTCGGGCTCGTCTTCCAGGACCCCGACGACCAGCTCTTCAGCCCCACCGTGCACGAGGACGTGGCCTTCGGGCCGATCCACATGGGTGTGGCCGAGCACGAGCTGCATGACCGCGTCGAACGGGCGCTCGCAGCCGTGGGCATGAGCGGCTTCGAGCGACGCGTGCCACACCACCTCTCGCTGGGCCAGCGCAAGCGCATCGCGGTGGCCACGGTGCTCTCCATGGATCCGGGCGTGCTCGTGTTCGACGAGCCCACCGCCGGACTCGACCCCCGCGGGCGTCGTGAGCTGATGGCGGTCATGGGCTCGCGACCCGAGACGTTGCTGGTGAGCACCCACGACCTGGCCATGGTGGCCGAGACCCTGCCGCGGACGGTGATCATCGACGAGGGCGCCGTGGTGGCCGACGGCCTGACCGCGGAGCTGCTCCGTGATGAGGCTCTGCTGGAGGGGCACGGCCTGGAGTCGCCCTACCGTCTGCCCAGCTGAGCGGCCGCGCCGGATGCGCCGAGCGCCCTCCGCCCGCCTGCTCCACCGGCCCGCGGTAGACATCCGTCGCCACGACCGACGCTCGGCGCGCTCGTCGCCAGTCCCTGCAGCTCCGGGGGCCAGGGAAGTGCCGTCGGGGGCCGCTGGCGTCGACGAGGGCGACGGCTGACGCGGATCCGTCACGGCTCGTTGGCCGAGCGTCGATGCCGGCGACGGCTGACGACCGAAGTGGCGCGACCGCGCCCATCGTGTCGATACGGACGACCGGAGGCCATGAAGCGACCGGCATCCCGGTGGCCGCCACGCGCCAGCCGCCACTGGCACCAGCCTGCCCTGCTGCCGGCGATGGCCCCGCGGTTCTGACGCGTGCGGCCTAGGGGCGAGGGCCGCGGAGCTTGACGCGGTAGATGCTGCCGTTGGTGAGGTCCGTCAGGAAGATGCGCCCGGCGGCGTCCTCACCGAACGAGGAGATGCGCCGGCTGGTCGTCTTCGAGAGCTTCACCCTGCCCGAGCCATCGAGCACGAACAGCCGGCCGCAGAAGTCGCCGCCGATGTAGAGCCCGCGCCACCTCGGCGCGCTCGGCCCGCGGTGGACGTGGCCGCCGGTGACCGAGCAGCGGCCGGCACCGTGGGCGTAGTCATGCACCGGCCGCGTCCCGAAGGTGCAGGCCACGCCCGTGTTGGGATAGCGGCGCGTACCCTCGCACTTGTTCCAGCCGTAGTTGCGCCCCTTGCCCGCTGCCCGGCCGCGGGCGTTCGAGCGGGAGCGATCGACCTCCTCGCGCGCACCCTGGCCCACATCGCCGATCCAGAGGTTGCCGTTGGCGCGGTCGAAGGAGAAGCGCCACGGGTTGCGCAGGCCCCAGGCCCAGATGTCGTTGAGGCCGCTCTTGCCCACGCGGGGGTTGCCCGGCGGCGTGCGGTAGCGACGCGGTCCGGCTCCGTCGGGATCGACCGGGTCGATGCGCAGCAGCTTGCCCAGTCGCGTCGAGAGCTTCTGGCCGTTGCCCCGCGGGTCGCCACCACCGCCGCCGTCCCCGGTGCCGATGTAGAGCAGCCCGTCCGGCCCGAAGGCGAGGTGACCGCCGTTGTGGTTGGCCGCCGGCTGGTCGATGACCATGACCGTCCGACCGGAAGACGGGTTGGCTCTCCCGTTGCGCGCGCGGCGGTACTCACGGATGACGGTGTCGCCGTTGCTGGAACCGCTCGCCTGACGCGTGTAGCTGACGTAGAAGCGGCCGTTCGAGTCGTAGTCCGGGTCGAAGGCCAGGCCCAGCAGCCCTCGCTCGCCATTGCCGCCGAGGCGCGGATCGTTGACCCTCGAGCGCAGGTCCAGGAAGGTATCCAGCTTCCTCCACGTGCCGTTGGCGTAGGTGGCCCGCTTGATCGTGCCCGTCTGCTCGACGATGAAGATGGTGCGGCCGCCGCCTGGCGCATATGTCACCAGCACCGGGCGCGTGTAGCCACCCAGGATGCGAGTGAGCGAGACCTCGCTCGAGGCCGCGCTCGCCGGCGCCGCCAGCGCGGTCACCGCCAGCATGGTGGCGACGAGCACGCCGATCGCCCTGATCGTTCGCTGCATGGGCACTCCTCCGTGGTGGCGGATGTCTTCTGGATCCGTGGTGGGTGCGGTCGTGGTCAGTGGATGAGGTCGTCGAACCGGCGCGAGCAGAAGTGCCCCGTGGCCTCCAGGGCAGCGCCGCAGTAGGGGCACGTGGGTCGTCCGCCCGCGACCACGCTGTTGGCGCGTCGGGCGAACTGTTGCGCCATGAAGGGCGTGAGGTGGACCCGCAGCACGTCCGGCCCGATGGGCGCGTCGTCGGGGATGTCGTCCTCTTCGATCTCGTCGCCGTCTCGGAGGGCCATCTCGCCGGCGCCGGCGTCGAAGGTCATCGAGCGTGCCTCGACCACGATCTGGTCCACGTCCTCGTCCCAGGCGATGACCATCGTGCCCACCCTGAACTCCTCGTGCAGGGGCTGTACCAGCGGCCGAGCGTCCGGGACGCCGGCGGGTCCGGCGTCCATGGCCACCAATCCGCGTCGCTCGACCTCATCGATGACGGCCAGGACGCGGTCAGCCAGGACCGCCACCTGCTCCCGCTCGAGCTGCACGGTGGTCACGTGGCCGCCCTGCACGGCCTGCAGGAAGTAGCTGGGATCCCCCGGGTCGCCGACCGTGCCGGTGGCGAAGCGCTCGGGCGTATCGAGGTCGATGATGCGCCGGCTCATGCCCTGAATGCTAGCGCCTCACTGCGCCTGGGGCGAGTCCACGAGAGCCGAGCCGATGATGGCTTCTGCCTCCATCTCCACCTTCCAGCGTGGGTCGAGGAAGCCGGTCACCACGACCATGGTGGAGGCCGGCCGAGCCGAGCCGAAGGAGCGCCCATGGGCCCGCCCCGCAGCCTCCCAGTCGGCGGCCTCGACGAGGTACGTCCGCGTGCGCACGACATCGTCGGCTGCGGCGCCGGCCTCGCCCAGGGCGGCCAGCATGATCTCGATGCAGCGGTCCGCCTGGACCTCGACATCGGGGTCGACGTGACCGTCCGGCCAGGTGGGCGCCGTGCCCGCCACGATCACCCGGTCGCCCACGCGCACGGCCCGGCTGAAGCCGATGGGCTCCTCGTAGGGCGAGCCGGACGACACGAGCTGCCGCTCCTTGCGATGGGTCATGGGGCTCCTCCTCAGGCGTCAGGGATGAGGATCGTAAGCCCAGCGCTGACGACGCTGATGACGAACGAACCGACCGCCGCGGCCCCCACCGCCTCCAGGCTGAGGTCCGGCGGGAACCCGCCGATGATGATGAGCGGGCCGAAGGCGAGGTCGACCAGGGAGGCCACCAGCAGCAGCAGGGCCGCATTGAGCACGACCGAGAACAGGCCCAAAGTGGCGATGTTGAGAGGGATCGAGACAAGCCTGGCGATGGGCCGGATGAAGGCGTTGACCAGCCCGAAGACGAGGGAGAGGATGAGCAGCGTCACGCCGATGCCCTCAGGCGCGTCGGACCACTCGACCTCGATGTCGGACACCAGCAGGGCCGCGATCAGCAGCGCGGACGCGATGATGGCGACCCGGATGAGGCGGCGGATCATGCGGGCCGGGCTAGCGGGGCGCGCTCAGGCGAGCAGCTCGGACAACGACGCCACCTGGTAGTCGGCGTCGGGGAGGGGATGGTCGCGATCGCTGGGCACACCGATGCAGGCGAGCCCGGCCGCGTGCGCGGCCTTCACGCCGGTCGGGGAGTCTTCCACCGCGACCGCCGCGGCCGGCTCGATGCCGATGCGCTCGCAGGCCAGCAGGTACACGTCGGGCGCCGGCTTGGGTGGGACCTCGTCGCCGGTGGCGATGGCCCCGAACCAGCCGGCGAAGGGGGTGTGGTCGAGGATGCGGTCCACCAGCGGCCGTCGCGTGTTGGAGGCCAGCGCGATGGGAACGCGACCGCGCAGATGACCGACCAGCTCGGGGGCACCGGCAGTGATCTCGATGCCCTCGTCGATGAGCTCGCCCACGATGTCGAGGTACTCCGTCTGGAGCGCCGGGATCCGCTCGGGCGGCAGGTCGAAACGCTGGGCGAAGTAGGTCACCGACTGCAGGTCCGCGAAGCCGAAGACCGCCGCCTTGTCCGCAGCGGTGAGCTGCCGGTCGTAGCGCCGGAAGAGCTCGAGCTTGGCCTGCAGCCACTGGCGTTCCGTGTGCACCAGCAGCCCGTCCATGTCGAAGACCACGCCGCGCCAGTGGCCGGGCAGCGTGACAGGCGGTCGAGTAGGTGCGGAGGACATGGGTTCATCGTATCCGCGATCCCGGTCGGTCGCCGCCCGACCCCCTAGACTTGCCGCCGATGGAAGAACGCAGCGGCCACGAGCCCTTCAGCGATGCCACCCTCGTGTGGGAAGGCGAGCCCATGCGCGGTTTCGAGCCCCCCGACCCCGATGAGATCCCGACCAGCGCGATCGAGCCCTTCGAGCCGGGACGCATCACGATGCGCTTCCGCGAGTCGAACCAGGCGCTCGTGGCCATGCCTTGGGGCACGCCCCTCGCCCACTGGTCGGGCCCGGACCTCGAGTTCGTGGACCTGCCCGTGGGTGCCAGCCGCCACACCGTGCGCTTCGCCATGGTCGACGGCCACATCATCGCGCTCAAGGAGCTTCCGCTCGAGGTCGGCCAGCGAGAGTACGACGTCCTGCGCGAGCTGGAAGCGAAAGGCGCGCCCTCGGTGAAGGCCTACGGGCTGGTCACGCGCACCGGTGACCAGAGCGCCATCATCCTGACCCGCTATCTCTCGCGCTCGTTCCAGTTCCGCCGGCTCTTCATGCGCCTGCCCGAGGGCGCTGGCCGCTATCGCGACAAGCTGCTCGACTCCATGACCGGCCTGCTCGTGGAGATCCACCGCATGGGCATGTTCTGGGGCGACTGCTCCCTGGCCAACACCTTGCTGATGCGCGACGGACAGCGGCTGCAGGCCTACCTCGTGGACGGCGAGACCAGCGAGCTGCACGAACGCATCTCGGACGGCCAGCGCGAGGCCGACATCGAGATCGCCATCGAGAACGTGGCCGGTGACCTCGCCGACATGGGCATCATGAACGGCAAGTCGATGGAGGAGATGGACGACGACTTCGAGGCCGCCCTGAGCATCCGCGATCGCTACGAGCGGCTGTGGCACGTGCTCCACGCGGACGTGACCATCCGGCCCGACAAGGCCCATCGCGTCGCGAGGCGCCTGCACGACATCAACGAGCTGGGCTACGTCGTCGACGAGATCATCCTCGAGCCCGGCGCTGACGGGTCCGGGGACCTGACCCTGCGGGTGGCCGTGGCCGGTCGCGACTACCACTCCCGGCGCTTGCGCCAGCTCACCGGCATCGAGGCGGGCGAGGGTCAGTCAGCCATCCTGCTCAACGACGTCACCGCCTGGGCCGGCATGGGTTGGGCCGGGGACTGGGATTCGAAGGAGGGCGACAGCGGCCGCACCTTGACCCGGAAGGAAGGGGCGCGCTGGACGCTGGAGATCTTCGATCCCTGCGTGGGCCAGCTGACCGAGGTCATGGGCGATGACATCGACCCGGTGCAGGCCTACTGCGACCTGCTGGAGGTGCGCTGGCTGCTCTCGGAGCAGGCGGGGCACGACGTGGGCAACCAGGTGGCCATCCGCACCATCGCCGAGAAGGCCACGCCGGTCGGTTCCTCGGCCGAGATGGCCGGAGTGGAGACCCCGACGACGCCGCGTCGGCTAGGCTGGAAGCGACCATGAGCAAGAAGAACAGCAAGCGACCACCGGCCTGGAAGCGGGCCATCGTCAAGGGCATCCGGGCCACCCCGCTGGGGGCCTCGGACGCCCCCTCGGGCGGCGCGGTGCGCTCCCGCTATGACCAGCTGCAGCCACCGCCTGATGCCCCGCCCGACTGGCAGATCGGCCCGCCGGACTTCGTCATCATCGGCGCCCAGAAGTCGGGGACGACCTGGTGGCAGGGCCTGCTGGAAAGCCACCTCGAGGTCCACCGGCCTCACCGTCAGCGGCGGGAGCTGCACTTCTTCGACCACTTCTGGGATCGCTGGCCTACGCCCCAGCAGCTCGAGCTCTACCAGCAGTACTTCCCGCGGCCCCAGGGCAGCCTCGTGGGCGAGAAGACGCCCGGCTATCTCTACCAGCCGTGGGTGCCACCGATGCTCAAGCGGGCGGCGCCGGAGGCCAAGCTCATCGTGCTCATGCGCGATCCGGTCGAGCGCTACATCTCCAACCTGGGCCTGCTCAAGCGGGCCGGGGCGCTCAAGGGTGAGGTCGGTGCCGGGGACATGGGCACGCGCGAGCATCGCGTGACCGAAGCCATGGAGCGCAGCCGCTACGCCACCCAGCTCTCGTGGTGGCTGGAGCACTTCCCGCGCGAGCAGCTGCTGTTGCTGCAGTACGAAGCGTGTGTCGCCGACACCCAGGTCCAGCTCGACCGCACCTACGCGTTCCTGGGCCTGCGCGCACAGAACGCGTCGGTGCAGGAGATCGCCCGGGCCCGCAAGAAGTCCAGGGAGCACGTCACGCTGCCCGAGTCCGCACGCGAGTGGCTGGGCCAGTACTACGCCGACGACGCCCGCCGCCTGCGCCAGATCATGCCGGACCTGGACCTCTCGCTGTGGCGGTCGATCCCGCCGCTGGACTAGGCCTCCCGCGCCCGCGCGGCGAGGTGATGGACCACGTCCTTCGTGGCCGGGTACAGCTCGAGGAACGACCCGTACAGCTGGTCGTACGTCCCGCGGGCAGCGGGGTCCGGCTCGATGCTCGTGGCCAAGCGTGTCCAGTCGCTCGCAGGGTCGACCAAGCCGGCCGCGACGCCCCCGAGCCAGGCGTCCCCGTAGCTGGCGCCGATGGTCTCGCGAGGTAGCTGCTGGGCCAGGCCGGTCGCGTCGCTCACGATGGTGGGCCAGAGTCTTCCGCGCGTCCCTCCGCCGACCGCCACCAGGCGCTGTGGGACGTGGCCATCCTGCGCGAGCGCATCGAGCATGTGGCGCACGCCGAGGGCAGTCCCCTCGAGCACGGCCCGGTAGAGGTGGCCGCGACCGTGGTTGAGCGTGAGGCCGGCGATGACGCCGCGGGCGTCCGGATCGTAGAAGGGGTTGCGCTCGCCCGAGAAGTAGGGGAGGAGCAGCAGCCCATCGGCACCGGGCGGGACCGCGGCCGCCTCTGCGAGCAGCGTCTCATAGGGCACGTCGCCCACCAGTCGGCTGAGCCACTTGGTCAGGGCGCCACTGGTGGTCACGCCGCCGGCGAGGCTCCAGGTCTCCGGCAGGGCGCCGACACAGCCCCACATCGAGGCGGTCGGCCGGAAGGGCGCCAGCATCTGCACCAGCGTGAGGGCCGTGCCGTACATGAGCATGGCCTCGCCCGGCTCCCTGACGCCGACGCTGGTGGCCTCCGCCCAGGCGTCGATGGTGCCGACCGAGACCGGGATCCCCGGCGGCAAGCCCGTATCGGAGGCTGCGCCCGCGCGGATGGTGCCAGCGGTCTCCGTGGCCCAGCGCAGCTCGGGCAGCTCCAGCCCCGGCACCACCTCCTGGGCCCAGTCGTCGATCCACGCGCGCTGTTCGATGTCGTAGAGCGGCCCGCACAGGCTGGCCGAGACGTGGTCGAGCGTGTACTCGCCGGTGAGGCGCCGTACGAGATAGGAGGCGACCATGCCGAAGCGCCGGGTCCGGGCCCACGTCTCGGGCTCGTGGCGGCGCACCCACAGTGCCTTGGGCCCGACCGACTGGCTGGTGATGGCGGCACCGCAGCGCTCGAGCACACGCTCGGCGCCGTAGCGCTGCGTGAGCTCCTCGATCTCGCTGCTGGCGCGCGTGTCGATGCCGTAGAGGATGGCCGGTCGCAGTGGGGTATCGGCCGCATCGAGGGGCACGAACGAGGGTCCCAGCCCGCTGACGCCCAGGGCCCGGATGCGATCGCGACCGACCGTGGCGGCCAGCTCGCGGGCGATGGAGCAAAGCTCGGACCACCAGATCCCGTCGGCCTCGTGCTCGGCCCAGCCGGGATGCGGCATGGAGACGTCGTGGGCCCGGTCCGCGCGAGCCACGATCGTGCCCTCGAGCGTGGCCACCACGCCCTTCGAGTAGGACGTGCCGATGTCCACGCCCATGACCAGCTCGCTGTTCACGTTGTCACGGTACCTGTACCAAGAGGTCGTCTGCCTCGGAGCACCGTCGTGGTGTGCAGAGCGCCTCGGCGCGACGGCTGCGTCATCATCAGCGACAATGTTCTGACCGGACTGGCGCTCCAGACAAGAGGGCGGCGGAGTCGTCGGTCGTTGCCGGTGAGCTGGGCTCTGAGAGTTCCAAGTCATCATCTCCTGCCGCAACAACGCCACGCAGTCACTGGAGGTCTGAGTCATGCGCATCGCAGTCGGTGCCGATGCCAACGCCGTCGAGCTCAAGGACCTCATCAAGGAGCATCTCGTGATTCGGGGTCACGAGGTCGTTGACTTCGGCGTGCAGGCAGGGGAGGACGTCGACTACCCCGATGTCGGGGAGCCGGTCGCCCGTGCCGTAGCCGCCGGCGAGGTCGAGCGTGCTGTGCTCGTTTGTGGCACCGGGCTGGGCATGGCCATCGTGGCCAACAAGGTCCATGGCGTACGAGCGGCGCCCGTGACCGACCCCTATTCGGCGGAGCGCGCCATCAAGTCCAACAACGCCAAGGTCCTCTGCCTGGGCAGCCTGGTGGTGGGTAAGAACGTGGCCCCGCTGCTGGTAGACCACTGGCTCGAGGGCGAGTTCGCGGGGGGCGGCTCCGGCCGCAAGGTGGCCAAGATCGAGGACCTCGACCAGCGCGAGCGCGGCGACGCACGGTAGCGCTCCCGGCCGGCCGGATCAGTCCCGCGCCGTCCCGTCCCAGTAGCGCTGCGCCACGGTCCAGGCGTCGAGGCCGCACTGGGCCCCCATGACCCGGCCGCGCAGGTCGTCGGCCTCCACGTGGATGCCGCCGTAGAGCCGCGAGAGGCCGGCCTGGTCGGCCGCGTCGTAGTAGGTGGCCCACTGCAGGGGCACGTCGACGCTGGGCCCGGCCTCGAAGTGGAGCGAGCCCGCGGGCACCGTCCACGTGCCCAGGCCACCGGGGAAGAAGGCTGAGCCGGTCATGGCCGTGAGCACCTCGGCCGCGGCACGGCTGAAGGTGGAGTGGCCGCTGACGTAGCCCGCGAACGAGGGCGTCACGAAGGTCGAGAGCTGGTAGGGCACCCACTCCACGGCCCGGATCCAGTCGACCCCGCCGAGCTCGGCGGCGGTATCGCCGGGATTGCCGGCCCAGGCCCGCACGGCGATCTCGCCGAGATGCTCCCGCAGGTGGTGATGGCGCTCGCCGGGTGCGCTCGAGGCCTCGGTGATGAGCTCCACCCGGCCTTCGACGAGCGGCAGCCCGTCGGGGTGGTACGCAGGCAGCGCCGGGTCGCTCGACTGGCCCAGGCCGCCCATGTAGCGGATCATGCTGATGGGCCGCACGTAGTCGTAGTGGCCCTTGGCACCCCAGGCCGCGATGGCCGCATCGTGCACCGCGCCGTTGAGCGCGAGGTACATCTTCACGTCCCACTCGAGCGGCTCGAGCTCCGGTCCGGTGCCGCCGATGCGGCGCTCGAAGTCGGGGTGGTCCACGACGGCGTTGGCGAGCGTGTTCCAGTGGCCCGGTGGCGTCTCCGAGGCAGGCCCGTCGGCCCAGAACTCGGCGAGCACCCGGCCGAAGTCGGCGCGCGGCACGAGCACCGGCTCGTAGGGCAGGCTGGTCCAGGGGTTGAAGGCGTGGCCGGCCCGCTCGTTGCTGCCGAGGGGGGCGTTGCCCCAGCTGGCGGGGCTGATGTCGACGACGACCCCGTCGCGCGGATCGAGGGTGCTGCTGTAGGCCACGACCTCGAGGGCCTTGGCCTTGAACTCGGCGGCGGTCAGCGGGTCGTGGAGGAAGGGCGGCGGGCCCGGGTCGATGGGCAGGCCCGGGACCTGCGGCTCGGGCAGCGCGAAGGCGGTGACCTCGCCCCAGTGGGGGCCGATGAACTCCTGCGGTCCGACCGGCAGCAGCTGCCCGTTCTGGGTGTAGCTGACCGCCAGCGCCAGCGGCTGCCAGCGGTCGGGGTCCGCCATGACCGTGCCCGGCTGCTGCACGATCATGGGCTCGTTGACGGCCACGTACTCGGTCGTGGCGTAGCCCTCGGCCTCGCGCGCGCCATCCTCGAGGGTGGCCGCGATGACGGTGGCGGCCACGCGGTTGCCGAGGGCGGCGGGCGTGTCGCCGACGGTGCCGTCGAGCGTCCAGGGGTAGCACAGCTCGGCCATGAGCTGATCGAACCGGCGCAGGCTGGCCGCGCCGCCGACCGCGTCGCGATAGCGGTGGCCGAGCAGGCGGTAGGCGGCGTAGCTGACGGCCTCGTCGCGGGCCGCGGCCACGTCGGTGGCGCTGGCCTTGCCGGTGTAGAAGACACCGTCGGCCTCGGGCTCGTAGGCGGCCCACGCGTCCCACATCGCGGCCGAGGCGTGGTAGAGGTTGCGGGCGTGCACGGTGGGCGCGGGGAAGTCGCGGCGGACCGCGTCGAGCAGGGCCTCGTCCCACAGGCGGGCCACGGACACGTCCGGGTCCACGCTGGGCACGCAGGTGGCCGGGTCCACCGCCGGCACCGGCGGCAGCTCCGGTCCCGCGTCGTCCTCGCGCACGAGGGGCAGGGCGCCGGTGCAGCTCGGTCGCGCTGGGCAGGGCCAGGGCCGCCTCGCGGCCACGCTCGATGCGCACGCGCTGGTCGGCCGCCACCGGGATCCAGGCCCCGACCTCGCCGTCGGGCCAGGTCACGCGCACCTCGGCCGCCTCGGCCGCACCGAGCCCGAAGTGGGTCGGTCCCAGCTGGCCCGAGACGTGGCCGCCGCCGACGGTGACCTCGCGCTGCTGGCTGCCGGCGTCGCTGCGGACCTCGATCCAGGCGCCGATCGCGTCACGGTTGGGGCCGTCCTGGGCCGGCTCGACGGCCAGCCAGCGGCCCATCGGCGCGGGTTCCGTGGCCGTGCCGGCACCGGCGTTGCGCCAGACCTCTGCCTGGTCGCCCAGGTTGACCTCGACCAGGTCGAGCAGGCCGTCGAGGTTGAGGTCCACGAGCGCCGCACCCCGCGCGCGCGCATCGTTGGCGACGCCGGCAGCTTCAGCGCGCTCGACGAAGTTCCCGTCCTTACCCTGCAGGAGCAGGCTGCTCGGGTCCTCGATGGCCTGGTCCGGCAGGGCATCGAGGTTGCCCTTTGACACGTACAGGTCGATGTATCCGTCGTTGTTGACGTCCTCGAACTGCGGGTGCCAAGCCGTCGACGGTCGTGTATCCGAGCCTGCGACCGGACGACCGGTCGACGCCCCCAGGTCCATGGCCACGTTCTCGTAGGCCGGTTGCTCTGGTCCACCTGCGAGGGTCAGCAGCCGATTGTGGCCCATGGTGGTCAGGTAGACCTCGGGATAGCCATCGCCGGTGACGTCTTCGCTGGCGATGCCCATGCCGAAGATCATCAATCGTTCCCAGCCATCCTCGGCGCCATACTCGCGTGGCGCTGCACCCTCCTCGATCCGCCACAGCTGCTCACTGCCCGCGTCCACGTAGTACTGGCGGTCGTTGCTCACGCGCAGGTCGCGGCGACCCGAGCGGTCCCAGTCGCTGAAGAGCATCGAGAGCGTGCACCAGCCTGGCGACAACGGGACCGGTGGCCCGTAGCGCGCGGCGCCGGGTGCCGGGCGGTAGAGCTGATGATCGGCGCACGTGCCCGGGACCAACTCACCCGCCGCATCGAGCGCCTGGTAGTTGCCGAACGCCAACGTCGGCAGTGCGGCCTCACCTTCCCACGTCGCGCTGAAGGCAGTGGTCCAGTCGCCGCCACCACCCACGCCGAGCCGCGAGTTGGCCGGCTCGAAACGGCAGCCGCCCAGCCCGCGGAGCACCGCGTTGGGGCCGCGACGGAGCACGACCAGGTCGACCAGATCGTCGCTGTCGATGTCGACGGGATAGGCACCGGTGACATGGATGAGGTCCGTCTCGTCGGAGCTCAGCCGCTCGAACTTGAGTGGGCCGCCCAGGTCACCCACGTTGCGATAGAGGCTCGCCGGGCTGCTGCCGCCGGCAAGGTACAGGTCGGGCAGGCTGTCATCGTCGCAGTCGAGGACGGCCACGCCGCCGCCGACGATGAACTCCCAGCCCCCGTCGGGGCTCTCTGGCGTGGCCACGTAGTTGTTGACGTGGTCGATTCCTGAGGCCAGGGTTTCGTCGACGAAGGTAGGGACGCCCAAGTCCGCTTCCATGGCCTCCTCGACGTCAGCCGAGATGGCAGCGCCCCCGGTGGCCAGGGACAGCACCAGGGCGAGGGCGGTCGACCTGCGGACGCTTGACCTCAAGGGCGGCTCTCCCCTCCGGATCTGACCGGCAGGCTGCGGACACATCGGAACAGCGCTTTCTCGCTCTGCCACTCGATCTCCTCGACGGCCAGCTCCAGATCGGGCCACCGTTCGAGGATGGCACGCAGCGCAAGCCGGGCCTCCAGTCGCGCCAGCGGTGCGCCGATACAGAAGTGAACGCCGCTGCCGAACGCGATGTGGCGGTTCGGCTTGCGCGAGAGATCGAACACCTCAGGATCGGCGAAGTGGGCTGGGTCGCGGTTGGCCGCACCCAGCAGCTGGATGACGATCTGGCCCTGGCGTAGCTGCTGTCCCTGCACCACCGTGTCTTGCGTGACCCGGCGGAACGTCCGTTGGATCGGACTGTCGAAGCGCAGGCTCTCCTCGATGGCGCCCGCGAGCGCAGCCGGATCCGTTCGTGCCCGCTCGAGTTGCCCGGGGCGCCGAAGCAGGGCGTACAGGCAGTTGGCGATGAGGCTGGTGGTGGTCTCGTGGCCGCCGATGAGGAACGTCACGCACGTGGAGTAGATCTCGTCCTCGCTGAGTTCGTCGCCGGCCTGTTCCACGTCCACGAGGTTGGCGAGCAGGTCGTCGCGTGGGTCCCGTTGACGGGCAGCCATCAACTCGCCGATATACGCCCGCATCTCGCTCACGGCAGCAGCCGACATGGGCACGGCCTCCGCGATCGCGCGACCCTCACCCTGGAAAGCGACGATACCGTCGGACCAGCCCTTGAAGCGGTCGCGATCCTCGGGCAGCGCCCCCAGGAGCTCCGCGATCACGATGGCCGGGAGCGGATAGGCCAAGCGCTCGACGACGTCGAAGCCCTCGGCTGCGACGACCCCGTCGAGCAGGCGGTCGATGATGGCTTGGATCCGCGGCTCCATCGCCGCGATGACGCGGGGCGAGAAGGCCTTCTTGATGAGCCCGCGCATGCGCGTGTGGTCGGGCGGGTCGGTGTGGATGAGGCCGGAGGTCGAGAAGTGCTCGCGCAGCGGACCGGCACCCACCCGCGCGGCGGCCGGCAACGCGTCGATGAGCTCGACGAGTCGCCCCTTGCTGGAGAAGCGCTCGTGGTCGCGCAGGGTCTCGACGATGTCGTCGTACCCGGTCATGACCCAGGCGCCCCAGGCGTCGCTCCAATACACGGGCGCCTCTTCCGACAGCACGCGATAGGCCCCGTATGGATCCTGCGCGAAACCGGGGTTGGTCAGGAGTGCGTCAATGCCGGGTGCAGCCATTCAGCATCGCCTCGGGTCGTTCGGCCAGTCGGACGGTCGCTCGATCGGTGACCGTATGAATGCTAATATACAGGCCTTGTCTCGCCACCCTGGCTCGCGTAACCAGCACCAGGCCGCCGGAACACTGCAGGCCACCGGCCTGGTCGTCCGTGCTCCGGGCACATCTCCGCGCATGGAGGTCATCAGCGTGGACCCGCCCGGGGCCGCGACCACCGTGGCCGTCGATCGGCTACCGCAGCGGCTCGAGCTGACCGACGGGTTCGGGGCGACCACGCCTTCGATGCCGTGGGCCAGGGTCCCGTCATCGCAGAGGCGCTGCGCTGCCTTGACAGCGGCGGCACGTGCACCCTCGTGGGCACCCCTGACGTGGAAGACGTGGCCGACCTCCCGCTCGAGCTCGCCTCCCTCAAGCGCCTGTCCTTCAAGGTCAGCCACTACGGCGATGTCATCCCCGCTCGCGACGCACCCGAACTGGCTGCTCTCCAGCTCGCAGGTGAGCTCGATCTGGCAGCACTCCTCAGCTCTGAGCTGAGGCCTGATCAGGCGTCAAATGGCCTGGTCGAGCTGGAGCGCGGTCGGGGCCTCCGCTCCGTCCTCCGCTTCGGGACGATCTGATCAGTCGACCGGGTATGAGCCCAGCTCAAGGGCCGCTTCGAACATGGCCACCACGTTCTCCGGGGGCACCTCCGACTGGATGTTGTGACCGGGAGCGAGGACGTAGCCACCACCGGGACCGAGCGTCTCGATCCGGCGCTTGACCTCATCCTTCACCTCCTGCGGTGACCCGAAGGGCAGGACGTGCTGCGTGTCGATGGCGCCCCAGAAGACGAGGTCGTCTCCGAACTCGGCCTTGAGTGCAGCGGTGTCACCCATGCCGTCGGCGGAGACCTGCACCGGATTCAGCGCCTGCACGCCGATGTCGATGTAGTCACCCAGCATCTCGTGGATGGCGCCGTCGTTGTGCATCATGATCACCGCGTCGGTCTTGGCGCGGACGCGCTCGATGAAGCGAGCGTGGTAGGGCTTCACGAGCTCGCGATACATCTCGGGCTTCATGTAGGGTCGGTCCTGGAAGCCCATATCGTCGGCGAACCAGAAGACATCGATCTCGTCGCCGACTTCATCGAGCGCGTGCTCGGCGATGTCGGAGATCGTGTCCACGACCTTGGTCATGATGGCCTCGGCCCGCTCGGGATCGCCGATGAGGTCCATCAACCACGGCGCGAAGCCACGCAGGCGCTGACATTCGCGCACGACGCCGTAGTGGAAATCGAAGACGATCGCGTAGTCGGTCTCGGCCCGGATCTTCGCGACACGCTCGGCCATGCCGGGATAGCGTCGCGGATCATCGGCGGTGGGGTAGCCGTCCCATTCCATGATCTCCCGGGCCGTGATGTCGTCGCGCTCCAGCGGACCGGCCAGCGCCGCCGGCTCGCCGTCGCCCGAGCGCATCCAGGTCACGCCCCACTCGTCGAGGAACGAGCCATCGTCGTTGTGCTCCCAGGCTTCGAGTGAGACCAGTCCGATGTCGACGAAGTCGGCGCCGACCCGCTGGCGGAATCGTTCGCCCGGGACCACCAGGCCGGAGGCCGTGAAGGTGCCTTTGTCATCCTCTTCCGGGAGGCCCCACAGCTCCCGTGCGCCGTCATATGGTTCGCGCCGGATGAGGCTGGCTCCGTGCGACCCGAGGTCGATGGGGACTCGGTCCGGCTCCTTGTGGCTCAGCGCTGCGAGCGCTCGCTCCCGAGAGGTCATTGCCCCCATCGCTCCACCCTCCCTGGATGTCTCTTCTGCGGATCCGGCCCTTGTGGGCCCAGTGTATCGTAGCTAGGATGCAAGCATACACACCAACAGCGAGGCCACCAGTCGGGTGGGCGGCGGCCAGTGGCTGACGCCGCGTCGCGCTCTCTGCGGATCTGCGTGGTCGGTGACTCCATCGCTACCGGGACCGGAGACCAGCGGGCCCTGGGATGGCCAGGACGCATCGCGGCCATGGCCTTGGCGGGGGGCGCCGACCTCACCATCTACGACCTCGGCGTGCGGGGCGACACCTCCGTCGATGTGGCTCGCCGGTGGCGCGCAGAGACGGACGTGCGGCTGCCCCGGCTCTTCCCCGGGGGCATCGTCTTCCAGTACGGGCTGAACGACTGCACCGTGCGGACGTACGAGGATGGACGCGCAGAGCGCCGAGTCGAGGCCGAGGTGACCCTGGCGGCCACGCGCGCGCTGCTCACGGAGGCCCACAGCCTGCGGCCCACGCTGTTCATCGGGCCGGCACCCATCGATGACGCACGCTCGGGACCACAGCTCGTACCCGGCATGCTCCAGGCCACGGCCAACGACGACATCCGTGCGCTGGACGTTCAGCTCGGATCGGTGGCTCGCGATGTCGGCGTGGCGTACCTGTCCGTCTTCGACGCCCTCAGTGCCGACGAACGCTGGATGCGAGCCACGCGAGACGGCGATGGCATCCACCCGACCGACGAGGGGTACGAGGCGATGGCGGAGCTGGTGGGCCGATGGCCGGCATGGAGGGCGTTGACTGACGGTCCCATGATGCGAGGAGCGCGCGCGTGACCACCGACCTGAAGGGGAGGGTCTGATGACGATGGAGGTCTCTGCTGCTGTCCTGCGGGCCTTCAACGAGCCACTCAGCGTGGAGCGGCTGGAACTGACTGACCCCGGCCCGCGCGATGTGCTCGTTCGGATGGGTGCGGCGGGACTGTGCCACACGGACCTCGAGGTCATGCGTGGCGCGATCGCCATGCCGTTGCCCATGGTCCTTGGCCACGAGGGCGCAGGCGTCGTGGAGGCGGTAGGGGAGACGGTCGAGAGCGTCGCTCCGGGAGACCACGTCGTGTGCTCCTGGAACCCCGCCTGCGGGCTGTGCTTCTACTGCAGTCGCGGTCAGCCACTACTGTGCGAGCGCTGTGGACGAGCCGCCGGGGCCGGCACCCTGCCGGACGGCCGCACACCGCTCAGCGACACTACGGGGCCCGTGCACCAGTTCATGTTCATGGGCTCACACGCCGACCACGCGCTGATCACCGAGGCTGCGGCCGTGCGGGTTCCGAGCGACCTGCCCTTCGGGCTCGGCGCTGCCATCGGCTGCGGTATCACGACCGGGTTGGTCCCGGCCCTCCGGTCGCCGGCTGCGAACACGCCGGGCTCCGTCGTGGCGGTGGTGGGCTGTGGCATCGTGGGCCTATCGGTGGTCATCGGCGCTCGACTCGCGGGCGCCTCCAGGATCGTGGCCGTCGATCGGTCGCCCGAACGTCTCGAGCTGGCTGGTCGGCTGGGTGCGGATGTAGGTGTAGATATCGGCCGCGAGGACCCGTTGTCTGCCGTCGGGGGCGTGACCGACGGGCGCGGAGCCGACCACGTCTTCGAGGCCGCCGGCAACGCGGCCGCGATGCGCACAGCCTTCGAGCTGGTGCGACCAGGGGGTGAGTTGACGATGCTCGGGAAGATCCCGCTCGATGACGACTTGCCCGTGCGCTTCGGGACCATGATGGGCAACAAGAGCATCAGTCGACTAGCGTACGGCGGCGCGCGTCCCCAGCGCGACTTCCCAGCGGTGGCGCGTGCCTACCTCGATGGGCACCTGCCGCTCGATGTGCTGGTCGATCGCGAGGTCACGCTCGATGACATCGACGCCACCTTTGCCGACGTCGAGCGTGGCGATGTCATCCGTGCGGTGGTGACGTTCTAGGCACTGACGGCCGGATCGCTGGCGGGCCCGCGCAAGCCCGCAGGGAGTGGAGGGATCAGTCGACGTGAGAGACGACTCGCAGGAACGGGAACTGGCCGTCCTCGGTGAGCCGGCCGCTGACGATGCCCTTGAAGTGCTCCGACCAGCGCTGGTTCACCTCCATCGGCTCCAGCCGGCCGTAGCAGGTCACGGGATCGGGGTCACACTCGGCGTAGTAGAAGACCTCGGTGCCGCGGCGAAACCCCGTGGAGTTGGTGATGCCGCACTCGTGCATGGCCTCCACCATCTCCGGCCACACCTGCGCGTGCCGACGGTCGTACTCCTCCTCGGTGCCAGGCACCAGCCGGATCGAGAACAGCGAGTGCTGCATAGCGCGCCACCTCCGAATCAGCAGCCAGCCTGCCCGCCGGATCGCCCTCTGCCGTTGGCCGGCCCGATTGCACGCTCGGCTTGTGCGGGTGGCTCCGGGCCGGTATGGTAGCACGCATGCATACAGGCCTCCCCGAGGAGACGGTCGTGCCTGCGGCCGGGGGACCCTCTTCTGCCAGCGAGAGCCCGCCCGTCCTTGAGATGGTGGACATCAGCAAGGGCTTTCCCGGCGTGCAAGCGCTCGACGGGGTCAGCCTGACGTGCCTGCCGGGTGAGATCCACGCGATCGTGGGCGAGAACGGGGCCGGCAAGTCGACGCTGATGAAGATCCTCTCGGGCGCCTACAGGGCCGACGCGGGAACGATCCGTATCGACGGGGTGGAGGTCGCGCTGGCCACGCCCCACGAGGCCCAGGCTCGTGGTATCGGGATGGTCTACCAGGAGCTGATCCTGGTGCCCGATCTCTCGGTCGCCGAGAACATCTTCCTCGACCGACAGCCCACGGGGCGCTTCGGCATCATCGATCGCCGCAAGCTTCGAGACGATGCGAACGCGCTGCTTGCGAGCCTCTCTGCACCGGTGGATGCCGACACGCTGATCCGCGATCTGTCGGTGGGACAGTCCCAAATGGTGGAGATCGCCAAGGTCTACAGCCAGGACCCTCGGATCCTCGTGCTCGACGAGCCCACCTCGGCGCTGACCGAGCATGAGACGCAGATCCTCTTCGGGACCCTGCGCAAGCTGCGCGCCGAGGGCATCGCCGTGATCTTCATCTCGCACCGTCTCAAGGAGGTCATGGAGATCGCCGATCGAGTGACCGTGCTTCGGGACGGAGGGCTGGTCGATTCTCAGCCCATCGGCGACCTCACCCCTGGCGATATCGTGAAGATGATGGTCGGTCGCGATGTGGGCGACCTCTTCCCCAAGCGCACGGTCGAAGTCGGCGATGTCGTGCTGCACGTCGAGGGCTTTGCTCGCACGGGCGTCTTCGCGGATATCTCGTTCCAGGTCCGGGCCGGCGAGATCGTGGGCCTGGCGGGGCTCGTGGGTGCCGGCCGCACCGAGATCGCCCGTTCGATCTTCGGGCTCGATCCATACGATCGCGGCGAGGTCCGTATCGATGGCGAGGTGGTCAAGATCCGCAGCCCGCGAGACGCCATCAAGGCCAAGATGGGATACGTCCCAGAGGACCGCAAGCGCGAAGGCTTGATCCTCGGCCTGAGCGTCCGCAGCAACACCGTCATCAGCATCCTCTCCGAGTTGTCGCGGAGCGGCTGGATCACCAGGCGCGCAGAGCTGCCCACGGTCGAGACGATGATGGAGCGCTTCAGCCTGACGCCACCAGACCCCGAGCGAGTGGTGGCCACGTTCTCTGGTGGCAACCAGCAGAAGGTGGTCATGGGTCGTTGGACCGCGGCCACCCCTCGCGTCCTCTTCCTCGACGAACCCACGAGGGGCGTGGACGTCGGTGCCAAGGCAGAGATCCATGCGCTCATGGGCGAGCTTGCCAGCCACGGCATCGCGATCGTGATGATCTCGTCCGAGCTCGTCGAGGTGCTCTCGGCAAGCGATCGCATCCTCGTCATCCATGAGGGTCGCATCGGCGCGGAGTTCAGTCGCGAAGAGGCTACCGAGGAGCGGATCATGCTGGCCGCGACCGGCCAGACCGGCATCGAAGGGCCGGCCACACCGTGATCCTGTCTTCACAGCCCGGCGTGGAGTCGACCACGACGGTCCCACTGACGGGCTCGGATCGGTTGCGCACCCTCATCTCCAACTACGCCATCCTGCTCGTCTTCGGCGCGCTCATCGCCGCCGGTGCCGCGGTCTCGAGCGACTTCCTGTCCATCGACAACTTCGAGAACATCCTGCGCTCGGTGGCGTGGACGGGGTTCGCGGCCTTCGGGATGCTCATGGTGACCACCAGCGGCGGGTTCGTCGACCTCTCCATCCCTGCCACCATGGCCGGGTCGGGCATCATCGCGCTCGCGGTGGTGCCGGTCCTCGGGCCTATCGGCGGGCTGATCGCAGGCATCGGTGCGGGCGTCCTCATCGGGCTCTTCAACGGCATCCTCATCGGTGTCTTCCGGACGAACCCCGTGATCACGACGCTGGGCACCCAGTTCGCCGCGCTCGGCATCGCGCAGCTCTTCGTCGAAGGGCGCATCGTCTACAACGAGAGCGAGACCTACGCGCTCATCGCCCAGGGCGAGCTCATCCCCTTCGTCCCCAACACGCTGCTGATCCTGGCCATCGTGGCGCTCATCGCCCACCTGACGCTGAGCAACACGGTCCTGGGCCGTTGGATCTACCCGACCGGTGGCAACTACAACGCGGCGCGTGCGGCGGGTGTTCCGGTCAAGCGCGTGATGATCAGCGTCTTCGTCATCTGCGCCACGTTCACGGCTATCGGCGGTGTCCTGCTGGCTTCCGAGCTGGAGAGCGCGCGCGCCAACGCCGGTGTGGGCATGGAGTTCAACGCCATCGCCGCGGTCGCCATCGGCGGCAACAGCATCTTCGGTGGCGCCGGCACGGTGCCACGCACGATCATGGGCATCCTGATCGTCGGTGTCCTCAACAACCTCATGATCCTCCTCGGCGTCCCGGCCGAGTCGCAGACCATCGTCAAGGGCGCCCTCATCGTCGCGGCTGTCTGGCTTGACCTGAGGTTGCGCCGGTGACTGTGAATCCTCGGACGATCCGCTTCCTTGCGGACAACCGCATCTACTTCATCCTCGCCATCGCGCTCCTCCTGTTCCTGCTGTTCGTACCGGACTTGCGCAGCGCGCCAGCGCTCAAGAACCTGCTCGTCCGCGCGTCCATCGATGGCCTCATGGCCATCGGCGTGACCGTGGTCATCCTCTCCGGACAGCTGGACCTGTCCGTGGGAGCGGTTCTGGCTCTCGCCGGTGTCGTGGCCATCGGCCTGCAGGAACCCCTGGGCCCATACCCGGCCGCGGTGGTCGGGGTCGCCGCCGGCGGACTGGTCGGGGCCATGAACGGGTTCCTCGTCGTCAAGGCCGG
This sequence comes from uncultured Chloroflexia bacterium, assembly GCA_963706695.1. GTDB lineage: Bacteria > Chloroflexota > Limnocylindria > Limnocylindrales > CSP1-4 > JAFMJV01. The sequence goes on along the minus strand of CAVPNC010000002.1, from coordinate 179,253 downwards.
TGTCAACTCGTTCATCGTGACCCTTGCGGCCATGATCGGGATACGCGGGGTCGCGATGACCCTGACCGGAGCTGCACCGGTTCGCGGCATCGATCCGTTCTTCGGTGCCTCTGTCGACCGCGCCCTCTTTGGCCCCCTGTGGGAGGAGCTGGGCACGTTCATCACGCCGCGCATCATCATCTTCATCGGGGTATTGCTCATCGCCCACTTCGTGCTGTTGCGTGTCCGCCAGGGCCGCAACATCTACGCCATCGGTGGCAATGCTGAGGCGGCGCGGCTGTCCGGTGTGAACGTCCCGCGCTACACGTTCGGAGCCTTCGTGTTCAGCGGCCTGATGGCTGGTCTCGCGGGCGTGGTCCTGGCGCTGAGCCTGAATACCGGATCGCCCATCGTGGGCACCTTCAGCGTGCTGCCGGTCATCGCCGCCGTGGTCATCGGCGGAACCGCGCTGACCGGTGGCTCCGGTTCGATGCTCAAGACCCTCATGGGCGTGTTGTTCCTGGCCCTCATCAAGACGGGCATGAACCTCGCGGGCCTGGAGATCTATGTCCAGAACCTGGTCTTGGGCGTGATCCTGGTCATCGTGGTGCTCATCGACGCTGTCTACACCTCGTGGCGTTCGCGCCTCGTCACCGCCACGCAGCTCGGATCGACGCGAGATGCGTGAGCCGGCGGTATCACGGTCGAGCAAGGAGGACTACTGACCCGGAAGACGCAGCTCACCAGCTCGCGATGGGAGGAATCGCGAGCACCGTTCACAAGGGGCAGAAGAAGGAGATCCTGACTATGAATCGAACCGGTCTGAAGCTCGTCACGATGGCGGCAAGCCTGGCCATCGCTGCAACGGCGTTCGCCATCCCGGCGGCCGCGCAGGACGAGATGAGCGCGAGCGCGTGCCTGCTGGCACCCGCTGCTGATACCCCCTATTCATCACAGATCAACGCGCAGATCAGGGACTACGGCGCTGAGAACGGCATCGAGGTGACCGTGCTCTCCGCGGAGGGCGATCTGCAGGCCCAGGTCGACCAGTTCCGCGACTGCCTGGCCAAGCCGGTCGACGCCATCATGCTCATCGCAGTCGATGCTCTCGGCATCGGCCCCGTGCTGCAGGAAGCCTCTGACGCGGGCGTGCCGGTCCTGGCCGTCAACTCCGGCGTGGACGCCAGCCTGCAGGAGCTGACCGCTGGCTTCACCGGCCCTGACTACACCCTCCAGGCCCAGATCCTCGCTGATTACACCTGCGAGACACTGTTGCCGGACGGCGGCAATGTCGCCATCGTGACCGGCGCCCTCGGCTACTCGGCAACGATCGAGCGGACCGATGGCTACGTCAACCGCATCGCCGAGATGTGCCCCGACCAGGTCACGATCATCGACCAGCAGCCCGGCGACTGGTCGCAGCAGCGATCGCTCGAGGTCGCCCGCGACCTCGTCACCAAGCACGGCGACGACCTCGACATGATCTACGCCGAGGACGACACCATGGCCGCGGGCGTGGCCGAGGGCCTGGCCCAGGCCGACGCCTCGGACGTCATCCTCGTCGGGGTCGGCGGCAACGTCGACGGCTTCAACCTGATGGGTCAGAACGCCATGGCAGCCACCGTCTATCAGTCCCCGGTCATCGACGGCACGCTGGCCGTGGATACCCTGCTGAAGGTGCTCGCGGGCGAGGAGATCCCCGACCGCACGCCGATCGACTCGCCGGTCATCACCCCGGACAACATGTCCGAGTACGAGCCGGCCTACTAGTCGCGAACCAAGCCTGACGACGGCTTCGCACGAAGCCGTCGTCGGGCACATCCGGGCCAAGGGCGAACTGGCGTCATCCTCCGGCCAGTTCGTCCTTGGCCGTCCTGCATCGTCCCGAGGCACCGTCCATGGAACCACGACTCGCAGTCATCACTGGCTCGTCCAAGGGCATCGGGGAGGCCTGCGCCAGACGCTTCCTCGCCGAGGGCGTGACCGTCGTCGGCATCTCGACCTCGCCGCCCGATGAGCCGATCGCCTCACACGTCAACTTCCACCCGGTCGTGGGTGATGTCGCAGATGCGGCTGTCTGGGTGCAAGTCAGAGAGACCTACCGCGGCCTGGGCATCTCGCCGACCACCCTCGTACTCAATGCGGCGCGACCCATGGTCGGGACCGTCATCTCGCTCGAGTTGGACCAATGGAGGGCTCTCTTCGAGGGCAACTTCTTCGGCGCCGTCCTCGGCGCCAAATCGTGTCTGCCTGACATGATCGCGGGTGGCGGCGGCTCGGTCGTCGTGGTCTCGTCGGTCGACGGCTGGTTGGCGGAACAGGGGCTCATCGCCTATGCCTGCACCAAGGCCACGCTCATCGCCTTCGCCCGCAACCTGGCCGTAGACCATGCCCGCGACGGCATCCGGGCCAACGTCGTGGCCCCCGGTACGACTGACACGCCGGCGTTCCGGCGTGCGATGGGGACCGCCGACGATCCCGATGCCTGGATCGAGGAACGCGCCGAGCGCAATCCGCTCGGTCGCATCCTGTCGGCCGATGAGGTTGCGAGCGCGGCCTGGTTCCTCGCCGGCGAGGAGTCATCGGGTGTCACCGGCGCGGTCCTGACAGTGGACGCGGGCCTTTCCACATCCTTCGATTTCAGAGGCCCGGAGAGCCACGGGTACCGCGACGCATGACGATGCCCCAGGTCTCCGCCACGCCCTTGACCCGCGACCGGGCGCGAGCGTGATCATGGGACCGACTGACGCGGGTGCTTTTGACAGGCTCCTCACCGATCCGGCCTACTTCCAGGACCCCTACCCCGCACTCGAACAGATTCGCGAAGCGACACCGCTGTACTGGAGTGAGGCGTGGGGCGTCTGGGTCGTCACCCGCCACGAGGATGTGGTCTCCGTTCTCAAGGAGCCTCGACGGTTCTCCAACGCCGGACGGTTCAGCGCCTACCTCGACCAGCTCCCGCGTGAGGCCGCACGCTACGTCGATCCGCTTCGCCGCCACTATTCGTCGGGCATGCTGCAATCGGACCCTCCCGCGCACACGCGGTTGCGGCCGCTCATCAACAAGGCCTTCACGCCGCGAGTCGTCGAGGGCTCTCGTGACCGCATCGCGGCCATCATCGACGGCCTCATCGCCGAGTTTCGTGAAACTGGCAGCGCCGATCTTCAGCGAGAGTTCGCCTATCCGCTGCCGGCCATCGTCATCGCTGAGCTGATGGGCGTTCCGGTGGCTGACCGTGACCTGCTCATCGACCTCTCCGATGGTGTCGTCGGCATCCAGCGCTCTGGCAGGGCCGCGGTGGACGACCATCTCGTGCGCTCCGCGGAGTCGATCGTGGCCATGGAGGACTACTTCCGCGACCTCTGTCGCGAGCGAAAGGCGCATCCGGGCGACGATCTCATCACGGCCCTCGTGGAGGCCGAAGAGGCCGGCGATCGGCTTGATGAGCCCGAGCTCATCTCGATGTGCACGACGCTCATGATCGCCGGACACGAGACGACCCGGAACCTCATCGCCAACGGCATGCTCACCCTCCTGCGCAGGCCCGATGATCTGCGACGCCTGCGGTTGGCGGATGAGGCCTTGCTGACCTCAGCCATCGAGGAGATGCTCCGCTACGAGAGCCCCATCCAGCGGGGATGGCGTCGCATCGCAGAGGACACCGAGCTTCACGGGCAGCGCCTGAACGAAGGCCAGTTGCTGTATCTGATGCTGGGCGCGGCCAACCGCGACCCCAGGCTGTTCGACGAGCCGGACGACTTCCGCATGGAGCGCAAGCCCAATCGGCACGTCGCCTTCGGTCTCGGTGTCCACTTCTGCGTGGGGGCTCCGCTGTCGCGACTGGAGGCCAAGATCGCCTTCCCGGCACTGCTGTCGCTGCCAGGACTCCAGCTGGCTCGCGAGGACGTGGAGTGGACTCCCAGCATCACCCACCGTGGCCTCGAGTCACTGCCGGTAACGTTCGATGCCTGAGCCGTTGCGGTGCTCGCTCAACGTCACGTTCCACTTCCCGGGCCGACCGCTCGCCGCTGCTCTCGATGGCGCTGTCGAGGCGGGTTTCAGGACCATCGAGCTCCTCGATCCCTACAGCGTCGAGCTCGACGATCTGGCGCGAGCCCTCGAGCGTCGTGGGCTCACGCTCGACCTGTTCAACCTGCCCATGGGCGACTTCGCCGCTGGAGAGCGTGGGTTCGCAGGCGACCCACGACGGCGTGCCGAGTTCCGCGACGGCGTCGAGGCGGCCATGGTGATCGCCGAACGCCTGGGGGCGACCCGGGTCAATGCGCTTGCCGGAGAGCGCATCGAAGCAGAGAAGGAGTCCGCCCAGTACGACTGCCTCGTGGAGCAGCTCGCGTTCGCTGCTGACCGCTTCGCCGACCACGGAGTGCGCCTCATGACCGAGATGCTGAACCCCGTCGAGACGCCGCGCTACCTGCTCTCGTCGCTCGCGCGATCGAAGTCGATCCTGGCGCAGCTCGACGGAGCGGTGGACTTCCAGTTGGACGTTTATCACCTGCAGCGCACGCAGGGTGAGCTCATCCCCACCATCCGCGAGATGGCGCCGGTGACTGGTCACTATCAGATCGCGGATGCCCCGGGCCGCAACGAACCCGGTAGCGGCGAGATCAACTACGCCAACGTCCTCACGGCCATCGCCGAGACGGGATACCAGCGGCCCGTGGGTTGTGAATACCGGCCCAGTGCCGCCGGTGTGGATGCCTTCGCCTGGATGGACGACATGGGTGTCCGCAAGGCCTAGTGGGTGACCACGTGACGAGTGATCGGCCAGTCGAACCGGTGGCAGCCACGCAGGGTGGCAGCGGCGGTGCAGCTGCGCCTGGCTCACCCTCCGCCGCTATGCTTGCCCACGTGTCACGATCGCGCCGCGGAGAAAACGCCTATGTCCCGCGGTACGTGCGCATCCGTGACGAGATCACCCGCCGCATCGAAGTCGGCGAGCTCAAGCAAGGCGACCGCATCCCGTCGCTGCGTGAGATGTGCGACGAGTTCAGCGTGTCATCGATCACCGCTCGTCGTGCCTTGCTCGATCTGCTCAACGAGGGCATCGTCGAGCGACGCGGCGGCCTCGGTGCCTTCGTCACCGGCCTGAGACGACGAGCACGCATCGCGGTCGTCATCATCGGCTACAACGAGAGTGCCTGGCGGCAGAACAGCGGGTCCTTCGGCCAGCTGGTCGGGGGCATCGCGTCCTCGATCTGGGAACACGACGCGCTGCTGACGGTGTTGCCGGTGAACGATCCCCTGACGGCTGCGACGGCCCTGCGCCAGCTGTTGCACGATCAGCCGGTCGATGGGCTGTTGTTCCGGGTGGCGGGCGATGTCGATTGGCGCGTGGTGGACATCCCTGCCGAGCAGGAGCTGGGAGCCGTCCTGATCAAGCGCACGCACCCTGCTTCAGGCGTGCCGGCGGTACTCGTGGACGCGCGCACGGCCGGTTCGATGGCCGTGGAGCACCTGCTCGCTCTTGGCCATCGTCGCATCGGGCTGCTCTCGGCGACGGCGTCGACCGATACCTATCGCGATCACAAGGCGGGGTTCATCGAAGCCCTCGACCGCCATGGCATCCGCGTCGGGCGGGAGCTGGTCTCGGCCGTGAACAGCGTGTTCGACGACGACCGCAAGGTGGCTGCCGGTCGACTGCTGGAGCTGGACGAGCGGCCCACCGCCATCGTCTGTGGCGCGGACTTCCTGGCGCTCGATGTCTACGAAGTGGCCGCAGAGCTTGGCCTGCGCATCCCGAAGGATCTGTCCGTGGTCAGCTTCGACGACATGGAGTTCGCCCAGCACCTGCAGCCGCCGCTGACCACCGTGCGCCTCTCCTACTACGACCTGGGCCGCGCCGCAGCGACCACCCTGTTCCGGGTGCTCGACGGCGACGAAGTACCGACCGTGCAAGACATCTCCGTCGAGCTCATCGTGCGCGAGTCGACCGCCCCGATCGAGTAGCTCGCCCCAGCCGCGACCCGACTGGCCGGTCTCGGCGCGAGCCACTATACTGCGAGTGTGTATACACGCATACCAGCTGTTCCCCGCGGCGACATGACCTCGCGCGAACGTGTCCTCGCCGCGCTCGACCACCGCGAGCCTGACCGTGTGCCCTATGACTTCGGGGGCACGTTCGTCACCAGCAGCCACCACATCGCCTACCGCCGATTGCGCGAGTACCTGGGTCTCTCGCCAGAGGTCAACGTCGCGGATATCCGTCTTGGTCTGGCCTGGACCGATCGTGACGTGCAGGACCTGCTGGGCGCTGACGTGGGGATCGTGGCCACGGGTCCGCCCGATCCAGCCAGCTGGCAGCTGGAGGTCAGGGAGGCAGGGGAGTACCTCGAGCTGACCGACGAGTACGGGATGGGCTGGCGCCAGCCCAAGGACGGTGGCCTCTACTTCGATCTCTCTCACAGTCCACTAGCAGACGTGACGACTCCGGCAGAAGTGGCCGCGTATCCGTGGCCCGACCCAACCGACCCGCATCGCTTCAGCAACATCAGGTCTGACTGCGAGCGCGTCGTCTTCGAGGAGCAGCGAGCCTCTGCCTGCAAGGGCATCATCCCCGGCACGCTGGAGGTCTCGCTGTGGATGCGGGGTTTCGAGCGCTTCTTCATGGACCTGGTCCAGGACCAGGCCCTGGCCGGTGCCATCCTCGACAAGGCCCTTGAGATCAAGCTGCGTTTCTGGGAGACCGTCTTCGGGGAGATCGGGGACATCCTCGATGTCATCTACGATGCCGACGACTACGGCAGCCAGATGGCTCCGCTCATCGCTCCGGACCTGTGGCGCAAGATGATCAAGCCGCGCATCTCAGAGCTGTATGCCTTCGTCCATGCCAACAGCCGGGCCAAGGTCTTCCTGCACTCGGACGGCGCCATCAAGTCGCTCATCCCCGACCTCATCGAGGCCGGCGTGGACGGGCTCAACCCCGTGCAGTTCACGGCCGAGGGCATGGACCTGCCGGGACTCAAGCGTGAGTTCGGGCGCGAGATCGCGTTCTGGGGCGGCGGCGTCGACACGCAGAAGGTGCTGCCGCGCGGGTCGCCGCTCGAGGTCCGCGAGCAGGTGCTACGCAACGTGGAGACGCTCATGCCCGGCGGCGGCTACATCTTCGCCACGGTCCACAACATCCAGGCGGATGTCCCGCCTGAGAACATCGTGGCCATGGTGGAGGCACTCCGAGAGGCCGGCGCCTACCGCTAATGGCGCCGACGAGCTGCCGCTCGTCGAGCCGCCGTCGGTAGCCGCCGGCTCAGGTTCCGGCGGCTACCTCTTCGTCGACAGCGTCGCGAACTGCCGCCCAGCCCGCGATGAAGGCATCGCGGAAGTGCTGCACCGGTCCGAAGCCCTCGAATTCGTCGGCGCTCAAGCCCTGCTCATCCATCGCCAGCCGAAAGTCCTCGAAGGTCTCGAGCAGCTGCTCTTCGATGTCCGCCGGCGCCGGCTCATTGACCGTCTCGCGGCGCTCGGGATCAGCCTCAAGGACCTCCACGTAGGTCGACCAGTTGACCGTGGCCGCATGGGGCCCACCCACCAGCCCGGTCAGGTCGGCGGTGTTCCTGGCTCCCCCGTACAGCAGCTGCACCGGGTAGTGGCGCTCGTCGACCAGACGCTTGGCAGCCCGAGCCCAGATGACGCCCGCCCACGTCACGGCCTCGGGCGCGATGGTCGTGCCTTCTCGAGCCGCAACCTGCTTGAGGTGATCGCCGAAGATGCCTGTGATCGGCGCCATGATGAAGACCGGCTCGTTGCCGCTCTCCGCCGAGGCCTGTTGGTAACGCTCGCAGGTCTGAGCGACCTGGGCCAGGCTGAAGACCTCCGTCATGAGCACGGGCTGGTCTTCCCGCACCAGCACGTCGAGCGCGGCCAGACCGGGCACGGTAGCGGGGATCTTGGGGATGCAGTTGTCCGCCAGCGAGCGGGCCGCGCGTGCAGCGTCCAGGATGGCATCGACCGAGGTGTCCAGCTCGGGCGCACCCTGCATCGAGACCCAGCCTTCGCGACCACCGCTGCGCTCATGGATGGCGGCGAAGTGCGGCAGGATACGGGCGATCAGGCGCTGCTGGACGAGCGCCACAGCCTCGTCCCCTCTGGTCCCACCCGCAGCCACCTCGGTGATGTCCGGTCGGATCTCGGCAGGGGCTCGGCCAAGCAGGTTGCCGCCGTAGGCGGGGTTGGTGGTACAAGCGACCGCGCCCTGCGCGAGTGACAGTTCGATCTCTGCAGCGGTGGGGTTGTTGATCCAGACACGGCTCGGAGTCTGGTGGCGTAGCCATTCGAAATACGTCTCGCTCATGCGGCTCCTGATGGGCCTCCCGGTGGCAGTGCGTTGATTCTCGCCTGTGTACCCTGATATGCTTGCATGCACACGTCCTGCAGGCAAGCCTCAACTTGCCGAGATCGCGCACCAGCGCCCGGACATGAGGGAGCGATGGAATGACGACTCCGACACGATCTACACCTCCGGCGGGCGCCGGCGCGGTCGCCGCCCAGGCCCTGGCCCGGTCCGCAGCGCTCGAGGCTCTCATGGCCGCGCCGCCCCCCATCGTGCAGGTGTCGATCGACGTGCCCACTGTCGATCAAGCGATCGAGATCGGCCAGATGGCCAAGCGAGCGGGTGTCGATCTGCTCGAGTTCGGCACGCCACTGGTGCTGTACCAGGGGCTGTCGGTGATGGACCCCTTCAAGGCAGCCTTCCCGGACGACCCGGTGCTGGCCGACGTCAAGATCGTCGACGGCGCCAAGAAGTACGTCGTCTCGGCAGCCAAGATGGGTGCTGACTTCGTGACCATCTGCGGGGTCGCCCACGATGCCAGCATTCGCCAAGCGCTCGAGGGCCAGGCGGAAACCGGCATCACGATCGTCGTCGACCTCTACGCTGCGCCGGACCCGGTGGCACGAGCCCGCGAGGTCGTGGACATGGGGGCCCAGGTGGTGCTCGTCCACTATGGTGGCGATGCGCGCCTGGAGGATCCAGACGCTGACGACACGATCGACATGCTCACCCGCGCCAAGGCGGCCGTCGACGTCCCGGTAGGCGTCGTGACCTTCGATCCGGCTGGCGGCGAGGCGGCCGTGGCAGCCGGCGCAGACATCGTCCTCATCGGCCACCCCTACCTGCTTGGGCCTGACGCGGAACCGATGCTCACGGAGTATGTGCAGCGAGTAAAGGCCGTTCGGGCCTAGGGTAGGTGCCGACCCGCTGCCGCAGCCTCCGACAGAAGGACTGATGCCATGAGAGCGATGCTGCTCAGTGCCCCCTCGACGTTGGAGATCGTCGATCAGCCTGACCCCATCATCGAGCGAGACGACGATGTGCTGGTGCGTGTCCGAGCCGCCAGCGTATGTGGATCCGACACACACGGCTACGACGGCCAGAATGGCCGTCGGGTCGCTCCGCTCGTCATGGGGCACGAGGCCTGCGGCGAGGTGGTCGCCGTGGGCACTGGCGTGCGGGCCGTCGCGCCCGGAGATCGTGTCTTCAGCATGCCCATGGAATGGTGTGCGGATTGCGACCAGTGCCGGCGCGGCGCCTTCGATCTGTGCCCGCACCGCAAGGTGTATGGAGGCGACCTCCCGGGCGCGTTCGCGGAGCTGTTTCGCATCCGTGAGCGCACGGCGATTCCCATCCCGGACGAGGTCACCTACCAGCAAGCGGCCCTGATCGAACCTCTGGCCGTCGTGGTCAAGGGCCTCTCACGCGCCAAGGTCGATGCCGGCGACAGTGTCGCGATCGTCGGCGGCGGGCCGATCGGGCTCATCGCCGCCGCCGTCCTCGCGTTGCACCGGCCCCGCCGACTCATCGTCCTCGAGCCGCTCGAGAAGCGGCGCCAGATCGCACAGGAGATGGGTGCGACGCACGTGATCGACCCGACCGCCGCTGATGCTGCCGACCGACTGGCGGCTGCCACCGGTGGCCGCGGCGTGGATCTGACGGTCGAGGCGGTGGGCACCACGGCCTCGGTCGCGAGCGCCGTGGACGCCACCGCTGGCGGCGGCCAGATCGTCTGGCTCGGCAACGTCGGTCGGGTCGTGGAGATCGACGAGTTCAAGGTCGTGTGGAACAACCTGACCATCCACGCCAGCGTCGGCGTCACGCGTGCTGCCGTCGAGCGTGCCATCGAGCTCATCGCCGAGGGCTCGGTCCCGGTGACCAACATCCTCACGCTCGACGTCCCGCTCGAAGAGGCCGTGGAGGCCTTCCACCGCACCGCCCGCGACCCCGACATCGTCAAGACGATCATCCGCCCCTGACGGCTGCGGACCGGTCCGGACCCGGCTCCCGTGGCTCAGTCGGGCGCGCCCAATAGCTGTCGCATCGACGCGGCCATGGCGGCGAGCAGGAGCCAGCAGGACGTGGCCCCCGCGTCGAGCACGCCCCGGGAGCGTTCGCCCAGGCGGCTAGCCCGACCGACCTTGGCCACCAGGTCACGCGTCGAGTCCTTGCCGCTCTCAGCGGCCTTGCTCAAGGCGGCCAGCGCTTCTACGAACGAGTCACCGGCCGCGATCGAGGCGTGATAGGCCTCCGTCGCAGGCACGAGCGTGTCGAGCAGCGTCTTGTCGCCCACCTGGGCCTCGCCGATGTCCTCGACCGCCTCGCGTCCAGCATCGAGCATGCTGCCGAAGGTGGCCGCGTCGATCCGTTCGAGGCCCTCGCAGGCGTCGCCCATCTCGCTGAAGAAGCTGCCGTAGAGCGGACCCATGGCGCCGCCGATACGGGTCATGAGGGTGTCACCGATGAGCGTCAGGCCGGCCGAGAGCTCGATCTCACCATCGAGCTCGTCGCGGACCAGACGGAACCCCTTGCGCATGTTGATGCCGTGGTCCCCATCGCCGATGGCACCGTCGATCTGGCTGAGGCGCTCGGCGTTGCCGTCGATGGCCGCCACGAGCGCGTCGATGATGACCCGGCCATCGCGGTTGGCGAAGGATCCCTCGCTGCTCATGCGGGGAACTGGCGCAGGCCGACGCTGTCGGCTTCGAGGTCGAGGCAGGTCTTGAGCTCATGGTCGAGCCGCATCAGGGTGACGGTCGCACCCATCATCTCGAGCGAGGTGAAGTAGTTGCCGACGTACGGCCGGTGGATGGACAAGCCGACCTCCTCGGCCATGGCCGCGATGTGGTCGAAGAGGATGTAGAGCTCCATCACCGGCGTGGCGCCGAGCCCGGAGACCAGGATGGCGATCTCATCGCCGCGCTCGAATGGCAGATCCGGCAGGATCGTGTCCATCATCTCGCGGGCGATGTCCTTCGCCGGCTTGAGCGGCTCGACCGAGACGCCCGGTTCGCCGTGGTGGCCGATGCCGACCTCCATCATCCCGGGCTCGATGCTGAAGTTAGGCTGGCCCAGGGCCGGGATGGTGCAGGGGGTCAGGCCCACGCCGATGCTGCGCGTGTTGTCGATCGCCTTCTGTGCCGCCGCGATGACCTCGTCGAGCGTCCCACCGAGCGCGGCCTTGGCGCCGCCGACCTTCCACAGCAGGACCTCACCCGCGACGCCACGGCGCTTGTCGCGCTCATCGGGTGGCGCAGAGGGCACGTCGTCGTTGGCGATGACGGTCTCCACGCGGATGCCCGCCTTCTCGGCCTTTCGACGCGCGAGCCTGACGTTCATGTTGTCGCCGGCGTAGTTGCCGTAGAGGCAGGCCACGCCGGCGCCAGCGTCGGCCGCCTTGAAGGCGTTCAGGAACGCCGATGCCGAAGGAGAGCTGAAGATCTCGCCGACGGCCACGGCATCGACCATGTTGCGTCCGAGATAGCCGATGAAGGCGGGCTTGTGCCCGGAGCCACCACCGGTGACGATACCGACCTTGCCTTCGACCGGTGCGCCCACGTAGCGCACGACGCGTGGGTCATCGGTGGGGGCGACGAGGTCAGAATGGGTGCGCAGGAAGCCGCGCAGCATGTCCTCCACGACCAGTGTCGGGTCATCGATGATGCGCTGCATGTTTCCCTCCTCGACGTGCCTGGCTGCGGGCGACTCGTATGCAGGTATGCATACACGCCTCGTCCAGCCTAGCGCGGGGCGCGGGTGCAGGCAAGCCTCCCGTGGTCAGATGCGGAAGTAGCGCTCTGCGTTGCCGCTGAACATGGCCGCTTGCTCGCCATCGGAATACTCGCGGATCAGCGCCGCCCAGGTGTCGACCACATCGGGATACGAGGCGAACAGCCGCCCGAAGGGCCAGTTCGAGGCGAAGATCGTGCGCTCGGGCCCAAAGGCTTCGATGCAGGTCGAGACCCAGGGGCGGACCGAGTCCATCGTCCAGCGAGGGTCACAGATGTCGAGGCCCGAGACCTTGACGATCACATTGGGCGCCTCGGCGAGGTTCACGATCTCCTGCTTCCACAGCGCGAAGTACTCGTGGTCGCGTCCGCGAGGGAAGCCGGCGTGGTCCAGACACACGATCATGTTCGGATGCTTGGTCGCGAGCGCCTTGACGTCTGCGTACGTCTCGGGCTTGGCGTGCACACAGCTCACGAGGCCGTGCTTGTCGAGGTACGAGAAGCCGCGCTGCCAGGCAGGGTCACGGAGATAGTCATCGTCGCGATACTCCCGGACGCCTCGGACGTTCGCGAATTCCAGATGTCGCTCGATCACCGCCTCGGCGTCGGGCTCGGCCAGATGTACTTCGGCCACGATGCCATGGGGATGCCCGAGTCGGTCGGAGAAGGCCTGGATCCAGCGAGTCTCTTCCACCGGATCGGGGATGCCCCCGGCGCACTGCACGTGGATCGACTTGACGACGTTGCTGAAGCGCGTCTCGGCAAGCCAGTCGTCCGCCCAGTAGCGCTGGGCCTTGATCGCTCGGATGTCCTCGATGATCTCGTGCTGGGCGCCCGGCTGCAGCAAGTCATAGCGAAGCCTGGGGTCCTCGAGATCATAGAAATGAACGTGCGTGTCGATGAACGGCAGGTGCGCCACCCGATGCTCCTTCTCCAAGGTCGGCCGACGAGCCCATTCTAGGGCGGCCGCCGCTGCTCGCGGTGGGTGTCGCCGAATCGAACGGCGCCTCACCCTGCCGGGCGAGGCGCCTGATCGTGGCTGGCCGGAGACCGGCTCTCGTCGCTAGACGGCGGTGGGAGCCTCTGCCGCCGGGGCTTCCTCCTTGCGCGCGGCGCCACCCCGGCGGATGTCCGCCTCGTCGCGCTCCTTGTCCAGGGCGAGCGTGGTCTCGGGATCGAAGAGATGGACCTTGTCGAGCGAGATGTTGAGGGTCAGATCGTCGCCCGGCCTGACGCGATGCTCGCTGCCGATGAGAGCCACGATGTCGTGTCCACCGACGGTCAGATGGATGAGCTCCTCGTTGCCCAGATACTCGACCACGTCGGCGTTGCCGCTGAGCTTGCCGCTGGGCGGGGCGACCTCGACATCGAGATGCTCGGGCCGGACGCCGACCGTGAGCTTGTTGCCGGAGAACTTCTGGAAGCCATCCATGTAGCGATCGGGCAGCGGGATGTCGATGCCGTCACCCTTGAGCTGGACGGCGTCTCCGCTGCGGGTCACGTCCACCTCGAGGAAGTTCATCGAGGGGCTGCCGATGAAGCCGGCCACGAAGCGGTTGTCCGGATGGTCGTAGAGCTCCTGCGGGGAGCCGACCTGCTGCAGGCGCGCCTCGCTCATGACCGCGATGCGCTGGCCCATGGTCATGGCCTCGACCTGGTCGTGGGTCACGTACACGGTGGTGGTGCCCAGGCGCTGGTGCAAACGGGCGATCTCGGCACGTGTCTGGACGCGCAGCTTGGCGTCCAGGTTGGAGAGCGGCTCGTCCATGAGGAACACGGCCGGCTCGCGCACGATGGCGCGGCCGAGCGCGACGCGCTGACGCTGGCCACCGGAGAGCTCGCGCGGCTTGCGGTCGAGCAGGTTCTCGCAGGAGAGCATGGCCGCCGCCTCGTTGACGCGGCGCTCGATCTCATCCTTGGGCGTCTTGCGCAGCTTCAGGCCGAAGGCCATGTTGTCGCGGACGGTCATGTGCGGGTAGAGCGCGTAGCTCTGGAAGACCATCGCGATGTCGCGGTCCTTGGGGGCCACGTGGTTCACCACGCGGTCGCCGATCGAGAGCGTGCCCTCGGAGATCTCCTCCAGCCCCGCGATCATGCGCAGCGAGGTGGTCTTGCCGCAGCCCGAAGGGCCGACCAGCACCATGAACTCGCCATCCTCGATCAAGAGGTTGAGGTCATTGACGGCTACGACTTCGCCGAACTTCTTCCAGACCCCATCGAACGTGACTGTTGCCATGCGGGCATACCTCCTCCTCCGACAGGTCGCGGGCCCTTGCATCTGCCGGCCGATCTGGCCTGCTGGACGAGCCCCGTACGCCTGTGCGGCGGATGACCCCATCGTAGCAAACGAATGCATCCCGCTACCATGGCTGGGCGTGCGACCATGGCCCCATGAGCGGATCGAGCAAGGCCGGCACGACGTGACGACCGACCCGAGCACCATGTCGACCCATGATCCGGCGCGAGACCCGGACCCATCTCGCTTCCCGGGAACCTTCCTCTGGGGGGCTGCGACATCGGCCTACCAGATCGAGGGCGGCGCCAGCGAGGATGGCCGCACGGCATCCATCTGGGATACCTATTCGCACACTCCCGGCAAGACACACCGCGGCGATACCGGTGACGTGGCCTGTGACCACTACCACCGCTGGCCGGAGGACGTGGCCCTCATCGCTGACCTGGGCCTCAACGCGTATCGTCTGTCGGTCTCGTGGCCGCGCCTGCAGCCCGGCGGTAGGGGACCGCTGGACCAGCGTGGCGTCTCCTTCTATCGCTCGCTGTTGGAGGGGCTGCGGTCGCGCGGCGTGCGACCCTGCGTGACGCTGTATCACTGGGAGCTACCGCAGGAGTTGGAGGATGCGGGTGGCTGGCCGGAGCGAGAGACCGCCAACCGGTTCGCCGAGTTCGCGGCCGCCACCGTCGAGGCCCTGGGTGATCTGGCCAGCGACTGGATCACGCTGAACGAGCCCTGGTGCCAATCGTTCCTGGGCTACTACTACGGCATCCACGCCCCGGGCCGCCACGATCTCGACGACGCCGTCGCTGCGGCCCACCACCTGAACCTGGCCCACGGCCTCGCGGTCCGGGCCATCCGCGCCGCCCGTGGTGGCATGCAGCTCGGCGTCGCAGACATCCTCACGCAGGTGCGGGCGCGGACCGAGGAGCCCGACGATGTGGCCGCCGCCGAGCGGGTCGATCTCAACAACAACCGCCTGTTCCTCGACCCCGTGCTCCTTGGTCGCTACCCCGAAGCGATCGATGAGCTGTATGCCCCTAACGGCCTGGTCGACCTCCGGCGTGCCGATGACGAGGCCATCATCGCCAGCCCCATCGATTTCCTGGCCGTCAACCACTACCACCACATGATCATCGAGGCGGACGCGACTGACCCGCACCTCGGGGCCCGCGGCGAGCCGGCCGAGCCGGCCACCACCTCCCTGGACTGGTCGGTGACCCCGGACGCCCTCTATGGCGTGCTCGCCCGCGTCCACCGTGACTATCCGGCGATCCCCCTCTACGTGACCGAGAACGGCGCCTCCTACAACGACTACGTCGACCCCGACGGAGCGGTGCGAGATGTGGAGCGCATCGCCTATCTGCAGGGCTACCTCGGGGCGATCGCGCAAGCCATCGCTGACGGTGTCGACGTGCGCGGCTACTTCGTGTGGTCGCTGCTGGACAACTTCGAGTGGGGCGAGGGCTACAACAGTCGCTTCGGCATCGTCTATGTCGACTACGGCACGCAGCGCCGCATCCCCAAGGCCAGCGCGGAGTGGTATCGCGACCTCATCGAGCGGCACCACCGCGCTCCAGGCCGCCCCTGAGAGGAGGAAGGCTCATGGCGGAAGCAGCCGAGCCGCGAGGACCGGTGAGCGGTCTGAGGCTCACCATCCGGCTGGCACTCCAGTGGGAGCCCGATGGCCTCGCCTGGTTCGTGGACGGGGAGCTCTACCATGAGGTCACGAGCAGCGACGTCGAGCCCGACGAGTGGGTCTTCGAGCAGCCCCTCTTCATGCTCCTCAACGTCGCTGTGGGTGGCAACCTCGGCGGCCCCATCTTCCCCGACTCGGTCTTCCCGGCCCGGATGCTGGTGGACTACGTGCGGCTCTATCAGCCGGAGGCAACATGACCAGCAACGGTTCCGTCGAGCGGTCGGCGGCGGCACTGATCCCCCCGGCCGAGCTCTCGCCCACGGGCGGATTCGTGACCATCGATGGGGAGCGCTACGCGCGCATCGACGACGTCGATGCGATGCCGCCGTTCTTCATGAGCATCGTCAGCGACAGCGACGTGTGGCTCTTCGTCGGTTCCAATGGCGCCTTCACGGCAGGTCGCGGCGATCCCGACCACGGGCTGTTCCCGAGCCAGACGGTGGACAAGATCCTGCGCGATCCCAACGCCAGTGGCTCGCGGAGCGCGTTCCTTGTCAAGCGCGGCCGATCGACCACGCTGTGGGAGCCGTGGCAGGACCTCCCCGCGACCCGCTCGATCGAGCGCAACCTGTACAAGCGCATCGACGGCACGGCGGTCATCTTCGAGGAGGTCCACGAGCGCCTTGGCCTGCGCTTCCGCTGGAGCCTCTCGGCCTGTGAGCGCTTCGGCGTAGTGCGGCACGCGATGCTCGACGAGATCGGTGGCGAAGCCGTCGCCGTGCGCTACCTCGACGGCTGGCACGACCTCATCCCGCCGGGTGTGGGCCGTGACCTCTACGCGCGACTGAGCTACCTGGCCACCGCCTACATGCGCCACGAGCGGCTGGCCGGCACCCGTCTGGCCCTGTACACCCTCAACACCATGGTTTCTGACCGTCCCCAGCCTTCCGAGACCCTGCGAGTCGCCGGCGCCTGGGGTGTGGGCCATGCCGACCCCCGCGTCGTCCTCGACGCCGGGCTTGTCGACGTATTCCGGCGCGGTGGCGCGGTGACCGATCAGGCCGAGGTGCGCGGCACGATGGGCGCGTACCTCGTCGCCGATGAGCTGGAGCTCGCTCCGAACGGGTCTCGCGACTGGTACGCGGTGGCTGATACCGGGCACGATCATCGTTCGGTCCTTGAGCTGGCGCACGAGCTCGACACCTCTGACGATGCGCTGCGCACCGTCCTTGAGTCGGCGCTGCAGGCCGACCGCGCGGAGGTGCAGCGCCGACTCGCCGCAGCTGACGCCAGCCAGTTCACGGCCGATGAGGCAGCCACGGCCAACCACGTGGCCAACGTGCTCTTCAACGTCATGCGTGGCGGGACCTTCGAGACGGACTACGACATCCCACGAGCCGATCTCGTCTCCTACCTCAGCGACCAAAGCCGGATCGTCAGCGCGCGCCACCAGAGCTGGCTCTCCCAGCTGCCGGAGTGGGTTCCGCTCCAGCAGCTGCTGGGCGAGGCTCAGGACCAGGGCGACCCACAGCTGACCCGCCTCGTGCGCGGCTACCTGCCCATCACCTTCAGCCGCCGTCACGGCGATCCCAGCCGGCCATGGAACTGGTACACCATCCGGGTCCACGACGACGACGGGCTGGTCTACGGCTACGAGGGCAACTGGCGCGACATCTTCCAGAACTGGGAGGCCCTTGGCATCAGCTACCCGCGCTTCCTGCGCAGCTTCGTCAGCGTCTTCCTCAACGCCTCGACCGCGGACGGCTACAACCCCTATCGCATCACTCGCGCCGGGATCGATTGGGAGACCGAGGATCCCAACGATCCCTGGAGCCACATCGGCTACTGGGGCGACCACCAGATCGTCTACCTGCTGCGGCTGCTGGAGGCCTGGGAGCGCCACGAGCCCGGAGCCCTCGGCGCCGGATTGGGCGAGCGGGTCTACTCGTATGCCGACGTCCCGTACCGCATCGGGGATTTCGAGTCGATCGTGGCCGATCCTCGCCACACCATCACCTTCGATCGCGCGCGCCACGAGGCGCTGCTGGCCGCAGCCGCGGACATCGGAGCGGATGGTCGGCTGGTTCGCGAGACTGACGGCGAGGTGCGCCTGGTCACGCTCGCGGAGAAGCTGCTGGTGCCCGCTGCTGGTGAAGCTCACCAACCTCGTGCCCGACAGCGGCATCTGGCTCAACACCCAGCGGCCGGAGTGGAACGACGCCAACAATGCCCTCGCCGGCTGGGGGCTGTCGCTGGTGACGCTGAATGCCATCGTGCGCTACGTCGGCTTCCTCCGTGATGCCTTCGTGGATGCTCCGGACGTCGAGCTCTCGACCTCCGTGCGCTCGCTGCTGGACGCGCTCTCGGACGTCCTCAGCGAACTCGATCTGCCATTGGGCGACGCGGCGCGGTTCTCGGCCATGCGACGCCTCGGGCACGCCGGCCAGGTGCACCGAGAGGCGTGCTACGCGCGTGCGTTCGGCGAGCCCGTCGCGACCTCGAGTGCTGTCGTCGTCGCGTTCCTCGACCACGCGGAGCGGATCGCCGAAGCGTCGATCCGGGCCAGCCGGCGACCTGACGGGCTCTATCACAGCTACGACATCCTCAGCTTCGATGGTGGGCAGGCCCGGGTCAGCCACCTCAGTCCGATGCTCGAGGGGCAGGTCGCGGTCCTGGACTCAGGGCTGCTGGACGAGCACGAGTCCGTGGTGCTGCTGGGCGCGCTGCGCGATAGCGGCCTCTACCGGGCCGACCAGCACAGCTACCTGCTGTACCCGGACCGCCCGTCGGTACCGTTCCTGCAGCGCAACGTCATCCCCGGCCCGCCGCTACTGGATGATCCTTCACTGTTCGTGCTCGACCGCGCCGGCGCCTGGCACTTCCAGGCTGACCTCAGCACGCTGGCCGACGTCGAGGCCCGACTCGACGCCCTCGCGGCGCCAGCGACGACGCGAGATGCGGTGCGGGAGCTCTGGCGCAGCACCTTCGCGCACGACGAGTTCACCGGCCGCAGCGATCGCTTCTTCATGTTCGAGGGCCTGGGCAGCATCTACTGGCACATGGTGGCCAAGCTGGCCGTGGCCGTGCAGGGCTGCCTCGATCGGGCGACCGAGCCGCAGGCCGCCTCCGACCTGGCCGGTATCTACCACGACATCCGAGACGGTCTCGGGTTCCGCAAGGATCCAGCGCTCCAGGGTGCATTCCCGACCGACCCCTACTCGCACACGCCGCGGCACATGGGTGCGCAGCAGCCGGGCATGACCGGACAGGTCAAGGAGCAGATCATCACGCGTTTCGGCGAGCTGGGGGTGGAGGTCCACCAGGGTCGCGTCCGCTTCGCACCACGCCTGATCCCCGGCCGCGAGTTCACGACCGCGCCTATGTCGGCGAGCTTCAGGGGAGGGGACGGTCGGAGCATGGCGCTGGAGCTCGAAGCGGGCAGCCTCGCGTTCACCTACTGCGGGGTGCCGGTGGTCTACCGCCTCGGCGGCACAGCTGCCATCGAGCTGGAGGTAGCCGATGGGCGGCTCGAGCGCAGCGAGGGGCCGAGCCTGTCGGTGGCGCAGAGCTCAGCGCTGTTCGCTCGCGGGGGAGCCTATCGGCGTATCAGCGTGACGGTCCCGGCGAATGCGCCGCACGCGTCGACCCCAGCCACGACCTCCTGAGCAGGGGAAACGCCCGCTGGACGCACTGCGCTCAAGGTGACCCGACGCGAGTAGAGTCGCTGCAGGACGTGGACCTTCGCCCGGTGGCTGTCCAGCTGACCGCTCCGCCGCTCCGTGACCTGCGCCAACGTGGACACGCCTGAAGGTCGTCCGGCGACTCGGAGCCACGAGGCGCCTGGACCGGTTCCCGAATGACAGCCCTGGTAGGTGAGCACAGATGACTGATGACCATGCCCTTCGCTTTCCCGAGCGCTTCCTCTGGGGCGCCGCGACGAGCTCGTTCCAGATCGAGGGCGCCGTCCAGCAGGACGGCCGTGGCCCCAGCATCTGGGACACGCAGTGTCACGAGACCGACCTGGTCAGAGACGGCCACACCGGAGATGTCGCGGTCGACCACTACAACCGCATGCCCCAGGACGTCGAGATTGATGGCCTCGCTGGGTCTGCAGGCCTACCGATTTAGCGTCGCCTGGCCACGGATCCAGCCCACCGGCACCGGTCCCGCCAACCCGGCCGGCGTCGACTTCTACTCCCGGCTGGTGGATGAGCTGCTTGCCCGGGACATCACGCCCTCGCTCACGCTCTACCACTGGGATCTGCCGCAGGCGTTGCAGGATGCCGGCGGCTGGCCCGCGCGTGACACCGCCTACCGTTTCGCGGAGTACGCGGCCATCGTCTTCGAGGCGCTCCACGATCGCGTCGACCTCTGGGCCACGCACAACGAGCCATGGTGCTCGACCATGCTGGGCTACGCCGATCCATCGCACGCCCCGGGCCACAGCGATCCGGTCGAGGCCACCCGAGCCACCCATCACGTCAACCTCTCGCACGGTCTGGCGGTGGCGGCCATGCGCGCCATCGACCCGCAGCCGCAGCAGGGCGTGGTCATCAACATCCTGCCCATCCATGTCGTAGGTCCGGATCCCGACGGCGCGGCGACCGACGGCGCCCGCCGCTATGACGGCCTGCGCAACCGCGCCTTCCTCGAGCCTATGCTGCTGGGGCGCTACCCCGACGACGTGCTGGAGGACCTGCAGGCCTTCGGCGGGCTCCCGATCGAGCACGGAGACCTCGAGCTGATCGCGCAGCCGCTCGACTGGATGGGCCTCAACTACTACAACGACGGTCACGTGCGTGCTCAGTCCGGCGGCAGCTGGCCGGCCACGCCGGGCATGAAGAACGCCGTGCCGTTCGCACCGGAGGGTGAGCTGACGGACATGGGCTGGCCGATCACGCCCGACGGCCTGCGAGCGCTGCTGGTGCGGCTGACGACGACGTACGCGGACTTCCCGCCGGTCTACATCACCGAGAACGGCGTGGCCTTCGACGACCCCGTGGTGGACGGTGCCGTCCACGATCCGCGCCGCATCGCCTACCTCGACGCGCACCTGCGCGCGCTTCACGCCGCCATCGAGGAGGGCGTGGACGTGCGTGGCTACTTCCAGTGGTCGCTGATGGACAACTTCGAGTGGTCACACGGGTATCACAAGCGCTTCGGCATCGTCCACGTCGACTACGACACGCTCGAGCGAACGCCCAAGGACAGCGCCTACTGGTACCGCGACGTCATCGCCCGGAACGGGCTGGCACGGGTACGCTGATGCGCGTCCGTGCCGGCGGCGGGCCGGAGGACTCGCGCACGATGAGCTCGGTCGCGAGCTCCGTCCGGCGTGGCGTGGCGTCGGGCTCGTCCATGAGCCGCCGCAGCAGCCGTACGGCCGTGGCCCCCATCTCCTGTAGCGGCTGGCGGACAGTCGTCAGCGAGGGGGTCACCAGTGACGCCTCGGGGATGTCGTCGAAGCCGACGATCGAGATGTCGTTCGGAACGCGGAGACCAGCCTCCGGATCGCCCGCAGCGCTCCCACGGCCGCCGTGTCGGCGGAGGTGAAGACACCTGTGGGCCTGTCTTCGAGAGCCAGCAGCTGGCGCATGCCATCGTAGCCTCGCTTCTCGAGGAAGTCGCCTTTCACCACGAGCCGGGTGTCGTGCTCGATGCCGGCGTCTCGCAGCGCATCGCGGTAGCCGGCCAGTCGCTCACGGGCGGAGCTGGTGCCCGGCGTCCCGGTGATGAGCCCGATGCGTCGATGACCGAGACCGATGAGGTGCTCCACGGCGTCACGCGTGCCCTGTCGGTTGGCGGCGGTGATGAACGTGGTGCCGGAGACGTTGCTGTCGTGATCGAGCAGCACGAAGGGCACGCCCTGGCGATGGAGTCGGTCGACATAGCTTCTGATGTCGACAGCGAGCACGATGATCAACCCGTCGACCGATCCACCCGCGAGCTCGGCGGCATGCTGGGCCTCTCGTTCTCGTCGCGCGTGTGTGGTGACCAGCATGAGGTCGTAGCCGATGCTCGTGACAGCCGCATCGATGCCGCGGATGAGCTGGTTGAAGTACGACGAGCCCAGCTCGTAGACCAGCAGGCCGATGACCTTCGAGCGCCCACCGGCCAGCCCGCGAGCCTGCCGGTTGGCCACGTAGCCCAACCGAGCCATGGCCTCCTCGACCTTCAGGCGCGTGGCTTCGCGCACGTGCCGGCGGTCGTTGATGACGCGCGAGACGGTGGCCGTGGACACGCCGGCCTCGCGTGCGACCTCGTAGATCGTCACCGGTTTGCCGTGGCTGCGCATCTGCCTGAGTGTGACCACGACGAATACTGTACCAGACCTGCAACAAAGTGTAAGCGGTTGCAGAGCGGAGTGTCCTTGTGTAGGATGCTGGCCAACCCGCCGTGGCAGAACGTCTGGCGGAAATGTCTGAAACCGCTACCGGCGGTGACGACGACAAATCATCGGGGCCGTTCCCCGAACGACCGCAGAGGCAGGAGGAACCTCTCGTGAACCACATCAGTCGGAAACTGCTCGCAACCACCGGCGCCTCAGCGTTGCTCGCGAGCACGGTGTTGGCGGGGGCCGCAGCGACCGCCGTCGCCCAGGACGAGGTCGAGTTCGATTTCTACTCACTGCAGCACCTGGATCCCGGGAAGTCGTTCATCGAGGGCGTGGTCGCTGACTACATGGCCGCCAACCCTGGTGTCACGGTCAAGCTTGAGACCCTTGAGAACGAGGCACTCAAGGACAAGATCGCATTCGAGACCGCAGCGGGCACTCCGCCTGACCTATTCCAGTCCTGGGGCGGCGGCACGCTGGCACAGCAGGTCGATGCCGGCCTCGTTCGGCCGATCGACGACGAGATCGCGGACGTCGTCGACAGCATCGTCCCGGCCGGCCTGAGCATGACCAGCGTGGACGGGGTGCAGTACGGCCTGCCCTACAACCTGGGCGCGGTCGGCCTCTGGTACAACAAGGATCTCCTGGCCCAGGCCGGCATCGACGCGCCCGCCACCACCTGGGCCGACTTCCTGGCGGATGTCCAGACCCTGAAGGATGCCGGCATCACGCCCATCAGCCTGGGTGGCCAGGACACCTGGACGGCGATGTTCTGGTTCGCCTATCTCGCGGTCCGCGAACTGTGGCCCGGAGGGCATGAGCGCGGCCATCACGACCGGTGACTGGACCGGTGAGTGCTTCGTCAGGGCCGGAGAGGACCTCCAGCAGCTGGTCGAGATGGAGCCGTTCCAGGAGGGCTTCCTCGCCGCTAACCACGACGCCCAGCAGGGCGAGTTCGGCAATGGCCGGGCGGCCTTCATGTTGCAGGGCCAGTGGGCGCCCGGTTCCTCGGCCTCGAACAGCGAGTCGGGTGAGGGCATCGGTGACGCGCTCGCCTGGGCCTCGTTCCCGGCGGTCGAGGGTGGCGCCGGCCAGCTGACGGACGTCTTCGGTGGCGGCGACAACTTCGTCGTCGGTCGCGACGCGCCCCCGGAGGCCGTCGATTTCCTCGAGTACCTGACCACGAACGTGGATGTGGTCGAGGAGTGGGCCGGCATCGGCGATGGCACCCTGCCGACGCTCGTCGGCTCGGAGGCCTTCGTGGCCGACCCGAACCTGCAGTCGATCCTGGCCGCGCGCTCAGAGGCGACGTTCGCGCAGGGCTACCTGGACCAGGTCGACGAGCCCCGCGCTCGGCGCGGCCATCAACGATGCGGTGGCCGGTCTGGTGGCCGGAGTGCTGTCCCCCGAGGAGATGACCGAGGCCATCACGGACGCGGCCGCCCTCGAGGGCTGAGTCCGTCGATCCGGACCACTACAGTGAGCGGGTCGGCGTTCGCGCCGGCCCGCTCATCGAGTATCTGAGGTGACTCGTTCGACGTGACGACCGCTGCCGCCGCCGGCTCCGGCAGTGACCGGTCCCGCCGCCGCAAGTACCTGACGGTCGGGCTGTTCCTGCTACCCGCGCTCCTGGTCTACGGCGTGTTCGTGCTGCTGCCCATCGCGCAGGCGGCCTGGTACAGCCTGTTCGACTGGAACGGGCTGGAGCCGCTCACCGACTTCGTGGGTCTGGACAACTACGTCAGGGCCTTCAACGATCAGTTCTTCCTGGATGCCGTCTGGCACAACGTGCTCATCGTCATCCTCTCGTTGACGCTGCAGATCCCGTTCGCCCTCTGGCTGGCCCTCCAGCTGAACCGGAACTTCCGGGGGCGGACCCTGCTGCGGGTGCTGTTCTTCGTGCCCTTCGTGCTCTCGGAGGCGGTGACGGGCATCGTCTTCCAGCTGCTGCTGTACCCAACGGCATGGTCGATCGAGCCCTCGAGGCAGCTGGCCTCGGTTTCCTCGTCCATCTCTGGCTGGCGGATCGGAACATCGTGATGCTGACGATGTTCGTGGTCATCTCGTGGAAGTACTTCGGCTTCCACATGATACTGATGCTGGCCGGCCTGCAGGGAATCCCTCGAGAGCTCGAGGATGCGGCCGCCATCGATGGTGCCACGCCGTAGACAGACCGTTCGGCGCATCATCATCCCGCTGCTGGGACCGACGATCCGCGTTTCGGTCTTCCTCTCGATCATCGGCGCTATCCAGCTCTTCGACCTGGTGTGGGCCACCACCAAGGGTGGTCCCTTCCACGCCTCCGACACGATGGCGGTCTACCTCGTCCACTTCGGCATCGAGCGTGCCCAGATGGGCTACGGCAGCGCTATCGCCGTCATCCTCTTCGGCATCTGCCTGGTCGTCGCCGTGGCCTATGTCCGCTTCGTCATGCGCCGCGATACCGAGGGCGGCGTGACTTCCGGGGCCGGCTGAGCCGTGGCCGCGAGCACCCACTCCGCCACCGCCACCGACGCCCGACATTTGTGGGCGCGAACGCGGGCGGCCCTCGGCGGTGCCTTCCGCTGGATCGTGCTGATCGGCGTCGCCGTCGCCATCGTGGTACCCATCGCCTACGCCTTCCTGGGTGGGTTCCGGACGACCGGTGCCATCCGCAACGACCCCGCCGGTCTGCCCGACCCCTGGCGCCTCGACCACTACATCGATGCGCTTACTGGCGCCACCTACTGGCAGCAGCTCGTCAACAGCACGGTCATCGCGACGATCACGGTCGATCGATCGTGGTCTCGGTCTCGGCGCTCGCAGCGTACGTCTTCGCGCGCTTCCAGTTCCCCGGCCGGGAAGCACTCTTCATGCTCTTCGCCCTGGGGCTGCTGTTCCCTGCCGCCGTGGCGGTCCTGCCGCTTGTACATCCTGCTTCGGACGATCGGGCTGCTGGACAACCCACTCGGTGTCGCGCTTCCGCAGGCGGCCTTCGGGATCCCGCTCACGATCATCATCCTGCGACCGTTCTTCCGCAGCATCCCGACGGAGCTGGAGGACGCGGCAGCCATCGACGGCTGCAGCCGCTTCGGCTTCTTCTGGCGCGTGCTGCTGCCACTTTCGCGGCCCGCGCTCGCCACCGTCGGCATCCTCGCGCTCGTGACCGCCTGGAACTCCTTCCTGCTGCCCCTGCTCATCCTGGGTGGCCAGGAGCAATGGACGCTGCCGCTCGGCGTGCTCAACTTCTCCACCCAGTACTCGCAGGACGTGGCGGCGGTCCTGGCCTACACCTCGCTCTCGATGCTCCCCGCACTGTTCTTCTATGTCTTCGCGGAGCGTCAGCTCATCGGTGGCCTTACCAGTGGAGCCATCAAGGGATGAGACCCTGCGCCTTCGACCACCGCACCACCAACAGCCGACCGGCGACCTCTACCGTCGGCACCGTGAAAGGCTGAGGCTCATGTCCGTCGACTCTCTTCCGACCGCATCGGTCCCACCGGCCGACGCGCCCTACCGTGACCCCGGCCGCAGCCCGACCGAGCGCACGGCCGACCTGCTCGGCCGCATGAACCGTGACGAGAAGGTGGCCCAGCTGGGCGCCGCCTGGCCGGCGGAGGTCTCGGACGGCGAGACCTTCGACCCTGCCAAGGCGCGCACCGCGCTGGCTCAGGGCATCGGCCAGATCACGCGTATCTCCGGCTCGACCCTCCTGACCGCCGAGCCCGCGGCGCGCATGGGCAATGACATCCAGCGCTTCCTCGTCGAGCACACCCGCCTCGGGATCCCGGCCATCCTCCACGAGGAGTCGCTCCACGGTCTGACCGCCTTCGACTCCGTCGTCCACCCGCAGTCCATCGGTCTTGCCGCCACCTGGGAGCCCCAGCGCATCGAGCGCATGGGACAGTTCATCGGTCTGGCTGCCCGGGCACGTGGTGCGCGGCTTGTGCTCTCGCCGGTCTTCGACCTCGCGCGCGATCCGCGCTGGGGCCGGACCGAGGAGACCTATGGCGAGGACACCTACCTCGTGACGACCATGGGCGCGGCCTACGTGCGGGGGGTCCAGGCCCAGGGCGTGCTCTGCTGCGGCAAGCATTTCGTGGCCCACGGCATGTCGGAGGGGGGCATGAACCGAGCGCCGGTCCACCTGGGTGCGCGAGAGCTGCGCGAGCAGCACATGCTGCCCTTCGAGGTCGCCGTCCGGCAGGAGCGCATCGGCACGATGATGCACGCCTATCACGAGATCGACGGCGTGCCCTGCATGGCCTCGCACGAGCTGCTGACGAGCATCCTGCGCGACGAATGGGGCTTCGAGGGCGTGGTCGTGGCCGACTACGACGGCATCAACGAGCTCATCCTTTCGCACCGGGTCACCGACGACCGGTCCGTGGCCGCGGCCATGACCCTGCGAGCCGGTCTCGACCAGGAGCTGCCACGCACGCTGGCCTACGGCGAACCGCTGAAGCGGGCGCTCGCGGATAACCTCGTGGACGAGGCTACGCTCGACCTCGCCGTCAGCCGCGTGCTGCGCATGAAGTTCGAGCTGGGGCTCTTCGAGTCGCCCTACACGGACCCGGCCGGGGCCACCATCGACGGCACCCAGGAGCGGGCCCTAGCGCTGGAGTCGGCCCGCAAGTCGATGGTGCTGCTGGAGAACGACGGCACGCTGCCGCTGGCGCCGGAGGTCGGCCGCGTCGCGCTCATCGGCCCCAGCGCCGACGACGCTCGCAACCACCTCGGCGACTATGCCCACCAGCTGCACGTCGAGACCTTGCTGCGCAACCGAGAGGTACTGTCCTCCGCCATCCCCGTGGCCGACTCGCTGCAGCCGAGCCGCGCCTCCGAGCAGATCCCCACGGTGCTCGCGGAGCTTCGCGCCCGGCTGGGCGAGGGTCGCGTGTCTTACGCCCGCGGGTGTGGTCTGCTCGACGGCAGTGACGAGGACATCGCCGCGGCCGTGGACATCGCCGGTGCCGCCGACGTGGCAGTGCTGGTCATGGGTGAGCGTTCGGGGTTGACCGACGATGCCCTCTGTGGCGAGACGCGCGACCGCCTGGACCTGGGGCTGCCCGGGCGACAGCAGGAGCTGCTGGAAGCGGTGGTTGCCACCGGCACACCGGTCGTGCTCGTCCTCATGAGCGGCCGTCCGCTGGCTGTCACCTGGGCCGCCGAGCACTGTGCTGCGGTGTTGCACGCGTGGGTGCCGGGTGAGATGGGCGCACAGGCCATCGTCGATGTCCTGACCGGTGTGGCCAACCCAGGTGGCAAGTTGCCCATCAGCGTGCCGCGGTCCGCAGGGCAGCTGCCGGTCTACTACTCGCACCGGCCTACCGGCGGACACAGCAACTGGAACATCGAGTACGTGGATGGCTCCAACCTGCCGCTGTGGCCCTTCGGCTTCGGCCGCAGCTATACCAGCTTCGAGCTCTCCGACCTGCGTCTCGACGCCACCGAGATCACGGCCGAGGGCGAGGTCGCGGTCAGCGTCACCGTGCGCAACCTGGGCGATCGCGCGGGCGACGAGGTCCTCCAGCTCTACGTGCGCGACGTGGCGGCAAGCCTTACGCGGCCGGTGAAGGAGCTGCGGGGCTTCGCGCGCGTCGACCTGGAGCCTGGCCAGAGCAGGAGCGTGACGTTCAGCCTGGCGGCGGAGCAGCTCGCCTACGTGGACGTGCCCGGTCAGTGGTTGATCGAGCCTGGCGAGTTCCGCCTGATGGTGGGTACCTCCTCGGCCGACCTACCGCTGGAGGCCACGCTTTCCGTGACCGGCGAGCCCATCGTCACCCGCCAGCGCTCGCGGTATCTCACCGCCGTCGACGTCTCCTAGCGCCCGCCCGCTCGATGCTGCAGGCACATACGACGCTCGATCTGGGCAAGGCCATCGGGCCGGTCGACCCGAGGCTCTTCGGCTCCTTCGTGGAGCACATGGGTCGTGCTGTCTACAGCGGCATCTACGAGCCTGGCCATCCGTCTGCCGACACGGACGGCTTCCGGTCCGACGTGCTCGATCTCGTGGCCGAGCTGGGCGTGACGCAGGTCCGCTATCCCGGCGGCAACTTCGTCTCGGGCTATCGCTGGGAGGATGGGGTGGGGCCGGCCACCGAGCGCCCCACGCGGCTCGACCTCGCCTGGCACAGCCGCGAGACCGAACGAGTTCGGCCTCGGCGAGTTCATGCGTTGGACGCGAGTCGCCGGCGTGGAGCCGATGATCACGCTCAACCTCGGCACCCGCGGGATCGCCGAGGCGCTCGACCTGCTGGAGTACGCCAACCATCCCGGGGGCACGACGCTCTCGGATCGGCGCGTAAGCCACGGCGCGTTGGAGCCGTACGGCATCCGCACGTGGTGCCTGGGCAACGAGCTTGACGGTCCCTGGCAGCTGGGCCACAAGACGGCTCACGAGTACGGGCGGCTGGCAGCGGAGACCGCGCGGGGCATGCGCCAGATGGACCCGGACCTGCACCTCGTCGTGGCCGGCAGCTCGGCTGCCTCGATGCCCACGTTCGGGGCATGGGAGCGGACGGTGCTCGAATGTTGCCGGGACCTCGTCGACGAGATCTCCGTGCACGCCTACTACGAGGAGGGTGAGCGATCTGGCCGACTTCCTGGCCTCCGGCGTAGCCCTCGAGCGCCTCATCGAGACGATTGCCGGCATCGCTGACGACGTCGTCGACCGCGCCGGGGGACACGAACGCATCCGGCTCTCGCTCGACGAGTGGAACGTGTGGTACCTGCGCCGACATCAGGCGTCGTTCCAGCCGCAGGGCTGGCCAACAGCGCCCCGATTGTGCGAGGACGCCTACACGCTCGCGGACGCGGTGGTGATCGGCGGGCTGCTCATCACCATGCTGCGTCATGCCGATCGCGTGGGCTCGGCCTGCCTCGCGCAGCTGGTCAACGTCATCGCTCCCATCAAGACCGAGCCGGGTGGGCCGGCCTGGCGCGAGGCGACCTTCTACCCCTTTGCTGCCACCGCGCGCAATGCTCGCGGCGAGTCCGTGCCACTTTCCATCGAAGGGCCCACGCTGGCCACGCCGACGCACGGCGAGGTCTGCGCCATCGACGCGGTGGCGACCGTGTCAGACGGTACGCACGCGTCGCTCTTCGCGGTCAACCGCCACCCCAGCCAGTCCGTGGAGCTGCTTCTGGACCTGGCCGACGACCGAACGGTCGAGCTGCTCGAGGCCGACGTCCTGGCCGGTCCGGACGTCCATGCGACCAACGTCATGGAGCACCCCGATCGGGTCAGCCCATCACCACTCGATGGCAGCGATGGCGCGGTCCTGCGCCTGCAGCTGCCGCCGGTGTCCTGGGTCCATGCGAACCTGGCCCTGGGATGAGGGTCGTCGTGCTGCCAGAGATGCCGGTGAAGAGCCGCCGCGTTCGCTAGCATCGGTCTCCAACAGCGGAGGAGAGGATCACAAGCCGATGCCCATCACCACGACCCGCTACGCCGGCCACGAGGCGATCCAGATCGCAGCCGGAGCGTATCCGGCTGATGGTCACCACCTCGGTCGGTCCGCGCGTGCTGGGACTGCTCACTGAGGATGATCGCAACCACCTCGTCGAGCTGCCCGAGATGACGCTGCCGTGCCCAGGATCAGGCGACTTCCACCTGCGGGGCGGCTCGCGGCTGTGGGCGGCGCCAGAGGATCCGCGCTTCACCTACCGGCCTGACGACGATCCGGTGGGCGTGGAGGAGATCGTCGATGGCGTGCGCCTCGTGACCCGGCCGGACCCGGTCTCGGAGACCCACCGCGAGATCGAGATCCGCGTCACCGGGCCTGAGCGCTTCTCGTTCGACTACCGCGTGGTCAACCGCGCCGAGCATCCGCAGCGCCTCGCGGCCTGGGCCATCACCATGATGAAGCCGCTGGGCCGCGCGTTCCTGCCGGTGCTCACGGAGGACTTCGACGAGGGCGGGTTCCAGGGCCAGCGCAACATCGTGCTCTGGTCGTACTCGCGCAACGACGATGTGCGCTACGTCGTCCACGATGGCGCCCTCGAGGTGTGCTCGGCGGTGATGGCTGACGGTCCCTTCAGCGTGCCCTTCAAGGTGGGTACCTCGATGCGACGTGGCTGGGTGGCGCACTACCGCGATGGCCTGCTGCTGGTGAAGTACGCCGCACACGACGAGGATCGTGACTATGCCGACATGGGCGCTTCGGGCCAGATCTACTCCCACGGGGACTTCACCGAGCTCGAGACGCTGGGCCCGCTGACCGACCTCGAACCGGGTGACGCCGCCGAGCACCACGAGGACTGGGGTGTCCACCTCGTCGATGAGGCCACAGCCGAGGGCCTGGTGCTCTCGAGCGAGCTCGACCGCTAGCGCGCCGCCAGCACTGACAAGGAAGGAATACCGTGACCGCAGCCTCACTCGTCCTCGGCCTCGACGTCTCGACCACCGGGACCAAGGCCATGCTCATGGAGCGCGACGGCACGGTCGTTGCCATCGCTGCCGCTGAGTACGACTTCGAGACGCCCTTCCCGCTGTGGGCTGAGCAAGATCCCTCACTGTGGTGGGAGGCTGCCCAGAGCACGATCGCTGAGGTCCTGGACGCGTCCGGGCGATCAGCCGACGACGTCGTGGCCGTGGGCGCCGGCGGCCAGATGCACGGCATGGTCCTGCTCGACGAAGACGACCAGGTCATCCGGCCCGCCATCCTCTGGAACGACGGCCGCACCGCGGCGCAGGGTGAAGCGATGCTCGACGCTGTGGGGCGTGAGCGGTTCATCGCCGTCACCGGCAACGATGCGCTGGTGAGCTTCACGGCCACCAAGATGCTGTGGGTCCGCGAGCACGAGCCGGAGAGCTGGGCCCGCGCGCGCCACCTGCTGCTGCCCAAGGACTACGTCCGCTTCATGCTCACCGGCGAGCACGCGCTTGACGTCAACGACGGTGCCGGCACGGTGCTCTTCGACCTCCAGTCGCGGACCTGGTCCGACGAGATCGTGGCCGCGCTGGGGATCGATCGCGCGATGCTGCCTCGCACCGTCGAGGGCCCCGAAGTCGTGGGCGTGGTGACCGAGGCGGCCGCCGCCGCGACGGGCTTGCGCGCGGGCACCCCGGTGGTGGGCGGTGCCGGCGACCAGGCCGCCAACGCCGTGGGCATGGGTGCGGTGGTGCCCGGCATCGCGGCCATGTCGGTGGGCACCAGCGGCGTCATCTTCGTGCCCACCGCGGGACCGTCCATCGAGCCCGAAGGACGGCTCCAGGCGTTCTGCCATGCCGTCCCCGGAGCGTGGCACCTCATGGGCGTCACGATGTCCGCGGCCGGTTCGCTCAAGTGGCTTCGTGATGAGCTCGCACCCGAGACCGGCTGGGATGCGCTGACGGCGCTGGCGGCGGAGGTGCCGCCGGGCTCCGAGGGCCTCATCTTCCTGCCCTACCTGTCGGGCGAGCGTGCGCCCTATCCCGACCCGCTGGCGCGCGGTGCCTTCATCGGCCTGACCGTGCGCCATGGGCTGGGACACATGGTGCGGGCCGTGTTGGAGGGCGTGGCCTTCTCGTTGCGTGACGTGTTCGAGCTGGTCAGCGAGACCGCGCCCGATCCGCTCCTTGAGCTGCGGGCCTCCGGGGGCGGCACCAACTCGCCGCTGTGGCGGCAGATCATCGCGGACGTGCTGGGCGTGCCCCTGTCGCTGACGCGCACGGCTGAGGGGGTGGCCACTGGCGGCGCCATCCTGGCCGCGGTGGGAGCCGGCTGGTTCGACACGGTGGGCGAAGCCTGCGAGGCCATGGTCGAGGTCACCGACACCACCGCACCCGGCGAGAACGCCGGTGCCTACGACGCGGCCTACGAGGTCTACCGCTCGCTCTACCCCAAGCTCAAGGACACCTTCGCCGCCCTCGCCGAGATCTAGACCTCGGCAGACATGGATGGACCGCCACCCCTCGGCGGCGGTCCATGACCTCGTCTTCGTTTGCCTGACGTGACCTACTCGGCGGGCGCAGACAGGCTTTTAAATCAAACATTCCTCGCCGAATTATACCTCACAGACATCATGGACCGCCGCCCCTCGGCGGCGGTCCATGACTTCGTCTTCGTTTGCCTGACGTGACCTACTCGGCGGGCGCAGACAGACGGACGGTGATGCTCTCACCGTCGCCGAGATCGGCGATCGACTCGCTCCCGGTCGCGAGCAGTGCTCCGGTCTCGACATCCTCGAGGCGTGCCTGCAGGAGGTACGTACCGTTCGGGTCGATGGCCTCGGTGTCGTAGCCCAGCGAGAACGAGCGCGGTGGCCGCAGCCGGGTGGTGCTCTCGGCGAGCCACTCGCCCAGCGGAGCCGTCCCAGGGTCGTCGTCACCGTCCTCGACCAGCGAGATCACGAGTCGCGCCGGGCCGTCCGGATCGGCGATGCCCGCGTCGGCCATGACGACGCCGGCGACCAGCCCGATCGGACCCGGGTCGTCAACGACTACGAGCTTGATCTCGACATCTTCCGTCGGATGGCCGTGGGTGATGACCGGGACCGGAGCCTCAGCCCTGGAGATGACCTGGCCGCTGACCGGTTGCTCGAGGCGCATGTCGACCAGGTAGGTCCCGTCTTCGTCGATCTGGTCGGGGTCGTACTCGATGGCGAAGGCGTGAGCCTCGAGTCTCTCGGCAGATTCCAGGATGAACTCGCCGAGTGGCACGGGGTCGTCGCCGGGGTTGGAGGCGTCAAGCAGCGTCACGACCATGCGGGTCTCGAAGGCCGGACGATCCGTTCCCTCGGTGTTGACCCAGCCGGTCAGCAGCTCCGTGGTCGGCTCGGCGGTCTGGGCGGCCGGCGCCGCCTCGTCTTGCGAACCCGAGGGCAGGATGCCCGATAGCAGGAATGCTCCGAAGAGCGCGACGATGGCGCTCGCCGCGACGAACTTGAGTGCGCTGAACATGGATGGGAACCTCCGTTTGGGGGGATCGGTGGTTGCTTGGCGCGCGATCGCCAGGGCGTCGACCGTGCGTGGCGGGCCCACCACGCGCTGGGCGACGTCTGCGACTTGGCGCTCGAAGTCATCGGGTTGCATCAGGTCATTCATCGCTGAGCTCCTGCCGGAGGCGCGCGAGGATACGGGCAAGCCGGGCTCTGGTGCCCGGCGGGCTGAGCCCGATCGCGGCCGAGAGTTCGGTGGCATCGAAGCCGACCACGTAGCGCATGGCGATCAGTGCCCGGTCATCGGGATCCAGGCGGTCCATGGCGGCGAGGAGGTCGAGGGAGTCCACGCCGGTCGCGGGGTCGAACCCGGCGGTCACGTGGCGAGCGCTGGCGATCAGTTCGATCTCGGCGCCACGTTTGCGTCGTCGCAGCATGTCCTTGGCCTGGTTCACGGCCACCGAGACGAGCCAGGGTCGCAGCCTCGCGGGCTGCTTCAGCGAACCAAGCTTGCGCCAGATGATCGACCAGGCGGCCTGGACGGCATCCTCCGCGAGCGCGTCGTCGCGCGTCACGAACGAGCAGACCCGGCGCATGTCCTCGTGGTACGCGGCCACGATGCGCGCGAAGGCGTACTCGTCGCCGGCTACCGCGGAGGCGACCATCGCGCTCAGGTCCTGCTCAGCCATCTCTGGCACTGCGCTCATGTCATACAGACGGATCTCGAAGCCCCAAGTGATTCACTGGTGGTCGAAGAAGTCTGTCAGGCGCTGCAAGCGCTCCCACAGCCTGTGCCCCTTTGCGCATGGGCGCTTGGCCGAGAGCGACGTCCGGGCCGGCTGGCGATGGCGGCTCGGGTTGCCGGCGAGCGTTGCTGGAGGGCGTTGTCGGCGAGCGCTGCCGGCGAGCGGCAGTACACGACCATTGCGACCGCATAGGGTCGCTTGACGGCCGATGAGCGGTAAGAGATGCACGGACGTGCCACTTGCCGGCAACTTCGAGGTGTCGGGCCGGCAGATGGGCCGAGGTCAGCCGCTGAGCGGCAAGCCAACGAAGGCCAGCTACCCGAGGGGTTGCGATCAGCCGCTGAGCGGCAAGCCAACGAAGGCCAGCTACCCGAGGGGTTGCGATCAGCCGCTGAGCGGCAAGCCAACGAAGGCCAGCTACCCGA
Organism: uncultured Chloroflexia bacterium; assembly: GCA_963706695.1. Classification (GTDB taxonomy): domain Bacteria; phylum Chloroflexota; class Limnocylindria; order Limnocylindrales; family CSP1-4; genus JAFMJV01. The sequence continues at coordinate 145,040 of CAVPNC010000002.1, read as the reverse complement.
GGGGTTGCGATCAGCCGCTGAGCGGCAAGCCAACGAAGGCCAGCTACCCGAGGGGTTGCGATCAGCCGCTGAGCGGCAAGCCAACGAAGGCCAGCCGCTGAGCGGCAAGGCGGCAGCGGAGACCAGCCTCGTCGCTGCGAGGTCGCTCGAGGCTAGAGGCCCTCTTCTTCGGCTCGGTCGCGGCTCGAGCGGATGAGGCTGTCCATCGACACCACGGTGCGCTCCCCCGGGGCCAGCGTGATCGGCCAGCTGAACAGCAGCGAGCCACCCTGGTGATTGGCCTCGAAGCCGCTCTCGGACAGGGACATCGTGTCGATGGACCACCACCAGGCGGCCGCGGGCGGTGTCGGGCGCGACTCCAGCTCCACCCCGATGTAGTCGTTGCCCAGGCCCACGTGGTCGGTCGAGTCCACGATCTTGCGCTGGTCGAAGCCGGCGGTCTCGCCACCGACCTTGTACCAGGCTGACGGGTTGCCGCCGCCACCGAGCATGTTCAGGTTCCACTCCACGCCCAGCAGTGCCTCGATCGGCTCGTCGCCGGTGTTGCTGACCTCCACCCGCAGGTCGAGCGTGGGCGTGCGCCGGTCGGCTCCGAACGTGTGCTCCTTGCGCACACGCAGGGGCGCACACGAGCCGTCCGCACGCAGGATCCCGCCGTCGCGTTCGAGGACGACCTGGTCGCCACCGGCCTGCACGACGGTGAACTCGCCGGAGACGAAGTCGCCCAGCTCGTCGAACGTGGCCTGCTCGAACGCCTCCGCGGTCGTGCCCATCGGCATCAGGTGCACCAGGCCCGAGCGGCGCTCGTAGGCGTCATACCAGAGGCGCTGGCTCATGCCGGGCTCGTTGACCTTGACCAGGTCGTGGATCGAGACGGCGCCTTCGCCAGCCTCCTGCTGCTCCATCGCGCCGGAGTCGGCCTCGCGCAGCGTGTCGTGGTAGGCCTCCTCTCGTCGGCGCATGACCGAGGCCAGGGCGTGCCGCGTCGCGCGCGCGTCCCACGAGCCGATGCCGCCACCCTCGTCGGGCTTGATGACCACGACCTGGCCGGGCGCGGTCACGAGCAGCTCGTCGAAGCCATCGACGTCGAGGTCGGCGGTCTCGATGGTCACGCCGGCCAGGCCGATGGCGCGATCGGCGGCATCCTCGGCCGCGATGAGGTGCTCGAGCGTGGCCAGGCGCATGTGCGAGATGTAGATGCCTCCGAAGAGCCCGTGCCAGTAGCAGTCGTTGGACTGCCCCTGGTAGAGGTGGTCGCGGATGCGCGCCAGCCGCGTCTCGTCGATGCCGGCCGCCTCCAGCGCCTCCACCTTGCGCGAGACGCGCAGCATCTGCTTGTGGAGGTCGTTGATCTCGCGATAGTTGACCTGGAAGGAGCGCCAGAAGCCGCCGCGCATCCAGCGAGCCTCCGGGGCGCCGCGCTCGACCGCGGCGTGGTGCAGGGCCACGAACTCGCGCCGTGCCTGTACCGGCAGCGACCACTCGCCCATCTCGGCGTAGGAACCGGTGGGCAGATAGACGCGGCCGATGGGCGGGTGTGACTCGAGCGCCTCCCCGGGCCGGAGCGTGTGCAGCCACTGGCTGTTCTGCTCGAGCGCGCTGAAGAAGCGCTCGACCCACTGCTGCTCACCGAAACAGAGGTCCCAGGTGCCGGGCCAGGTGCCGAACTTCTCGCCGTCGTCACCCATCATGCCCACGAGCGCGCCGTCCTCGGTGGCGTGCTCTCGCAGGTACTCGATGACCTCTTCGACCGGCCGGAAGGGGATGCGGTAGCGCAAGCCCTGCTCGGAGCCGTAGACGATGACGCGGTAGCCCTGGTCATCGGTGGAGTAGGGACCCCAGTGCAGTTCCTGCGGGATGGCCGCGGCCCGGAAGTGGGCGTCGTCGACGATGGTGTAGTCGTAGCCGGCCTTGGCCAGGGCCTTGGGCACGTCCGGCTCCCATACGCGCTCGGCCAGCCAGGCCCCGCCGGGGCGCCGACCCACGAGCGACTCGATCTCGTCGGCCATCTTGGCCAGCTGTCCCACCCGGTCTTCCTCGGGCAGCGAAGCCAGCACCGGCTCGTAGTAGCCGCCGCCGAGGACCTCCACCTGGTCGCGCTCGACCAGTGCGCGCAGGCGCTCGATGACCTCCGGCCGCTCGGCCTTGAACCAGTCGAGCAGGGGACCGGTGTAGTGCAGTCCCAGGCGCACGCCGGGGTGTCGCTCGAGGGCGCCGAGCATGGGCCCGTAGGCCTTCTGGTAGTTCTCCTCGAAGACGAAGCCGAAGTTGCCCACGGGCTGGTGGTTGTGCAGGACAAGGCTGAGGGTGATGCGGCGTTCGGTCATGGCGCGCGCATCCTACCCGCCCGGAGACCGGCCCGACAGCGCGAGCGCGCACAGTACTCGGATGCGCTCATGACGATACCGGTGGCCCGTTCTGTGAAGGCGGCGTACCATCGTGTCGCCAGTCAGCCGGGGGTGTGCCTCCGTGACCGGTGAACCGATACGAGCCACCGCCAGTTCGGTGGCCACAGGAGGAGGACACATCTAACGATGTCCAACCGATTCAAGGCCCTGGCGCTTGCCGGGTCGCTCGCGATGGTCGCCGGAGCCGTCGCTCCCGTCGCCGCGCAGACCGATCTCACCCTCTGGACCGCCGAGGGCGAGGCCGAGGGTGCCTTCCAGTACGTCGAGGGCCTCGCGGCCGCGTACTGCGAGGCCAACCCCGACGTCAACATCACCGTCGTGAACAAGCAGGTCGAAACCCTGCGCGAGGACTTCCTGACCTCCAGTCTTGCCGGCGGCGCGCCGGACATCCTGTGGACCGTCGCCGACCACGTCGGCCCGTTCACCGCCTCGGGCACCATCGCTCCGCTCGATGGTCTCATCGACACCAGCGTTTACCTGCCCAACGCCCTGGAAGCTGTGACCATCGACGGCGAGCTGTGGGGCGTCCCTGCCTCCTTCGGCAACCACCTGATGCTGTACTGGAACAAGGACCTCGTGCCCGAGGGCCCGGCCAACAGTGACGAGATGATCGCCATCGCGCAGGAGAACACGGACGCGGCCAACAACAAGTACGGCCTCGTCTTCAACCAGACCGAGTCGTTCTGGCTGGTCCCGTTCCTGGGCGGCTTCGGCGGCTCCGTCTTCGCCGAGGACGGCGTCACCCCCACGCTCGACACCGAGGCCATGGTCGGTGCGCTGCAGTTCCTGCACGACCTCAAGTACGCCGACGGCGTGATGCCGGCCGAGGCTGACTACAACGTCGCCGATGGCCTGTTCTCGCAGGGCGACGCGGCCATGATCGTCAACGGCGACTGGGCCCTCGGCACCTATGCTGAGACCTTCGGCGACAGCCTGGGCCTGGGCCCCATCCCCGAGATCGTCGGTGACGAATGGCCCAAGCCCTACACCGCAGGCAAGTTCCTCATGGTCGTCCAGCTGACGCGGTTGCCGACGAGGCCACAGCGGCCGTCGTCGGTGACTTCATCCAGTGCGTCACCAACACCGACAACCAGCTCAAGCCCAGGTCGAGCAGCTCCGGCGGCTGCCGGCAACCTCGAGGCCATCAACGACCCGCTGGTCACCGAGGATGCCCTCCTCGCCGGTTCGGCCGGGCCGTCCAGAAGCGGCATCGCCCAGCCCACGAACCTCGAGATGCGCTGTGTCTTCGACTCGATGACCGCTGGAGTGCGCAACCTCTTCGCCAACGAGTGCCATCCGACCCGGCGGCCATCGCGGCCAACATGCAGGCGTCCGCTGACGTCGGCGTGGCACCCGGAGGCGAGTGCGCCGCCGAGTGAGCCTGACCATCGGCTGAGTCGATGGCGCGGGACCCCGGTCAGCCGGCTGGGGTCCCGCTACTATCTCTGCAACCTGCCACGCGAGTGGCGACGTCACGTGGCTCGAGAGGAAACGATGAACGAGCTGCATCGATTCATTCGACTTCGAACAGGCCTTCACGGCGCTGAGCGAAGTCGCCGTCTCGCTCTTCTGGATCATCCTCGCCATCGTGCCATGGAGGCGGTGCTCTACCTGCTGCTCATGGCCAGGCGCGAGGACACGCGCAGCTCGGCCATCGCCATCGCTCTGCCCCTCGTCGTGGTCGGGCTCTTCCTCGTCTACAACAACGAGCTGACGGTCGATCTCCTGATCCAGGTCGTCTTTGCGCTCGGCGTGATCGGCGCCATCCTCGGCGCCTCTACTGGTTCATGGTGCGCGCAGCGCGACGAGTCCAAGCGGCTGGCCCTGACCACCATGCTGCTGGCGCCGGCCATCGTGGGCATCGCCATCCTCTACGTCTACCCGCTCTACTACGAGTTCAGCCTTTCGTTCACGAAGATGAACATCCGCAACTTCGTGGACCCCGGCCTCTTCTTCGGTCTCACCATGGAGAGCACGCCCCTGGAGCCGTGGGGTGCGGAGAAGGACATCTTCATCGGCCTCCAGAACTACATCGACGTCTTCACCAAGCCGGTGCTCAAGCAGACCGGCTTCTGGCAGCTCCTCACGCAGACGCTCATCTGGACCGTCGTCTGCATCTTCTTCCACGTCATGCTGGGCATCCTGCTGGCGCTGATGCTCAACCGCAAGCTGCGCGGCCGCACGCATCTACCGTGCCCTGCTCATCCTGCCCTGGGCCATCCCGGTCTTCATCTCGCTGCAGATCTGGCGGACCGAGTACAACTTCCAGTTCGGTGCCGTGAACCAGGTCATCGGCCTCTTCGGCATACCGCCGCAGCAGTGGCTGAGCGACCCGACCATGAACTTCCTGGCCATGATCATCACCAACGTCTGGCTGGGCGTGCCGTTCATGATGGTCATCACCCTCGGCGGCCTGCAGTCGATCTCACAGGACTACTACGAGGCCTCGGAGATCGATGGCGCCTCCGGCCGCCAGCAGTTCTTCAGCATCACCCTGCCCCTGCTGCGTCCGGTGCTCATCCCGGCCGTCCTGCTGGGCGTGTTCCTCACCTTCAACAACATCAACGTGCCCTTCTTCATCAACCAGAACGAGCTGGAGACCAGCGACATCCTCGTCACCGCGCTCTATCGCGCGGCCTTCAAGTTCAGTCGCTTCGGATTCGCGGCCGCCTTCGCCTTCGTCATCTTCGGCATCCTGCTGGCCTTCACCATCTGGTACGTGAGGCAGACCGAGCATCCTGAAGGGCAACTACGAGTCATGAGGAGGATCGACCGATGACGACCCGGACAGTCCAGCATGGTGGCGCAGGCCGGGCGCCCCTCCGCGACCGGCATGCGCTCCTGGCTCACGCAACCGCGTGGGCGAGGCCAGGATTCGCGCCTCAAGCGAGCGCTCATCCACCTCGTGCTCATCATCACCACCATCATCGTGGTCTTCCCCGTGGTCCGTGTCTTCAGCACCTCGCTGCGGCCGGGTCAGACCATCCTCAACCCGTCGCTCGCGATCATCCCCGAGGGCGCCACCCTCGACGCCTACTGCGCGCGTGCTCTTCGATACGAACCTGCTCAACTGGCTCTTCAACAGCCTCATCATCACCGTCGGCACGGCGACCATCGGCCTCATCATCGCGGCCAGCAGCGCCTACGGCTTCAGTCGCTACAAGTTCCGTGGGCGCAATGGCGGGCTGACCTTCCTGTTCGCCACCCAGCTCATCCCGGGCATCATGCTGCTGGTCCCGATCTTCATCATCTACGTGCAGATCGGCCTGGTGAACTCGTACCAGGGCCTCGTCTTCGCCTACGCGGTCACGGCCGTGCCGTTCTCCATCTGGATCCTCAAGGGCTACTACGACACCATCCCGTTCGACCTGGAAGAGGCCGCCAAGATCGACGGCTGTACCGAGTTCCAGGCCTTCTGCCAGGTGCTCCTGCCGCTCTCGATGCCGGCGCTGGCCATCGTCTTCCTGCTCAACTTCCTGGCGGCCTGGGGCGAGTTCTTCATGGCTCGTGTCCTCATCGGCGGTCAGCGAGGCGCTGCTCACCTGGCCGCTGGGCATCCAGCGCTTCCAGGCCCAGTTCCAGACGCAGTGGGCGGACCTCTCCGCAGCCTCGATCATCGTCAGCATCCCCATCGTCATCCTCTTCGTCTACATCTCGAAGTACCTCGTCTCCGGCCTGACGCTGGGCGGCATCAAGGGCTAGCCGCCGCGACGCCACGTCGGCTCGAACATGCACAAGCTGTCCGCTGCCGTCCTCATCGGCGTCCTTGCCCTGGGCACCGTCGCTCCCGGCCCTCGCCGATGACGACGTCGGCCTGCGGTCGACGGCTCCATCCGCCAGGCCGATCTGCAGCACGACAGTCGTGACGATCTGTATCGCGCGCCCGGCGGAGCGGTGCCCGCCGGGACGCGACGTGCGCATCCGCCTGCGCGCCGCCGCCGGTGACCTCTCAGGCGCGCAGCTGCGCCTGGCCGACCGCCTGACGGGCGAGTCCTGGGCCCAGCCCATGGAGCTGGCCGCGACCGACCCCGAGGGCGGGCGATGTCGGCTACGACTACTGGGAGGCCGTGGTGGAGACCGGCGCACGCAGCCGGCCATCATCGACTACTCCATCGTGGCCCAGGACGGCCAGTCCTCGCGCGTGCTCTCCGACGACCGCGCGGGCGATGGTGGTACCGGTCGCATCGGCCGCTCCGGTGTGGTCGCGGACCCGTGGCAGATCACCGTCTACGACCCCGCTTTCGAGACGCCCGCGTGGGCTCCCGGGCTCGGTGGTGTACCAGGTCTTCCCGGACCGTTTCCGCGAACGCTGATCCCACGAACGATCCCTCGCCCGACGCCACACCGGGACCGTCGGGGGCTGAGGTCTACCGTCACGGCGAGGTCCATGGCGTCCCCATCACGAACAAGGCCTGGGACGAGCTGCCCGAGGCCTACTGCCGCGACTACAAGCCCGAGCCCTGTGACGAGCAGGCCTACAACCGCGACTTCTTCGGCGGCGACCTCGCGGGCGTGACCGAGGCGCTCGACGGGCTGGCCGACCTGGGCGTCACGCGTGCTCTACCTCAACCCCATCTTCGCGGCGCCCTCGAACCACCGCTACGACACATCCGACTACTTCTTCGTCGATCCCGGACCTGGGCACCGCCGAGGAGTTCGACGACGCTCATCGCCGAGGCCGAGGCGCAGAGGTATCCGGGTCGTGCTCGACGGCGTCTTCAACCACGTCTCCGCCGACTCGCCCTGGTTCGACCGCTTCGGCCACTACGAGGCCGTGGGCGCCTGCGAATCGGCCGACTCGCCCTACCGCGACTGGTTCACCTTCCGCCCACCCGGTCCGGGCCAGCCCGAGCCGTGTGCTCCCACCGAGGTCGGCGGCGACGACACCTACTACGACAGCTGGTGGAACTTCGACTCCATCCCCGAGCTCAACGAGATCGAGCCCGTCAACGAGCTCTTCGTAGGCGAGGACGGCGTGGTCGAGACCTGGATCGACCGTGGCACCGCCGGCTGGCGTCTGGATGTCGCCGACTCCATGAGCCACGAGTTCCAGGCGGCTATCCGCGATGCGGCCAAGGCGGCCGACCCCGAGGCCGTCGTCATCGCCGAACAGTGGCAGCGACACCACGCCCTGGCTGCTGGGTGACCAGGCCGACTCGACCATGAACTATCGCTTCCGCCGGGCCATCATCGCGCTGGTCAACGGGGCCACATCCGGACCCGGACGGCTCGCTCGAGGCGCTCACGCCAGTCGGCTTCGCCAACGCCATGCTGGCTGTGCGCGAGGACTATCCCGAGCCCGCCTACCAGGCGCTCTGATGAACCTCGTCGACAGCCATGACACGGCGCGCATCCTGTGGACGCTGACACCGGGCGAGGACAACGACACCGCCAAGACCGAGCCCGACGCGCTGGCCGAGGCAAGGCTCGCCGCTGCGGCTGGTGGCGGCGGTCCAGCTGACCTTCCCGGGCATGGCCTCGATCTACTACGGCGACGAGGTCGGTCTCACCGGCTTCGATGACCCCGATGACCGGCGACCGTACCCATGGGGCAGCGGAGGACCTCGAGCTGCGCGAGTGGTACCGCACGCTGGCACGTCTGCGTGCCTCGCACGAGGCGATCGCGCGAGGGCGACCTCGAGTTCCTGCTCGCCGACGACGGTGCTGGCACCCTCGCCTACCTGCGCCGCTCGCCGACGGCCGCGGCCGTGATCGCGCTCAACCTCTCCGATCGCGAGCGCGACGCTCGAGGTCCCAGTGGCCGGACGCATCCCCGATGGCACCGTGCTCGTCGATGCGCTCGGCGGCGTCGATGCGCCGTTGGCGCCCACGGGCGGACTCCTCGACCGTGCCGCTGGAGCCGCGCTCGGTCGCCGTGCTGGTCGTCGGGCCCGACGGCCGACCTGCTTGCCCCTGACGCCCCGACCTGCGCTCGAGGCGGTCGCCGGTCCCGGGCGGTGGAGCTCGCGTGGGAGCCGTCCGAGGACGCCAGCAGCTACCGCGTGCTGCGCTCGCATCGTCTCGTGGCGGCGGCTACGAGACCGTCGGCGAGCACCGCGACCACGTTCATGCGACGACGGCGGTGCGCGACGGCGTGCCCTATCACTACGTCGTCGTCGCACTCGACGAGCGCGGCAACGTCTCGGCTCGCTCGTCCGAGGCCGCAGCGGTCCCCCAGCTGACCATCACCGATCGATGCTGCGCGGAGTCGTCAACGACGCCGGTGATGTCGTCGACTCCGTCGAGCGGCCACTCTCCGCCATCGATGGCGCGGTCGAGGTCGAGGTGCTATCGATGCCGGTAGCGCCGAGGGCGCCAGGTGGCCGAGGGCGTCCTCGTCGAGGTCGGCATCGCACCCGCACAGATCAGCGCCATCGGTGGCGAAGCGTGGACGCTGGAGTCCGGCCACCGCCATCGAGACCGACGGCGCCGGTGCGCCGCTTCCGCGGCTTCGTCCAGCCCGAGGAGGCCGGTCTGTGTCAGCGCCGGTCGCGAGGGCCTCCACCGATGGCGGTCGAAACGTGGCAGTCTGCGCTCCGCGTAGCGCGCATCGAGGCGGTGCCCGGCGAGGACCGTCGATCCACCGCCAGCCCCGGGACACCGGAGCTGCTCGATGTCTCCGGCGAGCGTGTCCGCTTCCGGTGGGCGCCCTGCGGACACCGACGACATCCATCGCTACCTCATCCTCCGCGGTGCGCCAGGCGAGGAGACCTGGAGATCGATCGATCGCCACCGAGGTGGAGGTCTACCTCGACGCCACGGTGGAGAGCGGCACGTCGTACCGCTATGCGATCGTGGCCCAGGACACCGGCTACAACCTCTCGGAGCCGTCTGCGGCGATGGAGATCACCGCCGAGGAGCGCATGGTCGAGGTGACCTTCACCTGACCGTGCCCGGACTACACCACGCCCGACGACACCATCTACATCGCCGGCGGCTTCCAGGGCTGGAGCCCCGGCGGCGACCCCATGACGCGTGTGGACGACACGACCTGGGCCATCACGCTCCCGTTCGAGGATGCCACGAACGCTCGAGTACAAGTACGCCCGTGGCTCATGGGAGGCGGTGGAGAAGGACGCCGGCTGCGGCGAGATCGCCAACCGCACGCTGACGCGTCGAGTACAGCGCGGGCGGCACCATGGAGGTCGTCGACACCATCGAGAAGTGGCGCGACCTCGATCGGTGCCCCTGAAGCTCGCGCTCGCAGCTCAGCTGCCGTTGAGCGCCTCGTGCGCGGCGTAGATCTCGTCGCGGCGGACGGCCGCGCGTGACTTGATGTAGGGCACGTACGAGGGCCACCACATGGCCTCGTCGACCACGGTCTCCAGGTCGGTGCCCGCGCCCACTCGCGCCACGCCCGAGCGCACGGCCTCGCGCGCCACCGCCAGCGCCACCTCGCGTGAGATCTCCGCGAGCGACTGGACCGGCGGGTACAGCGCACCGGCCGCCAGCCGTTCCTCATCGACCTGCTCGGCCAGGGTGCGCGCGGCCACCAGGAACATCTCCTCGGTGATACGCGTGGCCTCGGCCACCACGGCTCCCAGGCCCACGCCGGGGAAGATGAAGACGTTGTTGGCCTGGCCCGACGGGGCGCGGAGCGCCCTTCCACGAGACCGGCGCGAACGGGCTGCCGGTGGCGATGAGCGCCCGGCCCTCAGACCAGGCGAGGATGTCCGCCGGCGTGGCCTCCACCCGGCTCGAGGGGTTCGAGAGGGCGAAGATGACGGGCTCGTCGGTGGCCTCGGACATGGCCCGGACGACGCACTCGTCGAACGACCCTGGCTGGCCGGTGGTACCGATGAGCACGTCCGGCTTCACGGCCTTGATGACCTCGCACAGGCGCGTGTGGTCGTCACCCTCGAGCGCCAGGCCCAGCTCGTGGACGTGCTCCGCAGGAGACCGCGACCTCCTGCTTGAACTCGTCGAGGTCGGTCCGTCCGCTGTGCACCAGGCCCTTGGAGTCCAGCAGCGCCAGGCGCGGGTCGATCTGTGCCTTGGTGAGGCCCTCGTGTTCGAGCGCACGGCGCAGCAGACGGGCGATGCCGATACCGGCCGCGCCGGCACCGGCCAGCACGAAGCGCAGGTCGGTGATGGGCCGCCCCAGCCGCTTGGCCGCGGCGTAGAGCCCGGCCACGGTCACGGCCGCGGTGCCCTGGATGTCGTCGTTGAAGCTGGGTACATGGCCGCGGAACCGCTCCAGGATGCGCAGCGCGTTGGGGCCCTTGAAGTCCTCCCACTGGATGATGCAGCCGGGCCAGACCTCTTCGACGCCGTGCACGAACGCCTCGATGAGCTCGCGATAGGCAGCCCCCCGGAGGCGCCGAGCCCGATAGCCCATGTACAGCGGGTCCCTGAGCAGCGTGCGGTTGTCCGTGCCCACGTCCAGGGAGATGGGCAGGGTCAGGCTGGGATGGAGGCCGCCACCGGCGGAGTAGAGCGCGAGCTTGCCGATGGGGATGCCCATGCCCCCGGCGCCCTGGTCACCGAGGCCCAGGATGCGCTCGTTGTCGGTGACGACGATGAGGCGCACGTCCGCGTAGGGCGAGTTGCGCAGGAGCTGGGGGATGCGGTCGATGTCATCCGGCGTGATCCAGATCCCGCGCGTGCGCCGGATGATGTGGCTGAACTGCTGGCAGGCCTGGCCCACGGTGGGGGTGTAGACCACCGGCATGAGCTCTTCGAGATGGTCAGCCAGAAGGCGGTAGAAGAGGGTCGCGTTGCGGTCCTGCAGCGCGGCCAGGCCGATGTACTTCTCGAGCGCGTCCTCCTTGCGCGAGACGTGCTCCCACTCGAGCTGGACCTGCTCCTCGATGGTCTGGACGCGGTCCGGCAGCATGCCCCGCAGGCCGAAGGCGTCGCGTTCGTCGTCGCGGAAGGCCAGGTCCTTGGTGAAGAGACGGGCACCCAGCAGCTTGAACCCGCGCAGGTCGATCTCTGCCGGCCGACCGGCGACGATCGACGCGAACGGCTCCTCGAGTGGCTTCATCCGGACCTCCGTGACGGGCGAACCGATGCTGCGGCCCACCCTATGTGTGTGGTGCGGAGCCCGCCAGTGCACGGCGGTCCGTTCCGGGGCGGCCGTTCGGCCTATGTGTGTCGAGGGTACCCACGGGGCGATGTCGTCGCTAGGATGTCTCGATGCGACCCCCCCGCATCCTCGTGGCCGTGCTCGCCTTCCTGCTCCTCGCCACGGGCCAGCCCATCATGGCGGCCGATGGAGCGGACATCGCCATCCCTCGCATCAAGATCCGACAGGCCGACGGCGTGGCCGAGTTCTTCCGTACCGACACGGGTGATCGGTTCGTGCCACGCGGCGTCAACTACATCGACTTCGTCCGGGACGAGAACGGCTCCTATCGGGACGCCGTGTTCGCCACCGCCACCTTCGATCCGGCCCGCGTGCGGGAGGCCTTCTCCAACCTGGCCGACCACGGCTACAACACCGTGCGCATCTTCTTCGACACCTGCGGCGTGGGTCGCTACTGCATCGGGATGCCAGGCGGGCGCGGCCTTCAGCCCGCGTACCTCGACAACATGACCGAGGTCATGCACATCGCCGCGGAGACCGGCATCTACCTGCTGCTCACGGCCAACTCCATCCCGGATGACGGCGGCTACTGGGAGTACTTCGATGGTCTCTTCGGGGAGCACCATCCTGGGTTCACGCGCCGTGAGAACGCCGACTGGCTGCACACCGCCGGTGTCGAGACCAAGGCCCGCTTCTGGGACGACCTGCTCTCCGGGCTGGCCGACCGTAACGCACCCTTCGAGGCCGTTCTCGGCTGGCAGCTCACCAACGAGCAATGGCTGTTCCGCGAGCATCCGCCGCTGTCGCTCGACTCCGGCTTCGCGGAGACGGCCAACGGCGAGCGATACGACCTCTCGCGGCCCAGGCAACAGCGCCGGATGGTGGCCGACGGCCTGGTCTACCTCATCGACCGCCTGCGCGAGGTCATCTCGGAACACGATCCGGAGGGCCTCGTCACGATGGGCTGGTTCGCGCCCTACTTCGGTTCCGAGTGGTACGTGGATACGAAGCCCATGCTCGAGCGCGCCGATCTCGACTTCTTCGACTTCCACGCCTATGGCGACACGGGCCTGAGTCCGCGCGACCAGGCTCGCTCGTTCGGCATGATCGGCTATGACAGGAAGCCCATCGTCATGGGCGAGCTGGGGGTGGGCACGGCCATCGTGCCGACCGCGGCCAGCGCGGTCGCCAACGTCCAGCGCTGGATCGCCGACTCATGCGAAGTCGGTTTCGACGGCTGGCTCAACTGGGGCTACTACAGCTGGCCCGAGGACCTTGGCGGGGCAGCCTGGACGTTCCTTGATGACGAGGCCCAGATGCTGGAGGCGCTCGCTCCGGTCAACCAGCCCGATCCATGCGTCATCGATGCGGTCGCAGGTGCCGATGTGGCGCGCTCGGCCTCGGTCACGGCCACCCGTTCGGCGCCGGGGCAGCCGCCCCGCAACGCCATCGACGGCGGGTCGCGGTCGTGGGTCGCGGGCGACTACCCGCCCCAGACCTTCCGGCTCACGCTCGAACGGCCGGCGGCCGTCGGCCAGCTGGGCCTCGCCGTGGACCAGTGGCCGGCCGGCGCCGCGCATCATCGCGTGTGGGCCACGTTGCGGGACGGGCGCGAGGTACTGATGGCCGATATCGAGCGCTACCTGCATGCCGCCAGCACGCTCGACTACGTCTTCGCCACGCCGGTGCCCAAGGTGAAGCGACTGCGCATCGAGACGGTCGAGCTGCCCTCGTGGGTGGGCTGGCGAGAGATCAGCGTCGTCGCCGCGACGCCGGCCGGCACGCCCTGCCTCGTCGATGCCCGGGCCGTCCGGACCGCCCCTCGCGCAGCGGCCCGTGTCTCGACGCGGCTGAGCCGTGGTCAGCGCGTCCTCGCGGAGGCGCGATGGGCTGACGACCCGGCCTGGCTGCGCACCCCCGGTGATCACTGGGTCCGTGGCGGCGTAGACGTCTGTCCCGACCTGCCCCTCGTCGATGGGCCACGACTGGATCTGGTGCCGGTCACGTTCGAGGTGCGCGTCCCGGCCAGGTCCGGCGAGGTCTATCTCGCCGGGGGCTTCACGCCCCAGACGGCGCTGCCCGTGTGGGACCCCGCCACCGTCTGGATGGCGCCGAACGAGAAGCGCCTGCGGCGGGCCACGGTGCCGCTGCCGAGAGGAGAGCGACTCGAGTACAAGTACACGCAGGCCGGGACATGGGATGGTGCCGAGACCGACCGGGCCTGCGAACAGCTCCCGGATCGGCACATCACCGTGCAGCCGGGTCTGGTCGTGCGCGATCACGTCACGGCCTGGATGACCGACTGCTGACCGCCGACCGCCGCCCCTGCTGGCGACGCGTATGCTTGGAGGGTGAGTAGCAAACAGCGGTTGCTGGTCGTCTCGAACCGGCTGCCGCTCACCGCGAAGCGCGTCTCCGGCCGCTGGCGTGGCGAGCGGTCATCCGGTGGATTGGTCGCGGCCATGGCGCCGCTGATGGAGCAGACCCACGGCCTGTGGCTCGGCTGGCCGGGCGATGCGCTCCCGGGTGAACCCGAGGGCAGGGCCCGGCTCATGCGCGAGTGGGAGGAACAGCACGGTTACGTCGCGGTGGAGATCCCGGCCAAGATCTCACGCTCCTTCTACGAGGGCTACGCCAACGATACGCTCTGGCCGCTGCTCCACGGCTTCCCCACGCGGGTGGTCTTCGTGCCTGAGAGCTGGGCCGCCTACCGGGCTGCCAACGAGCGCTTCGCCGAGGCTGTCCTGTCGCGCACCCGGAAGGGCGATCTCATCTGGGCACACGACTACCAGCTGATGCTGGTGCCGCAGATGATCCGCGACGGCGCCCCGGACGCCCGCATCGGCTTCTTCCTGCACATCCCGTTCCCCTCCTCGGAGGTCTTCCGCATCCTGCCCGAACGCGAGGAGCTGCTGCGCGGCCTGCTCGGGGCCGATGCGCTCGCCTTCCAGACACACGGGCACCTGCACAACTTCCGCCGCTCGTTGCTGCAGGTGCTGGGCCTCGAGAGCCAGATGGACAGCGTCCAGCACGACGGGCGCACCATCGGGCTCTCCGCTTTGCCCATCGGCATCCAGTCCGACGAGTGGAAGGACCTCATCAGGAACGACGGCAAGGTGGCACGGCGACGTGCGGAGCTCAACGAGCGTCACCATGGGCGCAAGCTCATCATCTCGGTCGATCGCCTCGACTACACCAAGGGCATCCCCGAACGCTTGCGCACGTTCCGTCGGTTGCTGCGCACGTCACCGGCCTGGCGCGGCAAGGTCACGCTGGTGCAGGTGGCGGTGCCATCGCGTGAGCGAGTGCCGGCCTACGTCGACCTGCGCAGCGAGGTCAGCGAGCTCGTGGGTGAGGTCAATGGTGACTTCGGCACGCCCGAGTGGCAGCCGGTGGTGTACCTGCGACGCTCCGTCAACAAGCAGGAGCTGGCGGCCCTCTACTCGGCTGCCGACGTGGCCTGGGTGGGCCCACTGCGCGATGGCATGAACCTCGTGGCCAAGGAGTACGTGGCCTGCCAGCACGAGGGTGATGGGGTGCTCGTGCTGAGCGAGTTCGCCGGCGCCGCGCAGGAGCTGGGCGAGGCCCTGCGCATCAACCCCTACGACGAGGTCGGCACGGCTGCCGCCATCGTGCGTGCCCTCGAGATGGATCTGCCGGAGCGGGCCGAGCGCATGGCCGCGCTGCACGCGCGCGTGCACAAGAACGACGCCGTGGTCTGGGCCGAGCGCTTCATCGACGGCCTGCAGGCGGCCACCTCCCCCACGGCACACGTCATGTACAAGGACCGGCCTGCGCCCACGACCGCCGCCGCGGTGGCGGCCTTCACCGAGGCCGAACGTCGCCTGCTCCTGCTCGACTACGACGGCACGCTCGCCGACATCAAGCCGCGACCCCAGGACGCCGCGCCCTCGCCGCGCCTGATGACGCTCCTGCGCGACCTCACGGCACTGCCGGACACGACCACGGCCATCATCAGCGGTCGATCCCGCGCCGATATCGAGGGCTGGTTCGGCGATGTCCCTGGCCTGGGCCTGGCGGTCGAGCACGGGGCGCTCATGCGCAGGCCCGGGGCCGAGGACTGGGAGGAGCTGCGCGGAGGCATGGACCTCTCGTGGAAGGAGCAGGTTCGACCCATGCTCGAGCAGTTCGCCGCCAGTGCTCCCGGTTCCTTCGTCGAGAACAAGGAGCATGCCGTGGCCTGGCACTATCGCCTCGTCGACGCCGAGTTCGGATCGTGGCTGGCGAACGAGCTGGTCAGCACCCTCGAGAACCTGCTGGCAGGCACGGAGCTCGCGGTCATCCACGGCAACAGGGTCGTGGAGGTGCGCTACGCGTGGGCCACCAAGGGTGAGGTGGCCGCGAGCCTCGCCGCCCGCTTCCGGCGCAAGTCGTTCATCCTCGCGGTCGGTGACGACCGCACCGATGAGGACCTCTTCAGCAGCTTGCCGCGGAGCGCCTGGACCATCCGTGTCGGCACCGGCGCCACGGCCGCACGCTTCCGCCTGTCCGGCCCACGCGACGTGCGCCGCCTCCTGCGCGCCCTCGCCGAGGCCTAGCGGGCCGGCCACCCTCGCTGCCGGATGTCGGCGGCGTCCATCGGCGGGCTTGCCAAGGCCCGTATCCTTGTCAGACCGCCTCGCGGTGGTGTCTGTCCATGTGCCCGGCCAGGCCAAGGGAACGTCCTGTTCGAGGAGATCGACCGTGGCACAACACTCACCTGTCCAGCTGGGCGCTCAACGTGTCCCCATGATGTCCGCAGCGGCGCTCGATGAGCGCACCCGTCCACTGGACGTGGAGCCGCCGCCCATCTGGCTGCGCCACCGCCTGCAGCGCCGGCACATGCAGGAGTCGACCTCCGCGCCGCGCCGGGCACGGGATTGGTTCAGCCGCCTGGCCCGCCGCAGCCCGGACGCCTAGCCGCGGGGGACCCCTTGGTCGTCCAGCCGGCCGCCTGCGGCTGGGCTACTCGGCTGGCGCGGGTGCCTGGCTGCCGTAGGCGATGATCCAGCCCCAGAAGGCCTCGATGACCTGTGGTTCCTCGACGATCACCGCCGGGGTCATGATCGGCAGCAGCGCCCAGCGCGAGACGTCGATCTCGTCGCTCGCGAGCGTACCTTCGAGACCGACCAGCTCGAACAGCGGCAGCTGACCCTCGGCGACGCTGTCATCGAGGTCGATGATGATGGTGCCCGTACCGTCGCTGAAGATGAGCTCGGCGTCATCGTCGTCAGCGCGCCCGAGGGCGGCACCCTCGAGATAGACCTGGCCCTGGACCTCGCCGCGCTCGATGGCGCTGATCGTGATCTGGGCCAGCCCTTCGTCCTGTGCGACGGCCGGCGTGGCCAGCACCAGCGCCAGCAGCGAACCGGTGATCGAGCGTGTCAGCAGCTGCATCGGAGACCTCCTCGTCGGTGATCGTGTCGTTAGCTCCTGGGCTCGGTCGCGGAGCCGAGCCCACAGGCTGATGAGGGTAGCGCGCTATGCTCAGGGGACGATGGCTGCCACCCCCAAGCCTGAGCACCTCCGCTACCGCAAGACCTCCCCGCCGGGCGCCGGCCAGTACGAGGTCCTGCTCAAGGGCGTCGTCATCGGCAGGGTCGGCCGGTTCAGCCTGAGCGCCGGGCAGTTCGGGTCGCGCTGGATCGCGACCACGCCCCGTCGCCGCAAGTCGGGCCAGTACCTGACCCGCGAAGCGGCCGCTGCCTGGCTCATCGACCAGGCAGGCTCGGGCGACCGCTCCTGAGCAGGCTGTCCACCTGGCGGCGGTAGACCTCGAAGGCTGAACGCCCGCGTTCCGTGAGGGCGTACGTCGTGCGCGGCCGCTTCCCCGCGAACCCCTTCTCGATGTGCACGTAGCCGGCGTCCTCCAGGCGTGTCATGTGGGAGCTGATGTTGCCGGCCGTCAGCCCGGTCCGGGCCGACAGGTACACGAAGTCCGCCTCCTCCACGATGGCCAGGTTCGACATGAGCAGCAGTCGCGCCGGCTCATGGACGAGGCGATCGAGCTCGACCGGTCCCGGCCCGCCCGGCATGCCGGTTCCCGCGCTCACGAAGCTCCGATGACCGGATAGCGCTCCACGAACCGGCGCAACATGGCCAGACCGATGGTCGTCGCGAGGGCGCCGCATGCCAGCATCGGCCAACCAGGCTCTGCCTGCTGAAGCACCACGATCAGGCCGCCCACGGCGAGGACCGCCGCATACAGCAGCATCCGCCATGCGTCGAGCAGGACCGTCAGCCCGAGGGCGAGCAGCTGCCAGCAGCCAGGCCAGGATGCCTGGCGCCAGCTGCAGATCGCCACCGGCCGGCGTGCCGACGAGAGCGACGGCGACTCCCAGCAGGAACAGGCCCACGCCCGCGCCCACCAGCAGCAGCAGGTTCCGGCGCTCCCAGCGGCGCCGGCCGGGCCGCCACTCGACGTAGCCCAGGCGCGTCTCCACGAAGCGCTTGCGCGCGGCCAGCATGGGCGCCACCAGGATCGCCGGGAGGACGCCGGCGATGCCAGAGAGGTCGTTGACCCACGTCCACATGGCGCCCATGAAGAGCAGGGAACCCCCGAGGTAGATGTCCACGATGCCATCCGACCAGTAGGCCCGATACGCCTCGCGCTCCATCGACTGCAGGTCTGCGTGCGCGTTCACGTCCTCCTCCAAAGTAGTTTGTACCACAAAGTTTATACCCAGCGTCAACTGCCGCCAGGCCTCGCAGACGTGGCATGCTCTGGTCTACACACGCCAGAGCCGCCGTGGGCAGGCGAACGTGAGGGAGTCCCAGAGATGGCCGAGCGACATCGCGTACTGATCATCGGGGGCGGCTACGGCGGCCTCTACGCTGCGCGTGCCCTGGCCGGGCGGGATGTCGACATCACGCTCGTCGATCGCCGCAACCACCATCTCTTCAGCCCTCTCCTGTACCAGGTCGCGACCGGCGCCCTGACGCCGTCTGATATCGCCCAGCCGCTGCGGCTCATCCTGCGCAAGCAGCAGAACGTGCGCGTCCTGCTGGCCGAGGCCATCGGGATCGACCCGGACGCGCGCACCGTACGGATCGACGACGGCACTGACCTCGAGTACGACTCGCTCATCGTGGCCACCGGCACCAAGCACTCCTACTTCGGGAACGATGCCTGGTCCGAGCACGCGCCGGGTATCAAGACGCTCGAAGATGCCCTGCAGATGCGCGCCCGCATCCTCGATGCCTTCGAGAACGCGGAGCTGGAGACCGATTCGGCCAGGCAGCACCACTGGATGACCTTCGTCATCGTCGGTGCCGGGCCCACGGGCGTCGAGCTCGCCGGCTCGCTCTGCGAGATCGCCCGCGATGCGCTGCCCCGTGACTTCCGCGCCATCAACACGGAGGAGGCACTGGTCTATCTCGTGGAGGGCGCTGACCGCGTGCTGCCGACCTATCCGCGCTCGCTCTCCAAGGCTGCCTCTCGCCAGCTGGCCCAGCTGGGTACCACGATCCGCACCAAGACCATGGTCACCGAGATCGACAGCCAGGGCGTGACCGTGCGCGGCACCGAGGGCACGGAGACCAGCCGCATCCCCGCGCGTACCGTGCTCTGGGCCGCAGGCGTGGCCGTGGGCAAGTTCGGCCGGGCCGTGGCCGAGGCGACGGGTGCTCCCACCGACAAGGTCGGCAGGATCAAGGTGAACCACGATCTGACCGTGCCCGGCTACCCCGACATCTGGGTCGTGGGCGACCTCGCGGCTGCGGAGTGGGCGCCAGGTCAGATGGTGCCGGGCGTGGCCCAGGGCGGGATCCAGGGTGGCAAGTACGCGGCTCGTTCGCTGCTCGCCAAACGGGACGGAGTGGTCATCCCCGACTTCGAGTTCAAGGATCTCGGTGAGCTCGCGACCATCGGTCGCCTGCGGGCCGTGGCCGACTTCCGCATGGTTCGCTTCAGTGGCTTCCTGGCCTGGTTCATGTGGCTGGGCATCCACATCTTCTGGCTCATCGGCCTCCAGAACCGCCTGTTGGTGATGGTCCGCTGGGCCTGGTCGTTCATCTCACGAGGCCGCGGCAGCCGGCTCATCACGGGCCTGCCCAAGCACAGCTCCGACCGCGAGGGCACGGGCGGCCTCGGCTGATCCCAGGCCGGCGGCAGCCAGGCTCGACGTGCTCCTGTGATCCCGCCTGGACGTTCGGTCTGACCCTGCCGTGGGGTCGCGGCTCAGCGGGCCTCGGTTTGCTGGCGGAGCAGGTAGGAGTAGCCCGCGAGCGCCAGCCCGGAGGCCACCAGGAGCACGCCCAGCAGGTTGAAGATGCCGTCCACCGAGTCCGCGCCGGCAGCTCCGGCGAAGACCAGCACCGCACCGGCCAGCGCCAGCACGGCGTTGGCGATGAGCGTGGCCAGGGGCAAGGGGACGTCCATCTGCCGCCGCACGAAGCTGGCGGCGATGCCGGTGAGGCCGAAGATGAAGAAGCCGATGCCGACCACGATCGCCAGCGCGGCCACGACCGGGTCGGTCACGTCCACGAAGATGGTCGCGACCAGGACCACCAGCCCGACGGTCACGCCCGAGCCTGAGCGGAACGAGGCCAGCTGCTCGATCTCCGGGCGCAGCGTGTGGCGCCACAGCTGGAAGGCCGTGATGAGCGAGCCGACCAGCAGGATGAGGCCCACGATCTGCAGCGTGGTGCTGGAGCCGCCCAGCGGCTTGAAGATGAACAGCAAGCCCACGATGGCGGCGATGATGCCTTCGACCAGGACGATGGTCCACGAGGTCCGCTTGTCCCACGGGGCGCCGCGGTTGATGAGGTCCTCGGCCAGGGCCGACATCTGGTCGATGTCCGCCAGGCGGCCGGAGCCGGCGGGCGCGGTCGTGGTCCCGCCTGCTGGCGTGGGGTCGTCAGTTGGTGGTGATGACGAGGTCATGGTGGTCTCTCCCTGTGGCGCGCCCGGATGTGGCAATCCTAGCGTGCCGACCACCGCTGCCGGAACGGTCCCGGACTAGCCTTCTTCGGACGCTTCCGCCTTCGTCTCATCGTCGCCGGTCGCAGCGGTGGCCGCCTTGGCCAGCTCGATGTCGACGGCATCTGCGACGGTCTCGAAGTCAGGCGAGCCCAGGGGCACGCCGTTCACGACCACGGTGGGGGTGGCGTTGATGCCCTGGGCGAAGGCCTCCGCGCGCGAGATGGCCTCGATCTCAGCCCATCGCGCGCGGGCGTTCTCGAGCTCCAGGCCCTCGCGGAACTGGTCCATGTCGAGTCCCACGGCCTCACCCATCTCGAGCAGCCGATCGAGGTGGAAGCTGCCGCTCTCGTTGCCCCCGAAGTTGGCGAAGAGGTAGTCATGGAAGGGCCAGAACATGTTCTGGTCGGCAGCCAGGCTGGCAGCGACCGCGGCCCAGTGCGACTCGTTGCCGAGGAAGGCCAGGTGGCGGAAGACGAGCCTGACGTCGCCGGTCTCCACGTACTGCTCCACGATGCTCGGCGCGATCTCGTAGGTGAAGCGCTGGCAGTAGGGGCACTGGAAGTCTTCCCAGACCTCGATCACGACGGGCGCTTCAGGAGAGCCCATGGCGAAGCCGTCGACCTCATCGGTCGGGGACAAGATGGGTGGCGTCGCGACCGGCGGTGGGGTCACCAGCGGTGCCCAGGTCAGGCCATCGTCACGCTCCTGGGCAGCGACGACGGTCCACGATGCCACGACCAGCAGCGTGGTCAGCAGCAGCGTGAGGAAGGTGGTTGCGCCACGAAGGGCGCGGGGGGTCTGGAGCATCGAGGGTCCTCGGCTGGTACGGCGGTCGCGCCAGCATAGTCGAGGCTCCGGAACTACGGTCCCGGAGCCTCATGCGTGGCGCGCAAGCGGAGGAGTCAGCCCTCGTCCTCGTCCATCTCCTCGTCCATCTCGTGCATCCTCGTCCATGTCCATCGTCCATGTCCATGTCCCATGTCATGTCCATGTCCATGTCGGACATCATGGGCATGCCCGCCAGCACGGGCGCGCTGATGGTCTGCGGCTCTGCCGTCATGAACTCGAGCTCGAGCTGCACCTCCGCCCCCTCGACCAGGGGCTCGACCAGGTTGATCAGCATCACGTGGTAGCTGCCGGCCTTGAGCACGGCGTCACCATGCGCCGGGATGGGGATCTCGGCGACCTGGTTCATGGACATCATGCCCTCCTCGTCCATCGACGAGAGATGCAGCTCCACGAACTCTGCGGCCTCACTGGAAGCGCCCACGAGCGCGTCGTCGGCGTCCGTGTTGTTGTGGATGACCATGTAGGCCGCGCCGGCCAGCTCGAGCATGGGCGACTCACGGGCCCACGGGTCCAGCACATGCAGTCCGGGCTCCATCTCCTCCATCGGCGCCATCGTGTCCGTGTCCTCGTCGGCCGCTTCATCCTGGGCGGCGACGGATGCGAAGGTGAGGCTGATGGCGGCGGCGACGGCGGCGCCGGCCATGATCAGGGTGCGAGTCGACTTGTCCATGGGTCCCCCTTGGTGGTGACTAGCTGGCGTCGAGGGCCCGCAGATCCTCCACGATCTCGGCGGCGGGCGTCCCGAACGGGTAGGCCGACAGCAACTGGCCATCGGCATCGATGAGGTAGAGCTCGGCGGTGTGCGACATGGTGTAGCCGGCCGTCGAGGTGGTCTCCACTCGCGCGTACTTGACGCCGTAGTTGTCAGCCGCACGGCGGATGGCGCCCGGGCTGCCGGTCACGGCGTAGAGGTTGTCAGGCAGGTACTTGGTCCATTCCTCCAGGAACTCGGGCGTGTCACGCTCGGGGTCGACCGAGACGAACAGCGCCTGTGTCTCAGGCTCCGCTTCGAAGACGCCGAAGAGTTCGCCCATCGTGGCCGGGCAGACATCGGGGCAGTGGGTGTAGCCGAAGTACACGAGGACCGGCTCCCCCAGGAGGGTGGCCATGTCGAACGCGGAGCGGTCAGGCAGGACGAGGTCGGCCAGCTCCGGTGCGGGAACGGGATCGCCGAGGGAGCCGCTGCTCGATGTTGCACCGGTGCGTGGAGGTGGTCACCGTTGCCGGGGTGGCGCTCGCCGCCGGCGTCAAGGTGGCTACAGCGGTCGGGCTGGCCGGCGCCACCGTCTCTGCCGCCGGCTCAGGTGTGTCAGCGGTGGTGGATGCGACCGGCGTCGAGTCCTCTGCGCCCCCGCAGGCGACGGCCAGCAGACCCAGTGCGGCCACGGTCGCCAACGCCCGTGTTCGTTGCTTCCTCATCACGTCCAGCGAGCCTACCACCAGCCACGCGTAGCGGTCTTGCAGGGGAGTGACCGCCTGTGTAGTATTGATACAGAGTATCAATAAGGCAACCGCCTCCGGGAGCCCCGCGCATGACCAGCCGCAACGACCACCAAGACCGCGCCCCCCGCCGCCTCACCGGCGTGCTGGCTGCAGCCGCCCTGGCCACCTTGCTCGCGGCCGCGGGAGCGGTCCCGGCCATGGCGGAGGAGGAACGCGGCAGCGTGGTGGTCACCACGGAGGTGCTGGGCTCGATCGTGGGCCAGCTCGTGGGCGATCGGGGCGAGGTCAGCGTGATCATGCCCAGCGGGGCCAACCCCCACAGCTACGAGCCCTCGGCCCGCGACGCCGAGCGCATGCTGGCCGCGGATGTGCTCGTCTCCAACGGCCTGGACCTCGAAGAGGCCCTGCTGCCCGTGCTCGAGGCGGCCGATGCGGAAGGTGTCACCTGGTTCCAGGCGGCTGACCACATCACGGTCCGAGACCTGGAGCAGGGTGGCGCCGACGACCACGCCGACCACGACGAGGCCGACCACGACGAGGCCGACCACGACGAGGCCGACCACGACGAGGCCGACCACGACGAGCACGATCACGGCCTCGAGGACCCGCACATCTGGACCGACCCGTTGCTGATGCGTGACGTGGTCGCGGCCCTCGAGCCGCTCCTGCTCGAGGCGGGCCTCGACGTGAGCGCCAACGCCGAGGCCCTCACGGCCGACCTCGAGGCGCTCGATGCGGACGTGGCCCGCATCCTCGCCGATGTGCCCGAGCCGGACCGCAAGCTGGTCACGGGCCACCAGTCGCTGGGCTACTTCGCCGATCGCTACGGCCTCGAGCTCATCGGCACCGTCATCCCCAGCCTCTCCACCAGCGGGGAGCCCACCGCCCGCGAGATGGCCCAGCTCATCGAGGACATCAAGGACAACGGCGTCACGGTGGTCTTCACGGAGGTGGGCACGCCCCAGTCGGTGGCACAGGCGGTGGCCTCCGATAGCGGCGCCGAGCTGGTCCCGCTCTCTACCTCCCAGCTGCCGGAGGGTGGCACCTACCAGGACCTCATCCGCGCCATCGCCACCAGCGTGGCCGGGGCCTTGGTGCCGTAGGCACGCTGATATGCTCGGCTGACCGGCCCCGGACCCCGCTCGTGGGTGGTCCTGAGGCCCCTCTGGAGAACGCTTGGAATACCTCCTCGACCCGTTCCTCGCCAACGCCTTCATGTCCCGGGCCCTGCTGGCCGGCGTGTTGGTTTCGATCGCCTGCGCGGTCGTGGGCACGTTCGTCGTGCTGCGGGGTCTGGCGTTCATCGGCGACGCGCTCGCCCACGGCGTGCTCCCGGGCATCGCGGCTGCCATCCTGCTGGGTCTGCCCGGCATGCTCGGCGCGGCCGTGGGTGCCGTCGTCATGATCGGCGGCGTGTCGCTGGTACAGCGTCGCTCCCGCCTCTCCTCTGATACCGCCATCGGGCTGCTCTTCGTGGCGATGCTGGCCCTGGGCGTGGTCATGATCAGCGCCAGCGACGCCTTCCAGGGTGATCTCGTGGCCATCCTCTTCGGCCAGATCCTGGGCACCAGCTGGGAGCAGATCGCGGTCATGGCCGGCGCCACCGTGCTGGTCATCGCCGTCTCGGTCATCGCGGCCCGCCCGTTCATGCTCCTGAGCTTCGATCCGGAACAAGCGGACGTGGCCGGCTTCTCGTCGCGGCGATATCACATGCTGATGCTGCTGCTGGTCGCGCTCACGGTGGTGGTGGCCTTCCAGACCGTGGGCACGCTGCTCGTCTTCGGCATGCTCCTGGCGCCGGCGGCGGCGGGTGCCCTGCTGGCCACACGCATCGGCTCGATGATGATCATCGCCGCCGTCATCGGCTCGGCCAGCACCTACGTGGGCCTGCTCATCTCCTACTGGTTCGACTACGCCGCCGGCGCCACCATCGTGCTCGTGGCCGTGACCGTCTTCTTCATCGTCTTCGCCATCACCAACCTGCGTGATGCGGGCAGCCACCTGAGCACCACCGACCCGGCCGGGGAGACGCTCACATGAGCGCGCGTGCCCAGGCCATCGCGCCCGCCGCCGCCATCGGCGCGGTCGAGGCGCCCACCGCCGCCATCGGCGCTCGCAGTCTCGATGTCGGCTACGGCGGGGAGGTGGTCGTGCGCGGGATCGACCTCGACGTGCGTCCCGGAGGCTCGCTCGCGCTCGTCGGCACCAACGGCTCGGGCAAGTCCACGCTCATCAAGACGCTGGTCGGCCTGTTGTCACCGCTGGGGGGTTCGCTGCAGGTGCTGGGCCGACCTCCGGGCAGGTCGCCCCGCCGGATCGCCTACCACTCGCAGTTCCATGCCGCTGGCTACATCCTGCCCATCCGGGTGATCGACGTGGTGCGCATGGCCCGCTACCCGTCCCTGGGACTGTTCAGCCGGGCTGGCGCTCGCGATGATGAGCTGGTGCGCTCGAGCATGCAACGCATGGGCATCAGCCATCTGGCGGAGGCTCCCATGCGCAGCCTCTCGGGTGGCCAGCTGCAGCGGGTGTACCTGGCCCAGGTGCTCGCGCGCGAGGCTGACCTCATCGTCGTGGACGAGCCCACGGCCGGCATCGACGCGGGCGGCCGAGAGCTCTACCTCGACGCGTTCGCCGCCGAGCTGCAGCGCGGGGCAGCCATCGTCACCGCCACCCACGACATCGCCGAGGCTGTCGAGTACGACCAGGTGCTGCTGCTGGCGAGGCGGGTGGTGGCGCTCGGTGCCGGCCGTGACGTGCTCACGCCCGACCGGCTGATGGAGACCTTCGGCATCGTCATCCAGGACCCGCACGCAGAGCACGCCGGTCGCTTCACCGTGGCCGAGGTCGCGCACGGCAGCCCCCAGACCATCGATACTCGCTGCCTCGATGACGAAGGCGGCGACGCGGACTGCTGACGAGGCTGCCCCGGAGGTGGTCTACGCTAGCCCCCGACGGGACCAGCACGACGAACGTGCGCCGGAGGGGAACAGCAACGGAGGTGGCGCATGGCCAAGACGGTGAGCGAGCTGGCCCGTGAGATCATCCGCCGCCTGGACCAGGGTGAACCGCTCGAAGCGGCCATCTCCATGGTCCTGTCGAGCGAGGGCGTGGACGAGCAGGTGCTCGCGGAGCTCCAGATCGCGGGACTGCGTGACGCGGTCACCCACGAGGCCTTCCACGAGCTGCTCGAGTGGCACGCCAACTTCGGCGGGCTGGCCGAGTTCCTGGAGATCGACGAAGCCATCCATCGCACCGCTGAACGGATCGGCCACGACTTCGACGACGACGTGCCCGCGCATGCTGCCGACACCGGATCGCGCCTGGTCCACTAGCGACCACACGGCCGCCCAGCGCTCGTCGGGCTCTTCCGCGTAGCCGAAGACGTCCTCCAGACCGACGCCGAAGGCTCCGGTCCACCGGAGCGCTCCAGGCGCAGCGTTCTTCACTAGCATGGGGACCTCGGGAAACACGGAGGGGGCAGGTGGTGGGCACCGACGGCAACGCACGACGCCAAGGGCGCGCCCTCGGGTCCCGCATCGTGGGCACCCTGCCCGCTGGGTTCCGCCCGCCGCACGGCAGGAACGCCAGCCTCCACGTCTTGCACCGCGCGCTGCCATGAGCAGCAGCTGGTTCTCGGTCGCCACCATGCGTGAAGGTGCGCGGGCGATCCTGCCCCTCTCGATCGGCGCCTTTCCCTTCGGGCTGGCCTACGGCGTGACCGTGGTCGAGTCCTCGATGAGCGACCTCGTGGGCTGGCTGGCCTCGTTCATCGTGCTCGCCGGCGCCGCGCAGCTGGCCATCAGCGATCTCATCGACCAGGGTGCACCCTGGTTCATCATCATCGGCACCGCGCTCGTCATCAACGCTCGCTTCATGATGTACTCGGGGGCCCTGGCGCCCTCGTTCTCCGAGTTCCCCAAGCGCTGGCGGATCCCGCTGGCGCACTTCATGACCGACCAGGCCACGGTCACCTCGTTGCTCTACGACCAGGCTGAGCGCGAGCCGCGCAAGCGCTTCGCCTACTACCTCGGGGCGGGCGGGAGCTTCGCGCTCGCGTGGTGGATCGGCACCACCATCGGCGTCGTCATCGGGGCCACCATCCCGCCCGAGCTGCAGGTGGGCTTCGCGGCGCCGCTGATGTTCATCGCCCTGG
The DNA here is from genome assembly GCA_963706695.1 of uncultured Chloroflexia bacterium. GTDB lineage: Bacteria > Chloroflexota > Limnocylindria > Limnocylindrales > CSP1-4 > JAFMJV01. The sequence continues at coordinate 118,233 of CAVPNC010000002.1, read as the reverse complement.
CGGTGCCCTCGATCCGCGACCGGGCAGCCCTCATCGCGGCTGCGGTGGGCTTCTCGGTCACGCTCATCGCCAAGGACGCGCCCATGAACAGTGGGCTCCTCATCGGCGCGGCGGCCGGCATCGCCTTCGGGCTGCTGGCCAGGTCACGCGCAGAGACCGCCCCCGAGGTGGTCGGCCCCGGCCCCGAGGTGGTCGTCCCCGGCGCCGATCCGGAGGTGCGCGATGACCGCTGACCTCGGCGTCGTGCTGGCGGTCGCCGTGGGCACCTTGGCCATGCGCGCGTCGATGATCACGCTCCTCGCCGATGTGGCCATCCCGCCCAGGGTGGAGCAGGCCCTGGGCCTGGTGGCGCCGGCGGTCCTGGCCGGCCTGGTGGCGCAGACGCTCTTCCTGGAGGCTGGTGCGTTTCGGCCGTTCGGCACCTGGTACCTCGCCGGGGCCATCGCAGCAGCGGTGGCGTGGCGCACCAGATCCTTCGGCTGGACCTTGCTCGCGGGCATGGTCAGCGTATGGTTGCTCGAGGCTCTGCCCTAGCAGAACTGCGTAGTTCGTCCGTACTGATGGCGGTGGACATATGACTAGTCCACAAGTTCCAGAGCGCCCGCTACGATTCACCTTCCCCGGGATGGGTCCGCACGCGTGCGAGTGCCCCTGGTGACGGTCGTCCCGGACAGATCGATGATGGAGTGGAGAGCGGTGCCCCTGGCCGACCCCAAGGCGTGGAACACGATGCCCGTGCGGCTGCTCGTGCTGCTCTGCGCCGTGGTCCTGGCTGCCGCCTCGGTCGTGGCCGTGGTGGAGCCTGCCGCCGCCCAGGACGTCAACGCCCGCATCGCGAGCGTGCGTGCTGCCCAGGCCGGCGCGGAAAAGGCCATGCGCGAGCTCGACGTCCTGGTCGAGCGCTACGCGGCCCAGCGCAAGGCCATCAGCCGGGAGCTCAAGCGCGAGGAGCGAGCGCGCAACAGCATCGGCTCGGCGCTGGCCACGGCCAGGGCGGTGCTGGCCGAGCGCACCGCGCGCCTGGCGCGGATCGAAGGCGAGTACGCCAGCCCCAACGATGCGCCCGCTCCTGACATCTATCGCCAGCGCTTGCAGACGTTGCGCAAGGAGATCCGGATCGCCGAGGCGCGCAAGTCCAACCTGACCCAGCAGGTGCAGGCGCAGACCCGCGTCGTACGCTCCAAGAAGTCACAGATCCAGAACATCGACCGCCAGCGCAAGGCGGCCGTCGCCCGGCGAAGTGGCGCCGAGGGTGCGCTCTCCGCGTACATCAAGCAGATGACCGAGCTGGCGCGCATCAAGGCCGAGCAGCAGGCGACCGTCGACCTCAACGGCCAGTCAGCGGCCTTCTCGTGGCCCACCACCGGTCGCATCTCGCAGCCCTACGGTTGCACCGGCGTGAAGTTCAACGCGGCCCGCGGCAGCTGCAAGCACTTCCACGACGGCATCGACGTGGTCAGCGCCTACGGCACCCCTGTCCGCTCCGTGGCCGTCGGCGTGGTGGCCTATAGCGGCTGGAACCCCTACGACAAGGAAGGCCGCGCCTATGTCGTCGACGTGGTCCACCCGGACGGCTTCGTCTCCCGCTATGGCCACCTCATCCCCACCAACCACGTGCGCGCCGGTGAGCTCGTCCACACCGGCCAGGTCATCGGCAAGATGGGCAGTACCGGCAAGTCCACGGGCACCCACCTGCACTTCGAGCTGCTCAAGGGCGGCAAGGACGTCAACCCGGTCACCTACCTGCCCGCCGGCGTGGTGCGCGTGGACAAGACCACGACCAAGGCCGGTCAGGCTGCCCAGTCGCGAGCCGTCAGGGCTGCCAAGGCCACGCCCACGCCCAAGCCCACGCCCAAGCCCGAGCCGAGCAAGACGCTCAAGTACCCCACGGTCACGTGGGATGAGTACGAGGCCTTCGAGCTGTGCCCCGACGCCACGTCCGACGAGGAGTGCGATCCCAAGCAGCTGCTGGCTCGGCTGAGCGACGAGCGCGACGGCTCTCCCGGCATCCCCAAGCCCTACCGCGCGACCTCTCCCACGTCCTCGTAGCTCGCACCCGGAGGGCGGCCCGCCACGAATTGCGGGCGCGGGGGTACATTGGCTCCAGCGTTAGCTGGTTCGCCGTGCCTGGACCGGCCGCCCCTAGGAGGACACCTTGAAGATCTCGAACACGCCGCGTCGCGCTCATCGCCGACCCTTGGCCGTGACCCTGGCCGCGGCGTTCGCGCTGACGCTGCCCCTGTCGGCCGTGGCCCAGGACGCGTCTGAGGGCCCAGCCGCTGCCAGCCCGGCGGCCGAGGCAGCCGGTATCGCCTTCCCCGTGATGATCGGGGGACAGCTGCTGACGCCTGAGACGTACGACGGCCCGGCGTGGCTGGACCTCTTCTCCGGCGAGGATGCCGACCCCGTCTTCATCGAGGGCACGGAGGCCTTGCTGGAGGCAGCCGGAGCGGACCTCGACGACATGACCGTCAAGACCGCCAGCTACGAACCCGTCCTCATCGACCCCGTCACCGGGGAGTCGGTACCCGGCGAGCCAGCGGTCGTCCTCGGCCTGCGCATCGCTGACACCGATGCGCGCGAGTGGGTCGAGGGAGCGGTCGACGTGCTCGTGGCCGACGTCGTCGAGCCCGGCCTCGTGATGCGCCCCCTGAGCACCAAGTGGACCCTGCGCGTGACCGATGCCGCCAATCCCGGCGTCTATCCCCGCACCGTCTACCTCAAGGACGACACGGCCTGGTTCATCCAGGGCGACAACGACAACGTGTGGGATGTCCTCAACCAGCTGCCCGACGCCGACCCCGTCAGCGAGAGCTCGGCTGACTCCCTCTACACCGACGTGCCCATCGCCCTTGACGGCCAGCGTCGCATCGGCCTCTACGAGTCGACCGAGCCGCTCTTCCTGCCGACCCTCGGCGAGCGGCTGGGGGACGACCTCGAAGCGTGGCTGCTGGACCTCTATCTCGAGGCCGGCATCTCGCCCTCGGAGATGCTGGGCGTCATCGCCTGGTGGGGCCTCGAGGCTGCCCAGGACGGCATCCAGATCGAGGGCTACCGTCTGCCCGAGGGCGGCGAGGAGCTGACCCAGCGCCTGCTCGAGGAGGTCTTCCTCATCCGGCCGCCGGAGGTCTCCGTCGATCCCGACTCCGAGGTCGCAGCTCGAGATCGACCCGGTCGCAGCCCTGCTGGACGGTGTCGCCTTCAGCGAGGAGGAGATCGCCGGACAGCTCGTGACCACGCTCGACTACGGCGGTGCGCTCCAGCACGTCTACAGCAGCGCCGACACGATCTGGGTCATCAGCGATCCGCTGGGCGAGCGCGACCTGGTGGAGGCGGCGATCGCGCAGCTGCCCTAGCTCCTGCGGCTGGCCCCGGAGGAGACGCTGACACGAGATCGGAACATCTCGCGGTTCGACACGGTCGCTAGGGGCAAGGGGTCCGAACGGCCTCTTGGCGGCGGCAGGCCGTTGACGTAGAACCGAGGTGTATGGACAAGGATCTCGTGGTGCGAGCGCAACAGGGGGACCAGCGTGCCTTCGAGGCGCTGGCCGTCTCGAGTCATCCGCGCCTGTTCCGGGCTGCCCACGGCATCCTGCGCGACCCCACGGCCGCGGAGGATGCCACGCAGCAGGCCTTCATCGACATCTGGCGCTTCCTGCGCCGGCTGCGCGATCCGGCTCGCTTCGAGGCCTGGTCCTATCGGATCCTGGTCAATGCCTGTCGCGACGAGCTCAAGCGTCGGCCCGACTGGGTCGGCGACGAGAAGGTCCTCCAGGCACGTGCCGGCGGCATCGATCCCTATGGGTCGGTGGCGGACCGTGACCAGCTCGGTCGAGGGTTCGCCAGGCTTTCGCTGGAGCATCGGGCGGTCATCGTCCTGCGCTATCTGCTCGACCTGTCCGTCGAGGACACGGCCGAGGCGCTGGGGGTCGCACCGGGCACGGTCGCCTCGCGCCTGAGCCGGGCCCTGACGGCGCTGCGGGCTGCGCTCGACGCCGATGCCCGCCCGGGGACGCCCGCTCCCTTGGGGCGGGAGGGTGCGTCGTGATCGATGAGCGTCTGGTCAAGGGCGTGACGCACCTGGCTGCAGGACGGCGATGTCCCTCCACCCGACGCGCGCATGAGCGCCGGCCGGGCGATGGCGGGGGTCTCGCGCACGCGGCAGCTCGGTCGATGGTTCCCGCCGGCCCGGCTCGTGCGCCGTGCTGCGACCGGCACCGGTGCTGGCTCCTCGTGACCTCGTTCCGCCGTCCGCGCCGCGAACGACGAAGGGGGTCCTGTCCATGTTCACCGCCACACGCATCGTGGTCGCCATGCTCGTGGTCGCGCTCGTCGGCGGGGGCCTGCTGGTCGGACGCGCGCTGCTGCCCGACGGGGTCGAGCCCGTGCCGGCCATCGCCTCGCCATCCCCATCCGCGGAGCCCACGCCCCAGCTGGAGACCTGACGCCGCCCCGCCGGAGACCAAGCCCGCGGCCGACTCGACCTTCGCCGCCATCCGGGTCATCGCCGAGCTGCCCGAGGGGAGCGACCCCATCGAGCTCGTGCCGGCCCCGCCGCATCGACCCGGCGCCGTCTTCATCGATCGCGCGACCGAGGCCGTCATGCACGTCGAGGACGATGGCGAGCTCCGTGTCCTGATGCAGAAGGACCATCGACGACCCCAGCCGCAGCGCTGGAGCGCCGCGCCGGCCACGGTCGACGTCTCCGGGGACCAGCCTGGTCGTGCTCGACGCCGAGGGCGGCCTGCACCAGTGGCGCGGACTGGCGCGACCTGCGGGCGCGGTGCGGCCGTCGTCGAGGGACCGCGAGACGCCGCTCCGGAGGCTCGCCACCGATCGATCCCGCTGACCATGTTCGACGTGACCCCTGTCCGAGGCCGCCGAGTTCGACGTGCACGCGCTCGGCGACCGACGGCAGCCTCTCGCTGGCCCAGGCTCGCTCTGCGAGGGCCCGATGACCGTCGAGCACGAGCGAGTTCGGGGTCCGGCTCCTGCGGCCTGGCCCTCGCCGAGCCTGCCGAGCGCATCGAGCCGCGACGGAGCGCTGGCCGCGGACATGCGTCAGCGGCGGCCCTCTGTTCGTGGCCACCGCGCGAGGGCGTCGAGCGCTACGTGGACGGGCGCGCTCGATGCAGACTGGAGCCTCGAGGCGCCCGCCGGCGTGGAGCCGGACTACCGCCTCCTGAGCGCCACCGGCGACGGGTGAGGACGGACAGCTCTGGCTCTTCGACGAAGCTGGCCGGCGCTTCGTCGCGTTCGACAAGGCCGATGGCTCGTACCTCGGTTCGTGGGCGCCGGAGGACTACCCCCTCGATGATGTGCGCGGCTTGTACGTGCTTGGCGGACCGGACGGTGCGCGCGGAGAGCGTCACGCTGGGTCACGCCCACCGCGGTCGTCCGCGCCGCTCTGGAGCGTCCCGGCCGCCCTCCAGCCCAACGTGACGCCGGCACCCGACCCCAAGGGCCGCCTGACGACGGGCGACCGACCGGCCGGCGAACGAGCGTTCGTCTGGTCCGGCGGTGGCGTCGAGCTCAAGGCTGACCGCTTGGCGCTGCGGGTCGCGGGCCACCCCGTGGTGCGTCCGCCCGCGGTTCCCTCCGTGACCGGCGACATGCAGGCGAACGAGGCCCAGCTGGAGATCGAGTGGACCGAGGGTGGCATCGAGCAGCGGATCTACGTCGTCCTCTTCGCCGACGACACGCACTGGTGGATCGACTGGATCTGGGTCTATGACGGAGACAAGAACGGGGACTGGATCGAGTTCGAGAACCTCCACCAGCTGACGCGCACTCCGCTCGGCAGCTCCACTCGTGGGCGACCTCCGCCTCGAGAGCACCAGCGCCAGCAAGAAGAAGTACGAGGCGCCAGGCACCGCGGTCCTGCGCATCGATGGCCTGAGGCTCACGGCGCTGGTCCCCGGTACGCGCCCGGCTCCGTTGGCCGACTGCGTACCGTTCGAGGACGACCGCTTCGAGATCACTCGGCAGTACGAGTGGGAGAGCCGGTTCGATACCTGGTCGACCGGCTACTCGCAGGGCATCCTGCGCGGACCGGGTGAACCGTTGCGCGGGATGAAGGCCAAGGGCATGACGCCCGCAGAGGTCGAGGCCGTGCTCCGGGACATGGGCGTGTGCTACCGGTTCCGCCACGAGTGGCAGAGTCGGCAGGAGCTGTCGGATGGCACGCGCCGGGACCAGTACTTCACCGACTTCCGCTGCAGCGCGCCCGACACGGGCACGGTCATCGGGCTCGAGCCTGGCGCGGGCCACCCGGCGCAGACGGCACCGCGGTCCTCGACGTGACCGTGCGTGAGCAGCAGCTGCGCGACTGGCCGGAGCCGCCGCCGGCCGGGACCGATTGCCCCACGCAGTAGGCGCTAGCCGAGCGGTTCCAGGCGAGCCGTGAAGTGGCGCAGCCAGGGCGCCTGCTCGACGATGCGGTAGCCGCGCATCTCCGAGGCCCGTGCGGCCACGTCGATGACGACCTCGCCCACGTAGTCGATGTGGCTCTGGGTGTACATGCGCCGAGGGATGGCCAGGCGCACCAGCTCCATGGTCGCGGGCTCGTCGGCCTGGCCCTCGCGAGCTCGGCCGAACATGACCGTGCCGATCTCCACGCCGCGCACGCCGCCGGCCCGATAGAGCTCGATGGCCAGGGCCTGGGCCGGGTACTCGTGCGCGGGGATGTGCGGCAGCAGCGCGGCCGCATCGAGGTAGACCGCGTGCCCGCCGGCCGGTCGCACGGTGGGGATGCCGGCGCCATGGATGGTGTCGGCGAGGTACTCCGTGGAGCGGATGCGGTAGTGCAGGTACTGCTCGTCGACGACCTCCTCGAGGCCGGTGGCGATCGCTTCGAGGTCGTAGCCAGCGAGGCCGCCATAGGTGGGGAAGCCCTCGGTCAGGATGAGCAGGTTGCGGGCCTGCAGCGCCCACTCGCGATCGTTGAGCGCGAGGAAGCCGCCGATGTTGGCGAGACCGTCCTTCTTGGCGCTGACGGTACAGCCGTCGGCGATGCCGAACATCTCCTGTGCGATGGCCTTGGGCGTCTTGTCGGCGTAGCCGTCCTCGCGCATCTTGATGAACCAGGCGTTCTCGGCGAAGCGGCAGGCGTCGAGGAACATGGGGATGCCGAACTCGTCGCAGACCGCCCGCACCGCCCGCAGGTTGGCCATCGACACGGGCTGCCCACCGCCGGAGTTGTTGGTCACGGTGACCATCACCAGGGGCACGTTCTCCACCCCCCGGTCCGCGATGGTGGCGCGCAGGCGGTCGATGTCGACGTTGCCCTTGAAGGGTGCCTCCAGCGATGGGTCGCGCCCTTCCTCGCAGACGCAGTCGAGGGCGGTCGCGCCCTGGTACTCGACGTTCGCGCGGGTCGTGTCGAAGTGGGTGTTGTTGGGCACCGTGTCGCCCTCGTTGACGGCCACCGTGAAGAGGATCTTCTCCGCCGCGCGACCCTGGTGCGTGGGGATGATCTCCGAGTAGCCGGTGAGGTCCTTGACGACGTTCTCGAAGCGGTAGAACGAGCGCGAGCCGGCGTATGACTCGTCGCCCAGCATCATCCCGGACCACTGCCTCGTGGACATGGCGCCGGTGCCGGAGTCGGTCAGCAGGTCGATGATGACCTCGTCCGCGTGCAGGCCGAAGAGGTTGTAGCCGGAACGGATGAGCGCCGCCTCGCGGGCATCGGCGTCGGGCAGGTCGATGGCCTGCACGGTGTGGACGCGGAACGGCTCGATGATCGTCTTGTAGGCCATGCTTCCCCTCGGTCGTGTGGTGTCCGACCAGTCTCGCACCGAGGCGTGGCCCGCGGAGGCGGCGCTAGCGCACGCCCTCGCCGATTCGCAGCCCGTGCGATCGGAAGTGCCGAATGGCCTATTGGCACCGCACCACTAGGCATGTCAGCGTTGAGTCGCTGACCAGCACCCGCCGGCGGGAAGGTTCGTCGCCGGAACTGGTCGGCTGCAACGGGGGGCACTGAGATGCAGGTGCTCGAACTCGAATGGCGCCCGTCGCGGCGATGGCTGGCCGTCGTTGCTGCTGCGTCGTTGCTGCGATCTTGACGGCCACACCGGCACGGGCCACGCCATCCTGTACCGTCGAGGGCACCATACGGCGACGACGTTATGCTCATCGGCCCGATGGCCATGGATCATCATCGCGGCTGGGGCGGCGACGACGTGCGCGACGGGTCTCAAGCGGTGACGATGTGCTCTGGGGTGGTCTCCGGCGATGACCGGCCTTCGGCGGCGCCAGGAGAGATGTGCTCATCGGCGTTAGAGCGGTGCCGACTAGCTCTTCGGCAGCGACGGCAGCGACGCCTGCTGGGTGACGGTGGCAACTCCACCGCGCCGACAGCGGCGCTAGGACGGCTGATATCGGCCTCGGTCGCGGATCGATGTGCTCGTCGGTCGGAGACTGGCGACGTACGTCCTGCGTGTGCGCGCGGGACACGATCGGCTGCGCGGTCGGCCGGGATTTCCTAATTATTATTAATTCAACTTACACTTTTTATTCTTTACTCTCGCGACGTCCTCTTCGGCACGGCCGATCGGGCTCCTCGGAACGTGCCCGGCGACTCGGACCCTGCCGCGGCTGGTCGTGACGGGTCCGACGATCCTCAACGCTCGCGACGATGATCGCTGATCCACGCGAGCTTTTCCGGCGGTCGCCGGATCTGGCATGGTCGAGCGTCTCGGCCGACCCGGTCGTGCTGCCCGGGGTGGAGGTGGTCGACCGGCGGTAGGCTCTGCGGTGTCCACCTGAGTCTCGCACCGGGAGCCCCGTGTGAGGTGGTGCTAGCGCACGCGCTCGCCGAGGCGCAAGCCATCGTGGAAGCGGAAGCGCTGCCGAACGGCCTCCCGTTCGACCAGGGGTGCGCCTGGTCCCAGCACCCTCCCGCACGACCGGGCCCCACCGCCCGGGATCCTGCGGCGTGGCGTTCGTCCGCGCACATCGACCATCACACTGCCTGGCGCCACTGCATCGGCGGGCGCGGTTGGCGTCGCTCGATCAGCGCCATGTGCCCACTCCAGCGACGGTAGGCATACGATACGCGGTGGCTATGCCCGGCTCGGGGCCCCCGACGACCGTGACCACCCTCCCGGATGTCGTCGCTCGTCGTCTGGGTCGACGCTACCCGGCGTCGGAAGCGGCACGGCGCGCGATCGTCGGCTGAGACGACGGCTGACGCGCATCGGCGGTCCAAGCGCCGCTACGGTCGCCACCGACGACGCCCGCCGACAAGCCGCCAACAGCCGCGTGCCTACCGTCGGCCCCGTCGACATCCGGCGCACCGGCCAGCGGCCTCGACACGTCGGCTGCTCCCGAGCCACGTCCGCAGCAGCCATCGATCGCGGCTCCGTCCGCAGCAGCCATCGATCGCGGCTCCGACGCCGCCTCATTCGCGGTTCGGCACCTCGGCTGCGTCAGAGGCGCCCACCAGCCCGAGCTCATGGGCGACGGTGGCGGCGGCGACGCGGGACTCGACACCCAGCTTGCCGTAGATGTTGGAGACGTGAACGCTCGCGGTCTTGGGGCTGATGAAGAGGCGATCGGCGATCTCGCGGTTGCCCAGGCCGGCCGCCAGCAGCGCCAGCACCTCCAGCTCACGTTCGGTGAGCCCGAATGGACGCGCCCTGGAGCGATCACTGCCCTCACGGCCGATACCCGCTCGGTTCCCGAGCTCGACGATGGCTTCGCGTAGCCGCGCCGCGCCCAGGCCCTCGGCCAGCCGCAAGGCCTGCTCGATCTCGCTGGCCGCCTCATCGGTGCGCCGCTGGTCACCCAGCAGTGCCGATGCCAGGCGCCATCGTGCATACGCCTCGGCGTAGGGCCGGCCCGCCGTGGCTGCTGCCGCCCGTTGCCAGCGAGTGACCGCGCGTCGGCCGGGCCCATGCTCCGCCCGCGCCAGCTCGGCGCGTGCCAGGGCCAGCTCGGGCGCCCAGGACGCGGACAGGCCGGGTCGCCTGCGCACCCGCTCGAGCGCGGTCTGCACCCGCTCCAGGGCCAGCCGGGAGAGCGCCGCCGGACCACCCTCGGAGCGCTCGACCAGCGCCAGGTCGGCCCCGGCGCGGGCAGCGTAGGTCAGCAGCTGGGGCAGGCTGGCGTCGAGGCCCATCGCCTGGCTGAGGCTGGCGCCGCGCGCGACCTCGGTGGCTTCGCCATAGGCATCGGCCACGATGGCGGCGACCTCCAGCGGACGCCCGGCCCAGACCAGCCGTTCGGCACGTGCCACGCCCAGCCAGTGGATGACCTCGGGCGCCGTCGTGGCCACCCGCTCGTCCTCGGCCAGCCGCAGGGCTTCGTCGGCCTCATCGTCGAGGGCGCGCGCCGCGTTGATGAGCGCGCTCATCGCCAGCAGGCCCACGCGACCGGAGCCCGAGGCGCCAAGCCGCAACGCCTCCTCGATGATCTCGAGCGCGTCGTCCCACCTGCCCGAGCGGTACATGCCCCGGGCACTGGCCGCCCGCAGGGTAGCGCCGTAGCTGCGCGCGACACCCTGCTCGACCGCTCGAGCGTAGGCGGCCTCCGCCACGTTCACCACTTCCTCGGGGCGGTCGGCCACTTCGTAGGCTGCGGCCAGCTGGGTGGACGCGAGCACGACGCCGACGGGGTAGCGACGATCATCGAGGCGGTCCGCAGGCTGCGCGCTGTCCGCCTGCTCGATACGCCTGGCGGCCTCCACGGTCTCGGCGATGCGGGCGATCCCGGCGTCGACGTCTCCTTCGAGCAGCAGGCAGCCACCGATGACGCCGTTCGCGAGGACCTCCTCGTCGACCGCATGTGCCGCCTGTGCGAGGCGCAGCGCCTCCTCCGCGTTGACCCTGGCTGCGCCGATGTCGTCGTTGACGAGCAGGAGCCCGGCCAGGTGTGCGGTGGCGTTGGCGCGCCAGCGGTCGGCGGTCTCAGGCGACTGGCTCGCGACGGCCTGACGTGCCTCCGCGAGCGCGGTGTCCGGGCGACCTGACTCCCACAGGTACCAGCGCAAGCTCGAGCGGGCGAGCTCCGTGAGCTCCTCGTCGTCGGGAGGGTCTTCGAGGAGTTGTCGGCTGAGCTCGATGGCTCGGTCGTACTGGCCCCCGCGCGCAGCCGTGGTCGAAGCGCGCTGCAGGACCCGAGGACGCGTCGTGCCCGTCACCTCCTCCCCGCCCGGCGTCTGTGCCCACAGCTCGAGCACCCGCTCGTAGTGGCGCAGGGCTGCCAGATAGGCGTACCGCGACTCGGCGCTGAAGCCCGCCCGTACATGCCAGCGCAGCGATCGTTGGGCATCGCCGGCAGCGTCCCAGTGATACGCGACGGCGGATGGATCGGCATCCTGGCGCAGCTCGAGCGCGGCCGCGTAGGCGGCGTGCACGCGCCGCGCCTCAGGGGCGGGGAGACGCTCGGCGATGACCGAGCGCACGAGCTCGTGACGGAAGCGGCAGCCGGCATCGGACTCGCCGCCGCGGACCAGGACCTGCTCATCCAGCCCGACCTCGATGGCTCGGTCGATCGCCTCCGGCTCGAGCGCGGCGGCGGCACGCAACAGCTCGATGTCGACGGTGCGGCCGAGCACGGCAGCGACGCGCAGGACCCTGAGCGAATCCGCGGGCAGGCGCGCGACGCGCGCGCCCAGCAGATCACGCAGGCGAGGTGAGGCGAGGTCCGTCCCGGCCATGGTCGCGGCGACGAGCTCCTCGGTGAACAGCGGGTTGCCCTCGCCCTGCTCCCAGATCCGTTCGGACACGGCGTGGTCCACCGACTCGCCGAGGATGGCCGTGATCTGCCGCCGCGTGGCCTCGCGGTCGAGCCGCTCGAGCTCGATGCGCAGGACGCCGGACACGCGCTCGAGCTCGACGAGGAACGGCAGCACCGGTCCCGGGTCCGCGAGCGCTTCGGTCCTGACCGTGACGATCAGCACGATGTTCCCCTGGCGCATGCTCTGGCTGAGGAAGGCGAGCAGCTGCAGGCTGGCCGGGTCGATCCACTGCAGGTCTTCGAAGACGAACACGGTGGGCCGGTCGTCGGCGACTCGCTCCACCACGCGCAGCAGCGCTTCGAAGAGCCGCAGGCGCTGGAGCTCGCTCCCGCCACGAAGGCTCGCCGCCGATGGGCTCGCGACCTCCCCGATCTCGGGGACGAGCTGCGCCAGCTCCGCGCCCGCCGGCCCCAGCAACGTCTTCAGCTTGCCCGGCTCGAGCTCATGCACGAGCTCACGGATGATCTCGGCGAAGGGCAGGTAGGGGAGGCCGGCACCGTAGACCAGGCAGTGACCGCGCAGGACCCGCACGCCTGGGCCGAGTCCGGCCGTGGCCTCGTCGACGAGGCGGGTCTTGCCAGCTCCGCTCTCCCCGCCGATCACGATGACCTGCGGCCGTCCCTCGCCGATGTCGGCGACGACCGAGCGGATGGAGGCAAGCTCTTCCCGGCGTCCGACGAGCGTTGGGCTCGAGACTCGCACCGAGGCTGCCATGGGCACATGGTGCCACGCGGCTGGGCGCCGGGAAGGCGCAGACGGCGAACGAATGAGTCACGACCTAAGGCCCAGCCCGATGGCGGCCGGGAGCCTGAGCCATACGCTCGAGCCATGGATACCGTGACCTACCCCGAACCCTCGACCTACCAGTCGTTGGTCGACCTGCTCGACGACGCCGCTCAGCGCTATCCAGCCGACCGCCCCGTGCTCAGTCTGCGCACGGACCGCGGACTCGAGGCAGCGTGGTCGGCCGGGGAGCTCCGCCAGCGAGCGCGGCTGGCCGCCTGGCGCCTGCGCGCGTTGGGGCTGGCACCGGGCGATCGATTGCTCACCTGGAGCCCGTCGACTCCGGCCCTGCCCGCGGTCTACTGGGGCGCGATGATGGCCGGGCTCGTCTTCGTGCCACTCGACGTGCGCATGGCCCCGGCCGTGCTCGGCCGGATCGCGGAACGCTCGGGCGCCCGGCTGCTCGCGGTCGGCGGAGGCGATGCGGCACCCGACGTCGAGGGCTCGGGCCTCGAGGACGTGCCGCGGGTGGAGCTGGAGTCGCTGGTGGCTGATCCGCGACCGAGCGACCCATCGTGGCCGCAGGATTGGAGCGACCAGCTCGACCGCTGGCCCCGACCCGACCGCTGGTCGCTGGTGGAGATCGTCTACACCTCGGGCACCACCAGCGTGCCCAAGGGCGTGCAGCTGACACACGGCACGTTCCTCTCGACGATCGAGGTGGCACGCGAGCTGGTTCCTCCGCGCCCCCATCGCATGGTCGGCATCCTGCCCCTGTCGCACCTCTTCGAGCAGGTCATCGTGCTCTTCTACGGCACCATGATCGGCGCGGAGATCGCCTACGTCCGTTCGTACAACCCGCGCACGCTGTTCGGGGCCATGCGCGAGGTGCGAGCGACCACGATGGTGGTGGCGCCGCAGATCCTGCAGCTGTTCTGGAGTGGACTGGTCCGCGAGGTGGACCGCCAGGGAAAGCTGACGGCCTTCGACCGAGCTCGGCGTGTCGCGCGTCACCTGCCCCTGCGCTGGCGCCGACACCTCTTCCGCGGGCTGCACGCCCAGCTGGGGGGCGAGCTCACGCTCTTCGCCACCGCCGGTGCCTACCTGCCACCTGACCTGCAGCGCCAGTGGGAGGACCTGGGCATCCGCGTGGTCCAGGGCTACGGGGCCACGGAAGTGGGACCCGCGGCCAGCAACACCGAGCAGGACCACCCGCCGGGCGTCGTCGGGCGGACCGTGTCACCCGTTCGCCTGAGGCTGGATCCCGGTGACTCGGAGATCCTCATCAGTGGCCCCACCGTCAGCCCCGGCTACTTCGACGACGAGGAGGCGACAGCCGCGGCATTCCTGTCCGACGGCTGGTACCGCACCGGCGACATCGGCCGCTTCGACGACGAGGGTCGCCTGGTCCTCGTCGGCCGCAAGAAGAACATCATCGTCCTGTCCAACGGGCTCAACGTCTATCCCGAGGACATCGAGAACCTGCTCGCCGATCACGACCTTGACCAGGCCGTGGTGCTGGAGACCTCCCCCGGTCGGATCGAGGCCGTGGTCATGCCCCCGGGCACGACGCCCGTCGTGGCTGACGGTCGCGGTGGTCAGGGCACGCGCGCACCGGGCGAGGAGGATGCGGTGCGAGCGCGGATCGAGGCCATCGTGAAGGCGGTCAACGCCGAGCTGGCACCACACCAGCGGCTCGCCGGTTGGCGCATGTGGCCGGAGCCGGACTTCCCGCGCACGCACATGCTGAAGGTGCGCCGTGACGTCGTGCGGGCGTGGGCGGAGGCGGACGTGCCGCTGGCCGTGCGCGAGGACCGCTGACCCGCGAACCGCGCTGACCGCCGTCGTCGGGGACCGCGCGACCGCCCGGCTAGCGCAGCAGCCGTGTGAGCCACCGCCAACGGCGCGGGCGATCGGGCGTATCCAGGCAGGCCTGGTGGATCTCCGAGATGGCCGGCGCGAGTCGTTCGCCGATCGCCTCCGTCAAGGCGTGGGCGACGCGCAGCTCCTCACGCGAGCCTGCCTCGGGCAGCCCCTGCCAGGCGGGGCCCAGGAGCGAAGCCGCGTCGGTCGGCTCGAGGATCCTGACGCCGATGCGCTTGCCGCGGTAGAGCTCATCGGCGCCGGCGATGGCGACGGGCACGATGGGTGCGCCGGTGCGCAGGCAGAGCAGGGCGCTCCCGGCTCGCATCCGTGCGGGCGCATCGACCGGCCCGCCGATCCGGCCCTCGGCGAAGAGGGCCAGGACCGCGCCCTCGTCGAGGACGGCCTGGGCCGAGCGGACGTGCACGGAGATGTCCGTGCCACCGCGCCACACCGGCAGCAGTCCGCCCGTGCGGCGCAGCAGGCGCTCCTTCCAGGGACGGTCGAACGAGGTCGGTCCGGAGCCCAGGAACCACACCCGCGGCTCGAGCGGGAACGCGTGCACCACGACCATGGGGTCGACCCAGCTGCGGTGCAGTGCGCAGACGGCGACGAAGCCGCCCGGGGGCAGGTTCTCAGTGCCCACGATATCGACCTGGAGCCCGCAGACCCGCAGCAGGAACTGTCGGCCCAGGGCCACGACGATGCGATAGAGGCTCGGTGCACGGGCCTCTGGTGCGCGTGCCAGCCAATCGATGCCCTCGAGCGGGCGTTGGTCGAGGCTGGCGACGAGTGCTTCGGGTCGGCGGGCCCGTGCGATGGCGTCGTCACCACCGCCGAGCAGACGAGTCTTGATGTCCATGGCTCGACGCTCGGGCTAAGGCGCTGATGCGCCATCGGGCGTGCTTCGGGATGCGCTCCTTATCTCGGGCGCTGCGGCCGCCCATCTGGCTCGGCGCTGCGGGCCGCCCATACTGGGATCGTGACGCAACGGCCGTGGACGACGCAGGACCTCATCGCGCCACCGGGCACGCCTGAGCTGGTGGTCGTCCAGGTCCGTGTGCCGCCCGACCAGCGCGACGCCTTCGACGACTGGCTCCGCCGCTTCAACGGCACCATCGAGCACTCCGACGGCCACCTCGACTACGACCTCACCCGGCCCACACCGGGCTTCGACGAGGACTGGGTGCTCGTCCATCGCTTCAGCGACAAGCCGAGCGCTGCCGCGTGGGTCGGCTCGGACCAGCACCGGGAGCTGATCGAGGCGGTCCGGCCGCTCATCTGGGGCGACGTGGACGTGCACCTCTACACCTCCGATCCGCGCCGGCGAGGCGTCGTCTCCGCGCTCTTCACGACACAGGTGGACCCCGGACACGAGCAGGAGTTCCTCGAGTGGAGCACGCGGATGGCGGCGGCCCAGGCCGCCTTCAAGGGCTTCATCAGCTACCAGGTGGAGCCGCCCATCGAGGGCGTGCAGGAGGACTGGATCGCCATCCTCAGCTACGACACCGATGCCCACATGCGCGCCTGGCTCGCGTCTCCACAGCGCGCGGAGCTGCTGCGTGACGGAGCCTCCTTCGACGAGCGTGCGCGCGTCCACATCGTGCGCAACGAGCTCGACGCCTGGTTCAACACCGGCGGGGAAGGGGGCTCGGCTCCGGCCTGGAAGCGCAACATGCTGGTGCTGCTCGTGCTCTACCCGGTGGTCTTCCTGACCGCGACCTGGGTCCAGGACCCGCTGCTGACGGCCAACGGGCTGCCCTTCTGGCTGGCGCTGTTCATGGCCAACGTCATCTCCGTCGTGGCCCTGGGGTGGCTGCTGGTGCCGGCCGCCGGCAGGCTCTTCGGCTGGTGGCTCTACCCGAGCGGGCGCAGTCGGCGCGTGGCCACGGCGGTCGGTGCGGTCGTGGTGCTGGCGCTCTACGCGCTGTCGCTCGTGCTCGCGCGCTGGATGTCCGACTGGCCCTGGCCGTAGCTAGGGCCTCGGGCTCAGGCCTTGGCCGGGGCCAGGTTCGGTCGCTCGAGGAAGGCGGGAGCCGGGGCCTGGCCCTGGGCCAGCTCGTCGGCGGCGCTGATGGCGTCGGCTTCGCCCGCGACTACCAGCGGCTCGCCGATGACGCGCAGCTTGGGGTTGTCGGGGTCCTTGGTCGAGACCCGCTGCACGACCCAGCCGGTGGCGGTCTGGAAGCGGTGGACGCGACGGCCTCCCCGGCGGTGGAGCCAGACCGCGGGCGCGCCGGTCTCGTCATCGGCGGAGCGAACGAGCTCCATCTCGACCGACGAGGCGCGCACGGGCGCTGCGGCCGCAGGCTCGCTGCCGACGACTGGTCCGAGGTGTCGCGCGCAAACATCCGTTCTGCGTCGCTGGACCCGTCGGACTGGGCCATGACCACGGCCGCCGTCGTGCCCAGGGCGACGATCGACGCTGCGATCCAGATGAAGGGCGGGACGCCGATGAGCGTGGCCAGGACGATGCCGGCCAGAACGCCCAGACCGATGTAGGCGAGGGTGCGCGTATCCATGGCCTGACCGTACGAGCGCGAGCGGTGCGCAGACACCAGTCGATGGTCACATCCGGCGGCATCGATGAGTAACCTCCGAGGTCGTGCAGGAAGCCCGGAGCAGGACCCTCGGTCGGTGCCGCCGCGGCGCCCGTTCGGTGACCGACCTATGCTGCGGCGCATGGACACGACCTACGTGGCGCTGCTGCGCGGCATCAACGTCGGCGGCAAGAACCGCATCCTCATGGCCGACCTGCGCGCCTGCTTCGAGAGCGCTGGCTACGACGGCGTCCGCACCTACATCCAGAGCGGCAACGTCGTGTTCCGCTCGGGCGAGCCCGACCGCGAGGTGCTGCGGGGGGCCATCGAGCGGATGCTGGCCGATGCCTTCGACTACGACGCGACCGTCGAGCTGCGCGACCGAGACGAGCTGCAGGCCGTGATCGATGCGGCGCCCGCCGGCTTCGGCAGCGACCGCGAGACGTACCACGACGACGTGCTCTTCCTGCTGCCCCCGCTGACGGCGGATGAGGCGCTCGGTGCGCTCACGCTCAAGGACGGCGTCGACGCTGCCTGGGCCGGGCCCGGCGTGGTCTACAGCAGCCGGGTCGCCGCCCTGGCCTCGAGGAGTGGCCTGTCCAGGATCGCTTCACACCCGTTCTATCGGCGCATGACCATCCGCAACTGGAACACCACCACCAAGCTGCTGGCGCTGATGGACGAGGGCTGAGGCTAGATTCGCTGCATGACAGAGACCCCGCAGCAGGCGGGCCCGATCGTCGTCACCGGCGCCTTGGCAACGTCGGTGCCGCCGTGGTGCAGGCCCTCTCGGCACGTGGCGTAGACGTGCGTGCCGCTGACATCCGACCCGACGCGCTGACAGCCCGCTTCGGCGACGACCTCGACGTCGCCAGTCTCGACTTCGGTGATGCTGCGACCTTTGGGCCCGTGCTCAAGGATGCCCGGAGCCTCTTCCTCATCCGGCCACCCGCCATCAGCCGTGTGGGGCCCACGCTCAACCGCTTCGTCGACGCGGCCGTCGAGGCGGGTGTCGAGCACGTCGTCTTCAGCTCCGTGGCCGGTGCCGAAAGCGATCGCATCGTGCCCCACCACCGCGTCGAGAAGCACCTCCTTGCGAGTGGGCTGGAGTGGACCATGCTGCGTCCGGGCTTCTTCAGCCAGAACATCGGCAGCGCGTATCGGCAGGACATCGTCGAGGACGACCGCGTCTCATCCCCGCGGGGGAGGGCAGGGTCGCCTTCATCGATGCTCGCGATATCGGCGAGGTCGCCGCCCTGGCCCTGACCGAGGACGGCCACCGAGGACAGGCGTACCACCTGACCGGGCCGAAAGCGATGACCATCGACGAGGTCGCGGCGGTCCTGTCAGACGTGCTGGGCCGCACCATCCGCTACGAGCCCGCTTCCGCCTTGGGCTACGCCGCCACCTCCGCGGCCAGGGTCTGGTGGTGGTCCAGGCGGTGGTGCGACGATCCTGCACGTGGCCCTCCCAAGGGCGACGCCGAGCCCGTGACCGACACCGTCGAACGCTTGCTCGGCCGCCCCGCGCGAACGGTCCGCGAGTACATCACCGACCACGCCGCAGACGTGGTCGGTGAGCGGCTCGAGGTCAGCGTAGGCCGAGACACCGTCCGCGACCCCGGCTGCTATCCCTCCGTTCCCACGCGCGTGCGCAGCCAGCTCACGCCGATGGCCAGGACGATGAGCAGGCCGAAGGCGATGTCCTGCAGGAAGGGGTCCACCCGCAGCATGTTGAGGACATGCTGGCGATGACGCCCAGCAGCAGCACGTAAGCGATTGCATCACACACGCGGGCCGCGTGTCTGCTCGTCGTCCGTCCCACCACTGGAAGTGCTGCCGGACCGAGGTGGTGCGCCTGGGTCGAGTACTCCATCGAGGTGATCACGCCTGAGCCACTCATCGATCGAGGTCGATGCGCTAGCGGTCGGCTCCGATGGCGCCGGCCTGCCAGGCATCGAGTTCGATGGCGAGGCGCTCGAGGTCAGTGGCGACGATGGGCGGGCTCGCGCGGTGACGCCTACAGCCACCACGGCGGGTCGGCACACCGTGTGTGTCGTCGGCAAGCGTCCTCAGACGGTGGTTCGCCTTCTGCGGATCACAACAAGAACCGACTGAAATGCAAGGACATCTCTGGCCAGGAGCCGCAGCCAGAATCGGAGCGAAGCGCTCGCATCAGCGCACCTGCCTACAGATCGGTGAACGGGTTGGGCAGCCCCGAGGGCTCGGGCGCCGTGTCGAGCGCGGCCAGCACGAGGTACTCGTCGAGTGCGGCGATGGCCGTGTCGAGGCGGTCGCGCTCGGGCCGTAGCAGTCCGAGCAGCGGCCGGCAGAGCGCGCGGTCCTGCTGTGCCGAGCGTCGCTCGACGGGCCACATGTCCTCGGCACTCGCGCGCATGTCAGGCGGCCAGTCTTGCCAGAACGAGAAGAGCAGCATGGCCGCCAGCAGGGAGCTGCTGCGCGCCGTCTCGGGTGCGAAGATCGTGTCGAAGAGGTCCCAGGCCTCGGGGTCGTCGCGCAGGTGGGCCGGGAAGTCGGCGTAGTCGGGCAAGGAGGGCAGGTCGAACACGACGACACCCGACAGGCGCAGCCCATCGCGGAACTTGAAGGTCTCCTGCTCACCGAAGGCGACGACGTCCTCCTCGTCGATGGCCGCCCGACAGGCAGCGACACGGGCCTGCAGCGCCTCGCGGTCGGCGACGAGCTGGTCACGGAGGGCGATGACGAGGTCGAGTGGTTCAGTCGGAGCGACCGACGCTGCCAGGGACGCGTCTCCGGTCGTCGCAGGCTCGAGGCCGAGGCCGGCCGCGAAGGCATCGAAGGCAGCGATCGCAGCCACGAGCTGGTCGCGGTCCGCCCGCAGGAACTGGCGCTCCTGGCGCAGCAGGGACTTCTTCTCGGTCTCGGTCTGTGAGAGCTCACTCGCGAGCTGCGCGGCATCCGCGACGGGGTCGCCGCCCTCGTCACGGATGAGCCCAAGTGACATCGTGAAGCCCTCGTCCCAGGCATGGACCGGGTCATCGAGCACGTCGACCCGTGCGGCGAAGGTGGGGTCCTCGAGGAGCGCGGCGTGGAGTGCGAGCTCGGATCGTCGGAGGCCCACGACCCCGCTATCGGGGGTCTGCACGAGGTACCAGTCGGGGTCGTCGACCCAGCGAGCCGCCGTCGCGAGCCGGGTACGGGTCCGGGCGAGGTCGTCGACGAGCGCGGCCCGGAAGCCGTCAAACGCGGTATCGGCACGCCCGCCCGCCTGGGCCATCGCCGTCGGCGGGGCGACCGCCGCGGCCACCGCCATGCCCGCTAGCAACGCGAGCGCTCGCATCGGTCCCATCGTCTTCCCCCCGTTGGTTTCGCGTCCTAGCCTATCGCCGTTCGCCCGATAGCAGTGGACTGAAGCGGTGCACCGCATGTTCTGGCAACAGCGAGGCCTTCGTGGCCCGACTCGACGAGCTCGGCATCCCGGTCACCGTCGAGTCCGGTATCGGCACGCATACGTGGGACACGTGGAATCCGGCCTTCGAGTCGTCCTTGCCCATGCTCCTCGAGTCGCTGGAGGACTGAGTCGGGCGTTTGGTCCTTGGTGCGGTGCATCTCCGTGACCAAGAGCTTCTGCGCGCACTCGTACCGGAAGCCCCATGTTGTTCAGGGGAGGTATTAGTGCAGCCCAATGTAGCCGTCCTCTCGGCACTGGCGCGTTGAGACGCGGCTCCCGCGCTCAGATTCTGGACGAACTGGTTGCGACCGCGACACCGCCAATGTCCTGATCCAGAGGACCACCCTCGACGGCGCGATGGCGCAAGATGGCAACCAGAGGGGTGAAGCGTGAAGACGCGATGGGCGAGAACGGGCCCGCAAGCACGCTCGAGCCCCGCCCACGACCCAGTCGAGGAGACCGCTCGCGTCTCGATCGTGAGCGCCAAGGCCAGACGCTGTCCCGTTCAGCGTCGCTCGAGGACCTGCCGTCGCTCCTCCAGGATGAGCAGGCCGTCGTCTGGATCGACCTGACCGACCCCTCTCCGGCTCGAGTGGACGCGGTCGCCGAGGAGCTTGGCGTCCATGCGCTCGTGGTCGAGGACATCGTCGAGAGCGACGGGCGTGCCAAGCTGGAGGAAGTCGGCGATGTCCTGCACATCGTGCTCTTCGCCCTGACGCGCGATGACGCCACGAGACTGCACGAGATCGACTTCATCCTGGGACGCAGCTTCCTGCTGTCGGTCCATCCGGCCGCGTGGGATGTGCGCGCCGCACATCATCTCAGGGCCGGCCTCGGGTCAGTCATGGAGCGCGGACCCGATGCCCTCCTGTGGGCCCTCAGCGACGCCATCGTGGACGGCTACTTTCCGGTCTTCGATGAGCTCGCCGACGCCATCGATGGACTCGAGGATCGGACCCTGGAGCACGCGGACCGGGAGACGCTTCAGCAGGTGCTGGAGATGAAACGGGAGCTCATCCGGGTCCGGCACGTCCTGGCCCCGGGCCGGGAGGTGTTCAACCAGCTCACGACTCGCGAGCACGAGCTGACCGGGGAGCCGCAGGTCCTCTACTTCCGCGACATCTACGATCACCTCGTCCGCCTGACCGACGAGTTCGACAACTTCCGCGAGCTGACCGCGGCGACCATCGAGCTCTACCTCTCGACCGTCAACAACGACCTCAACGTGATCATGAAGCGACTGACCGGGGCGACCGTGGTCCTGGCCGGGATCGCCGCGGTCGCCGGTCTGTTCGGGATGAGCGAGGCGACCTCAGCGCTCGACGGCCAGGAGGGGTTCGGGTTCTGGGCGGTCACCCTGGCGACCGTCGTCATCGCCGGGGTCGTGCTGGCCGTCCTGCGCCGTATCGGCTGGGTCTGAGCCGCGGGCCCGGCGGTGCAGGTGTCGTTCTCGCTCAACGCGGGTGTCGCCCTCGGTCGTCATCTCGCCCATCTCGTTGATCAGGGGCCCGACAAGCCCGGACTTCGGTACGCGCAGGATGAGGTCCGCCGCCCACGGCCGTGACCCGGTAGACATCCCCGAAGCGAACGCCGCCGGATCTCGGGATGGCCAGCGCAGTGTCGGCACCCCGTAGATGGTGGCGGGCTCGCACTCGTCGCGGTAGGGCTCGAGGAGCGACCACAGTCGCGTCTCGATCGCTTGCAGGTCGGTCATGTGGACATCCTACGAGGTGCGTTCGAGGGCATGGCCCGGCGGCGCAGCCAGACGCCGGGAGTCCTCGCCGAACGTCCGGTTTGACAGCCCCGTCAGTTCGGCCTATATTTCATCCCACAAGGCCGAATCCCTGGTGACAGGGAACGGGGGACCCGAACTCCGAACGGAACACCATCTCCCTTCTTGGGGCCAACGCGGCACGACCGCGCAGGCATCTCGCCTGAGCCCGACAGCTGACCTCGCAGGCCCGCGATACCAGTCCGACAAGTAGGTGTGTTCCGTGCCTGTGTCCATGATTTGCTCGGTGGCTTCGGCGCCTGCCGCTGCCTTCGGTCGGCTCTCGTCCCAGCAGCAGAACCACACGCTCGACCTCGTCTCTGGAGCCGGCCTCGGTGCCACCATGGCGGTCGTCAGTGCCCTCTTGCCCTCGATCGCCCGCGCACGCGGGCTCGATGCCCTGGGTCTGGCTGCGCTCGCGGCGCTGCCCTATCTGGCGGGCCTGATGACGCTCGTCGCAGGGCATGTCGGACCGCGGGGGCCGGCGCGCATGGCGCTCATGCGTGCCGCTGGTGCGCTGGGGTTGCTGCTCGTGGTCATCGCGCCTGACCCGCTCTTCATCGCCCTGGCCACCCTCGGGTTCTGGGCCTCGTTCTCGCTGGGCTCGCCGCTGCAGCAGCGCATCTGGGCGACGATCTACTCGGCCGACGAACGGGGCCGGAAGATCGGCCGGGTGGGCACTGCACGCTCGGCGGCAGGCACAGCTGCCCTCATCATCATCAGCCTGCTCGCGATCCCCGTCGGCGCAGGCGCGATCCTCCTCGTGGTCGCGCTCACCGGAGCGGTGCTATCGCTGGCGATGGCGCGCATGGAGGTGCCCGGCGTCGCGAGCGGGCGGCGTTTCGGTGCTCGGGACAGCATCCGTACCGCCCTCGGATCCCCGGTCCTGCGTCACCTCGCGGTCGCGCAGGTCCTCTTCGGAGCTGGGCTCGTCGCCACGCCGGCGCTCATCGCCATGGTGTACGTCGACCGTCTGGGGCTCGATGTCGGGGCCATCGCCCTGGCCGGGCTCGCGGGCTACGCGGCGACGGCGGTGGCGTTCAGCCTGTGGGGGCGCTTCGCCTCGACACGTGGCAGCCTACCGACCATCGCTCTCGGGGCACTCGCCGGCGTCCTGGCCATCCTGCTCTTCGCGGTCGCTTCTGCCTTCATCACGGTGCTTGTGGCCTCGGTCATGCTCGGCGCGAGCGGCGCCGCGATCGCGGTCGCCTGGCCGCTGCTCATCGGCGAGCACGCACCCGATGACGACCAGGCCGCCGCCGCCGCCGGCCTCGACGCGATCATGAGCCTGCGCGGCCTGGTCATCCCCTTCGTGGTCATGGCGCCGGTCAGCGCCGGGCTCCTCGACGCCTCGGGCGGCCTGGTGCTGTGTGCGCTCGCGATGACCGCGGGGACCCTGGTCTTCGGGCGCCTGTCCGGACTCGACATCGCTACCCGGCGGCGCGCCCTCGCCTCGTTCCGCGGGCTCATGTTGGGCGATGCCGCGAGCATCCGGACCGGACCGGCCGGCGGGCCGGCAGCGCCGACCGATGCCTCGGGGGCGGCCTTCGGGATCGGCTCGACGCGCATGAATTGAGCGTCGGGCGGGTCCGAGCTGACGGGGAGGGTACATGGTCGTGGCCGCTGCCTCGGGCCCGGGAGAGGGTCGTGGGGCACGAGACCGACTCCCAACCGAAGCGTCCGGTGACCGCCTTCGGGGAGTCAGTACTCGCCCTTGATCACGAAGAACGAACCGCGGATCGTTCCGGCCAGCTTCGACTTCTGGCGAGCGAACTTGAAGCGCGAGGCGAGCTCGGCCGGGACCTCCATGCCGTCGGAGAGCTTGAAGCCGACCGCCCGCTTCCACCGCCGTCGATCGAGTAGAGCACGTTGATCGACAGGCCGCTCTCGTAAAAGACGTACGTCCAGCGGGTGTTCTCGACCTCGAAGGCCGTCGCCTCGAGTGGACGGGAGGCGATGACGAGGTCGCGCTCCTCCTCGAGGATGCGGTGAACGTAGTCGATCGACTCCCGGGCCTCGCTCGCCGGCTCCACGGTGAAGTCGTGGTCGTACTTGTGCTTGAAGTAGCGCGCCTCGTTCGCCCGCAGACCGGCCAGCGCGGCGCCACCGGCGACGACTCCAGACCCGTCGTCGAGACGTTCCTGAAGTCCACGACAGAGGACATCGCCTACTCCATTCGACTCAGGGGAGGCGCCGGAGAAGCATGGCAGCACTCAGGCTTCCACTTCGATCGCGTGCTCGGACGTCCGTCGGTTCGGACCGCTACGGGCATGGCTGGGCGGCGTCCAGCGGCATCCTGAAGGCTGAGGTGGACTGCTCCTGGTGATGGTGTGGCCGCTGATGGAGCCGCCATCTTGTTCGGCACAGGAGTCGAAGTCAACGGCTGTGGCGGGCCCGACCCGACGCCTTGGCAGCCTCGTTCCCGTAGCCTGCTGCCATCGCCTCCGAGGTCCGACCCAGCTGGAGATCCCATGACCCCACAGCAAGCCATCCGATCCGTGTTCAGCCAATACGTTGGCTTCAGTGGCCGCGCGAGTCGATCCGAGTACTGGATCTGGTGGGGGTTCCTGGTCGTGGTCTTCGTCGCCATCGGCGCGGTAGCGCTCCTGTTCGGGTCGACCGGCTACGTCGTGGCTAGCCTGGTGGCGCTGGTCTTCGTTCTCCCGAACCTTGCTGTGACGGTCCGTCGTCTCCACGACACCGGGCGCAGCGGCTTCTGGTTGCTGCTCGTGCTCATCCCCTTGGTCGGCGTCCTCGTCCTGCTCGTCTTCTTGCTGCTCGACAGTAGAGTCGGAGCCCAACAAGTGGGGCCCACCACCGTACGGCAGCACCTACGGGCCCCAGACACCGTAGAGCCAGCCTGCACGGACCTGTTCGATCGGCGCGCCGCCGGAGGGCCAACCAAGGGTTGGTTCGAGGTTCAGGCACAGGCATGCGAAGGCCGGCCCAGATGGGCGTGCAGGGCGCGGTGTGGGGCGCGGTTCCCGCTGGACGGGCCAGTCCGACGCGGTGTCCAGGCGCGGTTCCGCTCGACGGGCCAGTCCGACGCGGTGTCCAGGCGCGGTTCCCGCTCGACGGGCCAGTCCGACGCGGTGTGCAAGCGGTTCCCGCTCGACGGGCCGGTCGACGCGGTGTCCAGCCTGAGTGACGCGTCTGCCCGTCGCTCGGGCGGTCCTGCCGGCAGGCGAGAGAATCTGGTCATCACCTGCCGCGCGGCGAGACAACGCGTCGCGGCCGCGGCCCCGGTCGCTGAACTGGCCCGCGAGGCGGGAAATCCGCGCAGCGGCCAGGGCACGACGCCGGAGGCTCGGACGCGATCACCGCGCATAGTGGCGCAGCCGTCGCCGGGTCCCTCGACTCGCCCAGCGAACGTTGCCACGCGTTGCGACATAAACTGGCGACCATGGCGTACCACACCAAGAGTGACGCGACCGGGGCCCCGTCGGGACGTGGATGCGACGCGAGCGCATCTCGCGCGGTTGGTCGTTCTCCGACGTGTGCCGGGAGCTTGCCAGATCGGCGAGCCGGTCACTCCTGCGACGCTTCGACAGTACGAGGCTGGGCCTCGCGAGCCGGGTGTACTGTTCATGGGGGCGCTCGTGCATCTGTACGGATCGCAACCTGAGAGAGCGGCAGCGCCGCCGAGCGACATCGATCGGCTCGCGGACGCCATCAACCGCCTGACGGATGTGCTCGAGCGCCGGATGGGGGGATGATGTCTTCCGGCTTCAAGCTCCGATCGGGATCACCGTCGACCACCGTTACCGGATCACCTGGCTGACGCCAGAGGTATCGCGGCGAACCGGCAACCGCGTCGGCATGCACGCTGGCTACAACCCGAAGATCCCCTGGGTCGTGACGCGGCGGTGCCTGGAGGCGATGGAGCGCTGCATCGACAGCTTGCTCCCGGTCGCGTGGGCAGAACCAGGCGTCGACGGTGGCATCTTCGCCTGCATCGGACAGGTCTTCCCGCTGCCGATGAAGCGGGGACTGTTCGTCACCTCCTGGGACCTGACCCAGGTGCCGGAGTCGATCTTGCGCGAGGCTCTGGCGCAGGCCAGCGGCGAGGACATGCGGTCGGGCGGCCGGGACCTCGACGCGGTGCTCGCGATGCCAGAAGGCGATGCCAACACCAGCGATGTCTCCGAGCCGCAGGCGGCTCAACCGGAACCCGCGATCGGTGCTCACCACGCCTAGACGTCTCGAATGGCTCCACGGGCAGTGCACGTAGCCGAGTCGTGGGCAGATGCCGCCGGTCGGGCAAAGAGACGGCCCGCGGAGTGTGGGTCAGGGAAGGCGATGGGCGCTACGAGGCCAAGGCTGACGGCGACTGAGCAGGCCCGCAGGGTTCCATCTGTTTCTCCGCCGCGGCGCGGTTGCGAAGGCAGCGAAACGATCGTCCGATCGCAGGCAGCGGTCAATCGCTGAGGAGGAACCCCTTCGGCAACTCGCTACGCCACACGATCTGGGGCCACTCCTCGATGGGCACCGACGGATCGTTCTCGTGGCCGACGACCAGGCGATGGAGCTCCTGCGTCAGCTCCGAAACCAGGGCCGTGTGGTCGGCCTCGGCGTTGTCGCTCTCCGCCGGATCCTCGCCCATGTGATAGAGCTGGATCTCGGGCAAGCCATCAGCGCGCGCATGGGCGTCGCCGTACGTCCAGCCGCCCGAACCCGGACAGCGACACAGCTTCCAGTCGCCCTTGCGGATGGCGAACATCCCGTCGATGGAGTGGTGGATCAGCGGCCGCGCGGCAGCGGTGGAGAAGTCACCGCCGGTGAGGCCGGGTAGGAAGTTGGAGACCCCGGCCAATGGCCGGGGTCTCAAGCGACAAGGTGACGTCCGAGCTGGTCCATCGACTGTCGCCGATGTCCCGACTCATGTGTCTCCTATGTCGCGACTCATGACAATGGCTGGCGAGGAAGGAACCGAAGCTCGAGTCTTCTGGTCCAGAGACGCAACGCTCGATTCGGGTCTGCCGCTTCCGGATTTGCGGATGACGTTTGGCAGGCGCCTCCCCGCTAGGCTGGCAGGCGATCGATGGGGGACGATATCTCACCGGACACGGACTCCGTCAGGTGTGTTTCCGTTGTCCCTACTGTTCTGCGCCAGGCCGGTAGGGGGCCTATCTCCGGTGTGCTCGATTGCCATCGATCGGATAATAGGGAGAGTCACGATCGCGCCCGAGCGGCCCGATGGCCCGCACATCCTCCTTGGGCCGGACGACGACCGCGACGAGGAAGATCGAGCCCCGATGGCTGGGACCCTCACTCCGACGCGCATGGGCGTCGCTGGTGGCTGCCACGCTGATGCTCGCACTCCTCACAGCAGCCCCCGTGGCTGCGGCTTCGCCCACAGCCTGCCGGGTGAAGAACCTGGACACAGGCGTGACCAAGGCCCGCCTCCAGACCGCGGTCTGGACGCCCGCGCCGGTGACCGCCTCACGGTGAAAGGCACGTGTGGGGCGCTACCATCATCAACAAGGACCTGACCATCAGTGGTGTTCGCACCGCCGCCTCGGGCAAGCCCATCCTCGATGGCGCCCGCACGCGCAGGGTCATCGCGATAAGGCCCAAGGTCACGGTCAAGATGCGGAGTCTCACGGTTCGGCGGGGCGTTGCGCAGACCGGCGGGGGCATCCTGAACGAGGGCACCCTCATCCTCCGAGATACGGTCGTGCGAGCCAGCAGCGCGGCGTACGGCGGTGGGGTCTACAACTTCGGCACGCTGCGCTTGAACGGCTCCAGCTCGATCCGTGCCAACCGCACGGTCAATCCCGGCGGAGTCTCCACCGGGGACACCGCCACGCTGAGCGATGTCAGCTCGACCAGCAACCCTCCCATCGGCGCCTGCGTTGGAGGTCGAGCAGGCGCACCGGACGGTCTCGGGTGGTGGGGTCCTCAACGGGGGCACCATGGTCCTCAACGGCTCCAGTTCGATCAGCGGCAACAGAACGGACATCTGGGGTGGCAGGGTCTACAACAGTGGCACCCTCATCCTGAACAGATCCAGCGCCATCAGGGGCAATACCGCCGGCGCTACGGGCGGCGGTGTCTACAACGACGTGCTCAGCACGTTGAAGATGAACGGCTCCAGCTCGATCAGCGGCAACACCGCGTCCGGGTACGACGGCGGTGAAATCTCAACCTGGGCACGCTCAGCAGCGGCGTCGTGTGTGCTGGCAACGTCCATGACAACAGCCCGGACGATTGCGCACCGTAGACCCAGCTTCTTCCTGGCCACGACGGCAACGGGGATGTTCTTCGCCTCTCCCTGGCATTGACGATGGCGGTCCTCCTCGGGTGCAAGCCCGGACGCTGCACATGGCGCGACTTTGGAAAGCACGGAGCAGTGTCCAAGGTCGCCATAAGCCGCGAGGAGCGGCGTGCTAGCGGAGCCACCCACCCGCGCACGGAGAGCAGCGCGATCCACGCTCAGAAAGGGATTGGCTGGCGAGGAAGGATTCGAACCTTCAATCCCCTGATCCAGAGTCAGGTGCCTTACCGTTTGGCCACTCGCCAGCGAGACGAACAGGATACCAAATCGCCGCCAGCCACCCCTCCGGCTCGCTCGGCGCTGAACCCCGGCACTTTGGTAGCGTTGGGCCAGGCCCGTCCACCGCACCCGGAGACCCCGTGTCCGAGATCATCCACGGCATCGACCGACGCCCGCTGACCACGGGCAAGACGTTGTTCGACTATGCCGACGAGGTCTCGCTGGCGGTCCCCCAATCGTGCAGTCGATCGGGCCGCTGCCGCGAGTGCGCCGTCGAGATCCGCCAGGGTGGCGATCAGCTCAGCGCCCGCACCGAGGCCGAGGAGTACCTGCCCGAGACCTTCCGACTCGCCTGCCAGGCCACGGTCGAGTCGGCCGAGGGGACATCGAGTTCGCCGTCATCCGCCGGCGCATGCACATCCTCGAGGAAGCCGGCGAGCCCATCACCGAGGTCGATCCCGTCGTCACCACCACCGACCACGCGGTCCTCTACGACGGCGTCACCGTCGACCTGCGCCGCGAGCACGTGCTGGGCCTGGCCGTCGACGTGGGCACCACCACCGTCGTCTTCCGCCTCATCGACCTGACCGATGGCCACGTCGTCTCCGGCGGCGCCTTCGAGAACCCCCAGCGCTTCGGCGGCAGCGACGTGATGAGCCGCATCGGCTACGAGCGCGACCACCCGGGCACCCTGCGCAAGTCGCTCCGTCGCGCGCTCAACGCCGGCCTCAAGGAGATCTACGCGGAGCTGGGCATCGACCGGCACGAGGTCTACGAAGCCATGGTCGTGGCCAACTCGACGATGCGCGACCTCTTCTTCGGCATCGACGTCAAGCCCATCGGCGAGATGCCCTACAAGTCGCTGACCGAGCTGGCCGTGCTGCGGGGCGAGGCCGACTCCACCTGGGTCACCAAGCGTGCCCACGAGCTGGGCCTCCTCATCCACCCGCAGGCCCGCGTGGTGGGCGCGCCGCTCATCGCCAGTCACGTCGGCGGTGACGTCTCCGCCGACCTGGTGGCGACCGACTTCGGCTCCGCACCCGGCAGCTCGCTGCTCATCGACATCGGCACCAACACGGAGATCGTGGTCACCGACGGCGAGCGCATCGTGGCCGCTTCCAGCCCGGCCGGTCCGGCCTTCGAGGGCGGCATGCTCCGCTTCGGCATGGCCGGCGCGGACGGGGCCATCGAGGCCGTCCACCTCAACGACGACGAGTTCACCTACCAGGTCATCGGCGGGTACGAGCCCGAGGGCATCTGTGGATCCGGCCTGGTCGACATCCTCGCCGAGCTCCGGCGGGTGGAGTGGATGTCACCGGAGGGCCGCTTCCACGACGGCGGCACCGAGTTCACGATCGCGCCCTCGAAGGGCATCACCTTCTCCCGCGCGGACGCCAGCCAGCTGGCCCAGGCCAAGGCCTCCAACGCGTCGGGTCAGCGCATCCTGCTGCGCAAGCTCGGGCTCGACGCCGCCGAGGTCGATCACGTCTACCTCGCGGGCGGCTTCGCCAACGCCATCGACATCGAGAACGCCATCGACATCGGCTTCCTGGCCCAGGTGAACCCGGAGCACGTGGAGCGGGTCGGCAACTCCGCCCTGCGCGGAGCGGCCATGCTGCTGCTGTCTCGCCGCCGCCGGGAGGCCCTCAGCGACATCATCGGCCGCATCGAGCATGTCGAGCTGGAGACCGAGCCGGACTTCTTCGAGCTCTTCGTCGACGGCTGTATGTTCCGCCCCATCCCGACCTCCGCCGCGTAGCGACCCGATGGGCGATCGGCCCAGGGCGGACAACGCATGGCCGCGACCGTCCTGACGCCACCCACCGGAGCCACGCGCCCCGACGAGCGCATCACCAGCCTCGATCTCATCCGGGGTGTGGCCGTGCTCGGCATCCTGACCATGAACGTGGTCTCGTTCGGCCTGGAGGCGCCGGCCTACGCCAACCTCGATGCCTCGAGCCCGCAGAGCCCGCTCGATCAGCTCATCGGCGCGCTCGGCGAGATCTTCTTCGACCAGAAGTTCATGGGCATGTTCTCCATGCTCTTCGGCGCCGGCATCGTGCTCTTCACCGAGCGCGCGGAGGCCAAGGGTGGGCACCCCATCCGCCTGAGCCTCTGGCGCAACATCCTGCTCCTCCTCATCGGCATCGTGCACGGGCTCGTCTGGGGCGGCGACGTGCTGGTCGTCTACGCCCTCTGCGCGCCGGTGCTCCTGCTCCTCCGCCGGCTGTCGGTGACGGTGCTCTTCGCGGCGGGGGTGGGCCTGTTCCTGCTGCTGCCCATCCTCGGCTTCATGGTGCAGTCGGGGGTCCCGGCGTCGGGCGCCGGCCTGGGTGAATGGTGGGGCGCACCGGGGCCCATGTCCGATGCGGTCGGGCTGTGGATCCTGGCCGATGTCTTCGTGCGCGCCCTCGCGATGATGATGATCGGCGTGGCCGCCTATCGGTCCGGCTTCCTGCGCGGCGAGTGGGCCACGCCTCGCTACCGCCGGGTCATCGTCTGGAACCTGCCCCTCGGCATCGCGCTCTCCACGATCGGCCTCGCCTTCGTGGTGGCCAACGACTTCGATCCGGGCGTAGCCATCGTGGGCACCATCCCCAACACGCTGGGCACGCTCTCGATGGTCGTGGCCTACATCGGCCTCATCGTGCTCTGGCAGCGGCGCCGTCTCGGCAGTCGTCTGGAGGTGCGACTACGCGCGGTCGGGCGCATGGCGCTCACCAACTACCTCTCCCAGACCGTGCTGGGCACGATCACCTTCAGCTTCCTGCTGGCCGATGTCTCGGTAGGCCGGACCGCGCTCTTTGGCTTCGTGCTGGCCGTCTGGGCGCTGCAGCTGTGGTGGTCCAAGGCCTGGCTCGACCGCTTCCGCCAGGGCCCCGCGGAGTGGCTCTGGCGCGCGGCGACGTACCGGACGCTGCGCACCTGACCGCCGGCCGATCTCGACGAGGTCGTGCCGCTGGCGATCGAAGCAGCCGCGCCGTTCGATCCTCGGTAGGGTTCGGGGTATGGATCCCCACGCAGCCGAGCCCCTGGTCATCGCCCTCGATCTCTCGACGACGGCCTGCAAGGCGCTGGCCGTCTGCTCCCATGGCCGGGTGGTGGCTACCGCCCGACGCCCGCTGGCGACGTCATCGCCCCAGCCGGGCTGGCAGGAGCAGTCTGCCGACGAGTGGTGGTCCGCCGCCTGTGCGACGCTGCACGAGGTCACGGAGAGACGCACGCCCAGGGCCGTCGCCATCACCCACCAGCGAGAGTCGTTCGTCTGTCTTGATGCCGAGGGGCGGCCGCTCCGCCCGGCCATCCTCTGGATCGATGACCGGGCCACGGCGCAGGTCGAGGCCCTCGGCTCGGAGCGCATCCACGAGCTGACCGGACGCCCGCCGAGCACAGCGCCCACCTTCTACAAGCTGGCCTGGATGCGCGAGCACGAGCCGGACACGTTGGAGCGGGCCGACCGCATCGCGGAGGTGCATGCCTTCCTGGTCGAGCGGCTGACAGGGGAGTGGGCTACCAGCTGGGCCAGCGCCGACCCCACCGGCCTCGTGGACGTGCGCCGCTTCAGGTATGCCGATGAGCTGCTGCGGCAGGCCGGTGTGCGGCGCGACCAGCTGCCGGCGCTCGTGGCGCCGGGTTCGATCATCGGGGGCGTCAGCGAGGTCGCCGCCGCGGAGACCGGGCTGCCCGTGGGGACGCCGATCGTCGCTGGTGCGGGCGACGGTCAGAGCGCTGGGCTAGGCGCAGCCGTGTGCCAGGCTGGCGTGGCCTACCTCAACCTGGGTACCGCCGTCACCCTCGGCGTCCACGCCGATCGCTACATGACCGGCCCCGCCTACCGTTCGATGGCTAGCCCCATCGCCGGCCGCTGGACGCTCGAATCAGCGCTGGCCAGCGGCGTCCGCTCGCTCGACTGGTTCCGCGAGAACATCCTCGGTGACACGTCCCAGGCGGCGCTCGGGCAGCTGGAGGCCGAGGCTGCCGCCGTCCCTGCCGGTGCGGACGGGCTGCTCTTCCTGCCCTACCTCATCCGGGCTGAGGCACCGCACTGGGACCCCAAGGCGCGGGGCGTGTGGGTCGGGCTTCGCGAGCACCATGGCCTGGCCCACATGTATCGCGCCGTGCTCGAGGGCATCGCCTACGAGCAGCTGCAGATCCTTTCGATGATCGAGGCTGACACGGGCGTCCCGGTGGAGCGCGCGCGGCTCATGGGTGGTGGCGCGGGGAGCGAGCTGTGGGTTCAGCTCATCGCGGACATCTTCGAGCGGCCGGTCGAGGTCACCGAGCACACCGAGGCCACCGCATTGGGCGCGGCGGTGCTGGCCGCGGCGGCCGTCGGGCTTGACGCGACGTGGGACGTCGTCGCCACCGCCCGTCGGATGTCGCACGGCTGGCGTGAGGTCATTCCTCGCGACGATGACCAGGAGACCTATCGCCGACGGTTCGCGGTCTATCGCGACCTCTACCCGGCCCTGGCGAGCGTCTTCGCCCGACTCGCCGGTTAGGGTGTCGACCGGCGCCGGCATGCGACACTCGACCTGAGCCCGCGACCGATCGACCCGGGTCGGGGCCTCGCGCCCAGGAGGAGCACATGACACGACCCGATGGCATCGTCGACTTCGAGCCATCGCCCCGGTACTTCCCGTTCGAGTCCCGCTGGTTCGACAGCTCGGTCGGCCCGCTGCACTACATCGACGAAGGCGAGGGACGCCCCTTGCTGCTCCTGCATGGCAATCCCGACTGGAGCTTCCTCTACCGCAAGATGGTTCCCGGCCTGGAGCACCGCTTTCGCTGCGTCGTGCCCGACTATCCAGGGTTCGGGCTCTCGATCCACCCGCCGGCCCCGTACGGCTACACGCCCCGCGAGCATGCGGACGTGGTCGCTGAGCTGGTCCGGCACCTTGACCTGCAGGACGCCGTGGTCATGGGTCAGGACTGGGGCGGACCGATCGGCATGGACGTGGCCTCGCGCCTGCCGGCCCGGTTCCGCGGCTTGGTCATGGGCAACACCTGGTTCTGGCCGGCCGAAGACAACACCATGCGTGGCTTCAGCCTGGCCATGGGCTCGCTACCGATGCAGGCGCTCATCAAGCGGCGCAACTTCTTCGTGACCACGGTGATGAAGCGGATGCTGCAGGTGGAGCTCAGCGACGAGGAGTTCGCGCACTACACCGAGGTCGTCCCGACCCCGGCGTCGCGCCAGGGCATCGCCGAGTTCCCCAAGCAGATCCGTGCGTCGGGGCTCTGGCTGGCCGAGCTCGAGCAGCGGGTGCAGGCGACGCTGACGGATCGGCCCATCCTGCTGGTGCAGGGCAAGAAGGACCCGGCGTTCGGCAGCGAGCGCACGCTCGATCGCTGGCGGTCCACGTTTCCCGACCATCGTGTCGTGGTCCTGCCCGAGGCCGGTCACTACATCCAGGAGGACTCGCCGGACGCGATCGTGCAGGCCATCATCGAACGCTTCGCCGCCTAGGCTCGCCTCAGGGCTGGGCGGCCGCACGAGGTCACGGCCGCCGTTCGTCAGTGCCTCGGCGTCGGCCCGGCCGAGGCCTACGCGTCCACGTAGGTCTCGTCACGCACGCGACGCATCAGCTCCGCGTAGCGCCCGGGCTCCTCGAAGCTGGGACGGTGTCCCGAGTCCTCGAACACGATGCGTTCCTTGGAGGGTGCGTCGAGCAGGTCGAACCACTCGTCGGCCAGTACCGCGCGCCCGCGCGCTTCGTGGCCGCCCTGGACGAGGTACACGGGGACCTCCAGCTCGGTGACATCGCTCCGGAAGTCGATGTCCTGGATCTGCGGATAGAGCGCCGCGAAGGTGTCGAGGAAGGCGCGCAGGCCGTTGAACTGATCCATCAGCGTGTTCTCGGACACGAAGAGGGTGGCGGGCAGCTCCCGGTCCCCGTCGAAGGCGGGATAGGGGTTCCAGTCGTGCTCGTGTGACAACGCGATCTCGTAGGCCAGGATGTCCTCGTACGGCGGCGGTCCGTTCTCGAGCAGCGCCGCCAGCAGCTCCTCGTCACCCTGGGCCTCCGCCCACGTGACCGTGTCCTCCCAGAACATCCGGTCCGTCCCGGCGGGGCTGACCATCTGTCCGCTGCCGATCCAGGCGTGGTACAGGTCCGGCCGGTCAGCCACCGCCAGCACGCCCAGGAGCGAGCCCCAGGAGTTGCCCTGCAGGTAGATGCGCTCCTCGTCGAAGCGCTCGCGCAGGTACTCGGTCAGCTCGATGGTGTCTGCCACCATCTGTTCCGGCGTGAGCGTCTCGATCGGGTCGAGGGCGCTGTAGGACTTGCCCGTGCCGCGCTGATCCCAGGTCACCACCACGAAGTCGTCCTCGAGGGAGGTGTCGCCACGCATGGCCCCGAGGTCGGTCCCGCCGGGGCCTCCGGCGAGATGGAGCAGGACCGGCGCGTCCGTGCTGCGCCCCCTGATGAGCAAGGCCTGCTCGTGTCCTCCGATCGGCACCTGGGTGAGCTCGGCGATGGAGCCCGGAACCGGTGCACCGTCACGCACCGAGCACGGCGGGCGTGCTGGCCGGTCGCAGGAACAGCGCACCCAGCCCGACGACGCAGACCGCGCCCAGGCCGACCACGATCCAACCCACGATGCCCAGGGGCCGCACCCCAGCGCGATGCGTCCACGCTGCCAGCTGCACGCCCACGAGGTTGCCCAGGGCCAGCGGCAGCAGGGCCAGCAGGTACGTCAGCCCACGACCCACGACGAAGGCGATGATGCCGTAGGTCGAGCCCAGCTGGACCGCGTCGACCGTGGGCCCCACCGAGCCTTGCCGCCCGACCTCGAAGGCGACGGTGAAGGCGATCGGGCCCAGGAGCATGGACCAGCGTGTGCCGGACAGCCAGCCCGCCACGAGACCGACGAGGATGGTGCCGACGATCCATCCGAGCGCCTCCGTCGTGGTCGCCGGCCCCCGCGGCGTCAGCCAGGCTGCCACGAGGCCGGCTGCGAGGGCCACGCCCGTCGCTGCCACCAGGCCCACCCGTCGGTCAGCTACCCACGCCAGCGGTCGCCACGCCCGCGTACCTCGTCTCGGCGCCGTCAGCGCCCCGTTGCCTGCTGTTGCCCCCATCTCGGTGCTCCGTTCTCCCTGTGATGCGCGCGGCCCTGGCGGCCGTTGCATGGTGTGATACTGTAAGCAAGTACTTACTTGCATGAGCGTACCACAACGTGACACCCAGCGACACCGAGACTCGGATCCTCGCGGCCGCAGCCGCGCTCATCGCGGAGCGGGGCTACAGCGCCACGACGACGAGCGCCATCGCGGAGCAGGCCGGCGTGAACGAGGTCACGCTCTTCCGCCGCTTCGGCAGCAAGGCCGGGATCCTCGACGCGATGGCAGGCGTGGCCGCCGCCGCACGCGCCGAGTTTCCGCCGCCGGATGCGCTCGTGCGCGGCGATGTGCGGGCCACCCTGCAGAACCTCGCCGCGGTCGAGATCAAGGACGCCATCGCCAGCGGTGGCCTGGTGCTGCGGCTGACCCTGGAGGCCAGGGCCGTGCCTGAGGTGCAAGCGGCCCTGAGCGACTTCGCCTCGGCCAACCTGGCGCGGATGACGGAGTTCATGCGAACGCACCAGGCCCGCGGGGAGCTGCGCGAGGACATCGATGCGGTGCTCCTCGCGGAGGCCTTCTTCAGCCTCACCTCGACGCTGGTGATGCAACGGATGACGCTCATCGACTCGGCCTTGCCACACGGCGACGAGGTGATGTCGCTGGCGGCCGAGATCGTGGATGTGCTGTGGTCGGGCGTGAGCCCGGAGAGGGGGGAACGATGAATCGATCGATCGCACGGACGGTGGCGGTGCTGGGAAGCGTGGCCGCCGTCCTGGCCGGGATCGCCAGCGCCGCCGGGGTGCTCCTGCGGGGCGACCTGCAGACGACGGAGTTCGTGAGCGTACGGGGTGAGGTCGTGCCCATGGTCACCGACGGCATCTACCGCTTCAACGCGGAGGGCATCGTGGCCGAGGGCATCGGCTGGGACCTCGTGACCTTGCTGGTCGTGGTGCCGGCGACGCTCCTGACGCTGGCGCTGGTGTGGCGCGGGTCGCTCCGCGCGGTCCTGGTGGCGGCAGGCCTGCTGGCCTACCTCTGCTATCAGTCGGCGCAGTACGCGGTCTACTGGGCGCTGGGGCCGCTGTTCCCGGTCTACATCGCCACGCTCGCGTTGTCGGTCTCCGCCCTCGGCCTGCTCGTCTACGGCCTCGATATCGCCGCCCTTCGGGCGCGCGTCGAGCGACCGTTCCCCCGGCGTTCGGTCGTGGCCTACGGCGTGGCCGTGATCATCGTCCTGGCGGGCTTGTGGGTGCCGGTGGTCGTGAGCACCTGGGGCCGCACCGTGGTCGATCAGCTCCAGGGCGCATCGACCCTGGTGGTCCCGGTGTTCGACCTGGGCCTGCTCGTGCCGCTGGCGGTCTTCACCGGTCTGGCGGTCTGGCGCCGGCTCCCGGTGGGCTACCTGCTGGCCTCGCTGCTGCTGGTGAAGGGTGCCTCCATGGCGCTCGCCATCGCATCCATGCTCGTGGTGGAGGCGAACATCACCGGTGAGCTGGCGCTGCCGCCGCTGGTGGTCTTTGCCGTGCTGGCCCTGATCAGCGTGGCCCTCGGCGCGCGGGCGTTGCGGTCCATCGAGTTCGTGGAGCCGCCGCCCGCTCGGGGTTCAGCTCAGCGAGCGGTCCAGCCGCCGTCGACCATGAGCGTCGTGCCGGTCACGAGCGAGGCGGCAGGAGAGGCCAGGTAGACCACCGCCCCGGCCACATCGACCGGTTCTCCGATGCGGTGGAGGGCCGCGATGCGTTCCTCCACGTCGGCCTTGAAGGCCAGGTCTGCCAGCGCAGGAGCGGTGCCGGGTGTGCGGATGAAGGTGGGGGCCACGGCGTTGACGTTGATGCCGTATCGCCCCCACTCGACCGCGTGGCACTTGGTCAGATGCGAGACAGCCGCCTTGGAGGCGCAGTAGATGGCCTCGCCCGGAAGGGCGATGAAGCCGGCCTGCGAGCTCATGTTCACGATGCGCCCACCACCCTGCTCGATCATCAGCCGGGCCACCGCCTGGCTCGCGAAGAAGAGGCCCTTGACGTTGAGCCCGAAGGTGGCGTCGAAGTCAGCCTCGGTCCAATCCTCCGCGGCGGCCTCCTCTGGGCCGATGCCGGCGTTGTTGACGAGGATGTCGATGCCACCGAAGGCCTCGCGCACCTCTTCCACGGCAGCGCCGATCTGCTCGAGCTCCAGCAGGTCCATCTGCACGCGCAGCGCCCGCCGGCCCATGCTCTCGATCTCCGTGGCCAGTTCCTCGGCGTCGGTGCCCACGCGCAGGCCGAGGGCGACATCGGCGCCCGCATCGGCTAGCGCCAGGGAGATGGCCTGGCCCAGGCCACGCGCGGCGCCAGTCACCAGGGCGGTCTTGCCGTCGAGCCGGAAGCTCGGGTAGTCGCTCATCGTGCGGTCCTCCTCCTGTAGCGCCGGGACGGCGCCATGCCTCCAGCCTAACGGCGACCGGCGGCCGAGTGGTGGACTCGACCGCCGGTCAGAGGAGGAGGAGCTAGGGGAGGGTCGCTGCCCGCGAAGCTAGCCGAGCGGGACCTGGTTGCGGAAGCCGTCGGCGTCTTCGAGACGACGCTTGACGGCGTTGACGAAGTCAGCACCCATGGCGCCATCGACGAGGCGATGGTCGGCCGTGAGCGTGATACGCATCATCTGGCGGATGGCCATGCCGCCCGCGTAGGGGCGGACCTCCGGCGTCACGCTCGAGACCGCCAGGATGCCCGACTCGCCGGGGTTGATGATGGCCGTGAACTGCTCCACCCCGAACATGCCCATGTTGCTGACCGAGAAGGTCGAGCCGGTGAGCGCGTCGGGCGTGAGCGAGCCGTCGCGAGCCGCGGTGACGGTCTCGACGGTCTTGTCGTGGAGGCCCTTGACGCTGAGCATGTCGGCGTCGCGGACGACCGGCACCAGCAGGCCTGCCGGCACCGACACGGCCACACCCAGGTGGACGTGCTCGTGCTTCCAGACCTTCACGCCGTCGGTCGACGCGTTGAGCAGCGGGAACTCGCCCAGCGCCTGCACCACCGCCACGTGGATGAAGTCGGTGACGCTGATCTTGGAGCCGACGGCCTTGAGCTGCGCCCGCAGGCCGAGCAGCTCGGTCATGTCGATGGCCTGCGTGACCGTGAACGTCGGCACCGAGGTGTTCTCGGTCAGGCGCCTGGCGATGGTCTGGCGCATGCGGCTGAGCGGCTCACCCGCGCCGGCGACGTTGGTCGGTGCCGGTGGAGCGGCGACCGGCGCGGCCGGGGCAGGGGAGGCAGCGGCCGTCGGGAGCGGAGCGGCGCCCGGCGTAGCTGCACGCACGTCGCGCTCGACGATGCGACCACCAGGGCCCGTGCCGGCCACCGACCGCGGGTCGACCCCGAGCTCGGCCGCGACGCGGCTGGCGCGCGGGCTGATCTTGAGCTTGCCGCCCGCGGGGGGCGCCGCCGAACCTGCGCCGGCTGCACGCGCCTGGTCGGGTGGCGAGTCGGGCGCACCCGGAGGTGGCGGTGTCTCGATGGTCGCCGGTGCGGGCTCGGCCGCCGGCGCTGGTGCGGATGCTGCCGCGGGCGCGGCGCCCCCGGCAGCCGCCGGCTCCGGCAGCTCCTCGCCGGGCTGGCCGATCCAGGCCACGATGGCCTCCACCGGCACCGTCGCCCCCTCGGGTGCGTCGATGCGCAGCAGCGTGCCCTCGTCGAAGGCCTCGATCTCCATGTTCGACTTGTCGGTCTCGATCTCGAAGAGCGGGTCGCCCTTGGAGACGGTCTCGCCCTCGGCCTTGTACCACTGGAGCACGGTGCACTCCTCGGTCATCTGGCCGGGCATGGGCATCCGGATGGGGACGGCCATCAGATGAGCCCCTTCACCGCGACCGCGATGTCATCGGCGCCGGGCAGGAAGGCCGCTTCCAGCCCCTCCGCCTGCGGGCTGATGCCGTTGGCGGCACCGATGCGCGCGACCGGCGCGTCGAGGTCATCGAAGGCCTCGTTGACCACGCGGGCCACGATCTCGTTGACGTAGCTGCCCGAGAGGATGGCCTGCGCGGCCACGACGCAGCGGCCGGTCTTGGCCACCGAGGCCAGCACCGGCTCCATGTCCAGCGGCACCAGCGTGCGCAGGTCGATGACCTCGCACTCGATGCCCTCACCCGCGAGCTGCTCGGCAGCCTTGAGCGCATCCGGCACGGCCGGGCCCCAGGCCACGATGGTGGCGTCGCCACCCTCGCGCACGACGGCCGACTTGCCCAGGGGCACGGTGTACTCGCCCTCGGGCACCGGTCCGCGCGCCGCGTACAGGCCCTGGCTCTCGCAGAAGAGCACCGGGTCATCGGAGCGGATGGCCGACTTGAGCATGCCCTTGGCATCCTCGGCCGTGGAGGGATAGGCCACGACCAGGCCCGGCAGGTGGGTGAAGAGGCTCTCGAGCGACTGGCTGTGCTGGCCGCCGTAGCCCTTGCCGGCGCCGACCGAGCAGCGGATGACCATGGGGATGGTCGTCTGGCCACCGCTCATGAAGTGCCACTTGCCGGCCTGGTTGGCGATCTGGTCCGAGGCCATGAGGGCGAAGTCCATGTACATCAGCTCGACCACCGGCCGCATGCCGGCCATGGCCGCGCCCACGCCGGTGCCGATGATGGCGGCCTCGGAGATGGGGGTGTTGAAGACGCGGTCGCGGCCGAAGCGCTCCATCAGGCCCTTGCTGGCCTTGAAGGCGCCGCCGTAGTCGGCCACGTCCTCGCCGTAGAAGACGACGCGCTCGTCGCGCTCCATCTCCTCGATCATGGCCTCGCGCAGGGCGTCCTTCTGGAGCATGCCCGCGTCGGTGACCTTCACCGCGGGGCGGTCGTCGTAGATGGTGGGGTTGGCGTACTTGGCCGGCACCGTCTCCTCCGACGTGCCCGCGTACATGTACTTGAGCACGTCTTCGGGGGCCGGGTCGGTGGCCTTGCTGGCGCGGATCGCGGCCGTGGCGTTGCGCTCGGCGGCCTTGGCCTTGACCTCGGCCAGGCCCTCCTCGTCGAGGATCTTGTTCTCGATCAGCTGGCGACCCAGGCTCTCGATGGGATCGACGGCCTTCCAGGCCTCTTCCTCTTCCTTGGTGCGGTACTCGTTGCGCGGGTCGGAGAGGGAGTGGCCGTAGTAGCGGTAGGTGG
This sequence comes from uncultured Chloroflexia bacterium, assembly GCA_963706695.1. GTDB lineage: Bacteria > Chloroflexota > Limnocylindria > Limnocylindrales > CSP1-4 > JAFMJV01. The sequence continues at coordinate 77,474 of CAVPNC010000002.1, read as the reverse complement.
AGGCCTCGATGAGCACCGGGCCCTCGCCCTGGCGGCAGAGGTCGGTGGCGCGGGTGACCGCGTCTCGCACCGCGAGCACGTCCATGCCGTTGACGACCTCGGCGTGCATGCCGTCCTCGGCGAAGCCGGCGCCGCGCACGGCCAGGGCCTTGATGCCCATGACCTCGTCGTCGGTGCGGTGGGTCATGCCGTAGTGGTTGTTCTGGATGACGTAGACGATGGGCAGGCCGTAGGCCTTGTCGCCCGCGAGGAAGTTCCGCCACTGGTACTGGCTGGCCCAGTTGAGCGACTCGAGCACGACGCCGTTGGCGTAGGCGCCGTCGCCGGCGAAGCAGACGACCACGTCGTCGGTCCCGAAGTAGCGCTGGGCCATGGCCGCGCCGGTGGCGATGGGCACGGAGCCGCCGACGATGGCGTTGGCGCCGAGGTGGCCGGTGCTGAAGTCACCGATGTGCATGCCGCCGCCGCGGCCGGCGCAGTAGCCCTCGTCCTTGCCGAAGAGCTCGGCGATGATGCGATAGATGTGCTCCTGCAGCGCGTCGGCCAGCAGGCCCTCGTGGTCGGTCGCCTTGGACCAGGGCGCGCGCTCCTTGAGCTGCTCGTCGCTCATCTGGCGGATGGCGCTGAAGCCCTTGGCGACCGCGTCGCCGTGACCGCGGTGCGAGCTGGAGATGCGGTCGCTGATGCCGAGCACGGAGCTGGCGCCGACGGCGGTGCCTTCCTGGCCGATCGAGACGTGCGTGGGGCCGCGGTAGGCGAAGCCCTGCAGCGGCTCGTAGCCGCCCGACCGCAGGCGCACGATCATCTCCTCGACCTCGCGGATGGCGAGCATGTCGTCGAGCAGGTCGACCGCGGTGCTGCCGTCGAGGTGGTGGCTGCGGATCTCGTAGGCCAGATCGCCGCTGTACTGGAAGCCCTTGACGGCGGGCGGCTGGATGGTGAACGGCTCGAACTCCGGACGCATGTCCGACTTGTAGAGCGTGCGGGTATCGGTCATCGATCCTCCTCAGGCGACCAGCACGCGTATGCCGGCGTGCTCGAACGTTTGGCTGGCTTCCTCGTCAAGCTCGTCATCGGTGATGACGACGTCGATCTGGTCGAGGCGACCGGCATGGGCGAATGAACGGGTGCCGAGCTTGGAGCCATCCACCAGGAGCACGGCCTCGCGCGTGCGCGCCAGGACATGCTCCTTGGTGAAGGCCTCGGCGGGGTCTGTGGTGGTCAGGCCAGCATCGAGCGAGAGGCTGAACGTGCCCACGAAGGCATGGTCGAGATAGAGCTCATCGAGCACCTTGGTGCTCAAGGGGCCCACGAGCGCCTGGCTCAGGGGCCGCAGCTCACCGCCGATGACGATGAGGCGTGGCCCGGTGCCAGCGAGCTCGATGATCGCGGGCAGGCTGTTGGTGACGATGGTGATGTCGGTGCGGGGCGCCAGCAGCTTGGCCAGCTCGAGGCAGGTGGAGCCGGCGTCGATGTAGATCTTGGCGTCTGGCTCGACCATGGCTGCGGCACGCTCGGCGATGCGTCGCTTCTGTTCGGGGTTCTTGGCGGCCTTGGCCTCGAAGCGGGCCTCGATGGGGCTGATGTCCACCGAGATGGCGCCCCCGTGGACGCGCCGCAGCTCGCCTTCCTCCTCCAGCTCGTGCAGATCACGGCGGATGGTGGCGGTGGAGACCCCCAGCTCTGCCTTCAGATCCTCCACGCGCACGATGTGGCGAGACTTGACGATCTGCTTCACGCGCTCACGCCGCTCAGGCGCGAACGCGATCATGCTGGTGGGTGGTCGCTCAGAATCGCTCATGAATGAATAGTATTCGAGCACAAACGAGCACAAACGTCAATGTGGACGGTCGGCCTGTCAGAGGCAGGTCTCTCACGGTGGCTCCGTCGGCGGCTCCTGACCGTGCGGTGACGCCCTGTCTTGCCGCTCAGCGGCCGTTCCGGGCGTCGGAACCCAGCCTCAGGCCGGTTCCTGCCGCCGGCCGGCAAGAACGTGCGCGAGACTCGCATCCCGTGCGCGGCCTGTCCGCCGAGCGGCAAGATCCTGCGCGAGACCGACGTGTTGGTCGCGTTCGACCGCTGAGCGGCAAGGGGCCGGAGGCTGTCGACCCGCCTGCCTGACTCGGTCCCACACCGCCAATGCGAGGCGCGACATGCGCCCGTCCCGAAGCTGGCTGCGCGCACCAGGCCTCCGGGACCGATCGACGTCCCAGCTGACCGGGCCGGGGTGCAGCCTGGTGGCTACGTGACGCTGGCTGACCTCGAGGCCTGCGCTCGGCAGGCCTAGAATCACGCTAGCCCCCAACCCGACAACACCCACGGAGGTCCCGACATGACAGCACCGTTCTTCGCCCAGGTACCGGACCGTATCCCGTTCGCCGGGCTCGGCTCGAACGACCCCCTCGCCTTCAAGGTCTACGAGCCCGATCGGATCGTCCTCGGCCAGCGCATGGAGGATCACCTGCGCATCGGTGTCTGCCTGTGGCACTCGTTCGCCTGGGACGGGCGGGACATGTTCGGGGTGGGGACCCTCGACCGGCCTTGGCTGGACCCCGCCATGGATCCCATGGACGCAGCCCGGCTGAAGATGTCGGTGGCCTTCGAGTTCCTCGAGAAGCTGGGCATGCCCTACTACTGCTTCCACGATATCGATGTGGCGCCGGAGGGGGCGACCTTCGCAGCGTTCCAGTCCAACCTCGACTCGCTCGTCGAGGATGCGCTGGGCTACCAGGAGCGGACCGGCGTACAGCTGCTGTGGGGCACCGCCAACCTCTTCACCAACCCGCGCTACCAGGGCGGGGCCTCCACCAATCCCGATCCGGAGGTCTTCGCCTACGCGGCGGCCCAGGTGCGCAACATGCTCGAGGTCACGCAGCGCCTCGGCGGCACGAACTACGTGCTGTGGGGTGGGCGTGAGGGCTACGACTCCCTGCTCAACACGGACCTCCGGCGTGAGGGCGAGCAGCTGGCCCGCTTCCTGCACCTCGTGGCCGAGCACAAGGCCAAGATCGGCTTCGAAGGCATGCTCCTCATCGAGCCCAAGCCGCAGGAGCCGACCAAGCACCAGTACGACTACGACTCAGCCACGGTCCACGGCTTCCTCGCGCGTCACGGGCTCGAAGACGAGTACAAGCTCAACATCGAAGCCAACCACGCTACCCTCGCCGGCCACAGCTTCCACCACGAGATCGCCTATGCCGTGGCCAATGGCATGTTCGGCTCTGTCGATGCCAACCGTGGTGATGCCCAGGTGGGCTGGGACACGGATCAGTTCCCGAACTCGGTCGATGACCTGGTCATGCCCATGTTCGAGATCCTCAAGGGCGGTGGGTTCGCCCGTGGCGGTGGCTTCAACTTCGACGCCAAGCTGCGGCGCCAGAGCAGCGACCGTACCGACCTGTTCTACGCTCACATCGGCGGCATCGACACGCTGGCCCAGGCCCTGCTCGTGGCTGCCGACATGATCGAGGATGGCGAGCTGGCAGCGATGGTCGAAGAGCGATACGCGGGCTGGTCCGGCGAGCTCGGCTCCGCCATCATGTCCGGCCAGCTGTCGCTAGCTGAGTTGGCCGATCGCGTCGCTGCCGGGGAGATCACGCCGAGCCCGGTGAGCGGGCACCAGGAGCTGTACGAGAACGTCGTCAACCGACACACCTGGCGCGCCGACAGCTCTTCCTAGTCACGGGACGGCCCTCCTCGCGAGGGAATGCGGCGCCGGCCGAGGGGCCGACGCCGCCAACAGGAGGGCAGGCGGTGCCCGCCGACATACGCGCTGGTCGGCGGGCTCGCCCTTGCCGCTGGCCGGCATCCTCGTGCGATGGCGTCCGGGCGAAGGCGCCCATGCGACACCTTTGCCGCTCATCGGCTGAACCGGGTGCCCATGCCCCGGCGCAGGCGCCCATGCCCCGGCGCAGGCGCCCATGCCCCGGCGCAGGCGCCCATGCCCCGGCGCAGGCGCCCGTGCCCAACCCTTGCCGCTCAAAGGCTGATCGTGGCACGACCGTCTGCTGCTCGGGGTCGTTCTTGCCGCTGAACGGTGGACCCGAGTTCGGGTGCTTTCCGTCCTGCACGCCTTTGCCGCCTACCGGCATCAGCTGCGCCGCCCTACCCGCTCAGCGGCAGGACCCTGCCCATGACTGGCCAAGGCGTTACGTTCGACCGCTGAGCGGCAAGCAGCCGGGCAAGGCCGCGGTCTGACCGCTGAGCGGCAGGCAGCGAGCGAAGGCGTTACGTTCGACCGCTGAGCGGCAAGCAGCCGGGCAAGGCCGCCGTCTGACCGCTGAGCGGCAGGCAGCGAGCGAAGGCGATGCGTTCGACCGCTGAGCGGCAAGCAGCCGGCCAAGGCGTTGCGGTCGACCGCTGAGCGGCAAGCAGCCGGGCAAGGCCGTGATCCCGCCGCCAAGCGGCACGCGATCCCCCGAGCGCCCGCCGCCACGCGCCCACCGCCACACGACCCCCGCCACGCGACCCACCGCCACAGCGACCCCCGCCAACGCGACCCACCGCCGCACGCACCTCCGCACGACCCACCGCACGACCCACCACGGGATGCGGCGCCGGCCCGAGGGGCCGACGCCGCGAGGAGGAGGACCGCTGTTGGCGGGGACGCGGCCCCGATGCGGTGAGCTAGGCCAGCAGCTCCTGGGCCACGTTGGCCGCGGTGGCGGCATCCTTGGCGAAGCCGTCGGCCCCGATCTCGGCCGCGAACTCGTCGGTCACGGGGGCCCCGCCCACGAGGATCTTGGCCGCTGGGTCGGCTGCGCGCACGGCCTCGACCGCGGCCTTCATGCCCACCATCGTGGTGGTCAGGAGGGCGCTGATGCCGACGATGTCGGCGTCGTGCTCGACGGTGGCCTCGGCGAAGGCGTCGGGGCTCACGTTCGTGCCCAGGTCGACGATGGCGAAGTTGGCGCCCTTGAGCATCATGCCCACGAGGTTCTTGCCGATGTCGTGGAGGTCGCCCTGCACGGTGCCGATGACGGCGGTGTGGGCGGGCTTCACGCCGGAGGCCGCGAGCAGGGGCTCGATGAGCGCGGTGGCCTCCTTCATGGCGTGGGCCGCGATGAGCATCTCGGGCACGTACACGCCCTCGTTGCAGGCGAACTTGCGGCCGACCTCGGTCATGGCCGTGGTCATGGCGTCGAGGATCTCAGCGGGGGGCACGCCCTCGTCGATGGCGGCCTGGGTGCAGGCGCACGGCCTCGGCACGGTTGCCGGCCTCGACGGCGGCGGTCAGAGCGGAAAGGTCGGCCATGGTTCTGTTCTCCTCCTCGGTGGCTGGGCTGCTCTCCTCACAGCGTAGTGGCCTAGTACTGTCCGTGTTCGCGCACGGTGTCATAGAGGGCGACGATGTTCTCGATCGGCGTCTCGGGCAGGACGTAGTCGTGGCTGGGGGATGCGACATAGCCGCCCCCCGGCATCATGACCTCCAGGACCTCACGGGTCCTGGTCCTCACCAGGTCGGGCGTGCCCTGGATCAACACGAACTGGGTGTCGATGCAGCCGTTCATCAGGATCCTGTCGCCGAACGCGGCCTTGAGCTCCGACGGCTCCATGCCTCTCGCTGATGGCTGCAGTGCCTGCAGGCCATCGAGGCCGATCTCGATCATCACGGGGATGAGCGGCGCGAAGCCGCCGCAGCAGTGCATCATCACCTTGAGCCCGTAGTCGTGGCCCAGGTCGATCAGCCGTTTCAGGTGCGGCGCGAAGAACCGGCGGAAGGTGGCGTCGCTCATCAGCGGTCCGTTCATGCCACCGAAGTCGTTCCCGATGAAGAAGATGTCCATGAGGTCTGCGGCGGCATCGAAGATGCGCTGGCTCACCCCGAAGTAGTAGTCCACGATGTGTTCGTGGAGCGCATCCACGAGCTCTGGCTCCTCGTACATCTTGACGAGGAGGTTCTCCATGTCGAGCAGGTCGATGGCGTCGTGCCAGAACGGGGACCAGTCACCTCCGAGGATCGCGTACTGGCCCTGCCAGGTCTCGATCTCCTCCCGGATGCCGGCGGCACTCATCCAGGACGGGTCCGGCCAGGGGTAGTCGTGCACATCCTGCAGCGTGGCATCGGCCAACGGGTGGCTGCGCGGCATGCCCCAACCGTACCCGTGCCGTTCCACACCGAAGGGCGACCGATACGTGGAGCCCGGTGCCAGGTGCTCGAGGGGGTCGAACTCGGTGGGGCCGGCATAGGTCGCGTGCACGCGCCGGAAGTCGTCTCCGAGGTAGACCGAGAGCGCTTCGTCGCTGGGCAGCCCCAGCTGGTCGACCATCGCTTCACGGGTCTCCGGCGCGGCGCCGAACCATGCTGGCACACGGTCCGGTTCCTCGAAGGCGAACGCGGCCAACACCCGCTCCCTTGAAGTCATGGCGCCGGCGCTAGACATCGTCTCCTCCTTGCCGCAGAGCGCGGACCCCCCTGGATGTTCGAGCCTGCATCGGCGAACCTCCCCTCGGCCTGCGCGGTGTCATGAGCCCCTAGAACAGGCCGACCGGCTTGCCGTTCTCGTCGATGTCGACGTTGTTCCCGGCGGGCTGGCTGGGCAGGCCGGGCATGGTGCGCATGTCGCCTGCGAGTGGATAGATGAACCCCGCTCCGGCAGCCAGCTTGACCTCCCGGATGGGGACGCGGAAGCCGCTCGGGCGCCCGAGCAGCGTGGGGTCATGCGAGATGGACAGGTGCGTCTTGGCCATGCACACCGGCAGCTCGCCGTAGCCGAGGTGCTCGTACTCGGCGAGGGCCTTGGCGGCAGCCGGAGCGACGTCCACGCCGTCGGCCCCATAGACCTTGACCGCGATGGTCTCGATCTTGTCGAGGAGCGACATCTCGTCGGGGTAGAGCAGCTGGAACTCGCTCTCCTCGCCGCAGGCCTCCCAGACGGCGGCGGCCAGCGCTTCCGACCCGGCGCCACCGTCGGCCCAATGCGTGGTCACCACGGCGTCACGCGCGCCGGCGGCCAGGGCCACCTCCCGGATGGCCTCGAACTCCGACGCCTGGTCGCCGGGGAAGGCGTTGATGGCCACCACCACCGGCACGCCGTACCGGCGCACCATCTCGATGTGCGCGGCGAGGTTCTCGCCACCGATCCGCACGGCGTCAGGGTTCTCCTCCAGCAGGGCCGGGTCCAGCGGCTTGCCGGCCACGATCTTGCCCACGCCGCCGTGCATCTTGAGCGCCCGTACCGTGGCCACCACGACCGCACAGTCGGGCGCCATGCCGCTCGCCCGGCACTTGATGTCGAAGAACTTCTGCGCCCCCATGTCGGCTCCGAAGCCGGCCTCGGTGACCACGATGTCAGACGTGGCCAGGGCCACCCGGTCGGCCAGGATGGAGCTGTTGCCGTGGGCGATGTTGGCGAAGGGGCCGGCATGGACGAAGGCCGGCCCGCCCTCGAGCGTCTGCAGCAGGTTGGGCTTGATGGCGTCGAGCAGCAGCACGGTCATGGCGCCGGCCACCTGCAGGTCTTCCGCGGTCACCGCCGCTCCCGAGCGGTCGGTGGCCATGACGATCCGGCCCAGGCGAGCGCGCAGGTCGAAGACGTCGGTGGCGAGGGCCAGGATGGCCATGACCTCACTGGCCACGGTGATGACGAACTCGCTCTCGCGGGGCACGCCGTTGATCTTGCCGCCGAGGCCGATGTTGACCTTGCGCAGGGAGCGGTCGCTGATGTCCACGACCCGCGGCCAGCGGATGGAGAAGGGGTCGATGTCGAGCGGGTTGCCGTGATGGAGGCTGTTGTCGAGGAAGGCGCTCGCGAGGTTGTGGGCCGCACCGATGGCGTGCACGTCACCGGTGAGGTGGAGGTTGAAGTCCTCCATCGGGATGACCTGGGAGTAGCCGCCGCCGGCCGCGCCGCCCTTGATGCCGAAGACCGGGCCCAGGGAGGGCTGGCGGATGGCCACCGCGGCCTTGTGACCGATGCGGTTGAGTCCCTGCACCAGGCCCACGGTGGTGGTCGTCTTGCCTTCGCCGAGGGGGGTCGGCGTGATGGCCGTCATGACCACGTACTTGCCGCGCGGGTTCTCGCGCTCGACGCGCTCGAGACCCTCGAGCGTGACCTTGGCCTTGGTCACGCCGTAGCGTTCGATCTCGTCGGGTCGAAGTCCCAGCTCGGCGGCGATGTCGTCGATGGGACGCGGTGTCACCGAACGCGCGATGTCGAGGTCGGTCATGGCGGTCATCGGGTTCGACTCCTCAGGTGGCTAGCTGGTGCGGACGGACGGTGCGCCGACCGCGACCTGGCGGGTGGCCTGGTCGCGCGCGGCACGCATGAGGTGGGTCAGCAGGATGGCATTGGTCAGCGGGCCCACGCCGCCGGGCACGGGCGTGATGGCGCTGGCGACCTCGATGGCCGATTCGAAGTCGACGTCACCGACGAGCTGGTCGTCGACGACGTTGATGCCCACATCGACGACCACGGCCCCGGGCTTGAGCATGTCCCCCGTGACCATCCGGGGACGGCCCACGGCCACGATGACCACGTCGGCCTCCCGCAGCACCGCCGCCAGGTCGGGCGTGCGCGAGTGGCAGGTGGTGACGGTGGCGTGCTCGCGCAGGAGCAGCTGCGCGGCCGGCTTGCCGATGACGTTGGAGCGGCCCACCACCACCGCGTGCTTGCCGGCCAGCTTCACGCCCGAGCGCTTGAGCAGCTCGACCGAGGCATGCGCGGTGGCGGGCAGGTAGCCCTCGTAGCCCAGCGCCAGCAGGCCCGCGTTGAGCGGATGGATGCCGTCGATGTCCTTGCGCGGATCGAGCGTGTCGAGCACCACGCGCAGGGGGATGCAGTCGGGCAGAGGCTGCTGGACGATGATGCCCGCGACCTCGCGCTCGGCCCCCAGGGCGCCGATGGCCCGGGCCAGCTCCTTCTCCGTGCAGTCGCCTTCGAGCTCCACCAGGCGCCCTTCGATGCCGACCGTGCGGCAGCCCGCGACGATGCGCTCGAGGTAGACCATCGAGGGCGCATCAGCGCCCACGACCACGATCGCCAGCTCGGGCGTGTAGCCGAACTCCTCCTTGAAGGCAGCCACGTCTTGCGCGACGCCTTCGCGGATCTCGGCCGCGATGGGGCCACCCTTGAGCAGCTCAGCGGTCATGGCTCGTCCTCCTGCGTGCGAGCCTAGCTCAGCTCGCCCGCGCGGAAGGCCTCGATGAACTGCATCCCGAAGGCGTCCTCGCCCGTGAGCATGGCCCGCGCCAGGGTGTAGGCTCGGGCCTCGCGGTCGGGGTTCAGCGCCGCCGCCACGTCCGCGACCGGGTCGATGATGCCGCTGTCCTGGCCGGCCTCGACGCAGAGGTCGAGGAAGACGTCGCTGATGATGCGGCGCGCCGGCAGGCCGAAGCTGATGTTGCTGACGCCGCCGGTGATGTGGATCTCGTCACCGAACCGCTCGCGGATGGTGCTGACCGCGTCGAGGTAGGCCTGGCCGGCCAGGGGATCGACGCCGATGGGGATGACCAGCGGGTCCACGTGCAGCGAGGCCTCCGGCAGGCCCAGCTCGAGCGCCATGCCGATGATCTGCTCGGCGCGCTCGACGCGATCCTGCGTGCCCGACGGCATGGACGCGCCGGTGCACGAGAGCACGACGGGCGTGCCGCGCTCCTTCACCAGCTGCAGCACCTCCGGCCGCTCGGTGGAGGCAGAGTTGATCATGGGCGTGGTGCCACCGGCCCAGGCTCCGTCGATCGCGTCCAGGCCGGCCTCGAGGACGGCTGCGTCCGACGAGTCGATCGACAGGGGCACGCTCGAGACGGGGCCCACCGCGGCCACCAGCCACCGCATGGCCTCGAGTCGGCCGTCGACGTCGGAGCTGATCTCGTCCACGTTGAGGTCGAGGTAGTCGGCGCCGCCGGCGATCTGGCGCTCGGCCATCCAGGCCACGTAGCGGGCAGCCACGTCAGCCGAGTCGCCGCCGGCGAGGCCCTGTCGCACCGCCGCCATCACGTGCTTGATGCGCCCGCTGGTGGTGAAGTCCTTGGATTCGAGGATGGAGTCGGGGAGGGGGACCCAGGCCTCACCATCCCCGTCCGGGAAGCGGATCCCCGGGCGACCGTCGGGGGCCACGCCACCGCGGACGCCCTCCCGCTTGACGATGCGACTGCAGTGGATGTTCTCGCCGATGATGATGAACTCGGTGCCGCCGACGGCCTGCTTCACGCTTTCCCTCCTTGTCTCTCTCGGGCGTAGTGGTCGCGCTCCAGGAACGTGTTGGCCCAGGCGCTGGTGCCGCGCAGCGCGTTGTCCTGCAGGACGGGTGCGCGGTCGAGCATGCTCATGGCTTCGCCGTAGGGACGGAGGCGGTCATAGGCGACGGCCCACACGCAGGGCTTGCCGGGCACCTCGCATTCACCGTTGATGGAGCCGCCGCAGGGGCCGTTGCGCTGGTTCTTGGCGCAGGCGCCTTCGGGGCACTGGTAGGCGATGTCCGGGAGGGAGCAATCCCCGCAGTCCTGGCAGTCGAACATGGGGATCTTCACGGCTTGCTCCAGCACGTGCGCCGGCCACATCAGGCGGGTCTTCTCGAGCGTGCCGTAGGCCCGCTTGCCGGCCGCGAACCCGCGCGACTCGGGCTCGAAGGCGAGGTCGTGGACGAGGCGGTTGAAGCGATACCAGAGCGGGACACGCTTCGTCCTGGTCGGTGGCGTGGGGACACCGGAGGCCAGCTGCGGAAGGTCGCCCTGCTCGTACAGCCGGTGCGGGCCGGGCTCCGGGTAGTGGACATCGGGCAGGACGGCCTGCCAGTCGGCCTGGAACTCGTCAGCCATGCTCAGGACCTTGTCGATCTCGGCGCTGTTGCGCTGGCCCGCGATGTAGGCGCCCGCGTAGCCCATCCCGCGCACGACGGCGACCTGCTTGGCCGCGAACTCGAGGAAGGCGGCGCGACCCTTGTCCTCGGCGGCCGCCTGCTTCTCGGCCCAGGCCAGCTGGGCCTCGTTGAGACGGATGCCGGGCACGCCGTCGCGAGCGAAGACCGTGGCCACGCCCTTCGAGAGGATGTAGACCGAAGCCATCAAGGGGATGGGCCGCAGCTGCTCGCGGTTCCACTGCAGCAGCTCCGACCACGAGCGAGCGTCGTAGCCCACCTGCGTGATGGCCACGTCGGCACCGGCGCGGATCTTGAGGGCCAGCTTGAGGTACTGGGGCACGAGGTCCGCTTCCACGGCCTTGAAGGGGTTGATGGCGCAGCCGATGGTGAAGCTGGGACCATGCTGGCCGGCGTCGCGGAGCATGGCGATGAGGCCCACCGAGTCGATGTCGAAGACCGCGCGCGAGCGTCCGCCGAAGCCCTCCTTGGGGTAGTCGCCCGAGAGCGCGAGGGTGTTGGTCAGGCCCTCGCTGGCGAGGCCGTAGACGGTGGACTGGAGGGCGGCCCGGCTGCGGTCGCGGCAGGCCAGGTGGACCACGCACTCACCGCCCATGTTCTGGATGGCCTGGCCCAGCGTGAGCGGGCCCAGCCGCACGAAGCCGCCGGCATTGTCGGTGACGGTGAGGGCCGTGACGCGCTCGTCGGTGACCAGCTCGCGGGCGGCCTCGCGGTGGCGCTCGCCGGCGTCATCCTGGAGGGGACCGGCCCAGGGCACCAGCTCGACCAGCGTGGTGCTGCCGTCGTTGCGCGCGAGTGATTCGGCGAATGCGCTCATGGGTCCTCCGTCAGCGGCGAGCGTGCCGGCCCACTGTTCCCGTCGAGCCGCTGGTCCCGCCACCGTACTCAGTCCACCAAGTCAACCGGTTGACCAACAGGGCCAAAGGGCTCGTCTGGCGCGGGTCCGTTGGCTGCTGACGCCGCTCCGTCGAGCGATCGTGGGCCCCGTTGCCGACGGCTTCGATCGCTCCCTTAGCGGTACTCATCGATGGCCTCGAACATGGCCTCGATGTTCCGCGGTGGCACGTCCGGCAGCATGTTGTGTGCGGTCGCGAAGACGAACCCGCCGCCCGGTGCGAAGGCTCTCGATGTTCCGACGCACGTGGTCCTTCACCTCGCCCGGAGTGCCCTTGGGCAGGACCTGGCGGGTGTCGGCTCCGCCACCCCAGAAGGTGATATCCGCACCGAACTCGGTCTTGAGCTTCGTGGGCTCCATGTCACGGGCTGAAATCTGCACCGGGTTGAGGATGTCGACGCCGGTCTCGATGATGTCGGGCAAGCAGGTCGTAGAGCGAGCCGCAGCTGTGGAGGAACGTCTTCATCGAGCTGCGCTCGTGCACGTAGCTGTTCAGCGCCGCGTGGCGCGGCTTGAAGATGGTGCGGTACGTGTCCGGTGACATCAGCGGCCCGTTGTCCATACCCAGGTCATCGCCGAAGCGGACGATGTCGACGAGGTCGCCGACCGACTCGACGACGTGGTCCAGCGTCTGGAAGTGCAGCTCGAGCAGCGCGTCGAGCAACCGCTCCACGTTGGCCTGGTCGACGACGAGGTCCATGAGGAAGTTGTCGATGCGGCGCAGGAACGTGCCCCACTCGAAGAGGTTGCAGCCGACCACCACCATCAGCGCCCGATCGGTCGAGGCGCGCAGCTCGATGGTCTGCCGGCGCAGCGTCTGCCAGAAGCCTTCGTCGCCAGCGTGATCCCAGGGGCTGTGCACCAGCCCCGACCAGAGCACGTTGGGCATCACCGAGGCCAGGTCGGACAGGTCGTCCGGGTAGCCATCAAGGTAGGGAAAATGCGTCTGGTCGAAGAACGCGGCTCCGAGCGGCATGGACGCGATGCGCAGGCCCTCCTTGTTGAAGGCTTCCCACGCGCCATTCATCTGCTGGACCGGGTGGAACCAGGACGGGACCTCGACGCCCACGCCGCTAGGCAGTTTCATCGGTCGCCAGTCCTCGTCGGCAGTGTTGAATGTCCGGCCGATGTCCGCGGCGTCGATGTCGAGGCGATCGAGCAACTCGTCGGAGGGCTGCGCCAGCTGCTGCACCACGTCATAGACGCGGGTGCGCTGGTCCTCGAGGCCGAGGTGTCTGACCAGGTTGGCGTGCGCGATCGCTGAAATGCCGGAGCTTGGGGTCGAGCCAAGATCGACCGCGAGCCGATCGGGTTCACGGTGCTCGATCGTGGTCAGGACTCGCTCGCGTGCAGTCATCGGTGGTTGTGATCCAATCATCAGCTCCGTACCCCTCCGTCGCTCGTGCGATCTTGACGTTCATAGGACGTGCTCAGGGCGCTTAGCCCATCCAGGCCCCCCCGCTGACGTTCATGATGGCGCCAGTGACGAAGCTGGCGTGGTCCGAGGCCAGGAACACGGCCACGGAGGCGACCTCGCTCGGGTCGGCCTGCCGCGCCAACGGCGTGCTGTCGATGAAGGCTTGTGTGGCCGGCGAGAATCCGGCGCGCTGCATGGGTGTATCGATGAAGCCCGGTGCGATGCTGTTGACGCGGATGCCCGAGGGGCCGTAGTGCCGGGCCATGGCGTAGGTCAGGGCGATGACGCCGCCCTTGGAGGATGCGTACGCCGGGGCCGAGCTCACGCCGCCCATAGTCCCTGAGATGGAGGTGAAGGTGGTGATGCTGCCCCTGGTGCCGGCCTCGCGCATGTGCTCGCCGGCCGCGCGCGAGAGGAAGAAGGTGGCCTTGAGGTTGGTGTCGAGCTGCCAGTCCCAGGTCTCCTCGGATGCTTCGTCGAACGGTTCTCGCTTGAGTACGCCGGCCGCGAGCACGATGGCACGGAGAGGCCCCAGCTCTTCGGCGGCGCCCTGGACCAGGTGCGCATGAGCGCCAAGGTCATTGAGATCGGTGCCCACAGCTCGGTGTGGCCCACCCGGCAGCGCTTCCGCGACCGCCCGCACCTGCTCGGTCCGAAGGTCGACGGCACACACACGCGCGCCCACGTCAGCGAACGCCCTGGCCGTGGCCTGGCCGATGCCTTGAGCGGCACCGGTCACGATGACAGCGCGTCCTTCGAGTCCCCAACCATCGCGACTGTCGTCCATGTCCTGACCTCGTGGCTCTATCTAGGAGATCTCGATGGCCAGGCTGAGGTCCTCGGCGACTGCCCTGAGGTGAGCGGCCATCTGCCTGCGTGCGTCCTTGGGATCACGTCGGCGTAGCGCTTCAACGATGCGCTGGTGATAGTGGATGCCGTGGTCACGACCGAGCTTGGTCTTGACCACCTTCCGACGCAACTCGATCTGAAGCTCCGAGACCGAGCCCAGGACGATGACGTAGAGCGGGTTGTCCGTGGCCTCGGCCAGTACGTTGTGGAACTCCAGGTCGCGCCTGACGATGCCCTCGATGTCGGTCAGGTGGGTGGCCGTTTCCTCGACCAGGGCCTGGAGCTGGTCCATCTGTTCGTCGCTGGCGCGAGTCGCGGCATGGGCCGCGATATTGGGCTCGAGTCCCAGACGCAGCTCCATGAGATCGACGCCGGAGATGACCGTGCCGCCGAAGACCGAGACCAGCTCTGGGTCGATGAGCTTCCAGCGCTGCCGAGGTGTGACCCGCATGCCCGAACCCTGGACGACCTCGACCAGCCCCTTGGTACTGACGATGCGGACAGCCTCGCGTACCGCCGACTTGCCGACCGAGAACTCGCGCACCAGCTCCGTCTCCGTCGGCAGCAGGGTGCCCGGTGCCAGGTCACCCTCGACGATCCGGCGGATGAGGTGACTGGCGATCTGGTCAGGCAGGCGGGTACGCTGTACGGCCGTCGCCGAACGGGCCGGCACCCGATCCTGCGAGGCCGTACCGGCGCGTGATCGAGGCTGTCGCATCATGCGAGGTCCTTCATGATCTCCTCGCTGATCTCATCGTAGACGCGCGAGTTCTCGATCTCGGCCACGATGCGGCCCCCTTTCATGACCAGGATGCGGTCGGCCAGTCGGACCATCTCGGGCATGTCGCTGGAGATCAGGAGGATGGCCTTGCCCGAGCGGGCCAGGTCCCAGATGAGCTCGTGCAGGGCGTCCTTCGTCTTGATGTCGATACCGATCGTGGGCTCGTCCACGATGAGGATGTCGGCCTCCGCCGCGAGCCACTTGGCGATGCTCACCTTCTGCTGGTTTCCGCCACTCAGGTTGCCCACGATCTGCTCCAGCGAAGGAGTGCGCACATCGAGCTCCTCGGCGTACTTGGCTGCGATGGCCCGCTCCTTGGCGTCCGGCACCCAGCCCAGGGCCCGGGAGAGGCGACGCCATAGCGTCACCGAGATGTTGAAGACGATGTCCTTGCCCAGGATCAAGCCGTCGTTCTTCCGATCCTCGCTGACGTAGCCGATGCGATAGCGGCCCAGCGCCTCCGCGACGCTGCCGATCTTGGCTTGCTTGCCGTTCACGGCGATGCTGCCGCCGGTCATCTCACTGGCGCCGATGACGGCGTGGGCCAACTCCGTGCGCCCTGCGCCAACGAGTCCATAGAGTCCCAGGATCTCGCCGGGGAAGACCTCCAGGCTGGCGTCCTCGACGCCGTCGATGGTGTCCACCTTCTGGAGTGTCAAGGCGGCCTGCTCGCCCCTGGGCGGTCGCTCGGGCAGGTCGGCATCTCTTCTGGTTCGGCCGATCATCCAGGACACGAGCTGGTCTCGGGTGAGGCCGTCCAGCGGCTCGCCGGAAGCCACGTTCTTGCCGTCGCGCAGCACCGTCACGCGGTCACACAGCTCGAAGACTTCCTCCAGCTTGTGCGTGACCACCAGCACGGCCACACCGCGGTCCCGCAGTGAGCGCAGGATCTCGAAAAGATGGGCGGCTTCGTGTGGGGTGATCGAGGCGGTGGGCTCGTCGAGCAACAACACCCGGCTCTCGAGAGCGAGCGCGCGCACGATCTCTACCTGCTGCATCTCCGCAGCCGAGAGGCGAGCGGCTCGCTGGGTCACGGAGATATCCAGCTCCATGACCTCGAGCCAGCGTGCGGCTTCGCGGTTGACCGTGTCGTAGTCGACGAAGACCGAGCCACGCAGGGGCATACGCTCGAGGAGGATGTTCTCGCCGACCGAGAACTCGGGGATGAGGTTGCGCTCCTGGGGCACCGAGGCGATGCCGGCTTCGATGGAGTCGCGCGGGCTGCCGAAGCTGACCTCGGCGTCTCCCATGCGCAGCGTGCCGCTGTCCTGGCCGTACAGGCCCGTGATGATCTTGATGAGGGTCGACTTGCCGGCGCCGTTCTCGCCCACGAGGGCATGGATCTCGCCGCCCTTGAGCGAGAGCGAGACGTCATCGAGCGCCTGCACGCCTGGGAAGGCCTTGCTCACACCGATGGCTTCGAGTGCCATCTGGTCTTGTTGGTCGGTCATCGCAGCGTCCTCTGAGGCACACCCGACCTCGTGGCCACGTGGCTGGCGTAGACGGTGCCGAGGATGAACAGCCCGAGCAGCAACTCCACGTAGATGGGATCGATGCCGAGGTGGACGAGCGAGTTGTCGATGATGGCGATGATGAGCGCCGCGAGGATGAGGCCGATGATGCGCACAGAGCCGCCAGTCAGGGCCACGCCACCGATGATGGGCACCGCGAAGGAGACCAGTAGCCAGCTTTGGCCGATCTGAGGCTGGGCTGCCCCCAGCTGCGAGGCCCAAAGCATGCCCGCGCTGGCGGCCAGCAGCCCGGAGATGACGTGCGCCCAGATGATCCGCCGGCCCACCGGGATGCCCGCCGTCTGGGCGGCGCTGAGGTTGCCGCCCACGGCCAGAATCTGGCGTCCCACGAGGGTGCGGTAGAAGAACACCGCCAGCGCGCCCAGCGTCGCGAGCGTGATGAAGCCCATCACCGGGAAGAAGCCCAGGCGAGCTTGGCCGAACGCGGTGAAGCCCGGATCGAGGTCGTAGTAGGGCTGCGCATTGGTGATGCCCAGGGTCAGGCCCAGGAAGACGCTGGCAGTGGCGATGGTGACGATGAAGGCGTTGAGGCCCGTCTTGGCCACGATGACGCCGTTGATCGCGCCGCAGGCCACGCCTGTGGCGAGGCCTCCACCGATGGCCGCCCACACGGGCAGCCCCATCGCGTCCATGATGCCGCCGGAGGCGATGGCGGCGAGTCCGCCGATGCCGCCCACCGAGAGGTTCATCTGGCCGATCGACAGGACCGTCATCTGGGCGGCCCCGATGAGCGCGGCCGTAGCCACGCTGCGCAGCACCACGAAGACGTTGAAGTCAGACAGGAACGAGTCCGACACCAGCGACATGATCGCGATGATCACGAGCAGGATGGCCAGCAGTCCGGCCCAGCTGTACTGCGACAGCCGTGAGAGCCAGCTGCTCCCCCGCGCCACCGATGCCGATCGCGTCATCTCTTGGCACCCAGGGAGAGGCGCGTCATGGTGACCGAGCGGATGCGGTCAAGGCTCACCGCCAGCAGCAGGATGAGGCCTAGGAAGAGGTTCACGAAGAAGTTGCTGACGTTAAGCAGGAGCACGCCGTTGGTGATGCCGGCGACCAGGAACCCGCCGATGATGGCACCGCCGACCGATACGGTGCCGCCGGTGATGGCGGTACCGCCGATGACGGCGATGGCGAACGACGGCAGTAGCCAGTCCATGCCGATACGGGGGACCGCGTCGGCGAGCATGGCCGCGGTCATGATGCCCGCCAGCCCGGCCAGCAGGCCTGACAGCATGTGCGTCTTGATGAGGGTGGCGCCCACGGGGATGCCGGACATGGCCGCCGCTCGTCGGTTGGATCCAACGGCCAGGATCTCTCGCCCGAGGCTGGTCTTGTTGTAGATGAGCCAGAGCAGCACGGCTGCCAGCAGCATCACCAGCACCAGCGGCGAGACCGGGAAGCCCAGGACGCGGATGCGGCTGAAGGTCAGGAAGGTGGAAGGCAGGTCGTCATAGCTGTGGGCCTGGGTTATGGCCAGCATCAAGCCCGTGAAGACGCTGGCGGTGGCGAGGGTGATGACGAAGCTATTGATGCCTGTGCGGACGGTGAGGACGCCGTTGACGGTGCCCATCGCGGCGCCGAGCGCGAGGCCGATAGGGATGGCCAGGAAGGGCGAGAGGCCGAACACCTCCATCAACCCTCCGGCACACATGGCCACGCCGCCGCCGATGGCACCGAGGGAGAGGTTCATCTCGCCCGCGGAGAGGGCGATCATCTGGCCGAACGCGATGACGATCTGCACGGCTGCGAAGCGCAGCAGCGTGAACATGTTGAAATCGCTCGTGAAGCCCAGAGCGAAGATGGCGAAGTACGCCCAGAAGACGGCCGTCACGGCCAGCAGGCCGAGCCTCGCCTGGTGGCGCTGGAGAGCGTTCCTCATCAGCCTCTCGGTACGGGGTCAGCGTTCATAGCGGGATGAGCCAGCGAGGCGGGCGTCACTTGGAGTGGCGCTCGCCTCGCGGTACCGATGGGCGACCGCGAAAGCCGCCCATGCGGTGTGATACCTAGGGGCAGGACAGGTACTGCGTCGGGAAGGTCTCGGCGATGTCGGCGGTGACGACCTTGAGGTCCTCGCCGTAGCTCTCGACGTTGTCGGCGTGGATCAGCAGCGTGCCGGAGTCCACGAAGTACGGCGCATCTTCGGCCACGGTGCAGCCCTTGGCCAGCATGGCCAGGATCTTGGAGCCTACGAAGGCCTGTCCGTACGGGTTCTGGGCCATGGTGCCGTCGATGATGCCGTCGCGGATGGCGTTCAGGACGATTGGATCATCGTCGATGCCGACCATGCGGATGCGGCCGTCGCCGAGGTTGCGCAGCGCGGTCGCCGACACCGTGGAGGGCACGTAGGCCGTGGTCACGATGCCGTCGATCTCATCACCGCGAGCCGCCAGGAACGAGTTGATCTTCTCGTCGGCGGACTCCTGGTCGTCGATGTCTGCGAGGTGCTCCACGACCGTGACCTTGCCGTCGGTCTCGGCCACGGCACGCTCGACCGCGTCGATGCGGAGCGTCGTGTTGGGATCGACCAGGAAGCCGGTGCCGTGCATGATCGCGCCTTCACCGCCCATGGCCTCGATCAGCGCCTTGGTGCCGAGGTAGGCCGAGTTGGCCACGTCGGTCCCGAAGCAGAAGGCTGCGTCGGTGGGCTCGGTCACACAGCCGGCGATGGCCATGACCGGGAAGCCGGCCGCGGACAGCTCGCTCATGATGGCGTTGGTGGCGTTGGCGTCACCCGGGAAGATGCCGAAGGCGTTGAAGCCCTGTGCGGCCATGCTGTTAAGCAGCTGGTTCTGGTCGTTGAGGTCCCATGCGGGCGGAGCGCGGAACTCGCTCTGACCAAGCCCGTTTTCCGCGACGGAGTCGGCCAGGCCGGGCTCCATGGGCAGGAAGTAGGGGTGCGGCCCGCCGGGGACGATAGCCACGCGAACGTCGGAGAAGTCCATCTCCTCGGCCTGTGCGACTGCCGGTGCGGCGATCGCCAGAGCCATGAGAGCGCTGAGGCCCAGGCCTCCTAGTCGGATGGCCCGTGATCTGGTTGCCATCTGTACCTCCAATGGGTTCCTGGTGACGAAGAGCGAAGTGGGCGGTGACGGGCGATGTCGGCCGTCACGGGGCAGGGTTGGTACCGCTGCCGTCGAGTCGATATCCCGTTTCGGTCTGCCCACCTCCCCTCATTCATCCTGCTCGATCGCGGTCCCTCGACGGCGATGACACAGTGGCTCGAAACAGCTGCTCGATTGAGCGTATCACCGGATGAATATGCTACGTTGGCCCAGTACGCAACCGCGACCGAGCGCCTCCCAAATCGGGCCTGCCCGGGCGGCTGCGCGGGAAGCGAAGACAGGCTCGCGGGGACCATCAGCGACGAGCGATGAGGCTGACCGCCGCGTTCGCATCGACGGGCAGCAGGGTCGCGGAAAGGACCGAAAACCATGCGGGACTACGTGACGCGCCAGGAGTACGACGCGTGGATCAACGAATGTGCGGCGCTGGCCGTGGCCTGCGGCTATCCGGTGCGGGACTCGATGATCAACGACAACAGCGGCGTCATCTTCGGCCCTGACCAGTACGCAGCCTTCGACCGCGGCATGTGGTCGCGCGAACCCTTCGAGGCCATCGCCATCTTCGATTCCATCAACGAGCCCGCCATCGACGGCTTGCCCAAGGCAGCCATGGACTTCGCGGAGTTCGGGGGTCTTTGCGAGAAGGTCATCATCGTCCACCCCGGGAAGTTCTGTTCCGCCCACCTCCACTGGCGCAAGACCGAGTACTACGAGGTCGTGCTGGGTGAGGCGGACGTCTTCTACGCCCCCCAGATCATCGATTTCCCAGAGCTCGGCATCGTCGCCTCCGAGGTCATCGAGCGCACGCCCATGCCCATTGGCGCTCCCCGCCCTGCCGATATCCGGTTGCCCGCGGGCCGGGAAGAGGCTTGGGAGCTGCTCACGTCCTACCAGCGTGTGCGCGTGGGCGATCCCAAGTTCGTGGTCCCGCGCAAGCATCTCCACGGCTTCGGTTGCCCGCCCGACGCCCGCACGCCACTGGTCATCCGCGAGAATTCCACCTACAACCACGAGCCCACCGAATCCAGCAAGGGCGGCCCCATGCCGGAGTGGCAGCACATCCACGACAACGCCTTCATGCATCCGGGTGTGGCCGAGAGTCGGCTCGGCAACAATATCCGCGAAGGCTGAGAACGGCCAGAGGAGGGGACTGAATGGAGCGGCTCACCAGCGCCGATCGCGTACGCGCAGCGCTTGACCACGAGGAACCTGATCGCGTCCCGCTCGACCTCTGTGGTGCCGAGGTGGCGGGCATCAACATCCACACCATGCGCGGCCTCCGCCAGCATCTCGGCCTCGAGGGTGAGGTGCGCTTGGACGACCGCATCACCCAGACCGGCCAGATCACCGACGACCTCGTCGACCGCCTGGGCGTGGATGTGCGGCGAGTACCGCCCGGCAAGCCCTCCCGGCGCGGCCTCGAGCAGGACCTCGGGGTGGTCGGCGATCACTACCGCTACATCGACGAGTTCGGGATCGGCTGGCAGATGCCGCAGGTCGGTGGCCACTACTACGACCTGTACCAGTACCCCTTCGCCGACGTAGACACCGTCGAGGAGGTCGAGGCCTACCCATGGCCGGACATGCTCGACAGCGCCCGCTTCGTGGGCATGAAGGAGCAGGCGGCCACGGTCGCGCGCGAAGAGGAACGGGCCATCGTCCTGGGCCGGGCCAGCTCGGGCATGTGGGAGCACGTCATGTGGATGACGGGCTACGAGAAGTACTACATGGACATGGTCGTCAATCCGGCCCTGTGCCAGGCCAAGATGGAGAAGATCCTCGAGCTCAAGATGCAGTACTGGGCGCGCGTTCTGGAGCTCGTCGAAGAGGACTACGTCATCGTCTCCTGCGCCGACGACCTCGGTGGCCAGAATGGCCTGCTGGTCTCACTCGAGATGTATAGGGAGTTGGTCTGGCCCTACCACCGGCGCCTGTTCCAGTTCCTCAAGTCCACGCCCTCCAAGGCCAAGGTCTACGTCTTCTACCACAACGACGGGGCCATCTACGAGACGTTGCCGCTGCTCATCGAAGCCGGCGTCGACATCATCAACCCCTGGCAGGTCAACTGCGCAGGCATGGGTGACACCGCCAAGTTCAAGCGCGAATTCGGCGACGACCTCACGGTCTGGGGCGGCAGCTGCGACACGCAGCGGGTCCTGCCCTTCGGGACACCCCAGGAGGTGCGTGACGAGACCCGCCGCCGCATCGACGACCTCGCGCCCGGTGGCGGCTACATCTTCGCGCCCATCCATATCATCCAGGACGGCGTCCCCGTCGCGAACGTGATGGCCATGTGGGAGACATGGCAGGAGCACGGCGTCTACTGAGGGCCGGTTCGGCCGCCATGCAGGCAGGAGTCAAAGCCGTCTCGGGCAGTCGCTAGGATGGGCTCGAAGCGGGATTTGCCCGTCCGACGAGGGGAGTGGTCGAATGGCGAAGTTCGAAGGCCGCACGGGGCTGGTCACCGGAGCCGGTTCCGGTATCGGGGCCGCCACCGCCCGCCGTCTCATCGAAGACGGCGCGCTCGTGACGGGCATGGATCGTGATGAGGCGGGCCTGAAGCGGACCGCCGCCGCGCTGGGCCCGCTCGCCGAGCGATTCACCCCGTTCGTCGGCGATGTCACCGACAAGGCCGCACGAGCCGCCGCCATCGCCGCGGCGGTGGACTCCGACGGGACGCTCCACATGCTCGTCAACAACGCTGCGGTGTTCCTGCTGGCTGGCCCCGGCGCCACCGAGGACCAGTGGAACGAGACCATCGCCGTGAACCTGCTGGCCCCGGCCTATCTCTCCGACGAAGCCACCCCGGCGCTGAGCCGGAGCGGCCGCGGTGCCATCGTCAACATCGCCAGCATCGCGGGACACGTGGGGCAGATCGACCGCCAGACCTACAACGCCAGCAAGGGCGGGATCCTCGAGCTCACTCGCTGCCAGGCGCTCGACCTTGCGCCACACCACATCCGCTCCAACAGCGTTAGTCCCGGCTGGATCTGGACCGAGGTCCTGGAACGCTTCTCCGAGGGTGATCGTCCCAAGTGGGAGGCGGTTTGGGGCAAGTACGCTGCGCTCGACCGGTGTGCCGAGCCCAGCGAGGTGGCTGCGGCTATCTCGTTCCTGCTCAGCGATGACGCCAGCTTCGTGACCGGGGCCGATCTGCCCGTCGACGGTGGCTACCTCGCACTGGGTCCCGAGGGTGGCTTCAAGCTGACGACGCTATCCGGCCGGGACGACTGATCTCGGAACCCGTACTAGGCTGGATCAAGCCCCCACGAGATGTACTTGGTCTCGAGATACTCGTCGAGGCCCCACTTGCCACCTTCGCGGCCGAGGCCCGACTCCTTGACACCTCCGAAGGGCGCCTGTGGGGTCGAGGGCAGGCCGTCGTTGGCGCCGATGATGCCGTACTCGAGCGCTTCCGCGACGCGGATCAGTCGAGAGGCATCACGCGTGTAGAGGTAGGCGGCCAGACCGTAGGGCGTGTCGTTGGCCTTGGCCACCGCATCGCGCTCGTCCTCGAATCGCACCACGGGGGCGACCGGGCCGAAGGTCTCCTCGGTCATGATGGCCATGCCAGGCTGGACGCCGGTGATGATGGTCGGCGCGAAGAAACGATCGGCGTGCCCGTGTGGTGCCGGCAGGCGCTTGCCTCCGGTCACGATGGTGGCTCCGCCGGATACCGCGCCGGCGACATGCTCCTCGACCTTGGCTACTGCGCGGTCGTCGATGAGAGGCCCGATGTGCGTGCCCGGAGCAAAGCCATCGCCGACCGAGAGGGCCTCAGAAGCCACCGTCAGGGCTTCGACGAATCGGTCGTGGATCCCTGACTGCACGTAGACCCGGTTCGCGCAGATGCACGTCTGGCCGGCATTGCGGTACTTGGAGGCGAGGGCGCCGGCCACAGCCAGCTCCAGGTCGGCATCGTCGAACACCAGTACCGGTGCGTGTCCCCCGAGCTCCAGGCCCAGCCTGGTCACGTGCTCGGCGGCCAGCACCATGAGCCGTTTGCCGACCTCCGTGGAGCCCGTGAAGGAGAGGGCTCGTACACGCGAGTCCGCGAGCAGCGTCTCCGCGATGGCCCCGGCCCTCCCGGGGAGGACATTGACCACGCCCGCCGGGATGCCTGCCTCGAGGCACAGCTCAGCGAGCGCGATCGCGCTCAGCGGTGTCTTGCTGGCCGGCTTCACGACCATCGTGCAGCCGGCTGCGAGCGCCGGGCCGAGCTTGCGCGTGATCATCGCCGAAGGCAGGTTCCAGGGCGTGATGGCAGCCGCGACGCCGACCGGCTGACGCAGCACGAGCAGGCGCTTGTCAGGCACGAATGCCTGGACCACCTCGCCGTAGATGCGTTTGGCTTCTTCGGCACTCCACTCGATGAAACCTGCGGCGTAGGCGATCTCGCCGCGCGCTTCAGCGAGCGGCTTCCCGACCTCCAGGGTGATGAGCCTGGCCAGCCGGTCCTGGTCTCGCGTCATGAGGTCGAAGAGCCGCCGCATGACCTTGGCTCGCTCGCTGCCGGGTGTCGCTGCCCACGCCGGGAACGCGGCTTGGGCCGCGTCGATGGCCATGGTCGCGTCGGCGGCATCTCCCTCCGGCACCGTCGCGACGAGCGCGTCGTCCGAGGGGTTGCGGACCTCGATCTCACGACCACTCTGCGCGGCCACCCACTGACCACCGATGAAGGCGCGGTCGGCGATGGGTCGATCTGTTGGCATCTTCGTCTCCTGTCTCTAGCTGCCACCACGACTTCACCGTCCACCCATCCCGGGTAAATCATCGGGTGATAGGATGAATACTACCCACTGAGTCGATGTGTCGCTCATCCCACCAGGGCACACGTCGCGGGCGCCACGGCAGGAGGAGTCGATGCTGGAGACTGCAAACCACCGCCTTGACTGGTATCGCCAGATGCTGCTCATCCGCATCTTCGAGGACACGGTCCAGCGCATGTTCATGGCCGGCCAGATCGAGGGCACCACGCATCTCTGTCAGGGCCAGGAGGCAGTCTCGGTCGGCGCCATCGCTGCCATGCAGCCCGGTGACGTGCAGACCAACACCTACCGGGGTCACGGCGAAGCGCTTGCGCATGGGACACCGCCTGAGGTCGCGATGGCGGAGCTGCTCGGTCGTGCCACGGGGGGCTCCAAGGGTCTCGGCGGGTCCATGCACCTGATCGACAGGGCACGCGGCAACATCGGAGCCAACGCCATCGTCGGTGCAGCCGCGCCGATCGCCCTGGGGGCGGCCATGGCCTTCAAGCTGCGCGGGGATCCCAACGTGGCGCTGACGTTCATGGGGGACGGTGCCACCAACATCGGAACGTTCCACGAGTCGCTGAACATGGCTGCCGTGTGGCAGGCGCCGGTCGTCGTGATCATCACCAACAACCTCTATGGCGAGTACTCGCCTGTGCGCATGACTACGCCGATCGATGACCTGGCCCGCCGCGCCGATCCCTACGACATGCCCGGCATCATCGTGGACGGCCAGGATGTGGAGGCGGTGTACGCGGCGACTTCGGAGGCGGTGGTCAGGGCACGCGCCGGTGGCGGCCCCAGCCTGCTGGAGATGAAGACCTACCGCTACCGCGGCCATTCGCGTTCCGATCCGGCCAAGTACCGGTTCGAGGGGGAGCTCGAAGTCTGGAAGGAGCGAGATCCCCTGCTCGTGCTTGGAGGGCGCCTTATCGATGAGGGGCTCATGTCCGCGGAACAGCAGGCTGCCATGAACGCGGATGTCGAGCGCCAGGTCGAGGCCGCGATCGAGCAGGCTGAAGCCGAACCCTATCTGACGATCGAGGAGGCTGCCAGCAATGTCTACGCCGACTGACCATACGGCTGCTGCGCCTGTGGACCAGGCCATGGAGATGACCTATCGGGAGGCGGTGAATGCGGCGCTCGATGAGTCGATGGCTGAAGATCCGTCGGTCGTGTTCATGGGCGAGGATGTGGGCAACGAGGGCGGCGTCTACAAGACCAACCTCGGGTTGCCGCAGAGATACGGCGAGCGCGTCATCAACACGCCCATCTGCGAGAACGGTTTCACGGGTGTGGCGCTGGGCATGGCCGTCATGGGTATGCGTCCCATCGTCGAGTTCATGTTCGCGGACTTCATGCCCACCGCGGCTGATGCGATCATCAACCAGCTGCCCAAGTACCGCTTCATGAGCGGTGGCCAACTGTCCGTGCCGGTCACGCTGCGCGTGGTTTCTGGCGCAGGGAGCCGTTTCGGCTCGCAGCACAGCGCCTCTGGCGAATCCTGGTTCATGGGGCAGCCCGGCTTGCGCGTGGCCGCCGCCGGGACTCCGGCTGCTGCCTATGAGCTCATCAGGGCCGCCGTCCGCTCCGATGACCCGGTCATCGTGCACGAGCACAGGTTGATGTACCTGCGCAAGGGTCCGGTCCGGCGCGGGGCGGTCGCTGAGATGGGCAAGGCATCCGTTGAGCGGGCTGGCTCCGACGTGACCATCGTGGCCACGATGCTGATGGTCGAGCGCGCGCTGCAGGCAGCCACCATGCTCGAGGCTGAGGGCATCTCTGCCGAGGTCATCGACCTGCGCTGGATCCGCCCACTCGACCTCGAGACGGTCACGTCCGCGGTCGAGCAGACCGGCCGGCTGGTGGTGGCTGAGGAGCAGTGGCATGAGGCCGGCTGGGGCGCCACGCTCATCAGCCGCTTGACCATGAACGGAGTACACATGGCCTCGCGACCACGAAGCGTGGCCATGCTCGATGACATGCCCGTGCCCTTCGCGGCTCCGCTGGAAGACTTGGTCATGCCTTCGGTGGAGCGCATCGCGGACGAGGTTCGCGCGAGCCTGATGTCATGAGGTGAGGACCTACGCCCCCAAGGGGTGCAACCTCCAGCACCTCATCCCGAGCACGGTCTCGGACGAGTTCCGCTCCGAGGGCGCCCCGGTGGATCGCGACCAGTCGAGACCCGCGGGCCTACGCCACTGGCAGGTCCAGCGGATATCGGCCGAACTCGCGCACGTACTTGACGATGAGGTCGTAGGTCTGGCCTGAGACGTCACTCGAGACCGAGTGGTCGGACATGAACACGTACCCGCCACCGTAGGCTGCACGCAGCCGGTGGAGGACCTCGCGGCGGAGCTCCTCCGGGTCGCCGCGCTCCCACACGCGCATGTCGCTGTTGCCGCAGAAGGTGAGTCGGTGGCCCAGCCGCTCGCGCAGCTCGACTACGTCGAGGTCGGCCTTGGCCTCCAGCGGGTTGTAGCCGTCGAGGCCGATCTCGATCATGTCTTCGAGGTAGCTGTTGGCGTTCCCGCAGCCGTGGAAGATGACCGGCAGACCGTGTGCGTGGCATAGCTCGATGATGCGCGCGATGGTGGGCTTGTAGTACCGGCGCCAGTAGGCCGGGCCCATGAAGAGGCCCTTGCGATAGGCCGCGTCACCCCAGATGACCATGCCGTCGAGATAGCCGTCGGCGGCCTCGATCTGGGCCTTGGTCACCGCGTAGCTGAACTCGCCGATGCGCAGCAGCTGCTCGCCGAAACGCTCCGGGTGCTCGCCGATCCAGGTCAGGGTGTTGAGCTGACCCAACAGGCGCGTGGTGATCTCGGAGGCCTCGGTGATGCTGCCGTAGACGGGGAAGTCCGCATGCAGTGACTTGACCGTCTCGACCCAGGGCGGGCTGTTGCGTTGGAAGCCGTCGCCCACGCCGGCGATCTGGTTGTCTCCGGCCTCGTAGTAGCGTCGCCGGTCGTTGGGGTCGTCGAACTCGAAGGCCTCCATCTTCTCGATGGTGTCGGTCTCCCAGCTGATCTGTTCGGGCATGGGCAGGTCGAAGCGCTTGCGGATGGTCGTCTCGAAACCGGTCTTGACCACCACCTCCTCGTCGTCCTCACGCACGGTCTCGAAGGGGCGGATGTGCGGGTCCATGTTGGGGACCGTCACGATGAAGTCGAGGTCGTAGTGGTAGTACGGATCCGCGTCCGGAGGCAGGCCCAGCTCCTGCTGCCAGCGCTTGCGGAAGCTGCCCCAGAAGAAATCGCTGATCGGTACCCGGTCAGGCTCCTCGTGCGCGAACGTCTTGCGCATGCGCTCGAGCTTCGCGAGCGTGGAGGGCTGGCGTTCGGGTGCCGCGCCCGAGCCGTAGGTGCTGAACATGCTCATGGTGTCGTTCCCCCGTTCGCTCAGGCCGCGCCGATGACCGACTTGGCGATCTCCGCCGCGGCACCTGCATCGGCCGCGAACCCGTCCGCCTCCACCTCGTCAGCG
Organism: uncultured Chloroflexia bacterium; assembly: GCA_963706695.1. GTDB lineage: Bacteria > Chloroflexota > Limnocylindria > Limnocylindrales > CSP1-4 > JAFMJV01. The sequence continues at coordinate 49,880 of CAVPNC010000002.1, read as the reverse complement.
AACTCCTGCGTGACCGGCGCCCCGCCGATGATGACCTTCGTCTTCACGCCGCTGGCCTTCACCGCGGCGACGGCCGCTCGCATGTGCGGCATGGTGGTCGTCAGCAGCGCCGACATGCCCACGATGTCCGGCTCGTGCTCCCTGGCCGCCGCGGCGAAGCCGGCAGGGGAGACGTTGACGCCGAGGTCGATGACCTCGATGTTGGCGCCGCGCCACATCATGCCCACGAGGTTCTTGCCGATGTCGTGCAGGTCGCCCTCCACGGTGCCGATGACGGCCCGGTGTGGCGCCCGCTGCCCGCTCTCGGCGATGAGCGGCTCCAGGATCGCCAGCGAGGCCTTCATGGCGTTGGCTGCGATGAGCATCTCCGGCACGAAGATCTCGTCCTGCTGGAACTGCTCCCCGATGACGGCCATGCCCGGGACCAGGCGAGCCTCGATGATGGCGCCTGGCTCCTCGCCCTCGCTCAGGCACTGTCGCGTGAGCTCGACCGCGCGGGCCTTGTCGCCGTCGATGATGGCCTGGGTCAGTGGGTGCATCTCGGCCAAGATCTTCCTCCTCCCGGTGGCGGCCCCGCTCTGTGGGCCCGCCTGCTTGCAGTCGTGTGGTCACCTGAACGTGGGGCCTGGGGTGTCAGGGGCTCAGGGCGCCTCCGATCCGACGTCGATGACCTGGCCGGTCTCGCCCGAGCGATAGAGGGCCTCGACCAGCTTCAAGGTCTCGAGGTTGTCGCGGGCGCCGGACTCCGGCTCCCCGCCGTCCTTCATCGCCCGCAGCAGCGCGCCGACCGGGCCGAGGAACGCATCCGGCACCCAGCGACGCGTCACCGGATAGGGCAGCCAGCCATCGGTGGGCATCACCCGGCTCCACAGCTCGAGCGTGTCAGGTCGACCGCGCGGATAGTCCGAGAGCAGGCCCAGGGTGCCCCGGATGGCGCCTTCGGAGCCGTCGATGCGGAAGCGGGCCTCGTTGTCACCCGCCAGGTTCTCCTGATTGGAATGGACCAGCCCACGCACGTCGCCCGGGTAGAGCAGCACGCTGACGGTGCGGGTGTCGCCGACCGGCTTCTGGCCCGGGAGCCGCCACTGTGTTCCGAACACCTTCGTGGGCTCACCCAGGAGTGCTCGCAGCGTGTCGATGTAGTGGATGGAGTGGAAGTAGATCTCCAGCTTGGGCACCTGCCCCAGCCAGCCCCAGCCGGCGAGGTCGGTGTCGATGTTGACCTCGAAGGAGACGGTCGTGACCTCGCCGATCCAGCCGCGATCGATCATGGCGCGGGCAGCGCGCATGCCTTCCTCGTAGCGCATCTGCTGCTGCACGGCCACCTTGCGACCGAGCTCATCCGCGCGGGCCACGATCCTGGCCGCGTCATCGACATCGAGCGCGAGCGGCTTCTGGCACATCACGTCCTTGCCGGCATCGAGCGCGCGCAGGGCGATCTCGACCTGCGCCTCTGGCACCACCGCGATGTCGATGACCGCCACGTCGGGGTCGGCCAGCAGCTCATCGAGCGTGTCGTAGACCCGGGGGATGCCGTGGGCCTGTGCCAGCCGTTCGGCGTGGCTGCGGTCGCGACCCCAGATGGCCGGCACCGGGATGCCGGCTGACTTGTACGCGGGCAGGTGACCGACGTCCAGGATGGCGCCCGTACCGACCAATCCGATCGGACGGATGTAGCGTTCCGGCAGCGTCAGGTCGCAAGCCTCGGCGATCTCTGCGAGCAAGCCGATCATGTTCCCCGATCCCGCGCGAGCACGTCCACCTCCCAGCAGCGGCCGGCGCACGTGACGCCTGCTGGCCCGGCCGCTCTGCGGCCATGTATAGCAACCGGCGCACGCTGAGTCAACCGGTTGACCGTCATCTGCCTACGGGCCGGGGGGCACCTTGATGTAGACCATCCTGCCGGTTCCCTGGCTGCCCGGCGGCGGGGCCGCGACGGTGTCCCCGGGGGAGACGTGGATGGCCTGCTGCAGGGTCTCCTGGATGGGGAGGTCCCAGGGGTTGTCGAGGAGCAGCTCGACAGCGCGGCGGCCAAGCTCCCACAGCGGCATCTCCACGCAGGTCATGGCCGGGGTCCGGTAGTCCTCGGCCGGTAGCTTGTGGAGAGCGATGAGCGAGACGTCTCGCGGAACCGAGAGCCCGCGCTGGTTGAGCTCATGCCACACGCCCAGGCCCTCGTTGGCGTCGGCGGCCACGATGGCCGTGGGAGGTTCGTTGCTCTTGAGGAACTGGCGCACGGCCTGCGCGCCGCCCTCCGGCGTGTAGTCCGCGCTCACCAGCCAGCTGGGATCGAGCCACAGGTCCGCGGCCGCCATGGCGTCACGGAAGCCGTCCTGCCGTCGTTCGGCCGTGTCCACGCCAGCCGGACCCCCCGCCCATCCGATGCGGGTATGCCCGTAGCTGATCAGATGCTCGGTGGCGATGCGTGCCGCTCGCTCGTCGTCGAGGATGATCCAGCGCTCCGCCCCAACGGAGCGTCGGTTGACCAGCAAGGTGGGGACGCGGGGGTCGTGGAACAGCTCCTCGGCATCGTAGCCGGCGCGGAGCCCGGCCACGAGGGCGCCATCGACCGCGCCGCTGCGCAGCAGGCGCAGGTAGCGCTCGGTCAGCTCGCCCTCATGCGAGGCCGTCCAGAGCAGCAGCCCGCGCTCCTCGGCCACGCTCTCGGCACCGGCGATGATGTTGACGATGAGGGGGTTGCCCGACGGCACCAGCAAGCCGATGGCACCGGCCTGGGCACGGGCCAGGCCGCGCGCATGGAAGTTGGGCCGATAGGCGAGGGCGGCGGCGGCCGCCTTGACCCGTTGCCGCGTCTCGTCACGGACGCGCAGTGAAGGGTCGTCACTGAGCACCTTCGATACCACAGCCCGGTCGACACCGGCTTCGCGCGCCACATCGGCGATGGTGATCCGACCCTGGTCCTTCATGCCTGCACCCGTTCCCCTTCCCAGACCTGCACAGCATGACCGCTTCGAGCGGCTCCAGCATGCCCCCCGAGAGGGCGATGGTCAACCGGTTGACGCAGGTCCTCGCAGCGGGCTACCGTCTGTCGCCAGCGACCACTGCGGAGATCCACCCGCTCGTGGCTGGAGGAGGAGCAGGAGATGCGGTTCGGCGTCCTCGGCGTCATCTGGAGCGATTGGACCGACGTGGACTACGAGCGTGTCGCGTTCGCCCGCGAGCTTGGCTTCAGCGGCATCGGCGCCCACCTGACGGTGCCCGCGTCGACCATCAGCGACGAGGTGGCAGCCACCGTGCGTGATGCCATCGACGGCAACGGCATGGACTTCCTGCAGCTGTGGGGCCCGTACCCCACCATCATCAGCGAGGACGAGGCCGTGCGGCGGGCAGGCGTGGCGGGAGCGATCGACATCGTGCGCCTGGCCGCGCGACTGGGCGTGCCGGAGGCCGGCGTCCGCCCCACCAGCCACAACCCGCGCGGTGACTGGTGGCCTCATCCGGAGAACCACAGCCAGGCCAGCGAAGAGCGTCTCGTGGCCAGCCTTTCGGAGATCCTGGAGGTGGCGGTCGAGCAGGGCGTGAAGGTCGTCCTGGAGGCGCACGCCACGTCCACCCTCGATTCGCCGGCACGCATCCGGCGGGTCATCGAGCGCACCGACCCAGCCTCGGTCACGATCAACATCGACCCCGTCAACTTCGTCCGGGATCTGCCCACCGCCTACGACTCCACGGCCATGATCGAGGAGTACTTCGACCTCTGCGGCGACTACTGCGGGACGGTCCAGGTGAAGGACTACTACCTGGAGGACCGCTTCGTGGTCCACATCTCCGAGACCATCCCGGGCACGGGCATGCTCGACATCGACACCGTGCTGCGACGGACGGAGGCGCTGGGACCGGACACGTACGCCGTGGTGGAGCACCTGCCGGTCAGCCAGATCGGCCTGGCGGTGGCGCACCTGGCGAAGCGTGCCGCCGCCCTGGGCATCGAGGTGCAGTGAGATGACCTCCGGCTCGTCGGTCGAGGCGGCGCGCCTGCGCGAGCTCGCGGAGCGGTACCTGTGGATGCCCTACTCGCCGCCAGGCGCGCAGGGCACCGTGCGCGACGCCATCCGGGTCATGACCCATGGCCGCGGCGTGGTCACCTGGGATGCCGAGGGTCGCGAGTACCTCGACGGGACCTCTGCCCTCGAAGCGCTCATCCTGGGCCACGCCGACGAGGAGGTCACGGCGGCCATCGCCGAGCAGGCCCGCACCATGTCGTTCGTGGACGTCTTCCGTTTCGTGACGCCACCACAGGTGGAGCTGGCGGCGGAGCTGGTGGCGGCCTCGCCGGGCATGGCCATGGCCCACTTCACGCCCGGCGGTGCCGAAGCCGACGAGGTGGCCATCAAGATGGCGCGCCAGTACCACGCGCTGCGAGGCGAGCCCTACCGCATGAAGGTCATCACCCGCGAGGGGGCGTTCCACGGCGTGACCGCTGGGGCCATGGCCCTCGACGGGCAGTACTTCGCCTCGCGCAACGTGGTCTACGACGGTGGCCTCAGCTGGGGCCGGACGGTGCCCGCGGGCGCCTGTCAGCGCTGCGATTTCGGCAAGGCCAGTCGCCATCTCGCCTGCGTCCACGCGATCGAGGCGACCATCCACGCGGAGGGGCCCGAGACCGTCGCGGCCGTGGTCGTGGACCCGTGCGCCACGGCCATCGGCGTCTCGGTCCCGCCGCCGGGCTACCTGCGCGCGCTGCGAGAGGTGTGCGACCGCTACGGGGTCCTGCTCGTGGTCGACGAGATCATCACGGGCATGGGCCGCACGGGCAAGCTCTTCGCCACCGAATGGGATGGCATCGTGCCCGACTTCATCACCATGTCCAAGGCCCTCAGCTCCGGCTATGTGCCCATCGGTGCCGCCCTTGTCTCGCCCCGGGTCCGCGACGCGTTCATCGAGCACGATGGGGTCTTCCTCCACGGGCACACCTACGCGGGCCACCCCGTGGCCGCCGCCGCGGCGCTGACGGTGCTGCGCCGTGTCATCCGCGACGACCTGACCAGCCGCGCGGCCGAGCTCGGCGCTCACCTGCTGCGTGGCTTGCGCTCGCTCGAGCACCACCGCTTCTTCTGGGATGTGCGTGGCAAAGGGCTGCTGGCGGGGCTGGAGATCGTGCGAGACAAGGACACCGGCGAGGACTTCAGCGACCCGCTTGCGGCCGGCAACGCCCTGCGCATCGCCGCCCGCGATCGCGGCCTGACCACGCTCCTGCTGCACCCCGGCAACGTGCTCTTCGTGGCCCCCGCCGTCGTCGCCAGCGAGCAGCAGATCGAACGCATGGTGGCCATCCTCGACGACGCGCTCGGAGACATCGAGGCACAGCTGGCGTGAGCCAGGGGCGACGCTGGCCGGGCCCGGAGCCGAGGATGGTCAACCGCTTGACTCGGCGGCTGCGGAACGGCTACCGTGGCGGAACGCTGCATGGGAGCGCGTCATGAAGGGCTCGAAAGGGGTCGCACGTGATCGTTGACAGCCACCAGCACCTGTGGGACCTCGACGAGGTCGAATACCCCTGGTTGGTGCCCGCGTACGGGCCCATCTACCGCACCTTCACGCCCGACGAGCTCGAGCCGCAGCTGGCCGCCGCCGGCGTCGATCGCACGGTGCTGGTGCAAGCGGCCAACTCCTACGCCGACACGGACTCCATGCTGCGTCACGCGGAGGCCTACGAGTGGATCGGTGCGGTCGTGGGCTGGGTCCCGCTCGAGGATGCGCCGGAAGCCGCGCGGGTCCTCGATGAGCGCTACCTGCAGAACCCCTGGTTCAAGGGCGTGCGCCACCTCAACCACGAGGAGGCTGATCCTGACTGGCTCGTGCGCCCGGCTGTCATCGATGGGCTCAAGGTCCTGCAGGAGCGCGGCCTGCCGTTGGACGTGGTCGCCATCCACCCGCTGCACCTGGGGCACGTGCCTGCGCTGGCGCAGGCCTGCCCGGACCTGCCCATGGTCATCGACCACCTGGCCAAGCCGCCCATCACCAGTGGTGACTACGACGCCTGGAAGTCAGACATGCGCGCAGCCGCGGAGCACCCCCACGTCCATGCCAAGATCTCGGGCCTCAACACGGCCGCGGACTGGGAGAGCTGGACGGGAGCGGACCTGGTCGAGTCGATCGGCTACGCGCTGGAGGTCTTCGGTGCCGAGCGCCTGATGTTCGGTGCCGACTGGCCGGTGGCCGTCCTGGCCGGCGACTATGCCAAGGTCTGGGCCGAGACCAACCGGGCGCTCGACGAGCTGGGCGTGCAGCCGAGCGACCGCGCTGCCATCCTCGGTGGCACGGCAGCCCGGTTCTACTCGATGGAGGGGGAGGGATGAAGCGCTACGGACAGCTCATCGGCCTGAAGCCGGAGCACTACGACGAGTACGTCAAGGCCCATGCGGACGTGTGGCCGGGCGTGCTGGCCAAGATCAGCGAGTGCAACATCCGCAACTACTCGATCTTCCACCGCAAGGGCCAGCTCTTCGCCTACTTCGAGTACGTCGGCGACGACTTCGACGCGGACATGAAGCAGATGGCTGACGATCCCGAGACCCAACGCTGGTGGGACTGGATGATGCCCATGCAGGACCCCCTCGCCGATCGTGACGAAGGGGAATGGTGGAGCGAGATGGAGGAGGTATTCCATACGGATTGAGGTGTAGCCAACAGCACGTCAGCTGATGACCACAAGCCCGGCCGAAAGGGACGGTCAGGGTTCCGGATCCTGATAGGAGGAGGACACGTGCGAGACAGCAAGACCATCACCCGGCGCCTGGCGGTGCCGATGGCAGCAGCCTTCGCGGTGAGCGCGCTGGGCGCGGGCACAGCGATGGCCCAGGACGAGCCGGCCTACGCCGGCCTGGACAAGGACCTCTCGGGTACCACCATCAAGATGGCGGCCATCGGCGGTGGCAACTACGAGGCCATGTACGACTCGATCAGCATGTTCGAGGAAGCGACCGGCGCGGACGTCGAGATCGTCTTCCTGGGCGACGGCTTCGAGATCGACCGCTATCTCAAGACCAACTACGCGGCCGGAACGGTCGGACTTCGACGTGGCCTGGAACCACACCAGCTTCATGTCCCAGTTCACCAACTTCGTGGAGCCGCTGCAGGACTACTTCACCGAGGAAGAGCTGGCTGCGTTCTCGCCCAGCATCATCGAGGCTGCCACCATCGACGGCAACCTGCAGCTCATCCCGCGACACGCCGACATCAGCGCGCAGTTCTACCGCACCGACCTGTTCGGTGACGCGGACCTGCAGGCAGCGTTCGAGGCCGAGTACGGCTACCCGCTGGCGCCGCCGGCCACGCTCGACGAGATGTACGACATGGCCGAGTTCTTCGTGGCCCAGGACGCCATCAAGTTCGGCACCCAGTTCGCGGGCAAGGAAGAGGCCGTCGCCGGTCGCTTCTACGAGCTGCTCTTCGCCAACGGCGGCGACTACTTCGATGCCGACCTCAACCCCATCTTCGACTCCGAGGCCGGCGTCGCGTCGGCCAAGTGGATGCAGGACCTCTATGCCAACGGCCTGGTGCCGGCTGACACGCCCAACCTGGTGTGGGACGGCGTGGCGGCCAACTGGTGCAACGGCGACGTGGCCTTCTACCTGGAGTGGTACGGCTGGTACGGCTACTTCCAGGATCCCGAGTCCTGCCCCAACGTGGCCGGCAAGTTCGACATGGTCCGCGGTCCCGTCGGCCTCTCGGGCGATACCCATACCGGCTGGGCCGGCGCCCATGCCTTCAGCGTGGCCAAGGACTCCGAGAACAAGGAAGCGGCCGTCGAGCTCATCAAGTTCCTGACCTCTGAGGCCGTCTCCTTCGAAGAGTCGAACACCTTCGGCTTCCTGCCCGTACGCGCTGACGTCTCGGCCCTGGTCGAGGCCGCCAACGCCGACACCGGCAACCCGCTCGATGCTGAGCGCTGGGAGCTCGCCAACCTGCAGGTCAGCGAGGACTTCCGCACCCCGCCGCTCTTCGCGGACTGGATCAGCTTCACCAACGAGTGGTACCCCACCCTCCAGTCGATCATCCTCGGCGACATGAGCGTCGAGGACGGACTGGCCAAGGGCGTCGCTGACGCTGCCGACCTGCTGGACAGCCTCGGCTACTAGCAGACCCGATCTCCAGAGGGGCCGCGCCGCCAGGTGCGGCCCCTCATTGCATATCCCACCCAACCATCCCACTCTGGGGGCAGTCGATCGATGACGACGCAGGCGGCACGCCTGAGCGGTCCACCCAGCGAGCCTGACCGGGACTCCTTCTTCGCGCGCCTGCGGCGACGGAACTGGTTCCCGTACCTGATGACGGTCCCGGCGGTCATCGTGGTCCTGGCCGTGGTCGTCTACCCGATGGCCTATTCGCTCTTCGTCTCCTTCACGCCCTTCCACTTGCTGCGGCCGGATACGACGTCGCAGTTCGTGCTGGATGACATGTTCAACAACTACGCGCGCCTGGCGCGCGACGATGTCTTCTGGCGCGCGCTCTGGAACACCATCCTGTTCATGGTCGTGACCGTGAACGCGTCGGTGCTCATCGGCTTCGGTCTGGCCATGATGCTCGCTCGCATGACCTTCGCCATGGGTCCGGTGCGGGTGCTGCTGATGATCCCCATGATGTTCGCCCCGGTGCTCATCGGCTTCCAGTTCGCCTGGTTCTTCAATGCCACCGTGGGCCTGGTGAACAACGCCCTGCTGACCCTGGGCGTGATCTCCGAGCCCGTGGCCTGGCTGGTAGACGAGCCCAGCGGCATGATCTCGCTGATGCTGGCGTCCATCTGGATGACGGTCCCGGTCGTGACCATCGTGCTGCTGGCCGGGCGGCTCTCACTGTCGGACGAGCTGTATGACGCAGCCTCCGTGGATGGTGCCTCGGTCTATCAGCGCATGCGCCACATCACGCTGCCGCAGATGCGTCCGTTCTTCGTCATCGTGATGGTGCTGCTCTCGCTCGACATCGCCCGTGCCTACGACATCGTTCGCATCATGACCGATGGTGGGCCTGCCCACCGCACCGAGCTCATCTGGACCTACGCCGGACAGCTCGCCATCCGGGGCTCGCAGTTCGGCATGGCCTCGGCGATGTCCATGACCGGCGTCGTGCTCGGCGTGGTGTTCACCTTCATCCTCTTCCGCCAGATGATGGGCCTCCGAAAGGACATGGGATGACCGACACAGCACAGGCGCGGCCGTCCCCGAAGGCGGCCGTGCAGCCCCGACCGACCAACCGTCGTCGCATCCACTGGCGCGACATCGGTGCCAACTGGCTGGCCTTCACGGTCATCGCCATCCTGGCCCTGCCAGCCGTATGGATCATCCTCACGGCCTTTCGGCCCAACCTCGAGGTCAATGCCTCGCCGCCGATCTGGATCCCCCAGGCGCTCACGCTCGACGCCTTCGAATCCCTGTTCGGCCTGAACCCCGCGACCGCCTCGGGCGTGCCGGTGATGAGCTATCTGAGCAACTCGCTGTCGGTGGCGCTGCTCGCGACGGCGCTCTCGGTGCCCATCGGCACCGCGGCTGGCTACGCCTTCTCGCGCTTCGACTTCGTGGGCAGCCGGGCGCTCCTGCTCCTGTTGCTGCTGACACGGGCCGTGCCCGGTGTGGCCCTGAGCCTGCCCCTGTTCCTGCTGATGCGCAACATCGGACTGATCGACACGGTCCACGGCCTGGCCTTCGTCTACATGGCGCTCAACATCCCCTTCACCGCCTGGCTCATGGACGGCTTCTTCCGTCGCATCCCGCGAGAGCTCGACGACGCGGCCTACGTGGATGGCGCCAGCCACTGGCAGACCTTCTGGAAGATCGACCTGCCGCTGGCGCTGCCGGGCTTGGGCGCGGCCTCCGTGTTCGCCTTCCTGGCCGCCTGGAACGAGTATCAGATCGCGTCGGTCCTCACCAAGACGCCGGCGGCCAAGACGTTCCCGGTGGGCCTGTCCGACTTCACCACCCAGTTCACCGTCGACTGGCGGGGCATGGCAGCCATGTCCGTGCTGATGATGATCCCGGCCATCATCTTCGTGCTGGCCATGCAGCGGAGCCTGACCAAGGGCCTGACCTTCGGAGCAGTGAAGGGTTGACGAGCATGAGCGACTACTCCCCCCGCTGGCGCATCGAGGCCGGCGCGGGACGTCATCTGCGCATCGGCATCATCGGCTGTGGCGGCATCGTCTCAGGCGCCCACCTGCCCGCGTATCGCGCGGCCGGCCTGCACGTCAGTGCCGTCTTCGACGTGGACCAGGAGAAGGCCCGCACGGTGGCTGGCGACTTCGACATCCCCGCCGTGGCCGCCAGCGCCGAGGAGCTGGCCCATCGCGAAGACGTCGATATCGTGGATGTGGCGGTGCTGCCCTGGGTCCAGCCGCAGATCGTGGGCATCGTGGCCGAGGCTCGCAAGCACATGCTCTGCCAGAAGCCGCTGGCCATGGACTACGCCACCGGCGCGGCCATCGTCGAGACGGCCGAGCGGGCCGGCGTGCAGCTCGCGGTGAACCACCAGATGCGCTGGGACGCGGGCATCGCCGCCTCGCGGGACCTCGTCGCGCAAGGCGCACTGGGCAGGGTCACCGAGGCCCAGGTGCAGGTGTCGGTCTCCACCCCGCTGCACCTGTGGGCCTGGATCGCGGAGATGCCCCATCTCGACATCAAGGTGCACAGCACCCACTACCTCGACGCGCTGCGTTCGATCCTGGGCGATCCGGTGTGGGTCACCAGCGTGCACGGCCGCTACCCCGAGCAGGCCCCGGTCGTGGGCGAGACCATGACCAAGACCGTGCTCGAGTATCCCGATGGGGTCCAGGCGCTGGTGGCCACGAACCACTACAACGAACATGGCACGCCCTACGCCGAGTTCCGGATCCTCGGCACCGAGGGCACCCTGCAGGGCACGATCGGGCTGATGTACGACTACCCCAACGGGCGGCCGGACACGCTGTCGCTGTTCCGCGACGGGGAGGAGGTGCAGGCCTTCGAGCTGGACACGATGTGGCTGCCCGACGCCTTCCTTGGCCCCATGAGCGACCTCATGGACGCGGTCGCCACCGGCCGGGAGCCCGCGACGCTCGGTCGCAAGATGCTCGCCACGCTGGCCATCGGCGAGGCCGCCTACCGCTCGGCGGAGGAGCGACGGAGCGTGCGTCTGACCGAGATCACCGGCGTCGTCCCGTGAGCGAGGCGGGGAGATCCTCCAGCGCGATCTTCTCGATGCTGCACCGCGCGTTCGGGGATCCGGTCATGGAGGCGATCTTCTCCGAAGCGGCGACGGTGGAGGGGTGGCTGCGGACGGAGGCGGCCCTGGCCCAGGCCCAGGCGAGTGCCGGAGAGCTCGAGTCGGCTCGAGCTGCGGTCATCGTCGACAGCTGCCGGCTTGAGAACATCGACCTGCCCGCCCTCTGGGCCGAGATGGCCAACGTGGGCTATCCCATCCTGCCCCTCGTGCGGCAGCTCACCGAGCGCCTGCCCCAGAATGCGCGCGGTTCGCTCCACTATGGCGCCACCACCCAGGACATCATGGACACCGGCCTCAGCCTGCAGCTGGCCCAGGCCATCGACCGGCTGCTGGCGCTGACCCACGATCTGGGCGATGCCCTCGCGATAGCGGTGGAGGCCCATGCGCAGACGGTCATGGCCGGCCGCACCCACGGTCAGCAGGCCGTGCCCACGACACTCGGAGCCAAGCTGGCCACGTTCCTCCGGCAGGTCGCTCGGCTGCGTGACGACCTGTCCGCCCTGCGCGGAACGGTCTGCCTGGTCAGCCTCCACGGTGCCGCCGGCACATCCGCGGGACTCGGCCCTCGCGCTGCGGACCTGCGTGCCGACATGGCGCAGCGGCTGGGTCTGGGCGCACCCGACGGACCCTGGCACGTCAGCCGCGACGGCCTCGCCGACGTGGCCGGGACGTGCGCTCGTGCGGCTGCCATCTGCGCCCGCCTGGCGCGTGAGGTCATCGACCTCTCGCGGACCGAGATCGGCGAGATCAACGAGTCGGCCGGTCACCACCGGGGTGCTTCCTCGACCATGCCGCAGAAGGCCAACCCCATCGACTCCGAGGCCATCGTGGGCATGGCGGTGAACGCCGCCGGCACCGCGGGCAGCCTGTTTCGCGCCATGGAGGCCGGCCACGAGCGCTCTGCTGGTGAGTGGCAGGTCGAGTGGCACGCGCTCCCCCAGGTCGCGGTGCTCGCCGCAGGGTGCCTGGCGGTGGCAGCTCGCGTGGTTCGAGGGATGACCGTCGATCCGGAGCGGATGCTCGCGAACCTTGGACTGGAGCAGGGGCGGACACTGGCCGAGGCCTACATGTTCCAGCTTGCCCCTGAGCTGGGCCGCGAAGCGGCACACGACGTGGTCTACGAGGCTGCCCTGGCTTCGAAGGCGCGCCACGTGCAGTTGGGGGAGGCCCTCGGCGAAGTGCTGGGCGATCCGGGCCGGGTCGCCGACCTGGAGCCAGCGGACTACCTCGGCGACGCGGTCCAGGAGGCCCTCAGCTCCGTGGCTGCGTGGCGACGCAGCACCGGCGGGTGAGCGCCCGCTCAGCCCATCCAGCCGCCGCCGCTGACGTTCATGATGGCGCCGGTCACGAAGCTGGCGTGGTCGGAGGACAGGAACACCGCGGTGGATGCGACCTCGGCGGGGTCAGCCTGGCGCGCCAGCGGTGTGCTCTCGATATAGGCCTGGGCTGCCGGCGAGAAGCCCGCGCGCTGCATGGGCGTGTCGATGAAGCCCGGCGCGATGCTGTTGACGCGGATGCCGGACGGACCGTAGTGGCGGGCCATGGCGTACGTGAGCGCGATGATGCCGCCCTTGGACGCGCCGTAGGCCGGGGCCGAGCTGACACCACCCATCGTGGCCGAGATCGAGGTGAAGGTGCAGATGCTGCCCTTGGTCCCTGCCGCCTGCATGCGGTCGCCCGCCGCGCGAGACAGGAAGAAGGTGGCCTTCAGGTTGGTGTCCACCTGCCAGTCCCAGGCCGCCTCGGTCACCTCTCCGAACGGCTGGCGCTTGAGCACGCCCGCTGCCAGCACCAGGGCCTGCAGGCTCCCCAGGGTGCTGGTCGCGCGGTCCACCATCGCCGCGTGTGCGTCGAGATCGTTGAGGTCCATGGCCACCGAGAGGTGCGGCCCGCCGGGCAGGGTCTCGACCACCGCCGCGACCGCCTCCTCCTTCAGGTCCACGGCGCAGACGCGGGCACCGACGTCGGCGAAGGCACGAGCCGTGGCCTCGCCGATCCCCTGGGCCGCCCCGGTCACGATCACGCCCCTGCCTTCGAGTCCCCAGCCTGCGCGACTACCGTCCATGCACTGTCTCCCATGACGCGCGTGGGCCCCGTCGGCCCACCCGTGCCAAGCCTACCCGCCACGAGGAGCGCCCGATGACCGCACCCAGCATCCGTCCCGACGGCTGGCCGGCCAGCCCCATCGCCTACAACGAAGTCCTTGGCCGGCCACTACGCCAGGATGGTCTCGAGACCCTGGGCACGAGCACGCAGACATGGGCGGAGGTCGCCATCGAGGAAGGGGAGTGGGAGCTGGCCCTGGAGCTGACCGAGTACTTCGCCCGCGAGATCTCGATCATGAACCAGGTCCTCTTCACCTGGCTGACCGACATCTTCGACTACCGCCTGGCCAAGGCGGGGGCGACGGAACCGGAGATGGGCGACAAGCTGCTCCGCGGCTTCCGTCGGTTCGATCCGGGGGCCGGTGACCTGCAGCGGGCGAAGGTGGCCATGGCGGCTCACGACGCCCAGGGGGCGGTCGACGCCATCGAGCTCATGCGCGTGCGCTGGGCCGCGCAACACGACGGTCTGGTGGCCTGGGTCCAGGAGGTCCAGACGGAGATCGCCGAACGGTTCGGCGAGGATGCCATCCGTGAGTCCGTGACGCTGGCCTACGAGCACATCTGGAAGCCGCGCTACGCGCTGTGGGGCGAGATGAGCCCCGAGCTCAGGCTGCAGCTCAGCGTCGAGGGCATGCGCGGCGGCCACCTCTCGGGCCCTCGCCATCGTGGTGACGTCGGCGTCATCGACGAGGGCGACCGCTACACCATGCTGCTCGACCCCTGTGGCAGCTGCGGCGTGTTGCGCCGAGGCGACCCCGACAGCGGGCGCCCGCCGTACCCGTCGGCGACCAACCAGGAACCCCACCCCTGGACGCAGATGCGCACGGGCATGAGCTGGTACAGCATCCACTCGATGATCGCGCTCGAGTACATCCAGATGTCAGAGGGCCAGCCGCCGCTGCGCCCGGTGGAGGACTGCGACCTGCCCGACCGCCCCTGCCGCTGGTTCATCTACAAGGACACCACCAGGCCGCGGCGCATCCACTACGAGCGCCAGGGCTTCCCGGCCCCCGCCGACGCCCCCGCCTGATCAACCCGGCCCAGCTCTCACCATCGAACGGAGGTACCCATGTCCCGTCTCCAAGGCTTGCCCGCCCTGCCCGTCCAGGCGCTCGGCAGCGCCGCCGCGCCACCCTGGGTGTGGCTCATCCGTGACGCGGTGGCCGAGGGCAGGCTGGGACCCGCGGACATCGCGGAATCACTGCATGACGCAGCGCGGGTCGCGCTGCTCGACCAGCAGGAGGCGGGCTACGACGTCGTCTCCGACGGGGAGATGCTGCGGGCGGACTTCACACGTACCTTCCACGGCCACATCGAGGGCCTTGAGCCCGTCGAGTACGAGCGCCGTCTGGGCTACCCCGGGCCGGACCAGCTCGATGCCTTCCGCGCGATCGGGCCGGTGTCGGCTCCCGCTGGCTACGGCCTCGTGGAGGAGACGCAGCAGATGCTGGAGCTCACCGATCAGCCGTTCGTCACGCCGCTGCAGGGTCCGGTCACGCAGGCCTTCCGCATCGATCCGGGCGAGGCCTATGCGCACAAGGGTGAGCTGGCCTGGGCGCTCGTGCCGGACATCAACCGCGAGCTCCGGGCCGCGGTGGCGGCGGGGGCCCACCTCATCCAGATCGATGAGCCTGCCTTCTGGATCATGCCCGGCGGTCTCCCCGAGATGGTCGATATCGCCAACGCCTGCATCGAGGGCGTGGAGGCGATGACCTCGCTGCACCTCTGCTTCGGCAACTTCCGCGGCCGGCCCGCGACGGCCTACCGCTCCTACGCTGCCTTCGCGCCCCACTTCCGGGAGCTGGCGTACGACGCGCTCAGCCTCGAGTTCGCCAACCGCTCCATGTGGCAGGCTGACCTGTGGGCTGAGCACGGAGCGGACAAGATCCTGGTGGCCGGCGTCATCGACGTCAAGGGTCGCGATGCCGAGACGCGGGACATCGTGGCCGAGCGCATCAGGATGCTGCTCGAGTCGGTCTCGCCTGAACGGCTTTGGCTCTCGGCTGACTGTGGCTATAGCCAGACGGCACGACCCCTGGCCGTGGACAAGATGGTCGCCCTCGTGGAGGCGGCACGCAGGTTGCGCCAGGAGCTCGCGTGAGCACGAGTCAACCGGTTGACCGACGCGCTACCATCGTCACGTCGACCACGCAGCACGGCAGTCGCAGCAGTTCGCGATGCGCCCCTGACAACGGAGGACCTCATGCCTGAGACCGCTGATCGCCGCCTCGCGTGGTTTCGCCAGATGGTGCGCATCCGCGTCTTCGAGGACAAGGTCCAGGAGCTCTTCATGACCGGCCGCATCGAGGGCACCACCCACCTGTGCCAGGGCCAGGAGGCGGTCTCGGTGGGGGCCATCGCAGCCATGGAGCCGGGTGATGTCCAGACCAACACCTACCGCGGTCACGGGGAGGCCCTCGCACTGGGCATGTCCTTCGAGACGGCCATGGCCGAGCTGATGGGCAAGGCCACCGGCGGTTCCCGTGGCCTCGGCGGATCGATGCACCTGATCGACACCACCAAGGGCAACATCGGCGCCAATGCCATCGTCGGCGCGGGCATGCCCATCGCCCTCGGCGCGGCCATGGCCTTCCGGCTGCGAGACGAGCCGCGCGTGGCCCTCACCTTCATGGGCGACGGCGCGACCAACATCGGCACCTTCCACGAGTCCCTGAACATGGCTGCGACCTGGAAGGCGCCGGTCATCTTCGTGCTCTCCAACAACCTCTACGGCGAGTACAGTCCGGTGCGCATGACCACGCCCATCGACGACCTCGCCCGTCGGGCGGAGCCCTATGACATGCCCGGCGTCATCGTCGATGGCCAGGACGTGGAGGCCGTCCATGCCGCGGTCGCGGAGGCCGTCGCCCGGGCCCGCGCAGGGGAGGGACCGAGCCTGCTCGAGATGAAGACCTATCGCTACCGTGGCCACTCACGCTCCGATCCGGCCAAGTACCGGGTCGAGGGTGAGCTCGAGGCCTGGCAGGCGCGCGACCCCCTCACGGTCATGGGCGACCGGCTCATCGAGGAGGGCCTGCTCAGCGCGGCCGATCAGGCCGCCATGACCGCCGAAGCCGAGGCCGAAGTCGCCGCCGCCATCGAGGCCGCCGAGGCCGCCCCCTACCTGACGCTCGAGGAGGCCGCGAGCCATGTCTACGCCGACTGACACCATGCAGGCGACCGAGGCCGCCCCGGCCATGATGTCCTACCGCGAAGCCGTCAACGCGGCGATCGATGATGCTCTCGCCGACGACCCCGCGGTCGTCTTCCTGGGCGAGGACGTCGCCAACGAGGGTGGCGTCTTCAAGACCAACGGCGGCCTGCCCGAGAAGCACCCGGGGCGCGTCATCAACACGCCCATCTGCGAGAACGGCTTCACCGGCGTGGCCCTGGGCATGGCCGTGGTGGGCATGCGTCCCATCGTGGAGTTCATGTTCGCCGACTTCATGCCCACTGCCGGTGACGCCATCATCAACCAGCTGCCCAAGTATCGCTTCATGAGCGGCGGCGCCCTCGAGGTGCCGGTCACCCTGCGCGTCATCAGCGGCGCCGGCGGTCGCTTCGGGACCCAGCACAGCGCCACCGGCGAGTCCTGGTTCATGGCCCAGCCCGGGCTGCGCGTGGCCGCTGCCGGCACGCCCGCTGCGGCCTACGAGCTCATCCGCGCCGCGGTGCGCTCGAACGATCCGGTCATCGTCCACGAGCACAAGCTGCTCTACCTGCACCAGGCGCCGGTGACCCGCGGCAGGTTCGCCGAAGTGGGCAAGGCCAGCGTGGAGCGCGAAGGCAGCGACGTCACCATCGTGGCCACCATGCTCATGGTCCAACGGGCGCTGCAGGCGGCCAACCTCCTGGCCGACGAGGGCATCGCAGCCGAGGTCATCGATCTGCGCTGGATCCGGCCGCTGGACCTCCAGACGGTGACCGAGTCCGTGGAGAAGACGGGGCGCCTGGTAGTCGCCGAGGAGCAGTGGCACGATGCTGGCTGGGGCGCCTCGCTCATCAGCCGCCTGACCATGGCCGGGGCCAGCATGAGCACCGCACCTCGCGTGGTGGGGCTGCCCGACGACATGCTCATCCCCTATGCGCCACCACTGGAGGACGCGGTCATCCCGGACGCGGATCGCATCGCCGACGAGGTTCGGGCCAGCCTCTACTCCTGAGGGGGAGGCGGCCCAGCCGACAGGCACACGGCAGTGACAAGGAGGGAGTCGCATGCTGCATGACCCGAGCCACTACGAGCCACCGCCGATCGCCCACGAGATCGAGGTCTCGAGCGCTGATCGCGACATCCTGCGCGCGCTCGCTTCGGAGCTGGCCGAGGTCGCTGCCCTACCGATCCATGCGCAGAAGGCTGAGCTGTGGCGACAGCTCAACGACCTGGAGTCATCACGCCCCATGGTCTGGATCAACGAGATCCCCTGGCACGAGATGAACGTCGACGACGAGCTGACGCTGCAGACCACCGACGCATGGGCGCAGGACCAGGAGCGCGATCTGCGGCGCACGCTGTACCAGTGGCGGCACCTGCCGGGCGACATGATCCTCGACGACTTCCTGACCTGCCCCCTGGCCATCCACAGCACCGACTTCGGCATCGTCGAGGACGTCGAGCTGGCGCGCACCGACGACGCCAACGACATCGTGTCACGCGAGTTCCATATCCAGATCCGCGACTTCGACGACCTCGAGAAGATCAAGATGCCGGTGGTCACCCACAACGAGGCTGCCACCGAGTTCCGCTACCAGGCCATGTGCGAGGTCTATGAGGGCATCATGCCGGTGCGCAAGATGGGCCAGACGCACATCTGGTTCACGCCGTGGGATTACCTGGTCCGCTGGTGGGGCGTGCAGGAAGCGATGATGGACCTGGTCATGCGTCCCGACCTCGTGCACGCCGGCGTCGAGCGCATGGTGAATGCCTGGATGGTCGAGCTCGACCAGTTCGACGCCATGAACCTGCTCGCGCTCGACGCCGACAACACCCGCATCGGCTCGGGCGGCTACGGCTACACGCGGACCTTGCCGGGTGCTGACTACGACCCCCACCATGTCCATCCGCACAACATGTGGGGCTGCTCCAACGCCCAGATCTTCAGCGAGGTCTCGCCGCAGATGCGTTGGGAGTTCGCGGTCGAGCACGACCTGAAGTGGCTCACCCGCTTCGGCCTGACGTACTACGGCTGCTGTGAGCCACTGGACCAGTCGATCGACGTCATCAAGCGCATCCCCAACCTGCGCAAGATCTCCACCACGCCCTGGGCCGATACGGGGTCGATGGTCGACCAGGTGGGCACCGACTACGTCCTCTCGCGCAAGCCGAACCCCAACGTCTTCGCCCGTGACAGCTTCAACCCCGACCTGGCCCGGGAGCAGCTGGTGGAGTTCCTCGATGCTTCACGGGGCTGCCACCGCGAGCTGATCATGAAGGACATCTCCACCGTTCGATACGAGCCCCAGCGCCTGTGGCAGTGGGCCGAGATCGCCATGGAGGTCGCCGAGGACTACGCCAGCTAGTTCGGATCTGGCCACCCCAGCCTGCTCCTGCTCAGGCCTGCTCCCGCTCACGCCCGCTCTCGCTCACGCCCGCTCAGGCCCGCCTCCGACCGTGGCCCGCTCCCGCCTCAGGCCCGCTCCCGCCTCAGGCTCGCTCCCGCTCCGCGGGCCAGTCCGACGCCTGCGAGGCGACATCACGGGCATCACTGCCGTGGGGCGGGAGAGCTCGTCGATCCTTCCCGTGCGGCGGTCGTCCTGCCCGTGAGACGGGACACGAGCGCCCGAGCGCCTGGTCCACCGTTGCGGCCGGTCGCACTCGCCCGTCCAACGGGAGGCCCCGGCCAGCCCGCGCCGACGCGCCCGCCCAACGGGAGGCCCCGGCCAGCCCGCGCCGACGCGCCCGTCCAACGGGAGGCCCCGGCCAGCCCGCGCCGACGCGCCCACCCAACGGGAGGCCCCGGCCAGCCCGCGCCGACGCGCCCACCCAACGGGAGGCCCCGGCCAGCCCGCGCCGACGCGCCCACCCAACGGGAGGCCCCGGCCAGCCCGCGCCGACGCGCCCACCCAACGGGAGGCCCCGGCCAGCCCGCGCCGCCCCCGTGTCGGCGTCGCTGGATGACGGAACGGCTAGCTCGCGGTCTCCACCGCCACGGCCTTGATGACGTCGTCGTCGTAGCTCATGGCCAGGGTCTCGCCGGGCTGGACCACCAGGAAGGCCTCGTTCCACTCGCCGTCGAGAAGGCGCTTGATCAGGCCCATGTCGCTGAGCACGGTCTCGAAGCGCCAGCCCCGTGACTCCGTCTCCGCGCGGGCCCGTTCGAGCGCCACGTCATCAGGAGCGAAGCCGGTCTCGAGGAACGCGCCCCGGGAGTAGTGCTGCTGCCACTCGCCGAGCGCCTCCATGAGGTAGTCGGCGTTCTCCTTGCCGTACTTCTCCACGTACTCGTCGTAGGTGGCCTTCACGCCATCCGTGCGCTCGGAGCTGCCCAGCAGCGCGCCCATGAAGGCGTTGCCGCGCTTGACGTTGTCTTCGGTGAACCAGTACGTGCCGGGCGTCGACGCCTGCTCCTGGAGGTAGCGCTCGCGAGAGCCCAGGAAGATGGTCACGCAGTCGTGCGCGCGCGGCAGCACCAGCGGGACCCGGTGCGCGACGAGACCAGCAGTGGCACCACCACAGAGGCCATAGCCCAGGAGGATGGCGTCCACCTCCGGGTCCTCGGCCTCGATGCGGTCGATGTGCTCCTGGATCCGGTCCCGCAGCGGTAGCGGCTCCACGTGCAGCGAAGCCGACAGGTCCGTGACGATGATCTCGTGTGGCGACTCGGACGCGAGATGCTCGGCCGGAAGCGCCAGCATGTCGCAGAGGATGAGCTGGAGACGCATGGCGCTGCTACGCGGCCGCGGCCGCGAGCGCCTCCGGATGCACGACACCATCGATCTCGCGCTCCCCGCGAGCCGTTTCCACCACGGCCGTGGCCACGTGTACCGCGGAGGCGGCATCGGGGGCCCAGCCGTGGGCCCCGATCTGGAGCGCGAACTCCAGCGTCACCGGGGCGCCTCCGATGATGACGCGCAGGTTGGGCAGATCGTCGGCCGCGGCCACCGCGGTGGTCACCTCGCGCATGTTGCCCATGGTCGTGGTCAGCAGCGCGCTGCAACCGATGAGGTCGGCCTTGTGCTCGCGGGCAGCCTCGAGGAACTCCTCGGCCGTGGTGTTGGTGCCCAGGTCGACGATCTTGAAGTTGGCGCCCTTCAGCATCATGGCCACGAGGTTCTTGCCGATGTCGTGGAGGTCGCCCCTGATCGTGCCCAGCACGGCGACCTTGTCCGGCTTGTGGCCAGCACCGATGAGCAGCGGCTCGAGCAGGGCCACGGCCCCCTTCATGGCCCGCGCGCTGATGAGCATCTCCGGCACGAAGATCTCCTGGCGACTGAAACGGTCGCCGATGACGCCCATGGCTTCGGTCATGGGGTCGAGGATCTCCAGCGGTGGGATGCCCTCATCGATCGCGGCCTGGGTGATCTCGACGGCGGCCTCCCGGTCGCCGGCCTCTACTGCCGTTTGCAGTCGCTCGAAGTCTGCCATCGTCCTCCTCGGGAAACGCGCTGGGGGTGGGCGCTTCGCGACACTCTAGCGCGGGTCGAGCCGGCGTGGGCCCTATCCGGGGTGAGCAGCTCCAGGTCGGCGCATGATGTCGGCGTCGAGGTGCTTCGCAGCCGAGCCACCCATACGTCCGGACTCGATGACGCGTTGGAGGAACTCCCGCGTGCGCGCCTGCTGGGGGTCACCGAAGAGCTGTGATGGCGGCCCATCCTCGAGGATCTCACCCTGCTCCAGGAAGCAGACCCGGTCGGCGATGTCTCCCGCGAAGCCCATCTCGTGCGTCGCGATGATCATGGTCATGCCCGCCACGGCCAGCTCCCGGATGACGTCGAGCACCTCCGCCACCAGCTCGGGGTCGAGGGCCGAGGTGATCTCGTCGAGCAGCAGCAGGTCGGGCTGCATGGCCAGCGCGCGCACGATGGCCACGCGCTGCTGTTGGCCGCCTGACAGTCGGTCGGGGTATTGCTCGGCCTTCTCCTCCAGGCCGAAGCGCTTGAGCAGGCTCAGGGCTTCAGCTCGGGCCTCCTCCCTGGAGTGCTTCAGGACCTTGCGCGGCGCGAGGGTGACGTTGTCGATCACGCTCATGTGCGGGAAGAGGTTGTAGGCCTGGAAGACGATGCCGATGCGTCGGCGGATGAGGTCCAGCTTCACGCCACGAGCGGTGATCTCCTCGCCCTCGACCACGACGCGTCCGGCGTCGATCGGTTCGAGCAGGTTCACGCAGCGCAGCAGCGTCGACTTGCCGGAGCCCGAGGCCCCGATGAGGCACACCACCTCGTGCTCGGCCACGACCAGGTCGATGCCCTTGAGCACCTGCAGATCGCCGAAGGACTTGTGCAGCCCCTCGATGCGCAGCGCCTCCCGACCCAGCGAACGGCCGCTGGCACCGAGGTTGCGGCCGGTCATCGAGCACCCGCCATCTGGCGCCGGCGGTCACGGCCCACGAGCCAGTCGACGAAGCGCGACATGGGAATGGTGATGGCCAGGAAGATGACCGCGGCGATGAGATAGGGGGTGAAGTTGAACTCCGCCGACTGGATGATCTGCGATCGCCGGAAGGCTTCGACGAGGCCCAGGAAGGCCACCAGGGCGGTGTCCTTGAGCAGGCCGATGGAGTCGTTGAGCAACGGCGGGATGACCCGGCGGACGGCCTGTGGCAGGACCACGTGGCGCATCGACTGGAAGGCCGACAAGCCCAGTGAGCGGGCGGCTGCGTTCTGGCTGGGGTGCACCGAGTCGATACCCGCACGGTAGACCTCCGCCACGTACGCGCTCCAGATGAGCGTCAGCGCCACCACGCCCCACTGGAAGGGGTTGGGGTCGATGCCGGGCAGGCCCAGGGCGGGCAGGCCGAAGCCGAGCAGGTAGATGACGAGGATGCTGGGCAGGCCGCGGAAGATGTCGATGTAGATGGTGACCGCGGCGCGGATGGGGAAGAAGACCGGACCGGGCAGGCTGCGCAGGATCGCCAGCACCAGCCCACCGACGAGGATCAGGCCCTGCGCGGTGAGGAAGAGCTGGACGTTGATGCGGAAGGCATAGAGGACGTCATCGAAGCGGTCGGTGAAGACGTCGAAGTTGAAGAACGTGGACTGGACGCGTTCCCAGCCGGGCGAGTTGACGGCGATGAATACGACGACGGCCAGCAACACGATGGTGCTGGCCGTCGCGATGGCGACTGCCTTGGCGCCGGGCGGCGGATGCCGCAGCGCCTCGACGAATCGTTCAGACCGGGCCGGGCGTGGAGGTAGCGAGCCGCTCACGCCCCGCCTGAGGTCCCTTGGCTACTCGAGGACAGGCACACCCTGTGCCTGGGTGATGGTGGCGTCGTAGATCTCCTGCAGCTGTCCGCTGTCGCGCACGGCCGCGAGGGCCTCGTTGACGCACGCGGTGAGCGGGCTGTCCTTCTCGAGGACCATGCCGATCTGGTCCTGCTGGGCTGACGTCGGGAACTGGCCCACGATGGTGCCATCGGTGAGCTGGACGGCGACCACGAAGAAGGCGCTGCCGAGGTCGACCACGATGCCGTCGATCTGGCCGTTCTCGAGGGCCTGTACCGCGGCCGCGTTGTCGTTGAAGACCTGCGGCTCGCTGTCCGGCTGGATCTGCTCCTCGATGAACTGCAGGCTGGTGGTGCCCACGGCCGCGCCGAGGTTGTAGCTCGCGAGGTCCGCGATGCTGGCGGCGTTGACGATGTCCGTGCCGTTGACCGCGACCAGTGACTGGTTGGCGTCGAAGTAGGGGTCGCTGAAGTCGACGTTCTCGGCGCGCTCCTCGCGGATCGAGATCTGGGCCATGTGGAAGTCGAAGGGCTTGGGGCCGGGCTGGAAGGCCAGGCTGAACTCGGAGTTCTGGAGCCAGTCGATCTGGTCATCCTCGAAGCCCAGCGCGTTCGCGACGGCATAGGCCACGCCGCCCTCGAGACCCTCGCCGCTCGGCGGGTAGCTGAACTCCCAGCCGCTGTCGGGGTCGACCGACGGATCGCCGCCCCACCAAGGTCCGAAGGCCGGGTTATCGGTGCTGAGCGTCAGGCGCCCAGGGTTCTTGAGCAGGCCGTCGAGATTGGCGGCCTGGCAGGCTTCGCTGACGCTGGCCATGGCATCGTCCTGTGCCAGGGCTGTCAGCGGGCTGGCCACTAGGGCAAGGGTCGCTGCTCCCGCAGCGAGCACGCCTACCCGTCGGCGAACATCGGTCATCTGGGCACCCTCCTGGTTGGTGTCTTGCGGGGACCGACATAGTCCCACAGCGCAGCAAGGAATGCCGTCCCGTGCCAGCATTCGTGTCGTGATCGACCCGAGCGCGCCGCTGGGCTATCCGGGAGCGGCGCAGCAACCGCTGCGGCAGCCCCCACCAGGACAGGCGAACGTGCCTCCCTACGCACGTCCGCCCGGGCCGCCACCCCCCGGCTACCGACCTCCGCCCGGACCGCCACCACCCTCTCCGTCACCCCCAGGGCCGGAGGCGGTCCGCCGCAAGAAACGCACGCCGCAGAGCGACCCTGGTGGGCTCGTGGCCGGGCTCGTCATCGCCGGCATCGGCCTCTTCTTCCTGGCTGGGCAGCTGGAGCCGGACATCGGGCGCTTCGTGACCATGATCATCGGCTTGGCCCTGCTGGCGGTGTTCGTGGTCACGCGCCAGTACGGGTTCCTCGTACCCGGCTCGATCCTGACCGGCGTCGGCATCGGCATCGTGCTCGATTCCGCCACCAGCGGTGAGGCCGAGAGCGGGGTCATGATGCTGGCGCTCGCGGGCGGGTTCCTCGGCATCTGGGTCATCGGTTCGATCTATCGCCTCGCGGAGAACCATTGGTGGCCGCTCATCCCGGGTGGCATCCTCACCCTCATCGGCCTGGTCCAGCTGACGCGTACGGATGTGGCCGGCGCCCTGCGCCTGTGGCCGGTGATCCTCATCGTGCTGGGGGCATTCCTCTTGGCCAAGGCCATCACGCGCCGAGGCTGAGCGGGCCAGCGCTCGCTACTCCAGCGGCGGCAGCTCCTGCGGCTCGCCCAGGACACCCTCGAAGAGGTCGCCCCTCCGCGCCACGCGCTCGATCATCGAGCGCATGTCCCAGCGGCCCGCGGTCAGCTCGGGGTCATCAAGCTCATCCCAGGTGATGGGAGCCGAGACCGCGCCCGACGGCACGGGGCGCACCGCGTACGGCGCCACCAGCGTCTTGATCAACGAGTTCTGGGTGTAGTCCAGTCGCGCACGGCCGCCGCGGTCATCCTTGCTCCACTCCCAGGAGACGAGGTCGGGTACGACCGCGCCCACGCCGCGTGACAATCCACCCACCCAGTCGCGCGTCTGGTCGAAGGTGTACCCCGGGCGGACATGGATCCAGACCTGGATGCCGCGCTTGCCGCTGACCTTGGGGTAGCCGCGGACGCCGAGGTGCTCGAGCGCGGTGCGGTAGAGCCTGGCCAGGGTCATCAGCTCCGCCCACGTGGTGCTGGTCCCGGGGTCGATGTCGATGTAGGCGTAGGTCGGCCGACGGTAGTCGCCGATGGTGCTGGTCCAGGGGTGCAGGTCGATACAGGCCTGATTGGCCAGCCAGGCCATGGTGGCCACGCGGTCGGCCACGACGTAGGTGTGCGACTGGGTGCGGCCGGCTTCGGGATAGTCCCAGCGGGCCACCCAGTCGGGCGCGTGCGAGGGGATCTGCTTCTGCCAGAACTGCGTCGCGCCGGCCACGCCCTCCGGCCAGCGGTGGACGTTGAGTGGCCGTCCGCGCAGGTAGGGCAGGATCACCGGGGCGATGGCGGTGTAGTAGCGCACGAGGTCGCGCTTGGTGTACCCGGCCCCCGGGAACAGCACCTTGTCGAGGTTGGACAGCTCCACCTCGTGGCCACCGACCGACCAGCGACCGCCGCCCTCGAGGGCGTCCAGAGCGGTCAGCTCGTCAGCGGTCGCACGGTCCGAGGGAGCGGCCGAGGGCTCGGCCCCCACGATGGTCGTGGGCGGCACCACGGCCACCTCACGCCTCACCGTTCGGGGGTCACGCTCGGGCTCGATGCCCTTGTAGACGGCCTGGCGGAGGAGCCCGTCAGCGGTCCACTCGGCGAACTCGGCGCGGATGACGTGGTTCGGCTCACAGTAGCGAGCCGAACCAGACGCCGGTGCGCCGCTCGCGGGTGCGGTCTCGATGGCCGCCTCCTCCACCAATGCGCGGAGCTGTTTGCGCGCTCGCTCATCGATGCCGCTGCCGACGTGGCCAGCGAAGCGCCAGCCGTCCGGCTCGTGCGTCGCGACCAGCACTGATCCCAGCTCTGCAGCTCGGCCCTGTCCCGGCTCGTAGCCGATGAGCACCAGCTCCTGCTCGCGGCGGGCCTTGACCTTGAGCCACTCGCGAGACCGCGCCCCCGCCTGATAGCGACTACGCCGGTGTTTGGCGATGCTGCCTTCGAGACCCTGCGCCACGATCGCCGCCTGGAACTGGATGCCGTGCTCGACGATGTGGCTGACGTAGCGCACGGCGGGATGCTCACGCAGGACCAGCCGAAGCAGGCGCTTGCGCGCCTCGAGCGGGAGGTCCGTGAGGTCCAGGCCGTCCAGTCGCAGCAGGTCGAAGGCGTGATAGACGAGCATGCCCTCGCGCTGCCTGCCCCCCGGCTCGCGTGTGCCGGAGAGCTCCTGCAGCAGGCTGAAGTCGGGCCGCCCCTCAAGGTCGAGCGCGACCATCTCGCCGTCGACGATGGCATCGTCGGTCGCGAGCCACGCCGGTGGGCTGGACGCGAAGGCGGGGAAGTAGGCGGCTGCATTCGTGCGCTTGCGGGTCCACAGCCGCAGCGCTCCATCACGGACCACGGCCTGTGTCCGGTAGCCGTCGAGCTTGAGCTCGTAGATCCAGTCGGGGTCGTCGAAGGGCCCCTCGACGGCCGTGGCCAACATGGGCGGCACGAACATGGCGCCGTCCGCAGCGGCCACCCCGGAAAGGTCGATGTCGGCCAGCGTGCGGCTTGGGTCGAGCGTGCCCGGCAGTCCCGCGGCGACCTCCTCGTTGGTGCGCCCACTGAGCACCGACGTGGGGTAGTCATCGATCTCCCAGCCCTCGAGCGCGCCCTCACGCTTGCGGATGAGCAGCCAGTCCTCCACCCCCTTCTCCACGTGCGTGCGCACCAGGGCGAACCGGCCCCGCAGGCGCTCGCCATGCAGGATGAACTTCAGCTCGCCGCTCGCGACCGACTCTGCTGGGTCCTCGTCGAGCTCGGGATCCCACGCCCCGTTGTCCCAGACGATGGCGTCTCCACCGCCGTACTGGCCCTTCGGGATCACGCCTTCGAAGTCGAGGTAGGCGATGGGGTGATCCTCCGTTCGGGCCGCACGCCGCTTGGCCAGTGGCGCCATCGATGGGCCGCGGGGCACGGCCCAGCTCACGAGCACACCGCCGATCTCGAGGCGCAGGTCGTAGTGGAGCCGGCTCGCTCGGTGGCGGCCCACCACGAACCGGCGCAGCGAGGGTGGCACGGATGGCGCGGGTGAGCCCGCGGGCTCAGGCGTGCGGTCGAACGCGCGCTTGCGCCGGTACTCCTCGAGCGGCATGGGCGGAGGGTAGCGCCTCGGCGAGCGCTGGTCCCTCGTGCGTCAGAGCGGCGTCGTCTCCGGGAGCGGGACGCCGTAGCGCTCGGCCAGCTCGACCAGGTCGCGGAGGTGTCGCTGGTCGAGGCTGATGCCGTGCTCGTCGCTGCGGCGCTCGGCGGCCGCCTCTGGCTCACCCGGGATCAGGACGCGCCCCGGCGCGTTGGGCGCGGTGCGGGCGCCGACGAGGAGCTCGATCTCGTGTTCCATGCGCTTCTCGAACGCGCCCGGCTCGTCGAGCGCCTCCGGGTCGATGGCGATGAAGGTCTGCCCCAGATCGACCGCGCCATGTTCCGAGGAGAACAGGGGCGCGATGAGTGGTCCCGCGGTGGAGCCGCTGAGCACGCCCGTGAGGATGTCGACGAGGAGCGTCAGGCCGTAGCCCTTGTAGCCGCCGCTCTCCTCGCAGCCACCGAGCGGCAGGAGCGCGCCCTCGAAGGCTGCCTCGGGCGTGACCGCCGGGAGCCCGTCACGGTCGATGGCCCAGCTCGGCTGGAGCGGTTCGCCCCGCCGGGCTGCCACCTCGATGCGTCCACGCGGGATGGTGGACGTGGCCATGTCCAGGCAGAAGTGGTCGTACTGCCCGGCGGGTGCGGCGACGGCGATGGGGTTGCTGCCCAGCATCGGGTCGAGCGCACGGGTCGGGGCCACGAGGGGGGAGGTGTTGGTGAGGCTGATACCGATGAGGCCGGCGTCAGCGATGCGCAGCGCGTACCAGCCCGCGATCCCGAAGTGGTTGGAGTCGCGCACCACCGCGGTGAACGAGCCGGCTATCCGAGCACCGGCGATGGCGGCGTCGACAGCCACCCGACCGGCGTGGTGGCCCCAGCCGTTGTGTGCGTCGAAGAAGGCGAGTGCCGCACGAGCCCGCACCTGCTCCGGGCGTGCCGCTGGGTCCATCGTGCCCTGTTCGATGTGGGCTGCGTAGCGTGGCAGGCGGGCGGTTCCGTGCGAGGCGATGCCGCGCCGGTCGCTGGCCACCAGCACGGCGGCGACATCGGCTGCGATATCCGCGGGCGTACCCAGTCGCTCCACGAGTGCGGCAGTCCAGGCGTGCAGCTCTGGCGCGCGCACCGCGACGCCACCTACGGGATCGGCATAGACGGGCATGGCTCAACGGTATCTGGTCCGACGCCCGTCGCGGATGTGACCTCCGGCTCAGCGTGGGAGGCCGCTCGGAACCTAGCCCGGGATGACGCAGCCCTTGGGCTTGTCCGTGAAGCCCGGCTGGCAGGTGGGCGCGGGCCCACCACCGCCGCCACCACCGCCACCAGAGCTGCTGCCGCCGCCAGAGCTGCTGCCGCCGCCAGAGCTGCTGCCGCCGCCAGTGCTGCTGCCGGACGGGCTGGACGGGGCAGAGCCGGTGAAGCAGCTGCCCTTGGTCTTGATGGTGCCGTAGGGGCTGGACGAGCCGACGCCGCGTGCGGCCCACGAGCTGACCGCGGCGGAGCTCCAGGAAGCACCCGAGTTCTCCAGGCTGTTGATGCTGCCACACGAGTAGGCGGGATCGACCTGTCGGCTGCCGCCTGGCTGCGTGCCGCGCACGAAGAGCTCCGTGCGCGTTCCGCTCGGCGTGCGCACCGACGCGCTGACCACGCCGGTCTTGGGTGGCTTGAAGGTGGGAGCGGGCTTGCCCTTCATGTAGCGGGTGACGAAGGCGTGCCACGTCTCACCCGCGTTGTTCATGGAGTAGATGGGCGGGTTGGTGACGTTGGGTGCGCGGCTGTTGCTGTTGCCGTACCACACGCCGACCGCCAGCGCGGGCTGATTCTGACCGGGTGGCTGGGGCAGGTAGCCGTAGGTCGAGTAGTCCTTCAGGTTGTTGGTGGTGCCGGTCTTGACGGCAGCCTCGCGCCGGGCACCGTTCTTGGTGTTGTACATCGCGAAGATGTCAGCCCAGGCGGCGTTCTCACGCGGGTCGGTGTTGCCCTTCAGGATGTCCGTGATGATGTAGGCGGTCTGGGGGCTCCACACCTGGGTGGTCGCGGGCTTGCCGGCCTTGTAGATGATGTTCCCCCTGGGCCCCTTGATCTCCAGCACGTAGCGCGGTCGGGTGACCTTGCCGCCGTTGCCGAAGGCGCCGAACGCCTTGACCATATCCAGCGGTCGTACCTCGACGGTGCCGATAGCGCCGGCCAGTCCGGCGTAGTCGAGCGCCTTGTTGCCGAAGCCGACCGGTTCAGGCAGGAACTCGTAGCCGGCCTTGACCGCGTACTGCCGTACGGTCTTGATGCCGGTCCGGTGCAGCGCCCGGATCGCGGGCACGTTGAGTGACTGCTGGAGAGCGTCACGCACCGCGATGGGACCGCTATCGGTCTGGTCGGCGTTCTTGGGCACCCACTGCTCGCCAGAGTCGTTGCGACCACCGAACGGAGTCGTGATGTCAAGGAGGACCGAGGCTGCGGTGAGGGCGCCACTGTCGATGCCGGAGGCGTACACGATCGGCTTCCAGGCCGAACCGGGCTGGCGCTTGGCCAGGCCGATGTGGTCGTACTTGGTATCCACCCGGGGGTTCTTGTTCTGCTTGTAGTAGCCGGGCGGGGCTGCGACGTAGGCGAGCAGGTCACCGGTGCGGTAGTCGAAGGCCACGAGCGAACCGCTGAAGACGCCGAGCGCACGCAGTCGCGAGACCCAGCCGCTCTCGGCGGAGAGACCACGCTTGCGCAGGCCCGCGTACATCTCCGCGACGGGCAGGTTCGGCGCCACGGCGCCGGCCCAGATCAGGTTCTCCCCCAGGGTCTGCGCCTTCCAGTCGAGCGTCGTGGTGATCTTGTAGCCACCGACGTTGACCGGGTCGTAGTCGTTGCCCAGGATCTGGTTGACCTCCTGCAGGGCAGCGTTCACGAACTGCGGCGCCTTGTACCGGATCGCCGTCTCCTTCTTGACGAAGATCTGCTCCTTCTTGGCGGCCGCCACCTGCTCTGGCGTGGGCTTGACCCAGCGTCCCTTGCCCTCGGCCAGCCGGTCGAGGATGAAGTGCTGACGCCGAACCACCTCCGTGTCGACGCAGCCTTCCTTGTCACCACACTGCTTGATGAGGAGCTTGGTCTGCTGCTTCTTGCCGGAGCCGGTCTTCTTCCTGGTGAGGTTGGCGTAGCCGCCCTTCTTGTTCTTGGCGTAGGGGTAGAGGTTGGCCGGCTCCTGCGGGATGGCTGCCAGCAGCGCGACCTGCGCGAGGGTCAGCTCCTCGAGCTCCTTGCCGAAGTAGACGTCCGCCGCGGCACGGATCCCGTGGATGGCACCGCCATAGGGGATCTGGTTGAGGTAGGCCGTGATGATCTGCTGCTTGCCCTCTTCACCCGGGAAGGCCTGCGTCAAGCGGTAGGCCTGGATGATCTCCTTGGCCTTGCGCGTGTACAGGCCTTCATCGCTCTCGAACTGGCTCTGCAGCACATCCTCCGGCAGGAGCACAGCACGCACGAGCTGCTGGGTGATGGTGGAGGCACCACGGCCATCGCCGCCGCCGGCCACGGTCAGGAGCTGGCCCATGGTGGCTTCGAGGTCCACGCCCGGGTTGGTCCAGAAGGTGTCATCCTCCGTCGCCGTGGTGGCGTCCAGGACCATCTTGGGGATCTCTTCGAAACGGTCGACCACGTCGCGGCGGTCGTTCCAGAACTCCGCCAGCTTGACCTTGCCGCTGCGGTCGTACATCACCGACTGCTCGTTGAAGTCGAGGTCCTGGAAGGAGCGGGGATCCGGCAGACCTTCCTCCAGCTGGCTGAGCGTCACGGCAGCGGCACCGCCAGCGGTGATGGCAGCGGCGGACGCGACGGTCACGCCGGAGACCATGAGGATCAGCAACAGCACGACGATGACAGGGGGACCCGAGGATCCGCGCTTGCGTTTCTGGCTGCTGCGTTTGAGGGCAAGACGCGCGGCGAACGAACCCCGATGATGGGGCCTGATCCCGGTACCTGAGCCGGTCCGGGAGGCGCGGTGCTTCTGTGGGCGATACGGCATGCAAGGGAGATTGTGCACGACCTTTGGCGAACGTGGGTATCCCGGAGATGAAGGTTTCGACATCTTGGGGAGCGGTCACGTCCGGTACGGGGCGGTCCGACCCGCTCGTGGACGACACCCTGCGGCGCTTCCAGCAGGCCGTGCTCGAGTGGTACCGGCCCCGTGCGCGACCCTTGCGCATCCGCTCCACGCGCGAGCCGTGGGCCATCCTCGTCTCCGAGGTCATGGCCCAGCAGACCCAGATCTCGCGGGTGGACCAGGCGTGGGTCGGGTTCATGCAGCGGTATCCCACGCCCGGCACCCTCGCGGGCGCCCCCACCGCCGACGTGCTGCGCGCGTGGGCGGGCCTGGGCTACAACCGCCGCGCCTTGAACCTGCAGCGTGCCGCAGCCGTCATCGAGGCCGAGCACGACGGGCATGTGCCCTCGTCGATCGCGCAGCTGGAGGCGCTGCCGGGCGTGGGCCCGTACACCGCGCGGGCCGTGGCCGCCATCGCCTTCGGGCAGCCGCACGCGGCCGTCGACACCAACGTGCGCCGAGTGGTCGAGCGTGTCCTCGGCGAGACCCTCGCGCCGCGCCGCCTGCAGGCCCAGGCCGATGCCCTCGTGGAGACCACCGATCCGGCGACCTGGACGCATGCTGCCATGGAGCTGGGCGCCACCGTCTGCATCGCACGCGACCCACGTTGTCCGGCCTGCCCGGTCGCCCGCTGGTGCGCGAGTGCCGGGCGCGTGCCGCCCTCTGCACGTCGGCCGGGCCCGGCTGGGCCTGCGTTCGAGCAGACGACGCGCTGGCTTCGAGGCCGCATCATCGAGCGGCTGCGGGCGCTCGAGGCCGATGCCTGGACCGAGCTGCCGGCCTCGATCGGTGCCCACGGCCCCGCCGAGGTGGAAGCGGCCGTGAGTGCGCTCCAGCGCGAAGGCCTGCTCGAGCGACGCCCGGATGGGGCCATGCGCCTACCATCGGGGTGACATGACCGCGACCTTCGATCCCACCACCGGGTTGGCCCTGCCCGCCTCTGACCCGCTCATCTTCGAACCCGGGACGGACATCGATGTGCTCAGCGAGCGCTGGCGGGAGCAGGCGCGGCTCGAGCCCGTGACGGCCGCCGAGATGCGCGGCGTCGACGTCCGGGCCCAGCGACTGGGCACACCAGGAGAGTGGCTCATGGAGCAGGCCGGTACCGCCGTCGCGGCCGCCGCCCAGGCGCTCATGCGCTCGACCGGCCGTTCGCTCGGCTCGCTCGTGCTCATCCTCTGCGGCCCCGGCAACAACGGCGGCGATGGCCTCGTGGCCGCCCGCCATCTGGCTCGCCTGGGCATCGCCAGCGAGGTCGTGCTGCTCTCCAGCACCGGTTCCCCCTCCACTCCGGACGCCGTGCGCAACTGGGACCGGCTCGACGGGCTCGACCTGGTGAACCGCGTCTCCACCGGCCGTGATAGCGACGTGGCCCTGTACCTCAACGGCATCGAGCGCGCCGGGATCGTCGTCGATGCCCTCCTGGGTACGGGCGTCAGCGGCGTCCTGCGAGAGCCGGTGCGAACGGCCGTCGACGTCATCGTGCGTGCGCGCGAGTCGCAGGTACCGGTCCTGGCCGTCGACACCCCCACGGCCGTCGACCTCAGCACCGGCGAGCCCTCCGAGCCGGTGGTCCGCGCCGACGTGACCATCACCTTCCACCGTCCCAAGGACGGTCTCAGGGCGCGGATCGGGCGGCTGCTCGCGGGGCGGGTGCTGGTGGCGCCCATCGGCATTCCCGTCGAAGCTGACCGCGGCTGACGGTGTCTCGGCCGGAGGGAGCCCCGCGCGACCGACGGGTCTTCCTCATCATCGGCGCCCTCGTGCTGGGCCTGCTCGGATTCAGCGTGGTCAGCGCCCTCATCCCCGACATCGACGGCACCCTCGCGGCCGTGCCCCTGGTGATCATCCTGCTGGTGGCGGGAACCCTGCTGGTGCTGGCGCGCTCGGTCCGGGGGGCCGGCCGCTAGGACTCGGGCGTCTCGCTCTCGGCGTCGTCCGCAGCGCCTGGAGGCGTGGTTGGCTGCCGATCGCCAGGCTCGAACTTGCGCTCCTCCCCGGCCAGCAGGCGTCCGATGTTGTCCTTGTGCGCGATCCAGATGATGGCCTCGCCCGGGATCACGTACCAGAGCCAGGCGGGATCGATCCAGCCCGCGACCATGAAGATGACCACGATGATCGCCCCGCTGAGCGTGCCCAGGATGGAGGCCAGCGAGACATAGCGCGTGAACCAGATGACGACGATGAAGGCAGGGAGGGCGAAGGGCACGATCCAGGGTGCGATCGCGAGCATGCCGCCGACGCCGGTCGCTACCCCGCGTCCGCCGTGGAACCCGAGGAAGATCGACTTCCAGCTGCCCAGCACGGCGGCGACGCCCGTGAGCGCCCGGAGTTCGATCGGCGCGTCGAGCCAGCCGGCGATGAGGATGGGCAGGGCACCTTTGGAGACATCGAGCAGGGCCACGCTGATGGCGCGACCCCAGCCCCCGGCCCGCAGCATGTTGGTGCCGCCGGTCCGGCCCGAGCCGACGGTCCGCGGATCGACCCCGCCGGTGACGCGCGCGACGATGACGCCCATGGGCAGGGAGCCGATGAGATAGCCCATCGGCAGGAGCAGGAACGCAAGCAGCAGGTCGTCCACGGAGGGCGAGTATAGGTGGGAGGCGTCCCTGCTTTGCTACCATCGGTCACGTCCGAATACCCGTTCTTCCGAGGTCCACCGTGCCCAACGAAACCCAGTCCTACGACATCGTCGTCCTTGGTGGCGGCACCGGCGGCTATGGCGCGGCCTTCCGAGCCGGGCAGCTGGGCCTGAAGGTCGCCCTCGTCGACGACAACCCCAAGGGCCTTGGCGGCACCTGCCTGCATATCGGCTGCATCCCGACCAAGGCCATGCTCGCCTCGGCCGACCTGCTCGACCACATGAAGCACGCGGCCGACTTCGGCATCGAGGTCTCGGAGGTGAGCGCAGACCCTGAGGTCATCGCAGCCCGGCGCGACCGGATCGTCGAGCGCCTGGTCAAGGGCGTGACCAGCCTGACCAAGAAGAACAAGGTCGACTACATCCTCGGTCGGGGCAAGCTCGAGGGCCCGCAGCAGGTCCGCGTCAAGACGACCGATGCCAAGGGCGCCTCGACCGGCGAGGTCATCCTCAAGGCCAGGGACGTTGTCCTGGCCACCGGTTCGAGGGTGAGGTCGCTGCCGGGGCTCGAGCCTGACGGCAAGCACATCGTCACCTCTGATGACGTCTTGCGCTCCTCGCACGTCCCGGAGTCCATCATCGTCGTCGGCGCCGGCGCGGTCGGCGTGGAGTTCGCTTCCTACTTCGCGGACATGGGCTCCGAGGTGACCGTGCTGGAGTACTTCCCGGCCATCGTGCCGCTGGAGGATGCGGATATCTCCAAGGAGATGGAACGGGCCTTCAAGAAGCGCGGCATCAAGGTCATCACCAACGCTCGCTTCGATCCGGCCGCCGTCAAGGCGGGCGACGACGGGGTCAGCCTGATGGTGGGACCCGAGGGCTCCGAGCCGGTCGAGCTGCGTGCCGAGCAGATGCTGGTGGCGACCGGTCGCGCCGCCAATGTCGAGGGCATCGGCCTGGAGACCACGCGCGCGGTGGTGGAGAAGGGCGTCGTCGTCACCGATCACCAGATGCGCACGGCCGATCCCCACCTGTACGCGGTCGGTGACATCGCCGGGGGCCTGTGGCTGGCGCACGTCGCCACGCACGAGGGCATCGCCGCCGTGCAGGCCATCGCCGGCGAGCCGGTCGAGGAGATCGACTACGTCAAGATGCCGCGCGCGACCTACTCGCGACCGCAGGTGGCCTCGATCGGACTGACCACAGCGCAGTGTGACGAGCGGGGCCTCAAGACCAAGGTCGGCAAGATGCCCATGATGGCCGTGGGCAAGGCCATCATCGAAGGTGACACCACCGGCTTCGTGAAGGTCATCGCCGATGCCGAGACGGACGAGCTGCTGGGCGTGCACATGATCGGCCACCATGTGACGGAGCTCATCGCCGAGTCATCCACGGCCATGCTGCTCGAGGCCACGGCCTGGGAGGTGGGCGCCGCCGTCCACCCGCACCCGACCCTCTCGGAAGCCATGGGTGAAGCCGCCATGGCCGTCGACGGCAAGTCCATCAACTTCTAGACCCACCCGTTCTGGGGCCGGTGGCGGCCGTCGGCGGAGCCTGGCCGATGGCACGTCACGCCTGCTGGCGCGGCGCTTGCTCGAGCCTGTGCCGGGAGTGGGAATCGGACGGGTCGCTATGATGGTGGTCTTGATCCTCGCTGTGCCCATCGTGATCCAACGAACGTTCCCAGGAGTCGACTCATGCCCCAGGTGACCATGCCCCAGCTCGGCGAAGGCGTCGAAGAGGGCACCATCGGCAAGTGGCTGAAGGCCATCGGTGACCACGTCCGTGTCGGCGATCCGCTCGTCGAGGTCGTCACCGACAAGGTCAACGCCGAGGTTCCGTCACCGTTCGAGGGCACGCTCACCAAGATCCTCGTGCAGGAAGGCGAGACCGTCAGCAACGACGCGCCCATCGCCGATGTCGACGACAGCGGCGCAGCCGCCAGCCCTGAGCCCCCGGCCGCCGAAGCTGCCCCGGAGCCCCCGGCCGCCGAAGCTGCCCCGGAGCCCCCGCCCGCGATGCCCGCACCGACACCCGCTGCTGCGGCACCTCCAGCCCCGGCCCCCGCAGCCCCGGCCCCTGCACCGGCCGTTCCGGCCCCTGCCACGTCGGCTCCTGCGGCGCCCGTCGTGGTGCCCACCAACATCCGCATGACCCCGGCCGTGCGCCGTCTGGCCCGGGACCTGCGCGTCGACGTCACGGCCATCGCCGGCTCCGGCATCGGTGGCCGCATCACCCGCGCCGACGTCGAGCGCGCCGCGGCCGGCGCTACCACCAGCGCTGCCCCCGCCAGCGCCACCGGCGCTGCCGCTGCCGCCCAGCCTGCTGCCGCCCCGGTCGTGGCCGACCCGCTCGACTCGCCGGTCAAGCACGGCGACTCGCTCAAGCAGCTCACGCCCATGCGCAAGGCCATCGCCACGCACATGGAGCGCTTCCTTGACGTCCCTACCGCCTACATCACCATCGAGGTCGACATGACCGCGGTCGTGCGGACACGTGCGGCCATCAACGCCGACTACAAGTCGCGAGAGGGCATGTCGATGTCCTACGTGGCCTACATGACCAAGGCCTGCGTGGAGGCGCTGCGTCGGTTTCCCGACTTCAACGCCCACTGGACCGACGAGGGCCACTGGCGGCGCCGGGCCATCAACGTCGGCATCGCCGTGGCCGTGGACGACGGCCTCGTGGTGCCAGTCATCCACAACGCCGAGAACCTCAGCCTCCACGGCCTCAACGCCGCCATCAACGACGTGGCCAGGCGGGCGCGAGCCAACAAGCTCACGCCGGCTGACATCCAGGGCGGCACCTTCACCGTCGACAACACCGGCTGGACCGGCAGCATCCTGACGCTGCCCATCATCAACGTGCCGGAGGTCGCCATCATCACGATGGAGAAGATCGTCAAGCGCCCCGTCGTGCTCGAAGACCAGGGCGATGCCATCGCCGTGCGCTCGATGATGAACATGTGCATCGCCATCGACCATCGCGCCAACGACGGGGCACAGGCGGGCGCCTTCCTGCAGGCCGTTCAGGGCTGGCTGGAGTCGGTCGATGCCGACACCCCCATCTGGTAGGTCATGGCCCGAGAACTCCCCATGCTCGACGTTGGCGCCGCTGCCGGTGGCGGCTGCCACTCCCACGGTTCGCCTGAGGTCGGACAGCCCCTGACCATCGCCATGGGCGGCTCGGTCGATGCCACCGCCGCGCGCACCGGCCCGGAACGACAGCGCCATCCCGACTGGATCAAGGCCAAGCTGCCGACCGGCGCCAACTACGCGGAGCTCAAGGGGCTGGTCAAGGGCCAGACGCTCAACACGGTCTGTGAAGAGGCTATGTGCCCCAACATCGGAGAGTGCTGGGAGCAGCGCACGGCCACGGTCATGATCCTCGGTGACACCTGTACCCGGGCCTGCGGCTTCTGTGCGGTCAAGACCGGCCGGCCCGAGTGGAACGATGACGATGAGCCCCGCCGCGTGGCCGAGGCCGTGGCCGTCATGGGCCTCGAGCACTGTGTGGTCACCAGCGTCTGTCGAGACGATCTGCCGGACGGCGGCGCGAGCATCTTCGCCGCGACCATCCGCCAGATGCGCCGGACCAGCCCGGCCATGGGCGTGGAGGTGCTCATCCCCGACTACCTCGAAGCGGACCTGCGCACGGTCATGGAGGCCGCGCCGGACATCCTCAACCACAACGTCGAGACGGTCGAGCGATTGCAGAAGCCGGTGCGCAAGCGGGCCAAGTACGATCGCTCCCTGCGCGTCCTGGCCGATGCCAAGGCCATGGCCCTGGACATCGCCGGCCGTCCCGGGACCGTGCACACGAAGTCGAGCATCATGGTCGGCCTCGGTGAGACCAGGGCGGAGCTGAGCCGGACGTTCCGTGATCTGCGCGCGGTCGACTGCGACATCCTCACGCTGGGTCAGTACCTGCGTCCCTCGGTGAGCCACCTGCCTGTCGAGCGCTACGTGCACCCTGACGAGTTCGAGGAGATGAAGGCAGAGGGCCTGGCCCTCGGCTTCAAGCATGTCGAATCGGGCCCGCTCGTCCGCTCCAGCTACCACGCACGCGACCAGGTGCCCGAGGAGTCCAGGCGCAACCGCGACGCTCGCAGCGCTGCGCTCGCGGCCAACGGGCTGGCGACCAACTAGCTGACGCTCGAATGCGCGAGACGGCCCAGGACCTGGCCCGACTGCAGGACCTGCTCGATCGCAGCTATGAGACGGCCGGCCCGCACCTGCGCAACGTCATCACGCCCGAGCGCCGCCTGACCGCAGCCCAGCTGGTCGAGCGTCTCGACGGCATGTGCCTGCTCGCCCTCGCGACGGTCACCGCCGACGGCCGGCCCATCAACGGCCCCGTCGACGGCTTCTTCTACCGTGGTGAGTGGTACTTCGGCAGCAGCCCCGAATCACTGCGCTTTCGGCACATCCGTCAGCGTCCCGTGGTCAGTGCGACCTACCTGCCGGCGGAGGAGCTGAGCGTGACCACCCACGGCCGGGCGCACGAGATCGATGCGCGCACGCACGACGGCGGTGGCTTCTTGGAGGTGCTCGATGGCTACTACGGCGCACGCTTCGGCAGCGTCGAGGCGGTGGTGGACGGTGCCGCCTACGCCTGCCTCGAGCCGGAGCGCATGTTCACCTTCTACCTCGACCCGGGATCGGCAGCGCCCGGCGCGACGTAGCTGGGCCCCTCGGTCGCCCGAGGGCTGCGGACCTGCATCGCGCGGGTCAGGATCCGAGGACGCTCCTGACGTCTGGACCAGTGTCGACTAAGGTCGCACGACATGCGCACCGGATGGACGACAGCACGCACCTCCTCGGCTGCCCCCGGGGTTCGCTCGCCACGCCGTCTGGTCACGGCTGGGCTGGTCCTCCTCCTGGTGGTGTCGGCCGGGCCGGCCGCGGCCGCGCCACCCACGGATGACTCGGCACGCGCTGCAGGCTCGCGCTCTGCGGGCTACGTCGCGGGAGAGCTGGACCGCGCAGCAGGTGACGCGCCATGGCGACTCGGGCTCCAGGCCCTGCTCGACGCAGCCATGGCCGCGGTCAGGGACGCTGCGGGTGGGGTCGGCGCATCGCCGGCGCCGCCCGGCGCGACGGATGCGCAACGTCAGCGGTCCGCCAGGCGCTTCAGGATGAACCTGTTCCAGCGGGGCGACTTCGTGAGCCAGAAGACGACGTTCTGGTGCATCCCCGCCTCCACGCAGATGATGATGAACATGATGGACAGTGGGCCGCCGGATCGGTCGCGCTCCACGCAGGCGCGCCTCTACCGGATCGGGGACCACCTCGAGGAGGACGGCACGGTCAGCCTCGATCCCGAGCCGGACCGCTGGCGAGGGATGGGGATCTCCGAGTGGGTCGGGCTGCTCAATCGTTACGGCTACGGGCCCTACGAGCTGTCCGGGTCCCGGTCGTTCCAGAAGGCCCTCAAGAAGGCCGCGCGCATGATGCGCAAGACCGGCAAGCCGGTGGGCCTGGTCGTGTGGCATGGCGCCCACGCGTGGGTGATGTCCGGCTTCACCGCCACCGCCGACCCCGCGCTCACGAATGACTTCGAAGTCACCTCCGTCTGGGTCCAGGATCCGTACTACCCGCGCGTCAGCTCCATCTGGGGCCGGTCCCGCGGACCCGACGCGAAGGTCTCGCCGGCAGTCCTGCGCGAGGACTTCAAGCGCTACGGCCGACCGGGCCGTCGCGATCCCGAGCGCGATGGCCGCTTCATGCTGGTCCTGCCCAGGCCCGATCGAGGGGCAAGCACTGCGGGGTAGGGCACCCGCCTCAGGCCCTGAGCGACGCCAGCGTCGATGGCGACACCGCTGCGCCGCTGTGCCAGCGGATGGCCAGCGCCGTGGCACCGGCCTCACCGCTGGCGGACTCCGCCAGCTCGGCCGCTGGCCACAGAGAGCCCAGCTCTTGCTGGACCCGTCCGCCGACCGCCCGGACGCGCGTGAGCAGTGATCCCGCGAACACGATGACACCCGGAGCCTCATCGCCGGCCGCGGCCTCCGCAGTCCCCACAAGGTGCCTGATGGCGGTCTCGATGAGGGTGCTCGCGACCGCGTCTCCGCCTTCGGCGGCGCTCACGACCAGCGGCGCGAGACGACCGAGCTGCGCCGGTGATCCGCCGTAGACCGCGTCGGTCACGGCGGTGGCGATGTCCGTTCGAGGCGAGACCGAGAGGGCGTCGGTGATGGCGGCGCTGAGCGTGGTGGCGGGTCCGCGGCCATCGAGGGCCAGCAGTGCCGCGCGTACTCCTTCGATCCCGAGCCATACCGCGGAGCCCTCGTCGCCCACGAGCCAGCCCCGTCCACCGGCTCGGCGCACGAGCTCACCGTCATCCACCAGCGCTGCCACCGCCCCGGTGCCGGCGGCCAGCACGAGGCCGCGGCGTGCCACCGTACCGGCCGCATAGGCCGCGACCACGTCGAGGATGATCCGCGGCTCGGCTGAGATGCCGAGACCTCGCCACGCCCGTACGACGGCGGCAGCCTGCTCGGGCACGCTGGAGACCCCTCCCGCGACGGCGATGACGCCACCGGCCACCGATGCGGGATCGTGTGAACCCAGTGCCGCGGCGGCCGCGGCCGAGATGACCGCTGCTGGCGACGTGCCGCTGCTCCACGCGTTCGCCCCAGCCGCACGACCGCGACCAACGACCTCGCCGGAGGCCGTGGCCAGGAGGGCACGCGTCGCCGTCCCGCCGGCGTCGAGGCCCATGAAAACCGTTGACATGCTGGAAACCAAACC
The DNA here is from genome assembly GCA_963706695.1 of uncultured Chloroflexia bacterium. GTDB lineage: Bacteria > Chloroflexota > Limnocylindria > Limnocylindrales > CSP1-4 > JAFMJV01. The sequence goes on along the minus strand of CAVPNC010000002.1, from coordinate 9,515 downwards.
TGTAAGTTCCTTTCGTCGATGCCTGACCGCAGCAGCCGGCTCGCTACCGCGGCCGCGAACGTCCACGCTGCCGCCGCGCCACCGCGAGGGGGGTGGCGGTGATGGCGACCCCGCGCCCCGCCGAGCATATCGAGCCGGGGGCCAATCCGATGATCGTGTTGCGTTCGATCATGCCCTCCCTGCCACCCGCCGAACGACGCGTCGCGGAGGGCATCCTGGCCAAGCCTGGCGACATCGTCTTCCTCAGCATCGGCGACCTTGCCGCTCGCGCCTCGACCTCCGAGGCCACGGTCGTGCGCCTCTGCCAGCGGGCCGGGTTCGCCGGCTACCCGGAGCTGCGCCTGGCCTTGGCCACGCAAGTCGGCCGTAGCGCCGCCACCCGTCCGCCGCGCATCGTGGGCACGGACATCGCCGCCGATGACCCCCTTGCCGATATCGTGGCCAAGGTCGGCGCCGCTGACGGCGCCGCCATCAGCGAGACGGTGGACCAGCTCGACATCGCGGCCCTCGCCCAGGTCACCGACGCGGTGTCGGCAGCCCGGCGTATCGAGATCTATGGCATCGGCGCATCCGGGCTCGTCGCGCTCGACCTGGAGCACAAGCTCCGCCGTATCGGCCTCGTCGCCGCAGCGTCGGTCGACGGCCACTCGGCGCTGACGGCAGCGGCCGTGCTCACCGCCGACGACCTCGTCTTCGGCATCAGCCACAGCGGTGAGACCCTCGATGTCATCGACCCCGTGGTGGAAGCCCAGGCCCGTGGCGCTACCGCCGTGGCGATCACCAACTACGCCCGCTCGACGCTGGCCGTCGCGGCCGACCTGCTGCTCACCACGGCCGCCCACGAGTCGCTCTTCCGCGCCGGCGCGATGGCCAGCCGAGCCGCCCAGCTCACCGTCATCGACTGCATCTACCTCGCGGTCGCCCAGCGAGACTACGAGGGCACGGTCCTTGCGCTGGACCGCACATCTGCGGCGCTGCGCAGTCGCCGCCCGGGGGCAGCTGCGCCGTGACCAACACCCAGGCCGCGGTCCGCGTGGCCACGCCCACCGAAGGACGCAACCCCCGCACGCTCGACATCGACACGCTCCCGAGCCTGGCGCTGCTGCAGCTGCTCAACGATGAGGATGCCCGCGTGGCGCCCGCGGTCCGCGCCGCGTTGCCGCAGCTGGCGCAGGCCGTCGATGCTGCCGTCGAGCGCTACGAAGCCGGCGGGGTCATCCACTACTTCGGGGCCGGTACCTCGGGCCGCATCGCTACGCTCGACGCCGCCGAGCTGCCACCGACGTTCTCGGCCGATCCGGCCCGCACCGTGGCGCACCACGCCGGGGGCGCCTTCGCCATCAGCCGGGCTGTCGAGGGCGTGGAGGACGATCCCGCCGTGGGACGCAAGGCCGCGGCCGGGCTGACCGCCGCGGACGTCGCTGTCGGTATCGCGGCCAGCGGTCGCACCCCCTTCGTCGTCGGAGCCCTGGCGGCCGCGAGGGAGGTTGGCGCCTACACCGTCCTCGTCAGCTCCGCGCCGCAGGGACCGGCGGTCGACCTGGTGGACGTGCACGTCTTCGTCGACACCGGCCCCGAGGCCATCGCCGGGTCCACTCGCCTGAAGGCCGGCACGGCCCAGAAGCTCGTGCTCAACGGCTTCTCGACGGCGCTGATGATCCGCCTGGGCAAGACCTACTCCAACCTCATGGTCGATGTCACGCGCCACAACGCCAAGCTCCGTGGCCGTGTGCTGGTGATCCTCGAGGAGGCCACCGGCGCGACCGAGGACGAGTGCCGGCGCGCGCTCGAGGCCGCCGATGGCGACACCAAGACCGCCATCGTGTCCCTGCTTGCGGGCACCGACGTGTCCACGGCCCGAGCCGCGCTCGGGGCCACGGCCCGCCGGGTACGGGAAGCGCTCGCCGCCCTCGGCGTCGCGTCCGATCGCGGCGCCGTCACGACCGAGGAGGTGCCGATGGAACAGTGACCGGCAGCACCCGCTGAGACCTGGGACACCAGCACCCCACAAGACCGACCCCCCGAAACACCCGAGGAGGAACATGAGCAAGCTCCCGAAGCGAACGATCGCCTCGCTGCTGGCCACGATGCTGGCCGTGCCGATGGTGGCTCCGGTCGCCATCGCGCAGGACGACGCGGCCGAGGACACGACCCTGACCGTGTGGTCGTGGCGCCCCGAGGACGAGAACGCCTACAACGCCATCTTCGACGTGTACGAAGCGGCCAACCCGGGCGTGACGGTCGAGTTCGTGCCGTTCGTCAACACCGACTACAACACCATCCTCAGTACCGGCCTGACCGGTGACGGTGGCCCCGACGTGGTCCAGCTGCGCGCCTACGGCGGTCTTCAGCCGCTGGTCGAGGCCGGCCAGCTGCTCCCGCTCGACGGCGAGGTCGACCTCTCCAGCTTCACCGACAATGTCCTCAAGGCTGCTACCGGGCTTTCCGATGGCCGGGTCTACGGGGTGCCCTTCGCCTATCAGGCCTTCACCGCCTTCTACAACAAGAGCATCTTCGACGAGCTCGGACTGACCGAGCCCGAGACGTGGGACGAGTTCGTGGCCACGCTCGAGACGCTCAAGGAGAACGAGATCATCCCCATCTCCACGCCCGGCAAGGACGTGTGGATGATGCCGATCGTGATGGACGCGATCGGCGCCCCGCGCTACGGTGGGCAGGAGTTCGAGGCCGAGATCCTTAGCGGTGCTACCGACTTCAACGATCCCGACTACGTGGCCGCCATCGAGCTGATGCAGTGGCTCAACGACGAGGGCTACATCCCCGAGGACGTCATCGGCGTCAGCTATGACGACGCCCGGACCCTGTTCCTGACGGAGCTTGCCGGCATCTTCCTCGGCGGCTCGTTCGAGATCGGCTTCTGGCGTGACAACGGCCCCGACCTCGACCTCGGCGTGTTCCAGGTCCCGGCCCCGCCCGACTCGCTCGCCCCGGCCAGCGTCGTGGGCTGGATGGACGGCTCCTTCGGCGTCAACGCCAACTCGGACGACCCCGAAGCGGCCACGGCCCTCGTGGAGTGGATGAGCACGCCGGAGTTCGGCCAGCTCTTCACGGAGAACATCAAGCAGCTGTCTCCGATCCCCGGCACCACGCCCGAGGATCCGCTGCTGGCCGAGTTCGGTGAGCTCTTCGCGGCGTCGCCGGTCTCGTACCTGCACCTCGTCAACTTCCGCTACGAGCAGCCCAACGGAGACGCCCTGCTGCGCGACGGCATCGCTGCCATGTGGCTGGGCGAAGCGACTCCGGAAGAGGTCGCTGCCGATGTGCAGACCGGCCTCGAGCAGTGGTTCACCCCGGGGGAATAGCGAGTAGATGACCGCGGGCTCGCCTCCCAGGTCCGCCCGGCGCTTCCGCCCCACGCCCGCGAGCGGCGTGGGGCGGGCCGCGCCTCCGTGGCGGATCCGCCTGGTCTTCCTGGCGCCCGCGTTCCTGCTCTACACCGTCTTTCTCATCTGGCCGCTGATCCAGGCGCTCTTCTTCAGCTTCTTCGAGTGGAAGGGCACCGTGCGCGGCGACTTCGCGGGCCTCGACAACTTCGTCGAGCTCCTCACCCGGTTCCCGCTCAACGAGCAGCTGCCGCGGGCCTTCCTGCACAACATCGTCTTCTACGTCGCGACCATGGCCATCACCGTGGCGGTCGCGCTGCTCTTCGCCGTCCTGCTCCAGAAGGCCCGCCGCGGCCGAGGGTTCCTGCGCGTCGTCTACGTGCTGCCCTACATGATCAGCCCGCTGGTGGTGGGCTACATCTGGACCCTCATCCTCAACCCCACGTTCGGTCCGGTGAACTCGGTGCTCAAGGAGCTGGGCCTCGATGACCTCGCCCTGCCCTGGCTGGGCGATCCCGCGACGGCGTTCCCCGTCGTCATCATGGTCAACGCCTGGTACTACCTGGGCTTCCCGATGCTGCTCTTCGCGGCCGGCCTCGCAGCCATCCCCGATGACTACGCCGAGGCTGCCGAGGTGGACGGCGCCAGCCCCTGGCAGACCTTCCGCCACGTCACGTTCCCGCTCCTGACCCCGGTCTTCGGGACCGTGGCCGTGCTCGTCTTCATCTACTCCTTCAACATCTTCGGCCTGGTCTGGGCCATGGGCGGTGTGGCCGGTGGCCCCATCGGCTCGACCGACGTCCTGGGCCTGCTCTTCTACCGCACTGCCTTCGACGGTGGCATCAACGCCTTCGGTACGGCGTCCGCCCTCGCGGTGGTGATGTTCGTCGCCATCTTCGGTGTCTCGATGACCGCGCGCTGGTGGTTCGGCCGACTCGAGGACGGGCTGGCATGACAGCCGCGACCCGCGCCGGTGGCTCCGGTGGCGGCGGGCCCCGACGGCGACGACGCGTCGATCCCACGGGGGCGGCGATCTCGATCCTGCTGTGGGGCTACGTCTTCATCGTGCTGGCGCCGATGGCGCTCATCCTCATCAACTCGATGCGTCCCACACGGGAGATCTTCCGCGAGCCCATCGGGCTGCCCGAGTCCATCAACCTGGACAGCTACGTGAAGGCCTGGGGCGAGGCCAACTTCAGCGAGTACTTCGTCAACTCGCTCATCGTGGTGGTGGCCTCGGTCACCCTCGCGACCGCGGTCTCCGCGCTGGCGGCCTACATCCTGGGCCGCTACACGTTCCGAGGCAGCACCTTCCTGGCCATCTTCTTCCTGTCGGGCCTGCTGTTGCCGTTCCGCCTGGCCATCATGCCGCTGTTCCTGCTGCTGCAGGACCTGGGCCTGGTCGACTCGCGCCTGGGCCTCATCCTCGTCTACGCCGCGACCGGCATCCCCTTCAGCGTCTTCATCCTCTCGGCCTACTTCCGGCAGCTGCCCGTCGACCTGGCCGAGGCGGCCAAGATGGATGGGGCAGGGGAATACACGATCTTCGGGCGAGTGATGCTGCCGCTGGTGCGGCCGGCCCTGGCGACCGTGGCCGTCTTCCAGTTCGTGCCGCTGTGGAACGACTTCTTCTTCCCGCTGGTGCTCCTGCGCTCCCAGGAGAAGTGGACGCTGCCGGTGGGCATGACACGCTTCTTCGGTGAGTTCCAGACCGACTGGTCCACGCTCTTCGCGGGCATCACCATCACGACGCTGCCGCTGATCATCGTGTTCCTGTTGGCCACGCGCCAGATCATCGCCGGCCTCACCGCCGGCATCGGCAAGCTCTAGCTGCAGTTCCCGGGGGTTCGCGAGCCATCGCCTCGCGCGGCCAGCGGTTCGGTCAGCCAGTCCTGGAGATGCTCGAGGATCGAGGCCCGCTGCGGCGTGGTGGCGCGCGGCGTGGTGGTGCGCGGCGTGGTGGTGCGCCGGGGTAGCTCGCGGCGCCGGGTAGCTCGCGGCGCAGGGTGCGCGGCGTGGTGGTTCGCCGGCTATGCCGCCAGGGACTGTACCGACCAGGCAGGCCGTCCGATCTCCCGATCAGCGGCTCATCCCACCCCTGGCATGCCCGTGGTGCATGGCCCCTGGCGGCGCAGGGTTCGCCGGCTATGCCGCCAGGGACTGTACCGACCAGGCAGGCCGTCCGATCGCTCCGATCAGCGGCTCATCCCACCCCTGGCATGCCCGTGGTGCATGAACCCGCGAGGTACGTGGCCCGTTCATGCACCGGGGGCATAGACCCGCGCGGCGCCTGGCCCGTTCAGGCGCGGGGGGCATGGATCGCCATGAGCCTGGCCCGTTCATGCGCGGGGGGCATGGATCGCCATGAGCCTGGCCCGTTCATGCGCCGGGGGCATGAACCCCGCGCGGCACGTGCCCGGCATGACGAGCGAGGAGTGGGGCCCGTCCACGCGGGGGGCATGAACCCGCGAGGCACGTGCCCGGCATGACCGTCCGACCCCGTGGGCCGACGCGCTGATCGACCGCGTCGACGGTCGCGGGCTCATCGCTGTACGGCAGGTCCAGCCCGCGCCAGGAGCCCCGCCCACCGTCGAGCAGGCTGACACGGGTCACGCCATGCAAGCGGAGCTGCCACATCGTCCACGCCGCGTACCAGTCGTCGTCGCCATAGATCACGACGTGTCTCCGGGGCCCGATGCCCGAACGAGCGGGCCGAACCGTCAGGGCCTCCCGGCCGACCAGCTCCCGACACAGCGGATCGACGAGGTCATCCCGCCAGGTCCAGGCAACGGCGCCCGGCAGGTGCCCCCGGTCGTACGCCGATCGCTCGTCCTCGACGTCGACGAAACGGACCGATGCATCGTCCAGATGCGCTGCCGCCCACTACGCGCTGACGAGCGGCCCCACCGCCTCCGCCACCGGGTGCGCAGCACCCGGAGCTCCGTCGGGGTCACCTCAGTCTGCCGTCGGGTTCTCGATGGGCGTGCCGATCATCGAGCCCCACTCCGTCCACGAGCCATCGTAGTTACGCACGCGGTCGTAGCCCAGCAGCTCATGGAGCACGAACCAGGTGTGGCTGGACCGCTCGCCGATACGGCAGTAGGCGACCACGTCCTTGTCGGGGGTGACGCCCTTGGCCGCGTAGTGCTCGCGTAGCGCCTCGGCGGTCTTGAAGGTGCCGTCCTCGTTGACCGTCTGGGCCCACGGCGCGGACGCCGCACCAGGGATGTGACCGGCGCGCTGGGCGGTCTCGCTCATACCCGGAGGTGCGATCACCTCGCCCGCATACTCGGCCGGCGAGCGCACGTCGACGAGCGCCAGATCGGGAGCACCCAGGGCGTCGGCGACGTCACGCTGGAAGGCACGGGTGGAGAAGTCGGGCGGCGACACGGAGATGCCGGTGGGGGGATAGGTCGGGACGTCGGTGGTGGTCGGCAAGCCCTGCGCCAGCCAGTGGGCCCGGCCCCCGTTGATGAGGCTCACCTTGGTCACGCCGTGGAGGCCCAGCTGCCAGTAGGCCCAGGCCGCGAACCAGTTGTTGTTGTCGCCGTAGAGCACGATGTGGGTGTCGGGGCCGATGCCGGAGCTCGAGAGCAGCTCCGAGAGCTCGTCCCGGCTGACGATGTCGCGGCGGATCCCATCGGACAGCTGCGTCTCCCAGTTCCAGCCGACGGCGCCGGGGAGGTGGCCCGTGGCGTAGGCCTCCGTGTCGACGTCGACCTCGACGAAGCGGACGTTCGGATCGTCGAGGTGCGCCAGCGCCCACTCGGCGCTGACAAGGGCAGTGGGGTTGGCGTACTCGCTCATGGGATGGCTCCTCGGGACGCGACGACATCTGGTGGGCAGAGCCTACGGTTGAGCGAAATGCCTGTCCAATCGAATTGTCAGGCTCCAGTGAACGCCCCTAGCGATCACCTATCCGTGAGCAGGATGCGCCGTGCGTTGTCGGCATAGACGGCCTTGAGCACCTCGTCGGGGAGCCCGATGCCGTGGATCTGCCAGCGGCCCTGGAGCGGGTAGTCGCCGAGGTCGTAGTCGAACGACTCGTCGAAGGTCTCGAGGAAGCGGTAGAAGATGCGGTACATCTCGGGGTCATAGCCGAAGTCGGTGCCGAAGAGGATGCGGTCGCTGAACGTGAGGAAGAACTCGCGCGAGCTGTAGGGCTGGCGGCCCAGCTCGCTGATGCGGGCCGAGATGTCGACGTACAGGTTGGGGTTGCGCTCGAGCATGCCGCTGACGAGGGCCAGGTCCTCCGAGGCGCAGCCGACGTGCGCGCCGATGAAGGTCGTGTCGGGGTGCCGTGCCACCACCCGCTCGAAGGCCGCGATGATCTCGTCGAAGCTGGCGAAGCCGTGCTCACCGGCTGCTGAGCGCGGCGGCCAGAAGTGCCAGTCGGGGTGCTGCGAGAGCTCCTCCCAACGCTCGTTGTGCTCGTCGAGCGGGTCGAAGAAGGCGATGGGATCGGCCACGTGCACGATGACCACCGTGCCCGTGCGGGCAGCCACCGACCAGACCGGATCGAGGCGGGGGTCGTCCACCGGCACCACCCGCCCCTCGGGATCGCGCGCTCGCAGCCCCAGCGGCTTCCAGGCCTTGAGGCCCACGGCTCCGCGCCGCACCGAGTCCTCGAAGCGCTGGGCCTCGACCTGGCCGAAGTCGGGGCGCTCGATCCACTCCTCGTAGGCCATCTGTGCGACGTGCGCGAAGCGCGTAGGGTGCGTACCGGCGTACTTCGCGTAGCGCTCGCTGAAGGCCTCGCCCTGGCCGCCATCGAGGTCCACGATGGTCTCGACCCCGGCCTCGTCGAGTGCCGCCAGCAGATCCGTCACCGGTCGCTTCGACCAGCCGTAGCTGAAGACCTCGCCGAGGTGGTTGTGGGCATCGACCACGCCGAAGCGGGGCTTCTCGATGCGGTGCTCCCGCAGGCGCAGCCTGGAGACGGGTCGGTAGTCGGCAAGGCGCATGTCACGCACGAGTGGTTCCCCCGGGGGCCCGCTGGTCGGGCTACTTGATGCTGCCGGCGGTCAGGCCGCCGACGAGCCACTTCTCGATGACGATGAACAGGATCACCACCGGCACGATGGCGATGAGCGACGAGGTGAAGAGGTACTGCCACTCCACCCGGTACTGGCCCACGAAGGTGGTCACGCCGACGGTCAGGGGGTGGATCTCCGCCGACTGCGCCAGGGTGAGCGCCACCACGAACTCGTTCCAGGCGGCGATGAAGGTGAAGATCGTGGCCGTGATGATGCCCGGCAGCGCCAGCGGCAGCGTGACCCGTCGCAGCACGCCCAGGCGCGAGGCCCCGTCGATCGAGGCCGCTTCCTCCAGCTCCACCGGGATGGTCGAGAAGTAGGCCACCATGATCCAGGTCGAGAAGGCCAGGTTGAAGGCCGCGTTCACGATGATGAGCGAGAGGTAGGTATCGACGCCCGCCGCCGGGAAGATGTCGCCGATGATGACGAACTCGCGATAGATGCCGATGACCAGGGCCGTCGGCGCGAACATCTGCGTGATGAGCACCAACAGCAGGAACAGCAGCCGGCCGCGGTAGCGGTAGCGAGCCGTGTAGTAGGCGGCCGGCAGGGCCACGAGGAGGACCAGGAGCGTGGCGAAGACGGAGATGATGAGGCTGCTGCGCAGGTAGCCCCACAGGGGCGCCTCCTCCCACACCGTCACGAAGTTGGAGAACTCGAAGCGGGTGGGCAGGTACTGCGCCGGGACGTTCACCAGCTGGTCGGCCGGCGAGAGCGCCGTGATGAGCATCTGGATGTAGGGCGCCATGAAGAAGAAGGCCACCAGCGCGCCCAGCCCCGTGAGCAACGCCTTCTTGATCGATGGTGCGCGCATGACGGGCGCCCTCGTTGCGCTCACGTCACGCCCTCCGCCAGTCGACGACGCGGAGGTAGAGCAGGACGAAGACGAGGATGATCGAGAAGTTGACCACGGCCATGGCCGCTGACTGCCCGATGTCAAGCAGCTGGAAGGCCAGCTTGTACATGTGCGTGGTGGTCGTGTCGGTCAGCGACCCCGGCCCCCCACGGGTCATGGCCCAGATGATGGGGAACGAGTTGAAGACGTTGATCATGTTGATGATCGAGGCCACCAGCAGGGCCGGACGGAGCAGGGGCAGGGTGATGTCTCGGTACGTCCTCCACCCGGTCGCACCAT
>CAVPNC010000001.1:0-42476 GCA_963706695.1 uncultured Chloroflexia bacterium | reverse complement strand
AGGTGCTGTCGACGTGCGGTCGCACACGGCCGTCGGCCAGCATCGCAGCCAGTTCGGCCATGTCCTTGGCATCGTTCACCCGCCACATGAGCAGGCCCATCTTGCGGCCGGTGGCGAGGCCCACGAAGGGCGCCAGCACGGTGCCCTCGAGGTAGCCGCGGGCGTTGGCACCGATGACCACGTAGCCGCCACCGGGCTGGAGCGAGCGTGGCAAGCGCATGACCCCGCCACGGCCCGCCATGTCCACGATGAGGTCGTAGCGCTCACCGCTGGCGCGGTAGTCCTCCGCCGTGTGGTCGATGACGTGGTCGGCACCCATCTCGCGCACGGCCGTCATCTTGTCCGTACGACAGGTGCCGGTGACCTCCGCGCCGAGCACCTTGGCGATCTGCACGGCGAACGAGCCCACGTTGCCCGAAGCACCGTTGATCAGCACGCGGTCGCCTGGCTTGAGCGGCCGCTTGTCGCGCAGACCCTGCAGCGCGAACACCCCCGCGGACGGAGTCGCGCCCGCCGCCTCGAACGAGACGCCACCGGGGATGGGTGTCAGCGCCCGTTCCGGCACGGCCACGTACTCGGCCCAGGCACCCGAGCCGACATCGAAGACGTCACCGAAGACGCGCTCTCCCGGCTTGAAGCGAGCGGCGTTCACACCCACCGACGCCACCTCGCCGGCCATGTCGATGCCCGGGATCGGAGCCTTGGGCGCGCGCAGCCCGGTCGCCATCCGGGCGGCCCGCGGTCGGCCGAGCACGTAGTCGACATCGGCCATATTGACCGACGAGGCACGCACGCGGACCAGTACCTCGCCCGGTCCCGGGGTGGGGACGTCGACCTCGCGGAGCTCAAGCACCTCGGGGCCACCGTACCGTTCTCGCACGATCGCCTTCATGGCCTCGAGTCTATCGGCCGTACCGAGGCGGCGGGGCCGACGTCGTGTCGCTCGTCGAGGTACGCCTCCGTGAGGCTGAAGCCGCGCTTGCGCAGCTCGTCGGCGTAGTCCGGACCGGACACTGCCAGCTCTGCGGGGTTCACGCCGCGAGGCGTGCGACCCTGGGCGTTCATGATGGCCTTGAGCGCACCGTCCCAGCCGGTCGTCCGCTCCATGGCCGTGAACCCGGTTTCGGGATCGAGCCTGTCGATGAGCTCGACCTTGACCGAGGCGGCCCGTCCGTCCTTGCGGCCCCTGGCGATGACGCGCACGATGACCAGGTCGGGGTCACCCGGCTGGGCGCGAATCCTGGGATCGAGCACCGCGTGCAGCACGTCGCGTGGCACGATCGTCTGACCGTTCACCTCGATGGGCTCCTCCTCGAGCAGCCCGGCGATGGTGTAGGCGCGCCACTCGGCGAAGTGCCCGGGCCAGCGCAGCGTCTTGTTCCAGAGCGTCTTGAGCTGGCCCTCGAAGGTCCAGGGCATGGTGCTCGTGCCGCCGCCGGCCACGAAGGCCTCCATCAGCCCGATGTCGCCTCCGAAGTCGACCGTCTCGTAGTCCTCGGGCAGGAAGGTCGGGACCTCGACACGCTGGCCGTCACGGATGAAGTGGGCTACGCCGTAGTACTCGTTGGTGAGGCCGGCGATGTTGAACGTGAGCGTGTAGTTGAAGGGGGGCGCCGGATGGAGGGGGTTGCCGCCGTCCCACATCAGGATCTCGTCGGTCGCGTCGAGCAGGCTCATGGCGTAGACCGTCAGGCTGGTACCCATGCCCGGGACCTGGCCGCAGTCGGGGATGATGGCGATGCCGGCGGCCCTCGCTGCATCGCTGCGCTTGAGCTGCTCGAGCACGAGGTCGGTCTTGCCGCCGAGGTCGGTCATGCACGCCCTGGCCGCGATGGCGGCTTCGGTGATGCCGGGGTTGTTCCAGTAGGGCACCGCTGACAGGAACGAGTCGACGGGGATCAGGAACTCGACGAGGGCGGCGTGGTCGGTGACGTCCAGCTGCACCGGCTCGGCGATCCGGCGACCGATGAGGTCGTTGACGCGGCTCGCCGATGCCTGAGCCGCCGCGGCGCTGATGTCAGCGATAAGCACGCGCTCGGCATCGCCCCACTTGGCCATGTCGTAGGCCGCGGCGGTGCCCTGTCGTCCCCCTCCGAGGACTGCGTAGGTGTAGGCCATTCCCTCCCCCGTTCGCTATCGGTGTGGATGAATACTCGCGATTTGGGATAGGGAGACGCTACCAGCCGGCTCTAGGGTGTGAGAGCGCAGGGAGAAGCCCGGCGCCACAGTGGTGACGCGGATGCAGCGAGACTTGGTCATCGCGGCCAGGGACGGCGATCTGGAGGCCTACTCACAGCTGGTGAGGGTGGCCTTCCCGCGGCTGTATGGCGTCGCCAGCCTCATCCTGCGCGACGGGGACCGCGCCCAGGACGCGGTCCAGGATGCGCTCGTGCTGGCCTGGAAGCACGTGCGTTCGCTCCGCGATCCAGACGCGTGGGACGCCTGGCTACGGCGGCTCACCGTTCGCGCCTGCTACAAGGTCGCGAAGAAGGAGAAGCGCCGCACCGAGGTCGAGCAGCACGTGACGCTCGACGCTGGGACGGCCATGACACGAGACCATTCGGCAGAGCTCGCCGAACGAGACTGGGTCGTGAGCCAGCTGGGCACGATCGACATCGACAAGCGGGCCGTGCTGGTCCTGCACTACTACCTCGACCTTCCGATGCCGGAAGTGGCCGAGATCCTCGACATCCCCTACGGGACCGCCGCGTCCCGTCTGCACCGTGGCCTTGAGGCCCTGCGCGAATCGATGCGCGGGCCGGATGAGGCCCGACACCGATCTGGTCACGAGGCGAGCGCCATGAACGAACAATCCGATCTCGAACGCCTCGTCGCCGAGCAGCTCGCCAGCGCGGGTGTGGGCATGCCGCCCGAGTCCGCCATCACCGAAACCATCGCGCGCGCCGGGGGGACACGGCGGCTGCCGGAGTGGCTCGCGCTGATCAAGGAGCCCCCCATGCGAACGAACTCCAATCTCGCGGTCGGATCGCCGGCCGTGCGGGTCGTGGCCATCCTGGCCGCCACCCTCCTGCTGGCCCTGGCCATGGCAGCTGCCGGAGCTGGCGTTCAACGATTGCTCGCGGCCGACCGTGCCATCGTCGTGGCCCAGGACGGCAGCGGCGACTACACGACCATCGCCGAGGCGGTCGCGGCCGCCGTGGACGGCGACGAGATCCTGGTCAAGCCCGGCACCTACGTCGAGGCGGTCACGATCGAGGCGGACGTCACCCTGATGGGCGATGGGGCTGTCGAGAAGATCGTGGTCACGGCACCCGAGGACGGGCCGACCTCAGAGATCAGCGTTTCGGGTGGTGAATGGGACCAGGAGCCCTACGCTCTCCTGCTCCTGGACACCGAAGCCACACTCTCGGGGCTCACGCTCCGGGGTGCCGGCGCGGCGGTCATCGCCAGCGGCGGATCTCCGGTCCTGTCGGGTCTGCACGTCAGACGGTGTCGGTCGGGCCTATGAAGGCGGTGGTGGTAGCACCGGGAACTCGATCGTCATCACCGGCGGGTCCAGGGCGACCGTGCGCGGCATCACCATCACCGACGGTGGCCCCATCGGCGTCTTCGACCTTTCGGAGCCGTTGATCGAGGGCAATACCCTCCTCGGCGGCCCACATATCTGGGGCGGCTACGGTGATGGCGCCGTCATTCGCGGCAACACCATCGACGGCTCGCTCGCCCAAGCCATCTACGTCGGTGACATGGCATCGCCGGTGATCGAGAGCAACATCATCACCAACCCCGGCCAGAACGGTCTCAGTGTCAGCAGCAGTTCTCCTGCTGTGCTTGACAACACCATCAGCGGCGCTCGGGTTGGTGTCAGCGTGACCGGTCCGGGCGAGCCCATCATCAACGGCAACAGCCTTGCGGACAACGACATCGCCATCAACTGGTCGGGCGGCGATAGGGGCCTCATCGAACAGAACGCTGTCAGTGGCGGCAGGGCCGGCATCATCGTCGGCGGAGGCTCGCCGGTCGTGCGTGACAACACGGTGGAGGGCGTCGAAGCACGCGGCATCGTCGTCCTTGGCGATGCCTCGCCGATCCTCTCCGGCAACACCTCTTGCGGCAACGGCGAGAACCTGGTCGTCGTGGACGGCGCCACACCTGAGGACGATGGCACCAACGAGATCTGCGAGGACGCCCAGGCCGAGTAAGCGCTCTGTCAGTCTCCGATACCCGGGTCGACCGCACCGTCGGCCCGGATTTCTCCCGGTTTCGGGATAAGAACCGGTTGCCTCGCTCCCCTACTGTTCATGAGCGCCGGGAGAGTCCCGCGCCGAGATGGTGACATCGATGCAGCGAGACCTGGTCGAACAGGCCAAGGGCGGGGATGCGGACGCCTTCACCCAGCTGGTGAGGGCCGCCGCGCCGCGGCTGAACGGTGTCGCCAACCTCATCCTGCGCGATCCGGATCGCGCCAAGGATGCGGTCCAGGAGGCGTTCATCGCCGCCTGGAAGGACATGCGCGCACTGCGTGACCCCGACGCCTGGGACGCCTGGCTGCGGCGGCTCACCGTGCGCACGTGCTACCGACTCGCGAAGAAGGATCGTCGCCGGACGGAGGTCGAGGTCGGGGTCATCCCGACCGGGGACGCCGTGCGGATCCCGGACGCCTCGGCAGACGTCGCCGATCGCGCATGGGTGGTGTCCGAGCTCGGCCGGCTCGACATCGACCAGCGGTCCGTCATCGCGCTCCACTACTACCTCGACCTGCCCATGCGCGAGGTGGCGGAGATCCTCGACATCCCCTTCGGGACCGCCGCGTCCCGACTCCATCGTGGCCTCGAGAACCTGCGCAACGCCATGCGCGAGCATCCCGCGGCCGAGTACCCCCGGGCTTCGGAGCGATCGTCATGAACGAAGAACGTTCCTTCGAGCGGTTCGTGGCCGACAACGTCGCCGGCAACGCACAGAGCACACCCCTGCCGGACGACTTCTACGACGACATCCATTCCTTCGCGACCACGACGCGGCAGCGCCCCGAGTGGCTCGCGCTCATCAAGGAGCCCCCCATGCGTACCGACTCCCGAGTCACGGTCGGGTCGCCGACCGTGCGGGTCATGGCGATCCTCGCCGCGACCTTCCTCCTCATCGCGGCCATGGCCGCCGTGGGCATCGGCGTCCAGCGCCTGCTCGCGGCCGACGGCGAGCTCGTCGTCGACCAGTCCGGCAACGGCCACTACACAACGATCACAGAGGCCGTCGCGGCAGCCGCAGACGGCGACGACATCCTGGTCATGCCGGGCACCTACGCTGAGACCTTCGTAGTCGACAAGGCCGTAGCCATCCGCGGCGAAGGCCAGGCCGAGGTCATCGTGCAGGCCGCCCCCCAGGACTACGTCGTGCCGGAGGACTTCGAGGAACCTGAGCTGACCGACGAGGACGAGTTCCTCGACGAGCAAGACATCTACTACACGGTCGCGAGCGGACCCTTCGGGATCGAGATCCAGAGCGATGGCGTGAACCTTGAAGCCCTGACGCTGCAGGACAACGGCGTCCGCGTCCGGTCCGGCAGCGCCGCGATCGATTCGGTCACCGCGACCGAGTTCGAGCTACACAACGGTACGAATGCGACGCTGACCGACGTCGAGGTCGAGTGGATCCTGTCGATGCTGCCTGGCTCGAACACCAACGTCGCGGACAGCCAGCTGTGCCTGCTCGAGGTCTCGGGCGAGGGCGTGATCGAGCGCAGCACCATCGGCCAGGACTGTGTCGACCTCCCCGACAAGCCAGATAACGAGGTGACGCTGCTGGGCGGTGTGCTGATCTGGCAGGGATCCACCGCGACGCTGCGTGACAACGACATCTCGGTACCGATCGATGTCCGAATGGGCGCCGCTCCGACCATCGAGCACAACCGGGTCGTCGATACCGGCGGGACCGCGATCAGGCTCTTCGAGACCGGTGACTCGGTCATTCGAGGCAACACGCTGACCGACAACCGCGTCGCCATCCTGCTCCCGGCTACCGAGGGACCATCAGCGAACGTCACCATCGAGTCGAACACCATCACCGGCGGTCGGACCGGCATCGCCCTCACCGGCGGGTCCTCACAGTTGACCGGCAATACCATCGAGAACGTCGAAGGCCGAGCGGTTGCGATCGGCAGCGAGGCCAGCGCCGTCCTGCGCGACAACACGCTCTGTGGCAACCGCGAGGACCTCTACGTCGACGATGGTGCCTCGGCGGACGTCGACGACTCGAACGAGATCTGCGAGTAGCACGCAGCGTGGAGGCTAGGCCACCTCGCTGACCGGCTTGACGTCGCTCGGCGGTGTGCCCGGCTCGCCAAGCTGCAGCTCCCAGAAGCTGACGTCGCGCCACTCGTCCTGCTTGTAGCCAAGGTTCTCGAGCGTGCCCATATGGCGGTATCCGAGGGCCTCGTGGAGCGCGACGCTGGCCTCGTTGGGCAGGGCGATGACGGCCACGATGGCACGGTAGCCCTGTGCTTCCAGGATCTCCAGCATGCGCTTGGAGAGAGCCTTGCCCAGCCCCTGGCGTTCATGCCCGGCGCGGACGTAGACGGTGACCTCACAGGTCCAGTCGTAGGCTCCACGCAGCTTCCAGGGCGAGGCGTAGGCGATGCCGCCCAGGACGCCGTCCTTCTCGGCCACGACGAAGGGGTAGCTTTCCTTGAGCACCTCCCAGGTGGCCTCCCAGTCCTCCTCGGACTGCGGCCGGTCGTGGAAGTTGATCGTGGTCGTCTCGATGTAGTAATTGACGATCTCGGCGAACTGTTCGAGGTCGGCTTGTTCGGCCAATCTGATGGTGTAGTCGGGCATGCGCGCCACCATACCGCACCTCGGGAGCAAAGCGACGATCAGACGGGCAGATTCGCGGTCTCGCTGGACGTCTGGTGTCACGGCTCCCGTAGGGCGGGCGAGTTCGACAGGGGCTTCGGTGTTCACGGCGAAGCCACCCGCTGGGCGGGCAGACTGCCCGTGGGGTGGGACGCACCGACTCCTCCGCCCGCCCCTCGGGCCAAGTCGGGTCAGCTCGGGGCCTGGGCGGTCGGACCGGCCCGCTGGACGGGCGGCCGGGGGCCCACCACTGGCCAGGCGGTCGGACCGGCCCGCTGGACGGGCGGCCGGGGGCCCACCACTGGCCGGGCGGTCGGACCGGCCCGCTGGACGAGCGGCCGGGGGCCATCGCCGGACCGGCAGTACCACCACTGGAGCGGCAGCGCCCGCGCGGGACGGCATGGCGCACGTCACCCGGGCCGCCAGGCACGGACCTGCCGGGCGCCGTCGCGGCTACTCGCCCGGCCAGACCTCGCTCACGGGCCGCACGGGCGCGGGCTCCGTGTCATCCATCGGCCCCACCAGCCGCTGCCACGAACCGACGTTGCGCCAGGCGCCCATCTTGTAGCCGACGCGCTCGAGCGTGCCCAGGTGCCGGAACCCGAAGCGCTCGTGCAGCCGCACCGAGCCCTCGTTGGGCGTGGTGATGCCGGCCACCAGGCAGCGATACCCCTGCGCATCGAGCGTGGGGATGAGTCGTCCGTACAGCAGCGACCCGATCCCCTGCCTTTGCAGCCCGTCGCGCAGGTAGACCGAGACCTCCGCCGTCCAGTCATAGGCGGCACGCGAGTTGAAGGTCTTGCCGTAGGCCAGACCCCCGAGCTCGCCCTCTCGCTCGGCCACGAGCCACGGAAAGCGCTCGTGGTAGGCCTCCCAGTCGGCGACCCACTCGGACGCCGCCTGGGGCCGGTCGCCGAAGTGCGCCCAGCCGCGCTCGATGTGCTCGTTGATGATCTCCGAGACAGCCTCCATGTCGGACGCGCGCGCTCGACGGACGTACCACTCCATCGTGCAACGATACGGGATTCGCTGGTCAGTCCAAGTGGAACCCGGCGAAACCGGCACTTCGGCACTGCTAACGTTCCCATGAGGGTGCAGAATGGCGAGACGAGCCTGATTCGAAGGGAGACGAAAGCAAATGGCTACCGAATACAAGGTCCCGACCGTCGCTGAGCCGGCGCCGCCCAAGCCGAACGAGGTCGTCCTTGTGACCAGCGGCGACCTGCGCCACACCGCCAATGTCATGGGCTGGCCGGCCCAGCAGGTGCTCGAGCAGCAGATCGCCGACGTGCTCGCCGAGATCGGCTACACCGTCCGCCGCGGCCACCAGTACGACCCGGAGGTGAAGCACGGCTTCATCTGGAACCAGCGCATGGGCATGGATGTCTTCGCCGACATCCATCCCGATACCCCCATCATCATCGCCGAGGCCGTGTGGGAGTACAGCCACCACGTCCTCTCCGGGCTCAAGACACAGCGGGGGCCCATCCTCACCGCCGCCAACTGGAGCGGCGAGTGGCCCGGCCTCGTGGGTCTGCTCAACCTCAATGCCTCGATGACCAAGGCGGGCCTCGAGTACTCCTCCATCTGGAGCGAGGACTTCACCGACGAATGGGCGCGCAAGGCGCTGCAGGAGTGGGCCACCAGCGGCACCATCACCAGCCACGACACCAGCCATGTCAAGGCCCTCGACAGCGCAGCCCTCCCCGCCAACGAGGCCGCGCTTGGCCGAGCGCTGGCGGCCGAGCTGCAGCAGACGGGTGCCGTCATGGGCATCTTCGACGAAGGCTGCATGGGCATGTACAACGCCATCTTCGATGACGAGTACCTCAACCCCCTCGGCATCTTCAAGGAGCGCCTCAGCCAGTCCGCCCTCTACTACCGCATGACCACGGTCGACGACGCAGAGGCGGAGGCGGTCTTCAAGTGGCTCGTCGATCGGGGCGTGACCTTCGACTTCGGGCCCGACCCGGATGAGAACCTGACCAAGGACCAGGTCCTCGAGCAGTGCAAGATGTACATCGCAGCACTGCGGATCGCCGACGACTTCGGCTGTGCCGGCATCGGCATCCAGTACCAGCAGGGCCTCAAGGACCTGGTGCCGGCCTCGGACCTGGCCGAGGGCCTGCTCAACGAGCAGGACCGCCCACCGGCCTACAGCGAGGATGGACGGGAGCTCTATCCCGGTCAGCCCCTGCCCCACTTCAACGAGGTCGACTGGGGCTGCGGCGTCGACGCGCTGATCACCAACCGCGTCTGGACGGCGATGGGCCTCAACCCCTCGACCAGCCTCCACGACGTGCGCTGGGGTGACCCCTACGGTGATGACTTCGTGTGGGTCATGGAGATCTCCGGCTCGGTCCCGCCGTCCCACCTCCGCGGTGGCTACGAAGGCGTGACCAGCCAGCGTCAGCCCGCTATGTACTTCCGCCTCGGCGGCGGCACCATCAAGGGCGTCAGCAAGCCGGGTCCCGTGGTCTACAGCCGCGTCTTCCTGATGGACGACAAGCTGCACGTGGACATGGGCATCGGCGAGGCCGTGGAGCTCCCCGACGAGGAGACCCAGCGTCGTTGGGATGCCACCACGCCGGTCTGGCCGATCATGCACCTGGTGATGCCGGGCGTGACCCGCGACCAGTTCATGGCGCGCCACAAGTCGAACCATATCCAGGTCGTCTACGCGCCCGATATGGATACCGCCAGGAAGGCCCTGGCTGCCAAGGCCGCCATGTTCGATGCACTCGGCGTGGTCGTCAGCCTGACCGGCGACGTGGACCTCTAGTCCCAGCACCGCGAGGCCCCTCCGGTGACGGAGGGGCCTTTCCCTTTGCCCAAGATGGAACCCGGAGGCCCTTCCGCGTACCGGTACCATTGGAGAGCCGGACACGCCGGCCGAGGGAGGACGAGCCGTGGAGACGGACCTCGTCGTCCGAGCCCGCTCGGGCGACCATGCGGCGTTCACACTGATCGCGGCGACGGTCGCGAGGCGTTTCCACGGGGTGGCCTACGCGATCCTGCGGGACCGCACCCTCGCGGAGGATGCCGCACAGGCAGCGATGGTCGCCGTCTGGCGCGACCTGCCTCGGCTGCGGGACCCTCGACGGTTCGAGGCGTGGGCGTATCGCATCCTGGTGAACGCCTGCTATCACGAGGGCCGACGCGCCCGCTGGCGCGGCGTCGAAGTGGCGCTCGCTCCTCTACCCGGCACCACGGCCCCCGACGAGCTGGACACGGTCATCGACCGCGACCAGCTCCAGCGCGGCTTCGAGCGCCTGTCGTTGGACCAACGCGCAGTGCTGGTGACGCACTACTTCATGGACCTGCCGTCTGACCAGGCGGCCGACATCCTCGGCATCCCGGTCGGCACCTACAAGTCGCGGCTCCACCGCGCGACCGACGCCATGCGAGCGCTGCTCCAGGCCGACGATCGGTTGCCCCCGACCCGGCCCCTGGAGGTGGCCCGATGAGCGCTCCACGTGACCTGGGGCCCGACTTCCGCGCCTGGATGGACGACGTCCCACCGATGCCACCCGATGTGCTCGCGCGGACGCTCGACGAAACCCGACCCACCCGACAACGTCGACGCTGGCGCCGGTTCCTGCCTGTCCGAAAGCCCACCGCGAAGGCCGACGACCGCGGCGACCGGGCCTGGCCCGCTGTCGCGATCGCGACCGCATCCATCGGTGGGACCACGTTGATGCTCTCGCCGACGAAGCTGGTCGCGGCGGCGGCGACAGCGGCCCTCATGGGGTCGCTCCTGCTGGCCGGCCAGCTCACCACCTCGAAGCAGTCCCTGCCTGCTGCGCCGGACGCCTCCAAGGCCGGGGAGATCACGCTGGTCGAGGGCAGCATGTACACCCTGAGCAAGGACGAGATCGGTACTCGGGATACGCACGCCGGCGGTCAGGCACGCGTCGACGAGTGGTGGACGATGGAGTTCCGAACCAACGACGATCGCCTCAACGGCATCGCCATCAGCCGTCACAACCGCAACCTGCTCGGATCGTCGGGGTCGTTCTATCGAGGTACGCGAGCGATCACGGTCCGCCTCGAAAACGACGGCGGCGCGTGGGTCGGCAGCGGGCTCGGCTACATGGAGCCGGACACGACGGTCTTCCACTACCGTCTGCTGCTCGATGGGCAGGGTGGCTACGACGGGCTCGACGCCATCATCGACCTTGACAACCCCGTCATCACTGCGCCGTTCGAGCTCGCGGGAGCCATCCTTTCGGGTGGCCTGCCCGAGTTGCCAGAACCGGTGCCCGCTGACTAGGGAAACCGCCACCCGGAAGCCGGCTCGAGCAGCGCCGGGACCATCCACAACGGCCTCCAGAGAGGCTCGGGCATCGGAGCCATTCGCGTGCATCTGAGTCGGATGTTCACCGAAGACGAGGACGGCACGTGGCTCTCGCGGGGCTACGGCTACCTGGATCCCGATACGACCGAGTTCACCTACGTGACCCGATCGACCGGCGAAGGCACCTACGACGGACTGTCTGCCATCGACATCTGCGTGCAGGAGAACGGCGCCACCACGATGCGATGCCACGGCATCGTCTTCGAGGGCGAATGGCCGGAGTTCCCGAGCGACGCCCCCGCCGCGGTTCCCGCGGCCTACGGCATGCCCTAGCGCACGAGCGCTGTACGCGCTGGCCACGGCCTCTAGTGTTAGGGGACCGTGGCCACCATCGCCTTCTCCGCCGACCGCCTCACGCGCGACTTCGGGAGCATCCGCGCCGTCGACGAGCTGAACATGATCGTGCCCAGCGGCGTCATCTTCGGCTACCTCGGCCCCAACGGCTCGGGCAAGACCACGACCGTCAACCTCCTGCTGGGCCTGCTTGAGCCGTCCAGCGGCTCGGCCACCGTCCTGGGCCACGACACGCGCGAAGCGGGCGATCTCATCCGCGCCAGCACCGGCGCGGTCCTGCAGGACACCGGCACGTACGAGGACCTCACCGCAGCAGAGAACCTGCGGTTCTTCGGACGTGCCGCACGCATGTCCACGGCCGACATCGAGGCTCGCAGCAAGGAGCTGCTGGGCACGATGGGCTTGTGGGACCGGCGCGGCGAACACGTCGACGGCTGGAGTCGCGGCATGCGCCAGAAGCTGGCCCTGGCTCGCGCCATGTTGCACCGGCCGCAGCTGCTGTTCCTCGACGAGCCGACCGACGGGCTCGATGTCATGGCCGCCGCGGCGGTACGCGACTCGCTCAAGTCCCTCGCCGAGTCCGAGGGCGTGACCATCTTCCTGACCACGCACGACATGGTCGAAGCCGAGCGCCTCTGTGACTCCGTGGCGGTGATCCGTAACGGCAAGCTCGTCACCGTGGGCAGCCCGGAGCTGCTCGGCGCGCGACACAGCGGGCCACGTCTCGACTTCGTGGGCAACGGCTTCAGCCCGGAGATCGTCGAGCGACTGCGGACGCACGCGGTGGTGCTCTCGGCAGAGCTGGGCGAGGGCCGCCTGGCGGTGGAGCTGCGCGAGGACGTCTCTGCCGCTGGCCTGGTGCGATTGGTGGTGGACTCCGGGGCCCAGGTCGAGGAGGTACGACGCAGCCAGGCCGGCCTGGAGGAGGTCTTCATGACACTGATGCGTGAGACCACCGCATGATCACGGACCTGCGTACCGTCATCTGGAAGGAATGGCGCTCGCTGGCCTACGGCCAGAACCGCCGTCAGCTCGTGGTGATGGTGGTGATGCTCTCCTTCTGGGCCGTGTGGCTGCCGCTCCAGACCGGTGCGGGCTGGATGAGCGACGGGGTCATCTCGCTGCTCGTCTCGGTCCTGCTGCCGGGGCTGGTGGTGGCCGTGACGGTACCCCCAGCCTTCGCCGGCGAGCGGGAGCGCAAGACCCTCGCCACGCTGCTGGCGACGCGCCTGCCGGACGAGGCCATCCTCTTCGGCAAGCTGGTGGTGCCGCTGGTGCTGGGCTGCCTGGCCCTGGTGGCGGTGCTCACGGTGAGCCTTGTCGCGGCCAACGCCGCCAGCTGGGACGGATCGCCACGCTTCTACGATGCGGTGGTGGTGATCCCCAACCTCCTCATCGGCTTCTGCGTGGCGCTCATGGTGGCCGCGCTGGGGGTGGCCATCTCGTTGCGGGCTCGGCGGGTCCAGGACGCCCAGCAGCTGGTCTCGCTGATGTTGACGCTGCCGGCCATCGGCCTCGGCGTCCTGGCCTTCGGGGCCATCCAGCTGACCGGGGGCGTGCAGCAGCTGGCAGAACGGATCGATGGGGTCAGCGGCTGGATCCCGGCGCTCATCGCGGTGGGCGTCCTCGCCGCGGTCGACGTGGCGCTGCTGCTGGTCGCTCGGCGTCGCTTCCGCCGCAACCGGCTCATCGCGCTGACGTAGACAGGCGGGCAGGCCGGGGCGACGGCGCGAACCGCCCAGGTTCGATCACGCCGCCAACGGTGTGGTGACCGCGACCTCGACCTCAAGCCTGCGTCCGGCCACGTGGCTAGACGGCGGCGGACCTGTCGAGCGAGCCGACCCAGCTCTCGAAGCCTTCCGGCACGTTGGGACCCTTGACCTTGTACATGCCCGTGACCTTGCCGCCGGCCGCCTCAGCAGCGTTGGCCAGATGGCGCAGGGTCGAGCCCACGGCCAGCTTGTAGGTCGCGAACACGGCCACCGGCTTGCCCGTCAGGGTCGCGTCCTCGAGATAGCGCATCATGGGCTCCGAGGGATGCTGGCGGATGACGAACCAGCCCTCCGTCCAGGCACCCAGGACCACGGCCTTGGCACCGGACAGCGCCGCCTGTGCGTGTGAGACGTTGGCCACGTCGCACTCGTGGCCGGCGGCCCGTACGACCTCGGCCATCTTTTCTGCGGCACCGCCAGTGGTGCCGGTGTGCGTGTCGTAGATGATCGCGACCTTCATCGTGCCCTCCTGCCCAATCCGCCTGCTGTCAGCACCATTGTGCCCGACGGATCGGTGCGGGAGTCGGACGCCGGCTCGAGGGTCAGGCGGCTGTGGCGGTGGCGCGCTGCTGGGGCTGGAGATGCATCGAGAGCATCTCGGCGAGGCCGGCGAAGCCGCGGCTGAACAACGCGTCCGGGTGCGTCATGAGGATCGAAGAGCCGGCGGGCACGGTCCCGGCGGCGAGGCGATCGTCGTGCATCAGGACCGCGTCCGGCTGCCAGCCGAGCACGTTCGCGAAGTCGCCTGCGTCGTAGCTCGGATCGGCATGGTTGACCACGGTGAGGATCTTGTCCATGGGGAAGCCGGCGGCGCTCAGGACCGCGTGGCAGCGCTGCGTCTTGCGCAGCGCCCCGTGGCGCGGCGTGGTCACGTCGAGCACGAGATCGGCCCCGTCGAGCATGGCCAGCGTGCGATCGTCCATGGTCGCAGGGACGTCGATGACGACGAGGTCGATACATCTGCTTGAGCGTGTGGAGGGCCCGCTGCAGATCGGCGGTCATGATGAGGTCCGCCTCTTCCATCCGGGGCGGCGCCAGGAGCACGTCCAAGCCCGTGGCGTCCTGCCACAACAGGGGCGCCATGTCGGTCTCGGTCACATGGCCCGTGGGCAGCTGCACCAGGGAACGAGCCTCATCGGGGGCCTCGAGGTGAAGGCGCAGGTCGCCGTGGACCTGGTCACCATCCACGAGCACGACGCGCGAGTCGGACGATCGGCGCATGGCCACGGCCAGGTTGTGGGCGATGGCGGTGCGGCCCACGCCGCCCTTGGCCGAGAAGACGGCGATGGTGCCGGCCGGCGGCCTGGGCTGCGCGTCGCGGAAGTCGGCAGCAGCGGCAAGGATCATCGTCAGCAGCGCGTGGCCGTCGATGGGCATCGAGAGCACGTCAGCCGCTCCAAGGTCGGGCGGTACGGTCACCGGCTGCTCCGGGACCGTCAGGAACAGGACCGGGATACCGAGGCCGGCGGCGCGGATCGCTCGTGCCACCGCCAGGCCGGACATCTCGCCCTGGAGCAAGGCGTCGATGATGACCACGTCCGGGCGCTCTGCGGTGATGCGCGCGACGGCCGTCCGGCCGTCTGCCTCGGCACCGGTGAAGCGCACCCGCTTCTCCGGACCCAGCAGGCCAGAGATGCGCGCCGTCACCTGCTCGAGCTCTTCCACCAGCATGACCCGCACGATGTTCTGGGCATCGACGTCGGCGGGCGTGTGGACGACACCCCAGGTCTCCACGACCTCCTCGATCGAGGGGTCGTCGAGCAGGGTCTGGGTCAGATCGGGGACCGGCTGGAGAGCCGGGGTCGTGGGCGTCGGCAGAGCGGTCATTCGGCGTCCTCCAGGTGGTCGGCGCGGGCGGTGGGATCGAGCAGCGTCGGTGGCGACCAGCGAGCTCGTCATGGGCCCCGGGTCTCAGGTCACATGCTCGACGATGACCGATGGCACCGCCCCTCGGTCGAACGTACGGGCACGGCTGCGACAGGTACGGCTCCAGACCGCACCCAACCGGCTCGGAACGGGTCCAACCCCTGCACGCCGGGCGTGGCGCGTGAGCCGCGTGCCCGTGAGCGAGCCACTGGTCGGGGCCGAGCGTCGCTATACTCGGGCGCGATGCAGCAGCCGATGTACCACCCTGACGACCTCGCCTCGATGGACCCACTGGTCCTGATGAAGAACCTGGACCACGTGCGCATGACGTCCAGGCGCCTGAGCTACATCCTCCAGGGACAGGTCCACCTGTACCGCCCCGAGGCCAACGAGCTGCGCATGCAGATCGACCAGTACGTCGAGGCCGAGCGCGCGATCGAGGCCGAGCTGGCCCGCCGTCAGATCCGCGCCTAGGCCGGTCGCCCGAGGGCGAAGAGGTAGCGGGGCTTCTCGCCGTCGGGAAGCTCGAGCAGCTGACACACGGCTCGGTCGTCGAAGGAGCCTACGGGCACCGCGCCGAGGCCGAGGGCGACCGCCTGGAGCAGCAGGTTCTGCCCGGCATGGCCGGCTTCGAAGTCCGAGTAGCGCAGGCCGCGCTCTTCACCGTGTCGCCCAGCGATGCGGCTCGGCACGATCGAGAACGCCACGACCAGCGGGGCGCTGCCGATGAACGGTTGGCCGCCGCAGGCCTCTTGCAGCGCCACCCGCACGTCACCGTCGTGGAGCGGCAGCAGGGCGTGCTCGTGGGGCAGGTAGCGCGCCACGCCATCGTCGGTGATGACGTACGTCTCGAGTGCGTTGAGCCCACTGGCTGAGGGAGCCGTCCGACGGCCCTCCCCGTGCGTGACGCCCTGCGCGGCCCACAGCAGCTGGCCGATCTCATCGAGCGTGAGGGCCTGGGATCGGAAATCGCGCACCGTGTGCCGGGCGGCCAGGGTCGCCTCCAGGGCCATGGGGCCTTCGCTCCGCGGCGCGGGGAGCTTGGCGCTAGAACGAGCGGTCTTCATGACGCCACCGTGCCATCGGTCGGCGGCTCCGTGCTAGGGCCATCGGTCGCTTCCCGCAGCTCCCTCGACGCTACCCTGAAGGCATGAGCGACGAGGGCGTCACCATCGAACGGGGATTGCCCCAGGAGATGCGCGACGAGGCGGCACGGATCTTCGAGGAGGCATTCGGCAGCAAGATGCGCATGGCCGTGCGCGACGCGGAGCAACGGCTGGAGTTCCTGCGGCGCAGCTTCGTCGCCGAGCACGCCATCATCGCGCGACGTGGCGAGCAGCTGCTGGGCATGGCCGGACTGAGCGCCAAGGGCGGGCCCTACGAGGGTGGGCTCATGGGTCGGTCATGGGACCCGCGACCATTTCGCGACCTCCTCGGCTGGACCGGTGCGATGTGGGCGATATGGGGCATGCGCCTGTCCGACCACCGACCCAAGGCCGACGAGATCTACGTCGACGGCATCGCCGTCTCGTCGCAGGCCCGCAGCCTCGGCATCGGCACCCGCCTCCTGGAGGAGGCCGCGATCATCGCCATCGAAGAGGGCAAACGCTTCGTGCGCCTCGACGTCATCGACAAGAACCCGCGGGCGCAGGCACTCTACGCGCGCCTCGGCTACAAGGTCACCAAGGTCCAATCGTTCTCCTACAAGGAGCGCTGGGTCGGCTTCGGCGGGATGACCTCCATGGAGCTGCCGGTCACCCTGGTGGCGCCTGCAGAGGACGCCCGCGAGGCATGACCGTCGCTGGCCGCACGAGGTCCGCGCAGCCGGGCTCGTCGCACGCTCGTGGCCACGCGGGCGCCCGCCACCCTGGTCGTCTGCCACCCCGGTCGTCGGTCCTTGTCGCCACCTGTCGACTGAGGCGACGCTAGCGCGCTGCGCGACGGCCACGGGTGACAGATGTCGCCGGCAGCGGCGCTATCGCCCGTACCGCCTCGGTTCGGGCGCCGGCGGTCGTCCCCAGCGACGCTTGGCGCGGCACCGGCGCTCCCGGTGCGACGCTCGTCGGCAGGAGCGACGCCTGGCCACGGGGAAGCACCCAGCCACGCTGCAGCCACGATCGCTCGTCGCGGGCCGGGCGGGGGCAGCTGACGACGAAGTGCCCCAAGCGTCGTTGGAGACGACCGGCGGCTACGACCGACGCGGTGGGGTGATGGCCGGGCCGACCGGCGGATGGCGACGACCGGCGCGGTGGCGACGATCAGCGGGACGACCGGCGGCCACGACCGCCGAGGTGGGATGGCCGGCGGACGACCGGCGGCCACGACCGGTGGCCACGACGGTGGCCACGACGGTGGCGACGACCTGCGAGACCTCGGCGACGACCGCCGAGGTGGAGGAACCGCCGAACCGGGGGCCAGGCTACGCGGCCTGCCGACGGTGACGCGAGCCGGAAGATGCCGATGCCGAGACCACGGGGCCCCTGGCCGCAGCGGCACCTTCGCCGACGCGAGCTAGGCGACGGCCGCGATCGGCTGCGGGTCCCGCTCCTGGGCGATGACGCGAGCGGCCAGCTCGGCCAGACGTGGCAGCGAGGAGAGCGCGAACCCGATGCCGAGTCCCTGTAGCTCCTCGTAGTCCATGCCGCGATAGGCGCCGCGAGCAGCCACCGCGCACATCTCGTCATAGAGCTCGGGCCACTTGACCGCCCGACGGCGATAGCAGAAGCGGATGAAGGCCTCGGCCTCGGCGTCGGGATGGGCCCCATTCCTGGGGCTCATGTCACCACCGATCGCGGCTCCACCTTCATACACCCGGCATGCGTCATTCGATTTGGGCAGCACGTTGCCCGGTCGCTCTGTCGACACCCTCTCCCACCTTCTGCAGGCGCGCAGAAACGCACCCGCGTTGTAACAGCTTCACGTCCACGTCGCTGCGCAAGACCGTGGCGCGACGACGCGCTTCCACCCGTGGGGGGTCGTCCGCAGACCCCTGGGCGTTCCCTCTCCTTGCGCCAACCCGGGGGCTCCCCGGACGACTCGACAGATGATACGTCGGCGGCTCAGGAGGGCGCTAGCGGCTCATCCACGAACTTGTCCACGACCTTGTCCACAAGTGCCTGTTGCCGGCATCAGGACGGTCACTCGAGCGGACGGCGGAAGACTCCCAGGCCGGGTTCGGAGGTCAGCTGCCAGCGGCAATCGTCACCCAGCTCCAGGCCCCCGAAGGGGTCGTCCGCGAGCAGCAGGCTGCCGTCGAGGTCGAGCCAGTCGACCTCGCTCGCGACCATGGCCGCGGCAGCCACGCCGACGCTCGACTCGACCATGCACCCGAGCATCACCTTCATGCCCAGCTCGCGCGCGAGTCGGATCTGACGTAGCGCCGGGCCGATGCCGCCGACCTTGGCCAGCTTCACCACGACCCCGTCCACGGCCCCTTCGAGCATGGGCAGGTCCTCCACGAAGACGGCCGACTCGTCGGCCATGATGGGCAGGCTGGAGCGTTCCCTGAGCCAACGCAGCTCGGGCACCATGCGGGCCTTGAACGGCTGCTCCACCAGCTCCACCCCGAGGCGCTCGAGCTCGGGCATGAGCGCCGCCGCCTGCTCGGGCTGCCAGCCGGTGTTGGCATCGACCCGCAGCGGACCGGAGAAGACCGCACGGACCGCTTCGAGCGTCTCGATGTCAGCAGGGCCGCCGACCTTGATCTTGAGGGCCGGGAAGTGGGCGACCCGTCTGGCTCGCTCGGCGACCGTCGCAGGGTCGTCGATGCCCAGCGAGTAGTCGGTCGGTGGCAGCTGGTCGGAGGTGCCGATGAGCTGCCAGATGGGCACGTCCAAGGCCTTCGCAGCCAGGTCATGCAGGGCGGTGTCCAGGCCCATCTTGGCGCCGCCGTGATTGCCCAGGACATCGGTCATCAGGCGGCAGCTCGCTCCAGCCAGGCCAGCACCGCCGTGCGCTCGGTCGGCAGCGGGTCCAGCTCGTCGAGCGCGCCCAGCAGGCGGGGCAGGACCACCTCCGTGGTCTCGACGGTCTCGCCGTAGTAGGGCACGGGGAAGCACTCGCCCAGGCCTCGGGCGTCTCCCTGCTGGAGGAACGTGAGCACCGTCTGGCTGGCCTCGCTGTCCTCGCTGCGGGCGATCCTGAACGGATCGCGGAACGGAAGGTGCAGGACCTCCGTCTCGAGCATGAACGACATCTAGGCGCTCCCCTCCAGGCTGGCGCGCAGGTCGGCGAAGAGCCGCCGCGGGCCGAAGCGATACGGATCGTCGGTGGGCAGGCCGGTCTCATCTGCGACGCGCAGGATCTCGGCGTGGGCCTCCTGCTCCGAGAGCAGGGAGGTGTTGAGGGCGATGGCAGCGACACGGCTCGGTGCGACCGCGTTGGCCAGCGACTCGTAGAGCTGGATGTTCTGGGCCAGCGAGAGCGTGGGCGCCACGGCCCCGGTGGCCTGCTCCCAGCCGAAGTGTCCGGTGCGGCCGGGCTGGTGCACCAGCACCATGGCCTCCGGGGTGGTGCCGTGGACCAGGCCCAGCGTGACCGCCGAGTAGGCCGGGTGGTCGATGGAGCCCTGGCCCTCGACGAAGATCCAGTCGCCCATCTCCTCGGCTTGCTCCACGAGCCACTCGGCGGTGCCGTTGATGAAGTCGCTGATGACGCGGTCGACCGAGACGCCCCAGCCCTCGATCATGATGCCGGTCTGGCCGGTGGGCACGAAGGCCGTCGAGAGGCCGGCCTCCCGGGCCGCGCGGCGCAGCTCCAGGGCCACCGTCATCTTGCCGATGGCGCAGTCGGTCCCGACCATCAGGATCACGTGCTTGCCGGGTCCGTGCGCCCGGCCCATGGCGACCTCGTGCCGCTCGGGCGGTCGTCGGTGGTCGATGAGCTCTACGCCGTGGGTGGCCGCGAGCGAGGCGAACTCGGGGTCGTCGCTGACGAACTCGTGCAGGCCGCTGACGATATCGAGGCCATGCACGATGGCATCGCTGATGACCGAACGCCATGACGGCGGGATCTTGCCGCCCTGGGGGGCGGTGCCGATGAGCAGCGCTGTGGGTCCCAGCCTGAGCGCTTCTGCCAGCGTGGCCACCACCGGAGCTGCGTGCTCCGGCCCCAGCCACTCGCTCACGTCGCGACCGGCCCTCGTCGAGTCGAGCACCGCGACCACGGGCTCCCGGCCGTACTTGATCACGCCCATGGCGGTCTTGGAGCCAGGCTCACCGAACTGCCCTTCGGCGAGGATCACGTAGCGATGGCGGGGCTCAGCTTCCACGTGCGGGTCTCTTTCTGCTCGGGGATAGAAAGACGCCCCCGGGGCGCGGTCCGGGGGCGTAGGGTGTATCTGGTACCGCATACCGGATTCGAACCGGTGATCTCCGCCTTGAGAGGGCGGTGTCCTAGGCCTCTAGACGAATGCGGCTGGTTGTAGCGCCGATGGTAGCAATCCTTGCGCGAGTCTGTCCACACTGACCCCTAGAGGCGGTGGTGCTCGAGGAACGAGCGCACGGTGTCGGCGACCTGGTCGTAGCCCTGCTCGCCGAGCACGGCGCCGTAGTGGGAATGGGCCCCGAAGGGCTGATACTCGGCGCCCAGCCACTCGGCCAGGCGGAGGCTGTCAGCCTCGGCGAACTGGCGATCGAGCCCGGCTCCGATGACGAGCATGGGCACGTCGGGCAGCTTGTCCCGGTCGACGTAGACGCCGGCCAGCATCTGGCGACGGGCCGCGCCGCTCTCGGCACCGAGGAGGTGCTGGATGCGACGCACGTCGGCCATGGTCAGGTCCTGGTTCTGGCGCTGCACGTGCTCGTGGCTGCCGGCCCAGTCGATGAGCTCCGCCTGGTACGTCGCGGGCACCAGGCGCACCACGTGGGGCGGCGGCACGGGCCGGACCGGCGCAGGGATGGCCGGGCTGATGAGCACGAGGGCGTCGATCTCGTGGCCCTCGGCGACCTTCATCGCGAGCAGGCCGCCCATGCCGTGGCCGACCACCACGGCCGGGCGCTCGAGCGCCTCGAAGCCGGCGATGGCGTCCTCGAGGTAGGTGTCGAAGCTGAGCTCTTCGATGTCCGCGGTCTGGGACCAGAAGTGGGCCCGCAGGTTGAGGGCATGGCCCTCCCAGCCGCGCTGGGCGAAGTAGCGCAGGTATCGCTCCCACAGCCACGAGCCGCCGAGCTCGCCGTGGAGGTAGTAGAGCGGGCGGCGGCGCGAGCGGCGCTCGGGCAGCCACGATTCGACGTAGAGGCCGCGGTCCTCGAGGACGATCTCGTCCTTGCGCACGGGCTTGCCGGCTGGGCGCCCGGTCAGCTCTCGCGGGCTGCTGCTCCTGCCGTTGCCAGCGATGGCTGCTGCCCCCTTGGGGAGGTCTGGATCCATGCTTGTGCCGTCTCTCCTCTCGTGCCGTCCCTCGCGGGCTACCACTCCAGCGGACTGAGTGCCAGGCCGGTCGGAGCCTTGGGGTTGAAGTAGGTCGACTTCTGCGGCATGACCTCGCCGGCCTCGGCCACGAGCGAGATGGCCGCTGGTGGCATCTCGTCGAGGAGGAAGGCCGCGGATGCCTCCTCGGCGTCGACCTGGGCTGTGGCTTCGGACGCGTCCTTGACGTACCAGAGCTGTCCCATCGCGGCCAGCTCCGTGGCGTCAGCGCCGAAGGCCTGCTCGATGATCACGCTGAGGGCATTGACGTCCAGGCCCCTGGAACCCTCGGAGAGGCCCGCCTGCAGCAGGGCGTCGGTGGCGGTGCGATCGACCGTGAGGATGGCCGCCTCGCGACTGGTGCCGGTGTAGACGCCGATGCGGCCGGTGCCGGTGCGGCCCGCCTCGAAGGAGGCCGGCAGCGCCATGCGCGCCAGCAGGGTCTCCCGGTCGGGCAGCCGCTCGATGGTGGCGAAGGGGGCCAGTCGCTCGAGCAGGTCCTCCCCGCAGGGCTTGCCGCGGATGACGCGGTGCGTGGGCAGGGCCGGCGGCGACTGGTCCAGCGGGTAGATCAGCGCCAGGGCGTAGTCCCAGGCAGGTTCGCCATCGGCTGGACGGTCCGCTTCGTGATCACGCCGGTAGGACAGGGCCGTCTCGTAGCGGTGGTGCCCGTCGGCGATGGTCAGCGGCTGCGCCGACAGCAGCTCCAGCACCGGCGCCGCAGAGCGCGCGTCGCAGACCCACAGGCGGTGGCTCACGCCGTCAGCGGTGGTGCCGACCGCGTCGGGCTCACGCTCGGTGAGCGCCAGCAGCGCGGCGGAGGTGGTGGCCGGGTCGGAGCCAGCCAGGAAGATGAGCGGGCTGGTATTGAGCTGGGTCGCTTCGAGCAGGGCGTACCGGTCGGCCTTGGGGCCGCCGTGCGTCTTCTCGTGCGGCAGGACGCCGGCGTCGGGGCCGTATTCCTCGAGGCCCAGCCGGCAGAGCAGGCCCGTGGCCGACTGGGACCGGCCCTCGCCATCGAGCCAGCGCATCTCATGCACGGTCACCGTCGGCTCGGCGTCCTTGACCAGCACCCCGGCCTTGCGCCACGCCCGCACGGTCGCGGCGGCCGCGGCGTAATCGTCGGGACCAGCAGCGCCGAGGTCGGCCGGCAGCTCGATGCGCACGATGTTGTGGGGGTCGCGCGCGAGCAGCTCCTGGCGTTCCTGGGGACTGATGATGTCGTAGGGCGGGGCGAGGACCGCCGAGAGGTCTGAGGCACCGACGTCAAAGCGCAGCGCACGGAAGGGTCGCAGGTTGGGCACGGTGGAATGGTACCGACCATCGGCGAAATCGGCGCTCGCGGCCCTCGCGGCCCATCGGCGCGAGCGGCGCTAGGCTTGCGAGGTGTTCCTCGACAGCCGGTCCCGGCTCATCGCGCTCGCTCTTGCGGGCAGCTTCGCCCTCGCGGGCTGCTACACCACCGCGGAGCCGTCGTTCCATCCGGGCGACCAGCGCGACATCCTCCAGACCGTGATCCTGCGCGGCATCGAGGTGACCGATCCGGTCGCCGGCCAGACCGCCTGCGACGACGACGACCTCGTGGGCAACTCCCTCTACTTCACGGCGCGCATGCCCGGAGAGGAGGAGTTCCGCGACGTCTACGTCCATTCCTACCGCGAGAAGTGGTGGGATCGCTCCGAGGCGGAGGTCGACGGCTGCGAGGCCATCTACGCCGAGAACAACCCCGAGTCGGAGATCGTCCGCATCGACATCCCGCTCTATCGCATCCTCGGTGCCGACTGGTCCGCGGAGCTGACCGACCAGCTGACCCGCGCGTTCGAGGAGGCGGCCGAGGCCGGCAAGGGTGCCTGACGTGCGCGAGCCAGACGTCAGCAGCCGCCAGAACCCGCGCTTCAAGGCCACGCTCGCGCTGCGTGATGCGCGCGAGCGCCGGGCGCGTGGCCGCATCATCGTCGATGGCGCTCGTGAGATCGGTCGGGCGCTCGATGCGGGCGTGACCCTGCATGAGGCGTGGATCGCGCCGGAGCGTATCCGCAGCGATGCGGCCAGGGCCGTGCTGCCCCGCATGGCCGCGGCGGCGGAGACCATCGAGACCACGCCCGAGCTGCTGGCGCGCCTGGCCTACGGCGAACGGGACGAGGGCATCCTGGCCGTCTTCGAGCGGCCGGCGGCGGACCTCGCCAGCGTCGCCGCGGGGCTGCCGGAGCGTCCGCTCATCGCCGTCATGGAGCGAGTCGAGAAGCCGGGGAACCTGGGGGCGCTGCTCCGCTCCGCCGATGGCGCCGGGGTGGATGCGGTCATCGCCGCCGACCCCGTCTCGGACATCTGGAACCCCAACGCCATCCGTGCCAGCCTGGGCACGATCTTCAGCACGCCCGTGGCCGCCTGTACCTCCGCCGAGGCCATCGCCTTCCTGCGCCAGCAGCAGGTGGCCATCCTGGCAGCGCGCGTCGAAGGTGCCGTCGACTACGACCGCGTGGACCTCACCGCGGCGGTGGCCCTCGTCGTGGGAGCGGAGACGAGCGGGCTGACCGAGGCCTGGAGCGGCGAGGACGTGACCGCCATCGGGATTCCCATGCTGGGACTCGCTGACAGCCTCAATGTCAGTGCCAGCGCCGCCGTACTCTTCTACGAGGCGCGCCGTCAGCGGCGCTCGAGTGGAACCCTGCGAAGCAACGGGAGGGAAGGTTCATGACCGAGACGATGCTCATCGTCGACATCGCCATCAAGCCGGGTCGGGTGGAGGACTTCAGGGCCGCCGCCAGGGCCCTCTTCGAGCGCACCCAGAGCGAGGCCGGCTGCCGCCGCTACGACTACTTCATCTCCGACGACGAGACGCGCAACACCAACATCGAGGTCTTCGATGGCCCACCGGCCTTCGCCGCCCACATGGAGAACGTGAGCGACCTGGTGCCGGCCCTGGAGGACGCAGCGGACATCCTGCGCATCGATGTGGTGGGCGAAGACAGCGAAGAGGTCTACGAGCTGCTCGCGGGCAACAGGCTCACCCACTTCACCAAGCTCGGAGGCGTCACCCGCTAGATGGGACCGCCCGACGAGCCGCGGGAGTGAGCGGGCTCGAATACGTCGCCGCGGCCGCGCTGGCCTGGCTCGTCGGGTTCCTGCCCCTCTTCGAGATCTACGTCGCCATCCCGGTCGGGCTCGCGGCCGGGCTCGATCCGGTATCGGCCACGTTCTGGTCCGCCTTCGGCAACATCGTGCCCCTCTGGCTCGTGGACCTGGGCTACGAGCGCCTGCGGCGCATCGAGCGCGTCGACCACTACCTGGCCAGGCTCCGACGGGAGCGGGTCGAACGCATCCTGGACCGCTGGGGGTTCCTCGCCGTCTTCGTGGCCACGCCCCTGCTGGGTGTGTGGACGATGGCGCTGGCCGCCAAGGGCCTGGGCATGGCCTCGCGGCCCTTCCTCGTGGCCTCGTCCATCAGCGTGGTCATCTACGCCATCATCATCACCGTCTCGATCGAGCTGGGGCTGGAGCTCATCGAGAGCTAGCTGCAGCTCCCGGTGTGAGTGAGCCACCGCCTGGGTGGCCAGCTCCCACTGAGGCGAGGTGCGGCGCTACAGCAACTCCCGCCGCGGGGTGTCGATCAGCGCGTCGACCCACGGGGTCGGATGGTCATGCCGGGCACGTGCCTCGCGGGCTAGCGCTGGTCATCCCCGAGCGGCTGCGTCGCCAGGCTGGCCACCGCGAGGTGGCGCTGGCGCGGCCCGTCGAGCTCGAGGAAGATGACCCGCTGCCACGTGCCCACGTCGAGCCGGCCGCCGCTGATGGGCAGCAGCAGCTGGCCGCCGATGAAGCTGGAGAGCACGTGGGACTGGGCGTTGCCCGGGTTCCAGACCTCGTGTCGCCAGGGGCCGTACTCCTCGATGAGGTTGGCGGCCACCCGCTCGTAGTCCTCGAACATCTCGGAGCCGGACTCGCCCAGGAAGATGGCCGCGGTCGTGTGCTCGACGCTCACGAGGAGCAGGCCATCGGGCCACGAACGCGAGCTGAAGAGGCTCGTGACATCGAGCGCCTGGGTGCGTCGGCTGGTGGAGAGATCGAAGCGCAGCATGGCGGAAGCCTACTCGTCGTCGAGGACCACCACCTGCTCGAGATGGCGCGGCCGCTCCAGGTCCAGGCCGCGGCCGACGGCGATACCGAAGGCCAGCGCCTGCAGCACGTGCATGGCCAGGGGCAGACGCGCCGTGGGGTGCAGACCCGCGCCCGGACCGTCCGACCCGAGCACGAAGGGGGTCGCTCCGAGCGCCGCCGACTCGTCCACGACGCGGCGCTCGGCGGCCGCTGTGGAGCCGCCCAGCACGGCCGCGACGATCATGCCCGGCTCGCACACCGAGATGGGACCGTGGCGGAACTCGAGCGGGTGATAGGCCGAGGCCGCGAGCTGTCCGGTCTCGGTGACCTTGAGCACGGCCTCGTTGGCGATGCCGAAGGCGGCGCCGGAGCCAAGCACGACGAGGCGTGATGGAGCCGTCGCGGCCAGCTCGTAGGCTCGTTCGATGAAGGTCGACGTCTCAGGCCAGCGGGCCGGCATGGCATCGAGGTCGGCCGCGAAGGCCGGGCCACCCAGCCGGGCCCCCAGACGCATGAGCAGGCT
The DNA here is from genome assembly GCA_963706695.1 of uncultured Chloroflexia bacterium. Classification (GTDB taxonomy): domain Bacteria; phylum Chloroflexota; class Limnocylindria; order Limnocylindrales; family CSP1-4; genus JAFMJV01. The sequence continues at coordinate 16,349 of CAVPNC010000001.1, read as the reverse complement.
GGCCTGCGAGACGAACGAGCGCGTCATCACGATGGCATCGTCGTCGCCCTCGGGCAGCGTCAGGGCCACATCGGCCAGGGCGGCCATGGGCGCCTCCGGGCGACAGGTGACCGCGACCGTGTACTGACCCCGCTCGCGCGCCGCCCGCAGCAGCTCGAGGGCCTCGGTGGTGGTGCCGGAACGGGACACGACGATGAGCGGCTGGTCGGCGATGCGCTGGCTGGCGAAGACGGCATCGGGACGCAGGAGCACCTCCGAGAGCGGCTGGGCCTGGGCCGGCAGGTTGGCCTCTTCTCGCATCGCGAAGGCCGCGACCTGGGCGATGTAGAACGACGAGCCGGCACCGCTGATGACGATGCGCGTCGCGCCGTCGAGCCGGTCGAGCAGGTCCTGCGAGGCGTTGCGCGCGACCGCATGCGCAGCCGCGATGGCCTCGCCGGCGGCGCTGGCCTCACGCCAGGGCAGAGACGACTCCACGCGAGCGCGGATCTCGGTGGCGGACATGGCGGGCGCGGTCATGGTGGCTCCTGTCGGTGCTGGGTCAGGTGTCGCGCAGCTCGACCGAGTAGCGGTAGCGGTCGGCGCGCAGGATGGATTGGCAGAACTCGATGATCACGCCGTCGACGTCGTAGGTGGTGCGTTCGACGCTGAGCACGGGATCCCCGGCCTCACCCCCCAGCACGTCCGCATCGGCGGGCCCGAGCAGGACCGGCACGAAGGTCTCGCGTGCTCGCACCGGGCGCACCCCGTAGGCCGAGGTCAGCGTCTCGTACAGGCCGACCTCGGAGAAGTCGACCGCTTCGAGGCCGGCGAAGCGTGCGGCCGGCAGGTAGCTCGTCTCGGAGACGATGGGCTGCTCGTCGGCGAGGCGCACGCGCGACAGGGCCACCACGGCGGTGCCGGGGGCCAGGCCCAGGCCCTCCGCCACGGACACCGAGGCGGCCCGCAGCTCGATGGCCCGGACCCTCGTACCGGGGCGCATCCCGTGGCGCTCGATCTCCCGGCTGAAGGTGTAGAACCCGCCCAGGCGGTGCTCCAGCGCGGCGCCGTGGACGAAGGTGCCGCGGCCGCGCCGGATCTCGAGCAGCCCTTCCGCTACCAGCCCCGAGAGCGCCTGGCGGACCGTGGCTCGGCTCACCCCGTAGCGGGCCATGAGCTCCTGCTCCGTCTCGACCTGCGCGCCGGGTTCGAGCTCGCCGCCGGAGACACGCTCGCGCAGATCGGTCTGGATCTGCCGATAGAGGGGCGCTCCCCCCGGCTCGACCGCCACGCTAGCTCCTCCCTGAGTCGCACGCCGTCGGCGCATCGGATGCTCGGACGTGGGACGTACGGACGTCCGGTCCTCATGGTGCCATTGGTGTCAATAGTGGTACGGACGTCCGTATGTCACAGGTGGGCGATGGTAGCATCAGGTCGGACGGCTCCCGCGCGTGACGGGAGCCCGTTCGTGGCAGTGGGAGGATGCTGGTGTGAGGCTCGGCACACTTCGCGGTCTGGACGCCTGTGCTTCGGACAAGGGCACGTTCTCCGTCCTGGCCCTGGATCATCGCAACAACCTTCGCCGGGCCCTGGCGCCAGACGATCCTGGTTCGGTCAGCTACGAGCGCCTGGTGGCCATCAAGCGCTCCATCGTGCGCGCCATCGCCCCCGTCGCCGACGGCATCCTGCTCGATCCCGAGCTGGGCGCGGGACCGGCGGTCCACGACGGCTCGCTGCCGTCCGGCTGCGGCCTCATGGTGGCCGTGGAGGAGAGTGGCTACGACGGCCCCTCGACCGAACGCACGAGCCGCCTGATGCAGGGCTGGAGCGTGAGCCAGATCAAGCGCATGGGGGCAGACGCGGTCAAGCTGCTCATCTACTACCACCCCGACGCGGCCAATGCCGAGGTCCAGGAGCGACTGCTCATGGAAGTGGCCGAGCAGTGTGCGGACATGGACATCCCGCTCTTCCTCGAGACCCTGACGTACCCCATCGACCCGTCGATCGACAAGCTCACCGGCGAGGCCCGGCGTGACGCGGTGGTGCGCTCTGCCCACCGCCTGACCGCCCTCGGTGGCGACGTCTACAAGTGCGAGTTCCCCTACGACGCGGGCGTGACCGACGCGACCCGCTGGAACGAGGCATGCGCCGAGCTCGAGGAGGCCTCGGCCATCCCCTGGGTCATCCTCTCCGCGGGCGTGGACGACGCCACCTTCGAAGCCCAGACCAGGGCCGCCTGTGCCGCCGGCGCGTCCGGGGTGCTGGTCGGTCGCTCGGTATGGAAGGAAGGCGCACACATGGACGCGCCCGCACGTGATGCCTGGCTGGCGGAGACCGGCGTCGCCCGCATGCAGCGGCTGGTGGACATCGTCGAGGCCGAGGCCACGCCCTGGCGCGAGCGTTCGCCGCTGGCCAACGAACCCGAGCCGACCGAAGGCTGGGCGGCAGGCTATCCGGGCAACCCCGGATGACGGAGGCGCCGGAGCGAGACACCGACGTCTACGTCATCGGCGACATCAACCCTGACATCCTCGTCATCGGCGGGGATGTCGTACCCGAGTTCGGGCAGGTCGAGAAGTACGTGGGCACCATCCGCCTGACGGTCGGGGGCTCGTCCGCCATCACCGCCTGCGGCCTGGCCCGGCTGGGCCTGCGGGTCGCGCACGGCGGCATCGTGGGCGACGACATCCTCGGCCGCGCCGTCCTCGAAGCCTTGCGTGACCGTGGCGTCGACGCCTCGACGGTCACCATCGACCCGGCCATCCCCACCGGCGCCACCGTCCACCTCGGTACAGGCGACGACCGGGCCATGCTCACGGCCACCGGCACCATCGACCGCTTGCGTGCGGAAGACGTGCCGCGCGAGATCCTGCCCCACATCCGCCACATCCACGCGGGCTCCACCGGCATCCAGCCCAAGCTGCGCGCCGGCCTGCCCGACCTGTTCCACGCAGCCCGCGCGGCCGGTGTGACCTCGTCCTTCGACACCAACTGGGACCCGGACCGCCGCTGGGAGGGCATCGGCCCGATGCTCGCAGCCACCGACGTGTTCCTGCCCAACGAGCGCGAGGCAGCGCTCATCAGCGGCGTCATGGACCCCCTCGCAGCAGCACAGGCGCTGGTGGCGCTGGCCGATGCGAGCGGGCGCGATCCGGAGGCAGGGCCGCTGACGGTCGTGGTGAAGCTGGGCGCGGACGGCGCGCTCGCGGTGCGCGGCGATGAGGGCCTGCGGGTGCCCGCCGATCACGTCGAGGTCGTCGACAGCACCGGCGCCGGAGATGGCTTCAATGCCGGCTTCCTCTACGGCTTCATCGAGGGCCGCCCGCTGGCAGAGTGCCTCGCCCTGGGCGTCGCCTGCGGCTCACTCTCGGTCCGCGCCATCGGCGGCGTGGACGGGCAGGCGACGCTGGAAGAGGCGGAGGGCCGACTCTAGCTACTCACGCTCGCTGAAGCCGTCCGGGGCGGGCGGCATCTGGCCGCTGAAGATGGCGCCGTGGACGTCCGCGCCGACCGCCGGCGCCCAGTCGGCGATGAGGTACGCGGTCAAGCCATCGTACGCGCCCTCGCCGAGCAGGATGACGGTCGAGATCTCGATGGCGTCGCCAGCAGGAACCTCCCCGTCGTGGCCGAACCCGGTGCTCTCGCCTGACCACGCACCGGCTTCGTTCTCGATCCGCCAGAGATCCGTCTGGACGCCCACGTCCTCGGTGAAGCTCACCTGGTGGCTGTCGTAGTTGATGACGCGCAGGAGCGACCCGGTCAGCCGGGGGTCGCTCGAGTCGATGGGGCCTTCGCGCTCCAGGCCACGGACCCGTTCCGCGCCATCGACGAAGGACGACTCGGGCATGCCCAGCGGAAGCGAGTCGCCGATGGTGGCGGTGACGTAGGCGGGCACGGCCGGATCCTCCGCCACGGGCTCGGCCTCGCTCACGGCCGGCTCCGCCGTGAGCGTCGCGGTCGGCTCCTCGGCGCCGGGCGGGGCCGGCGCACCATCTGGCTCCAGCCGGGCGGGCACGACCAGGAGGAGGGCGGTGCCGGCCACGGCCAGAACACCCGCGGCCGCTGCGAACTTGAGGGCGGTGGACATGTGGCTGAACCTCCACTTGGGGGACGTGGTCTTGGCTTGGCGCGTGATCGCCAGCGCATCGACGGTCCGAGGGGGCCCGGCGTTCCTCGTCGAGCCGGTTGGCCGGCACCCGGCCCCGGTTCCCGTGCACGAGGGCAGCGGCGCTATCGTCACCCCGGTATCGCGCCAGCAGCCGTCGGATGGACCGGACCGAGAGTCCCAGGTACCCGGCTGCCTCAGCCGCGGTCAGTTCGCCGGCCAGGAGATGGTTGAGGACGTAGAGCCGCTGCTGTGCTCGGGTGTCCAACGTGATCGCCTCCCTCGTCTCCATGGGTTCGAGGGTGACAAAGTCGCTGGCCGCTTGGGGCTGACGAATTCGCTGGCCGTTCACAGACCTCGCAGATCGACCTTGACGCCGGGTCGCGCGTGGCGGAGACTCCGGCCCTGTCCGCGTGCGAGGGTCATGCGGTCGACGAGGAGGGACACCGATGAGGAAGGCGATCGCCGCGTTGCTCGCAGCGGTGCTGCTGGTGGCGACCACGGCCCCCGTCATGGCCATCACTTACGGCCAGAAGACCGGCGCCGACTACGGCAACGTCGGGTCGATGGTGCTGAAGATCGACGGTCAGTACTACCAGGCCTGTACAGGCTCCTTGATCAAGCACGGTGTGTTCCTGACCGCCGCCCACTGCGTGGTCGGCATCCCGCAGGAGTGGGGCATCTACGTCACGTTCGACCCCGACCTCGACGGCGCGAACATGATCCCCATCGTGGGCGACCCGCTGTGGCACCCGAAGTTCGGGCAGAACATGGCCAACCTGTACGACATCGGAGCGCTGCGTTTCGCGCCGACGGCCTCGAGCGGCATCCCGCTCGCGACCGTGGCGCCGGTGGACTACCTCTCCAGGATGAGTCAGCGTGACCGCCGCGAGGGAACCTACACGGCCGTGGGCTACGGCACGATCCGGGTCTCCCGCAAGACCGGCCCGCAGGGCATCCTGGACAACACCGCGCGACGCTACGGAACCCAGAGCTTCCGCTCGCTGCAGAAGGCTTGGCTCACGCTGGCCATGAACCAGACGACGGGCAACGCCGGCACCTGCTACGGCGACTCCGGCGGGCCCCACTTCCTCGACGGCAAGATCGTCTCGCTGACGGTCACCGGTGACACGATGTGCAAGGCCTCCGACAAGACCTACCGGGTCGACCGCACGTGGGCGCACGACTGGCTGCAGTCGGAGAACCTGCTGCCATAGCCTGAGCGGGACGAGCCGTGGCGACGTCGCGGGGTCCGCTCGCCGCGTTCGTCACACCCGGGTCATGTCGGCCCTCGAGAATGCGGACGATGATGGACGGCAAGATGCGCGATCGGTCGCTTCGAACCCTGCTGGCCGCCGCCCTGGCCACGGCCCTGGCACTGGCGACGCTCTCCCCTGCGGCGGCCATCGTGCGCTTCGAGCCCACCCCGGAACCGGTGCCCGAGCGCTGGCTGGCCGAGGTCGCGGTTGACGTGACCTGGGCCGGTGTCTCGATGAAGATGCCCGCCGAATGGTCGGTGAAGATCAAGCGAGAGCCGGTGCTCGGCATCAGCGGCGGTGCCGCCCTGCTGGTCGCCTTCGGGCCTGGCGACACGATGTGCATGCTGGATGCCTACGACCCGGAGACCATCGAGACGTGGCAGGACGTGGGCGTCCAGCCGGTGCGAGAGCTCACCATCGCGGGCCACCGAGCCGAACGCTTCGACGACATGCTCGGGAGCGGAGCGACCATCGCCAGCGCCTATTCCATCTATGCGCCGTCCACCATCTACTCGCTCTTCTGCTCCGCCGAGCGCGCACCGATCGACCGCTGGCTCTCCCTGGCCGAGACCCTGGAGCTGCCGGCGGAGCGAGCGCCCTAGCCTTCCTCTCGCTCGATCTGACGCCGGGTGGCCGGGGTGTGTCTGGGCAGGGCCACCTCGTCGGCACCTTCGACGAAGGACGACTCACGCGCCCACGCTGCCGCCTGCTCCTGCTGCTCGACCGAGAGGATGCCGTGCCGCGCCAGCGAGGCCATCTCGTCACGGATGTAGGTCTTGAGCATCTCGGGTCCGTCGGTGTTGATGGTGTATCGCACCCCGTTCTTGTGGAACGTGTCGAAGATCCAGGCGAACTCCTCCCAGCCGGAGACGACGCGGGAGTTGAGGTTGCTGGTGGGGCACAGCTCGAGGGTGATGCCCCGCTCCCGGAGCATGCCCATCGTCTTCTCGTCGTAGGCCGACTTGACGCCGTGCCCAAGCCGATCAGGCTCGAGATGCTTGATGATCTGGGCCACCTCCGCGACCGGCCCTGACTCACCGGTGTGCACGGTGATGCCCAGGCCCTTCTTGCGGGCTCGCCTGAAGGCGGCCTTGTAGTCAGCCGGGTCGAAGGTCGAGGATTCGGGCCCGGCGATGTCGATGCCCACGACCCCTCGCCCCCGATAGGCGATGGCCTTCTCCACGATGATCTCGTTGAGCGAGGTCGGGAAGGCCCGGTCCAGGCAAAGGATCAGGCCCGGCTTCACCGGATACTCCAGGGTGGCCCGGTCCATACCCCGGATGGCCGCGCTGATGATGTGGTCGAGGTCCTGCTCCCCTCCCCGGTTCCGCTTCATGGGGTTGAAGCGCAGCTCCATGGTGGTCACGTGGTTCTTGCGGTAGGCGCCACCGATCACCTCGTAGGCGGAGCGCTCCACCGCCAGCGGTGAGGACTGGATGAGCTCGGTCCAGTGGAACAGCTGCAGGTAGCCGTCGAACGAGCGGCCACGCCGCTTGGAGACGGTGATCATCTCGCGGAACTCCCAGAAGTCCTTGCTCGGCAGTCGGATGCCCTGGGAGTGGGCGATCCCCCACATGATCGCGGGAGAGACGGCGCCGCCGAGGTGGCAGTGCAGCTCGGCGAGGGGGATCTTGCGGGAGAGGACGGAAGGCATGGGCCCGATGCTAGCCGCTGGCGAAGCGCAGCACACGGACTTCGCCACGTCACTACACTGCCACTTCGTCCAGTACATGGACAAAGATCTTGGCCCGGCCGCGGGTTGACACTCGTGCGACCATGAGGACCGGACGTCCGTACGTCCTGACGTTCCGAGTCGCGCCGCCGGCGGACCGGAGACATGGAGGAGGTCAGTACACAGATGACCAAGCGATTCACTGGACTCGTGGCCATGGGCGCCGCAGGCCTGCTGGCAGTCACGGCAGCCGTGCCGGCGCTCGCGCAGGACAAGACCAGCATCGAGATGATCGCGGCCCAGTACACCGACGAGATGCAGCCGTACTTCGATGATCTCGCTGCCCGCTTCATGGAGGAGAACCCGGACGTCGACGTGACGGTCCAGGTCGTCAACTGGAACGACATCGATCAGGTCGTGACGACCCGCATCGCCACGGGTGAGCCGCCCGACATCGCCAACCTCAACTACTTCGCGGCCTTCGCGGCTGACGACCTGCTCTACACCGCTGAAGAGATCGTCGACGAGGCCACCCTGGCCGACCTGATCCAGGGCTTCCGCGACAACTCCAAGTACGACGGCGTCGAGTACGCCGTGCCGGACCTCGCGTCCGACCGCCTGTTCTTCTACAACACCGCCATCCTCGAGGCCGCTGGCGTGGAGCCGCCGGCCACCTGGAGCGAGGTCAAGGCCGTCTGCCAGGCCATCCTCGACACCCAGCCGGGCATCATCCCGCTGGCGCTGCCCTTGGGGCCGGAGGAGGCCCAGGCCGAGTTCCTCATCTGGGCCGGCGGCAACGGCGGCGAGTACTTCGACGGCGAGAACTGGGTCGTCAACTCGGCTGAGAACCTGGAGACCCTGGACTTCCTGCAGGAGCTCGTGGACATGGGTTGCACGCAGCCGAACCCCGGCTCGTTCAACCGCACCGAGGGTGCCTTCCAGCTGTTCGGCGAGGGCATCGTGGGCATGCTCAACGGCGCCATCTTCCTGCCCGGCGAGCTCGAGAACACCTACCAGAGCGACGTCGAGTGGGGCGTGGTCCCGTTCCCGGCCGCTGACGGCAAGGAGTCCATCACGCTCGGCGTGCAGGACTACTTCTTCGGCTTCAAGAACGAGGACGGCAGCAACCAGGAAGCCATCCAGAAGTTCCTCAGCTTCCTCTTCATCCCCGAGAACTACGCGGCCTTCCTCGAGGCGGCCGGTGGCTTCCTGCCCGCGACCGTGTCGGCCGGCGAGACGATGTCGGACGACCCCTTCCTGGCCCCCTTCATCGAGGTCCTCCCGAGCGCCATCTTCTACCCCAGCGACCAGGCCGCCTGGGGCTCCGTGCAGGGCGCCATCCAGGACGGCATCGGCGCGGCCTTCGTGCCTGGTGCCGACAAGCAGGCCATCCTCGACGAGATCAACGCCGTCGGCGAAGGCTGATCGAGCTGAACACGTCCATCTAGAACCAGACATGATTCGGGGGTCCCTGCCGCGAGGTGGGGACCTCCGATCCGTATCGGGAGCCTGAGACGTGACCGAGGCACGACTCACGCAGGAAGAACCGACCAAGGGCACGGCCGCGCGCGAGCCGCGCCGCCGGCGCCTGCCCGACCTCGGCCCCCTGCCCTGGATCGGGCCAGCCTTGTTGCTGATCATCGCTGTCGTCCTCTGGCCGGCCTTCGAGATGATCCGCACCTCGCTGATGCAGATCAGCATCTCGGGCCTGGCGCAGGGCTTCACCGGCCTCGACAACTTCGAGCGCCTCTTCGCCGACCCCGACCTCGCGGGCATCATGGTGCGCACGCTGGTTTGGGTGCTCGTGGTCGTCAGCGTCACCATCCTGGTCTCGCTGGCCCTGTCCTCGCTGCTCAACGCGGCCTTCCCCGGACGCCGCCTCGTGCGCTGGGCGCTGATCATCCCGTGGGCCGCCTCGGTGGTCATGACCGCCACCATCTGGCGCTGGATGCTGGACGGCTTCTACGGCATCATCAACCGCTTCCTCTACGACTTCGGCCTCATCCAGTCACCGATCCGCGACTGGCTGGGTGACCCCTCGTCGGCCTTCATCTGGCTCATGTTCGTGGCCATCTTCGTGTCGCTGCCCTTCACCACCTACGTGCTGCTGGCCGGCCTGCAGTCGATCCCGCAGGACATCTACGAAGCGGCCCGGGTGGATGGTGCGACCGGCTGGCGGACGTACCGAGACATCACCCTGCCCCTGCTCCGTCCGGCCCTGCTGGTGGCCTCGATCATCAACATGATCAACGTCTTCAACTCGTTCCCCATCATCTGGGCCATGACCCGTGGGGGGCCGGGGTCGCTGACCGACACGACCACCACGCACATGTACAAGCTGGCCTTCCAGCTGCTTGACATCGGGCAGTCGGCAGCCATGGCCGTGGTGAACTTCTCGATCATCCTCGTCTTCGTCCTGCTCTACCTCCGCGTCGTCGACTGGCGGAGGGCGTGACGTGAGCGCGACGAGGGCGCCCGGCATGCGCGCACCATCGATCAGGAAGGCGTTGCTCACGGGGCTGGGCGCGCTGGTGGCCTTCTTCTTCATGGCGCCCTACATCCAGATGCTCATCACGGCGCTCTCGCCGGCCGACCAGCTGGTGAACGTCCCGGCGCAGTACCTGCCCACCCGCTTCGAGTTCTCCAACTTCGTGACGGTGTGGGAGGAGGCGCCCCTGTGGGGCTACCTGCGCAGCAGCCTCATCATCTCCGTCTTCGCCACGCTCCTGGTCCTCCTCGTGGCCCTGCCGGCGGCCTACTACACGGCTCGCTATCGCTACCGCGGCCGGCTGCTGTTCCTGCTGTTGGTGCTCATCACGCAGATGTTCGCGCCGACGGCCCTGGTCATCGGCATCTATCGCGAGTTCGTCATCATCGGCGACATCTTCCCGGCCGCGGGCGTCGACACCTACCTCTCGCTCATCATCGTGAACGCGGCCTTCAACCTGGCCTTCTCGACCTGGATCATGGTGGCCTACTTCTCGACCATCCCGGTGGAGCTGGAGGAAGCGGCCTCGATCGACGGGGCCTCGCGCCTGGGCGTGCTGCGACGGGTGACGCTGCCGCTGGCGCTGCCGGGCATCATCACGGCCACGATCTTCACCTTCATCGCCGCCTGGAACGAGTTCGTGGTGGCGCTCACCCTGGCGCAGTCGGCCGAGATCCATCCCCTGACCGTCGGCGTGACCACCTTCGTGGGCCAGTACCGGGTGGAGTGGCAGTACCTCTTCACCTCGTCGCTCATCGCCATCGTGCCGGTGGTGATCCTGTTCATCGTCATCGAGAAGTGGCTCGTCGGCGGCCTCACCGCCGGCAGCATCAAGTAGCCCGACCAGCGGGCCCCCGGGGGAACCACTCGTGCGTGACATGCGCCTTGCCGACTACCGACCCGTCTCCAGGCTGCGCCTGCGGGAGCACCGCATCGAGCAAGCCCCGCTTCGGCGTGGTCGATGCCCACAACCACCTCGGCGAGGTCTTCAGCTACGGCTGGTCGAAGCGACCGGTGTCGGAACTGCTGGCCGCACTCGACGAGGCCGGGGTCGAGACCATCGTGGACCTCGATGGCGGCCAGGGCGAGGCCTTCAGCGAGCGCTACGCGAAGTACGCCGGTACGCACCCCACGCGCTTCGCGCACGTCGCGCAGATGGCCTACGAGGAGTGGATCGAGCGCCCCGACTTCGGCGAGATGGAGGCGCAGCGCTTCGAGGACTCGGTGCGGCGCGGAGCCGTGGGCCTCAAGGCCTGGAAGCCGCTGGGGCTGCGAGCGCGCGATCCCGAGGGGCGGGTCGTGCCGGTGGACGACCCCCGCCTCGACCCGGTCTGGTCGGTGGCGCCCGCACGGGCACGGTGGTCATCGTGCACGTGGCCGATCCCATCGCCTTCTTCGACCCGCTCGACGAGCACAACGAGCGCTGGGAGGAGCTGTCGGCAGCATCCCGACTGGCACTTCTGGCCGCCGCGCTCAGCAGCCGGTGAGCACGGCTTCGCCAGCTTCGACGAGATCATCGCGGCCTTCGAGCGGGTGGTGGCGCGGCACCCCGACACGACCTTCATCGGCGCGCACGTCGGCTGCGCCTCGGAGGACCTGGCCCTCGTCAGCGGCATGCTCGAGCGCAACCCCAACCTGTACGTCGACATCTCGGCCCGCATCAGCGAGCTGGGCCGCCAGCCCTACAGCTCGCGCGAGTTCTTCCTCAAGTACAGCGACCGCATCCTCTTCGGCACCGACTTCGGCTACGACCCCGAGATGTACCGCATCTTCTACCGCTTCCTCGAGACCTTCGACGAGTCGTTCGACTACGACCTGGGCGACTACCCGCTCCAGGGCCGCTGGCAGATCCACGGCATCGGCCTGCCCGACGAGGTGCTCAAGACGGTCTACGCCGACAACGCACGGAGGATCCTGCTCGACACCTGAGCCGTCCCGGTCGTGTCGATCCGCGTCGGAACCGAGGCGTCTAGAGCTTGCCGATGCCGGCGGTGAGGCCGGCGATGATCTGGCGCGTCGCCAGCAGGAAGACGATGATCAGCGGCAGCGTCGTGATGGTGATGCCCGCGAAGAGCGTCGACCAGTCGGTCTGGAACTCACCGAAGAAGCGCGTCATGCCCACCGGCAGCGTCCACTTCTCCTGCGAGCGCAGCAGCACCAGCGGGAAGAAGAAGTCGTTCCACAGGGGCACGAACTGGAACACGGCCACGGTGGCCAGCGCCGGCCGCACCAGCGGCAGCATCACTGCGCCCGAAGATCGTGTACTCCCCTGCCCCGTCCATCTTGGCCGCCTCGGCCAGGTCCACCGGCAGCTGCCGGAAGTAGGCACTGAGGATGAAGACGGAGAACGGGACCCCGGTGGCGGCGTAGACGAGGATGAGCCCCAGCCGCGTGTCGACGAGGCCCAGGTCCTGCAGCAGCAGGAACAGCGGCAGGATGGCCAGGCGGAATGGCAGCAGCAGACCGGAGAGGAAGAAGATGGCCAGCATGGTGCTGCCGCGGAAGCTGTGGCGACCCAGGATGTAGGCCGCTAGCGCCGAGACGGCGGTAGCAAGGGTGACCGAGGCCACCACGATGATGACCGAGTTCAGGAAGTACTCGCTGAAGTTGGCCTCGCCCCAGGCTCGCACGTAGCTGTCGAAGTTGATGGACTCCGGCAGCCCGATCGGCTCGCGGAAGATCTGCCGCGTGGGCCGCATCGAGTTGAGCAGGATGAGCAGCATCGGCGCCAGCACGATGAAGACGTAGCCCCACAGCAGGATGGAGATGGCCGCCCCGGTCGGGTTGACGCGCCGTCGCCGAGGCCCGCCGCCCTGGGTCGGGGTCGTCATGCCAGTCCGTCCTCGAGCCGGCCGAACCACCAGCGCGCCGTCATCGACACGCCGAAGATGGCGATGAACATCACCACCGCGAGCGCGGAGGCCGTGCCGAAGGCGTTGATGCCGCCGTCGAAGGCGGTGCGGTAGAAGAGCAGGCCCAGCACGTCGGTCGAGCCGATGGGACCTCCATCGACACCACCCATGGACCAGACCAGGCCGAAGACGTTGAAGGAGTAGATGAAGACGAGTACGGCCACGGTCCCGAAGACCGGCGTCAGCAGTGGGAACGTGACGTGGCGAAACGTCTGCCACGAGCTGGCCCCATCGACCTCGGCCGCCTCGGCGTAGTCTTCAGGGATGGCCGCGAGTCCGGCCGCGAACAGCAGCATCGGGAAACCCAGGTAGTACCAGGCGTTGACCATGATGACCACAGGGAAAGCGGTCGCCGGATCACCCAGCCAGGGCAGGGCGAGGTCATCGAGCCCGAGGTCCTTGAGCACCGAGTTCACGGGCCCGAAGGTGGGGTTGAGGATGAGCGACCAGATGTAGCCCACCACGAGCGGGCTGATCATGTAGGGCAGGACGTAGACCACGCGCAGGATCCCGCGCCCTCGACGCGCCTTCTGGAGCAGGACCGCGAAGAGGAGTGCCACGGCCACGGTGATGGCCATGGTCGCGACGTAGAAGACGATGTTGTGCAGGAACGCTCGTGGCAGCTGCTCGTTGAGCGGGAAGCGGGTGAAGAGCTCGACGAAGTTGTCGAGGCCGGTGAACTCGCCGCGAAGGGTGCCCTTCCACTCGAAGAAGCTGAAGAAGAGCGCCTGGATCAGCGGCCAGATGAGAAAGACGGTGTAGAGCAGGAATGCGGGCGCCAGGAAGACCAGACGGGTCCGCCACGGAGGCGCCGCCCGCCCCACGCCGTTGTTCGACGCGGGGCGGGTGCGCTTGGTGGACCTGGGAGCTGAGCCCGCGGTCATCTACTCGCTATTCCCCCGGGGTGAACCACTGCTCGAGACCCATCTGCACGTCGGCAGCGACCTCTTCGGGCGTGGCCTCTCCCAGCCACATGGCGGCGATGCCATCACGCAGCAGGGCGTCACCGTTCGGCTGCTCGTAGCGGAAGTTCACGAGGTGCAGGTATGAGACCGGCGATGCCTCGAACAGCGCCGCGAACTCGGCCAGCAGCTCGTCGTCGGGCGTGGTGCCCGGGATCGGCGAGAGCTGCTTGATGTTCTCGGTGAAGAGCTGGCCGAACTCCTGCGTGCCCATCCACTCCACGAGCGCCTTCGCCGCATCGGGGCTGTCCGAGTTGGCGTTGACGCCGTAGGAGCCGTCCATCCAGCCGACGACGCTGGCCGGGGCGAGCGAGTCGGGCGGGGCCGGGATCTGGAAGACGCCGAGGTCGAGATCCGGCCCGTTGTCACGCCAGAAGCCGATCTCGAAGGAACCACCGATGAAGATGCCGGCGAGCTCGGTCAGGAAGAGCGTCCGGGAGTCGTCGTAGCTGACGCCGATGACGTCCTCGGGGATGTAGGCCTCGTCGTTGAGCCACTGCATCAGCTCGATGGCCGCGACGTAGTCGGCATCGTTGAAGTCGGTGGCTCCGCTCAGGATCTCGGCCTCGAACTCCTGGCCGCCGTAGCGGGAGCGCCGATGGCGTCCATCACGATGGCCATCATCCACACGTCCGCGCCGGGCGTGGAGATGGGGATGATGTCGTTCTCCTTGAGCGTGTCGAGCACGTTCACGAACTCGTCCCACGTCTCGGGCTCGGTCAGGCCCAGCTCGTCGAAGATGCCCTTGTTGTAGAAGGCGGTGAAGGCCTGGTAGGCGAAGGGTGCGCCGTAGACGCGGCCGTCGGACAGACCGGTGGCCGCCTTGAGCACGTTGTCGGTGAAGTTGGAAAGGTCGATCTCGCCGTCGAGCGGGACCAGCTGGCCGGCCTCGATGAGCGGCTGCAGGCCGCCGTAGGCACGGAGCTGGACGACGTCGGGGCCGCCATCGCCGGTCAGGCCGGTGCTGAGGATGGTGTTGTAGTCGGTGTTGACGAACGGCACGAACTCGACCGTCACGCCGGGGTTGGCCTCTTCGTAGACGTCGAAGATGGCGTTATAGGCGTCTTCATCCTCGGGGCGCCACGACCACACGGTCAGCGTGACGTCATCAGCGGTCGTCTCGTCCTGTGCCATGGCGACCGGTGCCACCATCGGCACGGCCAGCATGGTGGCCAGCAGCGAGGCGATCGTTCGCTTCGGGAGCTTGTTCATATTCCTCCTCGAGCATGGGTGTACGGGCTATGGGGTCGCTGGAGCCCGGATCGTCAGCGGGTCGAGCCGATCACTCTGCCATAGGCACCTCGGCGGTCATCAGGCGCCGCCCCCACGGCGCCGCGTGCGCAGGGCGGCGGAGGTGCGATCGAGCGCGAGCACGACGTCCTTCGTGGTTGCGCTGTGCGACGGCCAGATAGATGCAGTCGACGACCGTCAGCTGCGCCGCGCGGCTGGCCATGGCGCCGGCGCGGAGAAGCGACTCCTGGGCCGCGGTCGTGAGCACGTGGTCGGCCGCCTTGGCCAGCGACGAACGGGGGTAGTTGGTGATGGCCACGGCGGTCGCGCCGCGCGCGCGAGCCTCGGCCACAGGGTCGATGACGTCCAGCGTCTCACCGCTGTGGCTGAGGCCGATCACGAGGTCGTCGGGGGTGAGCACCGCGGCAGAGGTCAGGGCCAGGTGCCCATCGACCGAGGCGGCTGCGGGCAAGCCGATGCGACGGAGCTTGTGCTCGAGGTCGAGCGCTACCAGCCCGGAGGCGCCGATGCCATAGATCTCCACTCGGCGAGCCGCGGCGATGCCGGCGGTGACCTGCTCGAGGACCTGGATGTCGAGCTGTTCGACGGTGTCACCGATGGCCGCACTGGCCGCTAAGCCGACCTTGGCCACGATGTCCGATAGCGGGTCATCGGGCGCGATGTCGGTGCCGATGATGCGCGCTGGTCGTGTCGCGGCGCTGCGTCCGACCTGGGTCGCCATGGCCAGGCGCATCTCAGGGTAGCCCGCGAAACCGGCGCGCTGGCAGAGGCGCACGACCGTGGCCTCGGACGTGGAGGCGCGAGTGGCCAGGTCGCTGATGCTCAGGAAGACGATGTCGGCGGGCTGCGCCAGGATGCCCTCGGCCACGCGTCGCTCGGCTGGCGGCAGGGCGGGCAGGATCGAGCGGATCGCGGTGGTCGGGTTGGTGCTGGGCTCGATATGCTCAGCAGGGCGCGGGGTCGCGGTCACCGACACTCCCCTCGGTGCGGCGTATCAGCAGCATGCAGGTTCGCGCTCCCGAGGGCGAGCTCGTTGCTACGATCAGGCATCGACGAAAGGAACCTACAGTTCAGGCCTCTCTGATGTCAATTCATTTCATCGGCGTCGATGCCGGCGCGACCGCGACCCGCGCGCTCATGGCTACGGCCTCAGGCGCCGTGGTAGGACGCGGCAGCGCCGCGGGCGCCAATGGCTGGAGCAGCGGCACGTCTCCAGCCGATGCCATCGCGGCCGCGGTCGAGGCTGCCCTCGGTGCGCACGCGCCCGCCACGGTCGCGAACGGGGTCGTCGGCGTGGCCGGCGCGGTCTCGAGCGTGCCCGAGCACGCAGCCGCCGTGGCACGAGCCTGGGCGGCCCTGGGCATCTCCCAACCGCCGCGCATCATCCTCGATGTCGTCACCGCCTATGCCGCCGGCACGACCCTTCCGCGCGGGCTGGTGCTGGCGGCCGGCACCGGCGCCATCGCGGGACTCGTCGACGACGGCGTCCTGCTCCGACGAGCCGGAGGTCGAGGGTGGCTGGTGGGTGATGAGGGCTCGGCCGTGTGGCTGGGTGTCGAGGGCGTGCGGGCGACGCTGCTGGCGCTGGACGAACGGGGCCCGGCCACGGCCTTGCGTCAGTCCGATCCCGGCAGCCCTGGAGATCGACGCGGCCGACCTCGCCACGGCCATCACCGACATCGTCTACAGCCGTCCCCCGGCCGAGCTGGGGCAGCTGGCCC